>NCAT01000084.1 GCA_002255575.1 Acidocella sp. 20-57-95
CGCAACACCTCCTCGGCGGATGGGGTCAGATGTAGCCGCATCATGCGCCGGTCCGTCGTACCGGGTTTGCGGCTGACCAGCGCCAATGCGGCGAGCCGGTCCGCCAGCTCGCTCGCGCTGTGGGGCTGGATCAACAAAAACTCTGCCAGCTCTCCAATGGAGAGTGCGTGATCCGGCGCCGCCCGGATGGCAAGGAGAGCCTGGTGCTGTTGCGGCGTCAAACCTGCCGCGCGGGCTGCATTTTCGCTGAAATGCGTGAAACGGCGTAACGCGGCGCGAATTTCGGCCAGGGTCTTGTAGTCTTTGTCTGAAAGGGAGCCGCCGGGCGCGTCATGTTTCGTCATGCCCTATAGTAGGGCCCAGCATGGCTGGAAAGCCATACTGGGGCAGAGGTTTAATCCAGCGCTTCCGCCGGACCGAAGAATTCGTAGCGGCGGCGTTCATCGGGCACGCCGAGGGCGACAAGGAGCCGCTTGATGGCCGCCATGAACGGTTTCGGGCCGAGGAAGTAAACATCGCAATCGAGCCCGGCCGGCAGCCAGTTTCGCAGATGCTCGATCACTGGGCGGCCCACCGCCTGGGCTTCGTCCTCGCCGCCATGCTCCAGGACCGTGAAATGGCGGAAGCGCGGATAGCGCATGGCCCATTCCGCCAGCGTTTTGCTGAAAGCACGGGCCTTACCGTCCCGCGCATAATGCAGAAAGACGACATCCCGCTCGCCCTTGGCCAAGGCCGCATAAGCCGCAGGCCGAGATACTGGCCGGGCACGAAGTCGATCACGGGCTGCCCATCCGCCGGTTCTAGATAGAAAGAGGTGATTTCCGCACTCTCCGCCTGCTTGCGGGCAACACGGAACGGACGGGCGCCGCGCCAGCCCCCAGGGGCTGCGGCAAGCTTGTCATACACTATGGCTTCAGCACCGATCAGTATATCCGCGAGCTGCTGATAGGCCGCGCCCCAGGCATCGATCACCGCATCCGTCGCGACGTCCGGTCCCAATACTTCGCGGATCGCGCGCAGCAGGCAGGCGCCGACAATGGGGTAATGCTCCGGCAGCACTTGAAGCGCCACATGCTTGTTGACGATCTGCGCGGCAAGCGGTCCGAGCTCCTGGAGCTTGTCGATGTTCCTTGCATACATCAGCACGCCATTGGCCAAAGCGCGCGGCTGGGCGCCGCTGGCCTGGTGCGCCTGGTTAAAAAGCGGACGGACCTGCGGGTACTCGCCAAGCATAACCTTGTAGAAATGCGTGGTGAGGGCTTCACCGCCCGATTCAAGAATAGGTACCGTGGCCTTGATGATGGCGGTCTGGTCGGCTGTGAGCATGCAAAAGCTCCCTTGGCTTGTTGAAAAAATATAGGAAACGCAAGATTAAAGCCGGGCTGATGCGCTGACCGGCGTGGGATCGCCGACGCGTGGCGGCAGGGTTGGGAACAGTACCATACGCAGGCTGGAGGCTATGCGCTGCGCCTTTGCGACGACCGCCGCGGCATGCTGCGGCGGCAGGCATTGCGCTGCGCTCTCTTCCCAAAGGGCCAACCAGCGCGCGAACATGTCCGGTGTGATCTGCGCCTGATGGCGCAGATGCGCGGGTAAAGGCTGGCCTTTATATCGGCCTGTGGTGAGGATCACCGAAGACCAGAAAGCCGCAAGTTTGCGCAGATGTTCCTGCCAGTCGGCAATGGCCGCATTGAATAGCGGGCCGAGCAGCGCATCCTGCCGGACCTGCGCATAAAAATGCGTGACCAAGGCTGCCAGACTGGCTTCATCAAGATCTTGATCATTCTGCATGACAATAGGCTCTAAAACATGTATCTTGAAAGCATGTTTACACCGAGCCGGAAAAACATGCAAGTGATATGCATCTATTGGCGGTCGCCATGCGGCTGACACGTTTCACCGATTTCGCGGTCAGGGTGATGCTCTATCTGGCCACCCATGAGGAACGGCTGTGCTCGATCGGCGAAATCGCCCAGGCGCACGGCATCTCGCAAAATCACCTGATGAAAGTGGTGAGCGAACTCGCCGGGGCTGGTTTTGTACAAAGCTTGCGCGGCCGCAGCGGGGGCATCAGGCTCGCCCGGCCTGCACGGCATGCGGATATTGTCCAAATCAAACGTGTTTATGAAAAGCCGAGCCAGGATGATGGCGCGCGTGTGCTCGTTGATCGTTTATGGCCGCGTGGCCTGAAGAAAGAAAAAGCGGCACTCGACCTATGGCTGAAGGACATCGCCCCCAGCCCAGGTTTGCGGCAATGGTTTGACCACGACCCCAACCGCTGGCAGGACTTTCAGCAGCTTTACCGGACTGAGCTTGCACAGAACGGCCTGGCGCTCATCCATCTCGCAGATCTTTTGCGGCGAGCTCCGGTCACGTTGCTCTACGCCGCGCGTGATGTGGAGCATAACCATGCGCGGGTCCTCGCCGATTATTTGCGAGACGCAATGAAGCTGTGTGGCTAACCGCCGTTCACAAGT
>NCAT01000043.1 GCA_002255575.1 Acidocella sp. 20-57-95
ATGCGAGCATCCTCTTTGGCCCTGGTTTAAGAAGATACTCGCCTACGCGAGTATGACGGGTTAAACGGGTGGGTACGGCTGACGGTAAGGGGATGACGCCCGAGAATTTAATCCTCGTTATTTTATTTGGTGTAGAAGGATGATTGTGCGGGCAGGCCTGCCCGGGGAACAACCATGCGGGATTTGCAATCAGTGTTTGTTTGGACCACATGCGGGCTGTGAACATTATGCAAAACTTGCCCACGCGGCACCGGACCCATCTGCAGCAGCTTGAGGCTGAATCAATTGAAATCATGCGGGAAGTGGCGGCTGAATTCCGCAACCCGGTGATGCTGTATTCGATCGGTAAAGATTCCGCCGTGATGCTGCATCTGGCCATGAAGGCGTTTTACCCCGCCAAGCCGCCGTTTCCGCTGCTGCATGTGGACACGACCTGGAAGTTCCGGGAGATGATCAAATTCCGGGACGAAACCGCCAAGCGGCTGGGGCTGGAATTGCTGGTGCATACCAACCAGGCAGGCAAGGCGGCGGGGATGAACCCGTTCGACCATGGCGCTTCCACCTACACCAATGTGATGAAGACCGATGCGCTGAAGCAGGCGCTGGACAAGCATGGGTTTGACGCCGCGTTCGGCGGGGCACGGCGCGATGAAGAAAAATCCCGCGCCAAAGAACGCATATTTTCGTTCCGCACCAGCACCCATGGCTGGGACCCTAAAATGCAACGGCCGGAATTATGGCGGCTGTTCAATACCCGCATCGCACCCGGAGAATCGATCCGGGTATTTCCGCTCTCAAACTGGACCGAAGCGGATATCTGGCAATATATCGCGTTGGAAAATATCCCGATTGTGCCGCTATATTTTGCCGCTGTCCGGCCAGTGGTGGAACGTAATGGGCAGTTTATCATGGTCGATGATGACCGCTTCAGGTTCTTGCCCGGTGAAAAACCGCATGACCGGATGGTGCGCTTTCGTACCCTGGGCTGCTACCCGCTGACCGCGGCGGTAGAAAGCGATGCCGATACGCTGGCGAAGATTGTCGATGAGATGTTGGCGGCGCGGACCTCGGAGCGCAGTGGCCGGTTGATCGACCATGATGAATCGGGCGCGATGGAAAAGAAAAAGCGCGAGGGGTATTTTTAATGTCGGCGCTGTTGAAACCGGAAGCGGCGACTACGGAACGCTCGCTTTTGCGGGTGCTCACCTGCGGGTCCGTTGATGATGGCAAATCCACCCTGATCGGGCGGTTGCTTTATGACACCCATTCCGTGCCGGATGATCAGATCGTCACGCTGGAAAAGGATTCCAAAAAATTCGGCACCACCGGTGCTGACATGGATTTTGCATTGCTGGTGGATGGCCTGGAAGCTGAGCGTGAGCAAGGCATCACCATTGATGTGGCGTATCGCTTTATGGGCACCAAAGCGCGGAAATTCATCATCGCGGATACACCCGGCCACGAGCAATATACCCGCAATATGGTCACCGGTGCGTCCGGGGCCGAGCTTGCTATTTTGCTGGTGGATGCGCGTAAGGGCATTCAGGTGCAGACCCGCCGGCATGCGTTTATCTGTGCGCTGCTGGGTATCAAGCATATTGTGCTGGCGGTGAATAAAATCGATTTGATGGCGTATAGCCAGTCAGTTTTTGAAACCATCAAGTCTGAGTTCAGCGCGTTTTCGCAGAAATTTGGCTTCACTGATATGGCGGCGATCCCGCTTTCCGCACGTTACGGCGATAATGTCGCCAGCCGGTCTGCGCACATGCCATGGTACCAAGGCCCAACTTTGCTCGCGCATTTGGAACAGGTGGATGCGGCCCAGGATTTGCTGGCCGCGCCATTCCGGTTGGCGGTGCAATGGGTGAACCGCCCGAACCTGGATTTCCGTGGTTTTTCCGGCACGGTGGCATCCGGCGTGGTACGCCCCGGTGACAAGGTCACGGTGGCGGGCTCGGGCGCTGCGGCGCAGGTGGCGAAGCTTATTACCTATGATGGCGAGCCTGCGGAAGCGATCGCGGGAGATGCGATTACACTGGTGCTGGACCGTGAAATTGATGCCTCGCGCGGGGATGTATTTGCCGATCCGACGGATCTGCCGGAAGTGAGCGAGCAATTTGTGGCGGACCTGGTCTGGATGTCGGACGTGCCGATGTTGCCAGGGCGCAGCTACGTGTTCAGGGTTGGCACACGCATGGTTTCCGGCACCATTTCCAAGCTGAAATACAAAACCGATGTAAATAGTTTTGAGCAGCTGGCCAGCAATAATTTGGCGTTGAACGAAATCGGTACGGCGAATATTTCACTGAGCGCACCGGTTGCGTTTGACCCTTACAATAACAACCGCCGCACCGGCGCCTTTATCATCATCGACCGGGTGAGCCATGCGACGCTAGCCGCGGGTATGATCCGCCATGGGCTGCGCCGTGCCACTAATGTGCACCGGCAAGTGCTTACCGTGGACCATGCCGCCCGGGTTGCGCAGAAGGGCCATAAGCCTGGCATTCTTTGGTTCACCGGGCTGTCCGGCTCTGGCAAATCGACCATTGCGAATATTCTGGAAGCCAAGCTGCACGCCCGCGGTGCGCATACCTACATGCTGGATGGTGATAATATCCGCCATGGGCTGAACCGCGATCTGGGCTTTACCGATGTTGACCGGGTAGAGAATATTCGCCGCGTGGCAGAGGTGGCGAAACTGTTTGCCGACGCGGGGTTGATCGTTTTGGTTTCCTTCATCTCACCCTTCCGGGCGGAGCGGCAATTGGCGCGGGAGCTGGCGGGGGATGCGGCATTCTTTGAAGTGTTTGTTGACACACCGATCGATATTTGCCGCCAGCGGGACCCGAAGGGGCTGTATAAAAAGGCGGATGCTGGGCAGATTGCGAATTTCACCGGCATCTCCAGCCCTTATGAAGCGCCGGAAGCGCCGGCATTTCATCTACAGACCGCGCAGGCATCATCTGAGGATTCTGCCCAGCGCATTCTGGACGGGCTGAGCGACTTGTTCGCGGGCGAGCTCTCATGAAGGTCCTGATTTAAGCGGGACGCGCGGTCATTTGTCACGGCTGCGCGCCTGCCGCTATGTTGCCGCGGTAGGCAATGGCAGATGAGCGCGGGTGATGGTTAGGTTTGAGTTTGAGAATATCAGCGACGCCGTGTTTCATCATGCGGCGCGGCAGCCTGATGCACCGGCGCTGATCGCCGGGCACGAGACCATATCCTACCGGACGCTCGCAACTTTGGTGGGGCAGGCCACGGTTTATTTGCGTGCCCAGGGGCTGAAGGCGGGCGATAGGATCGCCATCGCCATGACCAACAGCATTGCACGTGCGGTGTTCACGCTTGGCTGTATGCGTATGGGGCTGGTGGATATTGGTTTACCATCTGAAACCACCGCACCCATTCTGGCCTCGGTCGTGTCCCGCTTTGCCGCGACGGCAACAGCGGTTGAAACGGGCGGGCCGGAAGCGCCGGCGCGGGTGCGGGTGGTGATTGGGTTGGACTGGCGCGCGCAACTTGCGAATTTCGCCGGTGACGTGCGGTTTGCGGGCAGCCCGGAGGCGTTACGGACAATCGTGTTAAGCTCTGGCAGCACCGGCATTCCCAAAGGCCATGTGGCCACCCAGCAGCAACGTATTATTCGGGCGGCCAATTACGTTAATTTCTCTGGCTATTACCGGGTTGAAAACCCTGCTGTGCTGCTGCTCGCAGCGCCGCCAAATACCAGCTTTCTGCTGCAATTCATGATCAGCCAGTTTCTGCTGGGTGGCGCCTGCGTTTTATTGCCAGACTATAAATATCTGATCGACCTGGTCCGGCAGGTGCAGGCCTACGATGATTGTATTTTCCCGGTACCGCCGGGGATGGTGCGGCTGATGCTGAAATACGCACCGGCAACGGGCGTATTATTTCCCACGATGCGCGCGCTGGTGGTTAGCGGGCAGCCGATGCTGCCGCAAGATAAGCTCAGTTTCCTGCAGCATCTTTCGCCAAACCTATATGATAGTTACGGCTGCACCGGCTTTGGCTTGGTGGCTTGTTGCGACCCCGCGATCATCCGCCAGCAGACCAACACGGTTGGCCGCCCGGTTGCTGGCCCTGGCGCCGTGGTTGAGATTGTGGACGACCATGGTGCCGTGCTGGCGCCGGGCAAAACTGGGCAACTCAGGCTGCGCGGGCCGGCGGTTGGCGTGGGCTTCTTCCACCCCGAGGATAATGCGCGCGGGACGGAACGCTTTGTGGATGGCGCGTATTATCCGGGCGATGTTGGTTTTATCAGCCCCGATGGCTACCTGGTGCTGGAAGGCCGTCTGGCGGATGCAATCCAGATTGGCAATGCTGTCATTTACCCCTCTGAGATTGAGGAGGTCATTATAAAACATTCGCACGTCGCCGATGTTGCTGTGGTGGGGCGGCCAGGCGCGGATGGTGTGGAGGAGATTGTGGCTTTCGTGGTCGGCAAGCCCGGCTTTAAGCACAAGGACATCGATACCTATTGCAAAGGCGCTTTGGCCTTTGCCAAACGGCCGAAATATATTTTCTATCTGGACCAGATGCCGAAAACGCCAAATGGCAAGGTTGATAAGCAGGCCTTGCGGGCCGCACCGTTAAACCCGATCGGCCCGGCATAGCGCCACAAAAAAAACCCGGAAGTTGCCTTCCGGGGTTTTTGTTCATGCGGTGATCGTAAGGTTAGTTAAGAACGATTTCCACGCGGCGGTTCTGCGGTTCACGCACATTCGGGCCGGTTGGTACCAGCAAATGCGTTTCACCATAGGCGAAGATGGAGATTTCTGATGCCGGAACGCCATCAGCCATCAGCTTCACAGCCACAGCCTTGGCACGTTTCACCGAGAGGCTTTGGTTATAGGTTGCCGTACCGGACGTATCCGTATAGCCGGACACGGTGATTTTGGTCACCTTGGTGGTTTTGGAATCAGCCGCTGCTTCCGCAATAATCTGGGTGGCGCGCGGCGTTAGGTTATATTTATCCCAGTCAAAGAATACCAAATATGTTTTGGCAGGTGCCGGGGCTGGCGCTGCCATTGGGGCAGGTGCCGGGGCAGGCGCCATAACGGGCGCTGGGAATAGTTGGTAACGCAGGCCGACCAGGAAAGTGTGGCTGGATTGCTGGCCGAAGCTGACTTTGGACGAGCTTTGCTGGCCATTAAAATTGCTAAACGAACCATTATAGTGGCGGCTCTGCACCAACTGCATGAAGCGGTATTCGCCGGTGAGCGAAAGGCCAGGTACAGCTGCGATCGGGTAGGAGAGACCAGCGATGATCTGGTAAGCAAAGCTACCTTGCGTGCCGCTGATTGTTTCGCTACCGAAGCTATTTACGCCATTGTTTGAGATATTGACATGCCGCGACAGGCTAACCCACTGGTAGCCGACGCCCGCACCAACATAGGGGAACACCGGCAGGCCGATATTCATGTCGTACAGCGCATTGAACATGGGGCCATAGGTATTCTCGCCACCATAGATGCGTTGGTGAAGCGACTGGGTGTTAAACAATGAGGTCTGCGTCGCGTCGCTGGCATGGAAGCTATTGCGGTAGAAATCGCCGCCGAGTTCAACCCGGAAGCCATTGCCAAAGCCGTAACCGGCAGCGGCAACGCCGGCATAGGAATTACGAGACTGCAGCTTACCGCTGGCGTGATAGTTCAAACCAAATTCGTTTTGGTCATAGCCATAGCCAATCGGGTTCGAGATGCTGGTGCCAGCGCCGAGGCTGATATACGGGCCGGTGACAGGCTGCGCATGGGCAGCGGCAAGCGGCAAAGCAAGGCAAGTGGCGGCAGCCAGGAGCAATCGTAATTTCATGATAATTCCCTAAAATAACTTTAATGTTTAATATCTTAGCCAGTTTATGCGGCGTTCGCGAGACAGAATGTTCGCGCACAGCGTGAATTTTGCACCCTGTTGCTGATCGGTGACATAAGCTGTTTGGTAACGGTCATGTTAGCATCATTATGGCGGTGCTGTTGCAACATTGGCAGGCTAAACCCCGGCTGGTAAGACAGCCTAAATTTTATCAGCAGGAGCATTTACATGTCGGTCACCGCCACTTTTACCCGGCTTGCACGCGCTGACCTGGGTGAGCTTGTTGAAGCCGCGAATGACGAAGACCCGGCGGCCTTCATGGCGTATCTGGCTGCCAACGGCACGTCTGTGGCGGATTATGACTGGGATGGCGACACGCTCGAAGTGCTGCTGCCGGTGCTCTCGGAAGAATATGATATCGACCTGGAAACCAGCGAGAACGAGGTGGTGGCTGACATTGCCGAGGCGCTGGAGGAGGCGATGGTGTTTATTCTGACCGCTGAGGATAAAGCCAAATATCTGGAAGCGCTGAGCCCGGAAAATTTCAACAAAAAGGAACTCCGCCAAGCCTATGAGGATTTTGTGGAGGAAGACGAGGAAGACGCTGGCGACATGATGCTGGACGGCATCGTGGCGCTGCACACCGCCTTGCAGGAGGTGGATGCTGACCATGTGGTGGTGGTGACGGTTGGGTAGTGTGTGATCGTTATTGCGTGTTCGGTCTTGTCGTTCGCGCGTAGGGGGGAATCAGATCCGGGTTGGGGAGGTCCCCGCTTGCGCGGGGATGACAAGAACCGTAATTTGGGATGACACGCCCCGGAGGGCGGAGGTAATAAAAATAAGCCCTACAAAATGGAACTGTAAAGATCATCCCATTTTGGGTTTGCGCCTTCGATCAGTTCAATTTTCCAGGCCCGGTTCCATTTTTTCAGGGCCTTTTCGCGGCTAATGGCGGCTGCGATATCCTCATAGCGTTCGAAATAAACGAGCTGTTTGAGGTTATATTGCTGGGTGAAGCCCGGTATTTCCGCGGCGCGGTGTTCGCTGATGCGGCGGATAAGGTTTGACGTAACGCCAATATACAATGTTCCGCCCGGGCGGTTGGTTAGAATATAAATCCAGCCGGGTTTCATGCTGCGCCCGCGTTAATTGTTGGTTTCTCGCCCTTTACCTGACAGTCCGGCGCTCTAACTGTCATCCCAGCGCTCTAGCTGTCATCACCGGGCTCTACCTGTCATCCCAGCGCTTTAACTGTCATCCCCGCGCTCTAACTGTCATCCCCGCGCTCTAACTGTCATCCCCGCGAAGGCGGGGATCCCCTTCGGCTTGGGGAGGTCCCCGCTTTCGCGGGGATGACAGGAAAGGGAAAGCGGGGATGACAGGAAAGGGAAAGCGGGGATGACAGGAAAGGGAAAGCGGGGATGACAGGAAAGGGAAAGCGGGGATGGCAACAGGGAGAAGCGGAAACCCTCGCCCTTACTTGCTATTCTGCGATTCTGCCTTCAAGTCGGCGGCGCGGGCCAGAATGCGGTCTTCCAGGCCGGAGGCTGTGCTGGGGTCAACCGGGGCATCCACCCACTGGCCGTTTTGCTGCACCTGGTGGAACACGGTCACCTTCACGGCGTTGGCGCTCATGGTCTGGCTGAGAATATAGGCGTTGGCCTTGAAGCGCTCATTGGGGGTGGCGGGGGGGCTGTACCAGTCAGTGATCACCACGCCACCGAACGGGTCAGCTGAGACCAGCGGCATGAAGGATAATGTGTCGAGCGTGCCGCGCCAGAGGAACGCGTTCACCTGAATGCCGGTGCCGGACTGGCCCTTGCCGATATTGCCTAAATTCAAACCAAGGCCGGGGAAAGCGTTTGTGCCATTTACATTTGCGCCGGGAACTTCCTGGGCCATCGTGTTATTCAACTGGCCGGCCGCCAAAGGCTGCCCGTGTGGCAGGTAGCTACAGGCTGCCAGGGCGGGCGCCAAAGCGAGGCTGAAAATTCCGAAACGGACATTACGGCGCAAATTCATGAACAACCTCTACGGTAACGATGGTGAAAATCCCTCCGGTCTGTAGTCTGCCCGGGAGGTTCCGCCAAGGGGCAGGCAATGAAAAAGGCGGCAGGTTGCCCTGCCGCCTTGCTCATGTCGTTTAAGCGATCAGCTTACCAGTGCAGGCTGGCACCAACACCCAGAGCATTGGTGTGGCTGTTGCCGTGCGAGGTGGCGGAAGCCTGGTGAACCTGGCCGTACAGATACTGCGCGAACAAACCGAAGTTCGGGCTGAAATTGTAGTTTGCACCGATGGCCACACCGTCGTTCGACTGTGTACGGGCAACGGTACCACCAACAGTGTAACCACCAGCGCTCTGGTTGAAGAAGTAGCTGGCACCCAGAATGACCGGACCCATGGTATAGATGCCGGAGACCAGGAAGTCGTTATCATGGCGCTGGCCAGGTGTCAGGAAGGTGTAGCCGTTGTTCACGGAACCAGTCTTGTAGTTCACGCCAACGGTGGCGCCACCAACAGCAACCTGCGCGCCGGCCTGAACGATGCCCATATTTTTGTAGTTAGGAGCTGCTTTGGTCGAGGCCGGCGTAAAGGTTCCCTGTAAGTTACCACCAGTGGCTCCAGTCACTGTGAAGGAAGACGGGGTTGTTACCGGCGAGCCACCCAGTGGTGAGGCGTCCAAGTAACCAACGGATGCTTTCAGGCCAACGCCATCCATGTCAGCGCTATAACCGATCATCGCATCGATGGTGTTGCGGCGGCGGCTGTTGGAGCTGCCGGCGATTGAGGTCTGGCCAGAGAGGTTGCTGGCGGTGCCTTCGGCAATGCCGTTGGAGTTCGGCTCAAAGCCAACCGCGAAGTTTACGCCTGCGAAAGATGGCGAGATGTAAACGATTTTGGAGGTGGTGTAGAGCGCGCCGGAAACGGCGAACAGGTTGTTCGGCTTGCCGGCAGCTTCCAGCACCGCGGCGGTGCCGAGGTCGGAGTTCCATTGTTGCGCGTCACCGAAGCCTTCGATGTCACCATAGGACATCAGCGAGAAAGCGCTGTCGGTCTGGCCAAAGCGGACACTGCAACCGCAGTATTACCATTCACACCGGCGCCGTTCGGGGCGGCCAGGGTGTCACGAATTTCGGAGGCAACACCAAACTGCATGCCGTTCTTCAAAGTGGCATCGAAGCCCGGATACAGGCGGAACAGGCCAACAGTATTGATGGCGCTGAATTTGCTGCCATCGGTGGTCGGGTTGCTCATAGCCACGCCTTCAAAGTCGAACCAGCCGTTCAAATGAACGACCACAGCGCCCGGGGCCGGGACTTTAACGGGCTGGGCCTGGGCGCCAGCAGTCATTGCGAGGGTACCCGCGATGGTGGCTACAGAAGCCAAAAGAAGTTTACGCATGAAAATCTCCTTGTATGGCCGGTTGTCCCGGCCGGAATTGAAATTGCCGAATCTTTATAAACGCGACCCAAAATTCAATCACGCGAATCAGTGAGCCGCGAGCGGTAGGCCGAAGATGTTAAAAGCCGGAATGGCGGTTGCAGGCAATGATGGAAATGCTGTTTTTAGCTAATTGCTGGCAGGTGTGGCGTATAGGCCACAACGATATGACATTATTATGAAAACGATTATGAAAACGCACCGACCAGCGCTCTGATCGAGGCTGCACCGTAACAAAGTGGGCCCAGAGATTTCACCCTTTGCCCGGAAATTCCGCCTAATCCGTAGGCTTTTTGGGGCCGGGCCTGCCGCGCCAATGTGCGCCAGCCGTACCCGCCAAGCCCCTTCGCCCCTGGGTGGCTGGCAGTGGCGAAGGCAGGCGAGATGAAGATTACGCCAGCTTGCGCGCGCCGCGCCGACATAATTTCGGGAACATTATGAGCCGACGCGGTGCGCAAGCCCGGGGTGCGGACATGGCCGGGCCAGCGCCCACCGCGCAAATGCACCCCGGCATGCAGCCGGGCGGCTAAGCGCGCATCGCCCGCCACCACCAGCGCGAGCCGCCGCGCCTTGCAAAGCTGGGCAATGCGTAAGCCTAATGGCAGCCGGTTGGGCGCGGCATCGTGCCGGAACACCACGCCGCACAGGCCCTTGGGTAACTTGGCGATGCTTGGCAGCGGGTCGGGCAGTGTTGGCGCGTCAGTGAACAGCCAGAGCACCGGCAGGGCGTTTTTTTGGCGCTGCTTTACCTGTCTCGCCCAGCTGAGTAACCCTTGGTCCATGGACACAACTATATCGGTGCCGCGCGCACTTACCAGTGTACGAGCCAGACTCTCGGCGGCAGCGCAGGCGGCCGGCCGCAACCCGAATGATGTGCAATTGGTGGCGGTTTCTAAAACCCATGGGGCGGATGCCGTGGCCCAGGCGTTGGCAGCCGGGCAGTTTTTGTTCGGGGAAAACCGCTTGCAGGAAGCGGCGGGCAAGTTCCCGGCTTTGCTAGCGGTACAGCCCACCATGCGGCTGCATCTGATCGGCGGGTTGCAGACCAACAAAGCCAAAGACGCGGTGCGGCTGTGCCACGTGATTGAAACGCTCGACCGCCCGAAGCTGGCGGACGCTATTTATAACGCGGTGCAGGCGGCCGGGCGCTGCCCGGATTTGCTGGTGCAGGTGAATATCGGCGATGAACCGCAAAAATCCGGCGTGGCGGTGGCGCAAGCGGATGGGTTTATCCGCGACATGGTGGGGCGGTTTGGGGCTTCGCTCACCGGGCTGATGTGCATTCCACCAGCCAATGAGGCGCCCGCGCGGTATTTTAAGCTGTTGGCCTCAATGGCCGATGCGCATGGGCTGGCAGTGCGATCAATGGGTATGTCTGGCGATTTTGAGACGGCGATTGCCTGTGGTGCCACGCATGTGCGGGTGGGGTCAGCGATATTTGGGGCGCGCGGGTAGGTAACGGAGCCCAGTTTGTCGTTCCGGGCCTTTTGTTTTGTTGTTTCCGTTTTTGTCATTCCCGTTCTTTTTGTCATTCCCGTTCTTTTGTCATTCCCGCGAAAGCGGGAATCGCCTCCGGCTGGGGGAGGTCCCCGCTTTCGCGGGGATGACAAGAAAGGGTGCGGGGATGACAAGAAAGGGTGCGGGGATGACAAGAAAGGGTGCGGGGATGACAAGAAAGGGTGCGGGGATGACAAGAAAGGGTGCGGGGATGACAAAAAGGGTGCGCGGGGGTAACCGGCTGCTATTTGTATTTCAGCGCGGCTTCGATACCGAATTCGCCGGGCAAACTGCCTTTCGGAAATAACCTGTTCACGTGGCCCATTTTACGCCCCAAGCGCGCTTCCGCCTTGCCGTAATGATGCGCGATCAGCCCCGGTGTGGCCAGAATAAGCGGCCAATCGGCCATGTCATCGGGGCCGACCAGGTTTTTCATCACAGCATCGGCATGGCGCGTGGCGGGCGGCAGCGGCAAGCCGGCGACGGCGCGAATATGCATCTCAAACTGGCTGGCCGGGCAGGCATCCATCGTCCAATGGCCGGAATTATGCGGGCGCGGGGCGATTTCGTTAATCAGCAACGCGCCGTCAGCCGTGACAAACATTTCCACCGCCAGCAGGCCGACGAGATTGAGCGCCTGCGCGATTAACCGCCCCAATTTCGTGGCTTCGGCCAGCAAACCAAGCGGCAATGGTGCCGGGGCTAAAGTGAGGTCCAGGATATGATGCTTATGGCGGTTTTCCACGGGGTCGAAGCTGGCGATGCTGCCATCGGCACTGCGCGCGATGATCACCGAAATTTCGCAGGCGAAATTAACAAAGCCTTCCAGCACCAAGGGCTTGGGGGAGAGTGCGGCGAAGGCGGCGGCGGTATCTTCAGTGGTGCGCAGCATCGCCTGGCCTTTGCCGTCATAGCCAAGCCGGGTGGTTTTCAGCACCGCCGGCAGGCCAAGTTTTTCAATGGCGGCGGCAAGGTCAGCGTCGGTTTCAACCGCTGCATAAGGCGCGGTGGGCGCTCCGGCTTTGTTCAGGAAGTCTTTTTCAACCAACCGGTCCTGGCTGATGGCCAGAATTTCAGCGCTCGGGTGCACCGGTTTCAGGTTGGTGAGTATTTGCAGGCTGGCGGCCGGAATATTCTCAAACTCAAATGTCACTACATCGACCGCCGCCGCAAACGCTGTCAGCGCCGCGTGGTCGGTATAGTCTGCCATAGTCGTAGCCGCCGCCACCTGAGATGCCGGGCTGTTGGCTTCGGGCGTGAAAATATGCACGCGGTAGCCCAGCCGGGCGGCGGCCATGGCGGACATGCGGCCTAATTGGCCACCGCCAATAATGCCGATGGTGGAACCGGGGGGGAGGCTCATTCGGGGGTGTCAGGCACGTTTTCGGTTTGGGCCGCCCGCAAAGCAGCAACGCGGCTGCGTAATGCGGGGTCAGACAAAGCCAAAATCGAGGCTGCCAGAAGGCCCGCATTAATCGCGCCGGGTTTGCCAATGGCCAAAGTGCCTACCGGGATTCCGCCCGGCATCTGCACGATCGAGAGCAAACTATCCTGCCCCTGCAAGGCGGTGGCCGCCACCGGTACGCCGAGCACTGGCAAATTGGTTAAAGATGCCGCCATACCCGGCAGATGCGCGGCCCCACCGGCCCCGGCGATGATAATCTTCAAGCCCCGCGCCTCTGCGCCGGTGGCGTAATCATATAGGCGCTTGGGGGTGCGGTGGGCGGAAACCACCTTCGCCTCATATGGTACCCCTAATTGCGCCAGCATGTCTGCGGCATGTTGCATCACCGGCCAGTCCGAACGGCTGCCCATGATAATGCCCACCAACGGCGCGCTCACGCGGTGCGGTCCGGGATCAACCGGCTTTCCAGCCAGGCGATTTCATCCTTCAGCCCCAGCTTGCGCTTTTTCAGCCGCTGAATTTGCAACTGGTCCAGCGGGCTATGCTCTGTGATGCGCGCAATCACGGTGTCGAGGTCGCGGTGCTCGCTACGCAAAGCGTGTAACCGGCGCAGCAGATTATCTTTATCGGTCAGCATAGCGGAGCCATAGAGCGAATCCTTCTCGCCGGGAACCAGAATTTTTATGCCAACGTGGCACGCCAGCGCGTTTATTCAGATGACAAACTGATGGCAATGGGATTAGCCTCAAAAGTCCGGGGATGACCCGGAATTTGTTTTGGCAACTTCGCCTGTTCCCTTGCCTTAAGGAGGCATCATGAGCCTGCAATCGCATATCGAAGCTCTCAAAGAACGTCACGCCAGCTTGGAGACCAAAATCCATGTGGAGGATTCCCGCCCACGCCCGGATGATGGGCAGTTGTCGAAGATGAAGTTGGAGAAATTGCGATTAAAGGAAGAAATGGCCCGGCTGCGAACGAAAGCCAGCTAAACGCCTGGGTTTCACAAAACCTGGGTTTCGCAAAATACATTTCAGCGATACGCCATCGCAACCCAAACCACCCATACCCGCCCAACGCGTCGTTCCCGCGTAGGGCGGGTATCTTTTTGAGTGCTTTGAAGAAGATTCCCGCCTGCGCGGGAATGACGAACGGGCGGCTGAGACAACATGGTAAGCGTATGCCAGACTTGCAGACCGAAACTTGCTCAATCCGGCGCATTGTCCTAGCTTCTGGGCATGGTATCGTGCGCATTCCTGCTTAGCCTCCAGCTTCGACTTACACGCCCCTGGGCGTAGTTAAGCCGCGCGGCGCAATCTGCCGGCCACGTTCAGGGGAATGCCCCTCTTCCCACAACACCGGCATTTAGCGTTTAGCGGAGCAAATTTATGAGCATCAATCATCCTAATTTCGGCAAGATCGGCGCCAACCGCGTGATCATGTTCGACACCACCTTGCGCGACGGCGAGCAATCGCCCGGCTTTTCCATGAATATCGACGAGAAAGTGCGGATGGCAGAAATGCTGGCCGACCTTGGCGTGGACGTGATCGAGGCCGGCTTCCCGATCGCCAGCATCGGCGATTTTGACAGTGTCAAACGCATTGCCGAGAGCATCAAAGGCCCGGTGATTGCGGGTTTGGCGCGGTCTGCCCCGGCGGATATCAGCCGCGCTGGCGAGGCCATAAAGGCCGCTGAGCGCAAGCGGATCCATACGTTTATCTCCACCTCGCCGTTGCACATGAAATATAAGTTGCGGATGGAGCCAGATGCCGTGCTGGCGGCTGTGACGGCTTCGGTGACCCTGGCGCGGGACTTTACCGATGACGTGGAATGGTCCGCTGAGGATGGCAGCCGGACCGACCCGGATTTTCTGTGCCGCTGCGTGGAAGCTCTCCACCCATTGCCATAATGATTTGGGGCTAGCGGTGGCCAACACGCTGGCGGCGGTGAAAGCCGGGGCCCGGCAGATTGAATGCACCATCAATGGTATTGGCGAACGCGCTGGTAATGCGGCTTTGGAAGAAGTTGCCATGGCGATCCGTACCCGCCCGGATGTGGCGCCCTATACCCATAATATCGACACCACCCGGATTTTGCGCACCTCCAAACTGCTGGCAACCATCACCGGGTTTGACGTGCAGCCCAACAAGGCCATCGTGGGCCGCAACGCGTTCGCCCATGAATCTGGCATTCACCAGGATGGCATGCTGAAAAACGCCGGAACCTATGAGATTATGACGCCGGAATCTGTCGGTTGGCAGAAAACCTCGCTGGTGATGGGCAAACATTCCGGCCGGGCGGCGTTCCGCGATAAATTGGCGACCTTGGGCTATGGCGAGCTGGGTGATAACGCCCTGAACGACGCCTTCCGGCGCTTCAAGGATTTGGCCGACCGTAAAAAGATTGTGTATGACGACGACATCGTCGCCCTGGTGGATGACGAGGTAATGCGTGATCATCAGCGCATTAAGTTCCTGGACCTGGAAGTCTGGGCAGGCTCCAAAGCCAAAGCGAAAGCTGTATTGTCGCTGGAAATTGACGGCACCGCGGCGGTGACTGAGGCTTTGGGCGATGGGCCGGTGGATGCCACCTTTAATGCGATCCATGCGATTTTCCCGCACACCGCTGAATTGCGGCTATTTACCGTCGGTGCCGTGACTGAGGGTACCGACGCGCAAGCCAAATGCTCG
>NCAT01000085.1 GCA_002255575.1 Acidocella sp. 20-57-95
TACATCGATGACAGGACGGGGCGGAGGCGTTTGATTTCCTCAAGGGCGCGGCCAGTGCCGAGGGCGACGCATTGCAGCGGGTTTTCCGCCACCATCACGGGCAGACCCGTTGACACACGCAGCACTTCATCCAGCCGGTGCAGCAAGGCGCCACCACCGGTCAGCATGATGCCTTTATCAACGATATCGGCCGCCAACTCCGGCGGGCAGTTTTCAAGCGCAACCTTAACGGCTTCCACAATCTGGCTGATCGGCTCCGCTAGCGCTTCGGCGATCTGGCGCTGGGTGACAACTTCTTCCCGAGGCACGCCATTCACAAGGTCGCGGCCTTTCACGAAGCGGGAAGGCCCGTCTTCACCGGGGTTCACCCAGGCGGCGCCGATATCCATTTTAATGCGCTCAGCCGAACTTTCGCCGATCAGCAGGTTAAAGGTGCGGCGGATATAGGAGATGATGGCTTCATCCATCTTGTCACCGCCAACGCGGACAGAGCGGGCATAGACAATGCCGCCGAGCGAAATCACGGCCACTTCCGTGGTACCACCCCGGCGCCGATGGCGGCGGCCATTGGTTCTTCAATGAGCAGCACTTTGCGGGCACCGGCGGATTCCGCGGATTCCTGAATGGCGCGGCGTTCCACGGCAGTCGAGCCAGAGGGCACGCAGATAATGATAAGCGGTGAGGCAAAGCCACGGCGGTTATGCACTTTGCGGATGAAATGCTTAATCATTTCTTCCGCCACTTCAAAGTCAGCGATCACGCCGTCGCGCAGCGGCCGGATGGCCTGGATGTTGCCGGGGGTACGGCCAAGCATCATTTTGGCTTCTTCACCAACGGCCAACACATGCTTGCGGCCTTTCACATCGGCGATGGCGACGACGGACGGCTCAGCGAGCACGATCCCACGGCCTTTGACGTAAACCAGTGTGTTGGCGGTACCGAGGTCGATGGCCATGTCGGCTGACATGATGCCGAGAATTCTAGAAAACATTCAAATCCTTCCAAGGCATTTGGGATGACAGGGGAAACATCCCGCAGGCAGGCTGGGCTTACAGAAAGGGTCATCACGCTGCAAGTGCGCAACACGGCAGGGCAGCCCAGCAGGCGGGGCGAAGTTCCTTAGCGGCAGATTAAGCTTTGGTCAGGCCACAGGATGGGGGATGAAAATACCCGGTGCTGATAAAATATAGCAGCAAGACTGTTCTAAATGAGGGAGTTTTTATGATGCTTCGCAAATTCACAATGCCGGTTTTATTAGCTCTGTCCCTGACCACGCTGGCTGGCTGTGGCGATACGCCGGGCCACCGGGCCCTGACCGGCGGTGCGATCGGCGCTGCCGGCGGTGCGATTATCGGCTCCGCCACGGGCTTGGGTGCTGGTACAGGCGCGCTGCTTGGCGCGGGGGCCGGCGCGCTGACCGGTGCCGCCACCAACCGCAACCAGATAAATTTGGGTAACTGAGGAAAGCGGGGCGCCACAGGATGCCCCTCGCGCTGTGGTGGCCCGGCATGACCGGGCCACCCAAGCTTTCAATAAGCGCGCCAGAGCCTAGCTCGCCAGCGCCGCCGGCTCCGTCCGGGTCCGTTTCACCAGCAATTTATTAAGCGCATGAATATAGGCCCGCGCTGCCGCCACGATGGTGTCGGTGTCCGCCCCCTGGCCATCCACCAGCTTGCCGTCTTCTTCCAACCGCACCGAGCATTTGGCTTGCGCGTCGGTACCCTCAGTCACGGCACCGACGGTAAATAGCCGCAATTCAGCGGTGTGCGGGAAAATCGCATGGATCGCATTAAA
>NCAT01000044.1 GCA_002255575.1 Acidocella sp. 20-57-95
TGGGATCAGCAGCGGCCAGTTTTATACGTGGCGCAAACAATTCCGCACCGGCGCGCTGACTGGCTTTGTGCCGGTATCGCTGGCGCCCGATACACCGGCATTACCGGCCCCGATGTCGGTGCCGGTTGAACCGCAGTCGGCAGCGCATACCGCTGGAAATGTCGAGGTCGAACTTCCGAATGGGATAAAGCTTCGGCTCACGGGCGACATCGACGCCAGCGCGTTGCGACAAATTCTTGTGGCCCTGCGATGATTGGCCCGCAGGGAAATGTCCGCGTCTATCTGGCCTGTGGTGCGACGGACATGCGGAAAGGTTTTGATACGCTGGCCGCCCAGGTGCAGACGCTGTTGCATCTCGATCCGCACAACGGAGCACTTTATGCGTTCCGCGGCCGGCGCGGTGATCTGGTCAAGATTCTGTGGTGGGATGGCCAAGTGCTTTGCCTGTTTTGCAAACGCCTGGAACGCGGCAAGTTCCTCTGGCCGCAGGCCAAGGATGGTTCGGTCTCGCTGACCGCGGCACAGCTTTCGATGTTACTTGAGGGCATCGATTGGCGGGCACCGGTGCGCACCTGGACACCGGAAACAGCCTGCTGAAATACGCAGAAAACCACTGTGTTACATCGAAAAAATCGTGATTTTATCTATGATTCTTGATAGAATCCCATGCGATGGACGCGCTCGAAGAAATCGCCACATTGCGTGCTGCTTTGGCCGAGCGAGAGGCCGAGTTGGCGACCGCCCGGGCCGAATTGACCGGCGCGCATCTGCTGATCGCGCAATATAAAGCTCAGCTGCACAAACTGCGCCGGATGCAGTTCGGCCGGTCATCCGAGGCGCTGGATGAGCAAATTCACCAGCTTGAACTCAAGCTCGAGGACCTTGAAGAGAGCGAGGCCGCGCGTATCGCAGCGGCGGCGCGGCGCCCCAAGGCCGACCAGCCGGAGCGCGAACGGCGCCAGCCGGTGCGCCGGCCGCTACCTGATCATCTGCCGCGCGAAGAGATCATCCACGCGCCGCAGGAGATTTGCCCGGCTTGCGGTGGCACCCACTTCTCAAAATTGGGCGAGGATACGAGCGAGGTGCTGGAGAAAATTCCGGCACGGGTGAAGGTGATCCGGCATATCCGGCCGAAACTTTCCTGCCGGGCTTGCGAGACGATCATCCAGGCGCCGGCACCTGAATTTGCCGATTGAGAAAGGCCGCCCCGGTGCCGGCCTGCTAGCCAATGTGGTGGTCTCGAAATATCTCGACGGCCTGCCGCTCTATCGTCAGTCGGCGATCCTGGCGCGCGAGGGTGTTGAGATCGAACGCGCGACACTGGCTGACTGGATCGGTCACGCCGCCTGGTGGCTGGCCCCGCTGGCGCAACTCATCGGCGCGTATGTGGTAGCGGCACCGGTCATCCACACCGATGACACGCCGATCAAAGTGTTGGCACCGGGCAATGGCAAAACCCGGATTGGACGGATTTGGATTTACCTGGTCGACGAACGACCGTGGCAGGGAACACGGGCACCTGCCGCCTATTACCGGTACAGCCCAGATCGCAAAGGCGAGCGACCGCGTGATCATCTGGCCAACTTCTACGGCGTGATCCAGGCCGATGCCTTTAGCGGGTACGAAGCGCTGACGCGGCAGGTTGGCCCGCCTGGTGCAAACGCACCGCGCATCATGCATGCCGCGTGCTGGGCACATGCGCGCCGAAAATTATTCGATGAATATGAGCGCACCAAATCGCCGATCGCCGAGGAGGCACTGCGGCGGATCCAAACACTATACACGATCGAGGCCGACATCACCGGCAAGACCGCCAATGAACGGCAGAAGCTTCGGCGTGAGCATGCGCTGCCAATCCTTGCCGAGCTTAAGTCTTGGATGACGGAACAGCGCCGGCGGCTCTCATCCAAAACCGGATTGGCAAAGTCGTTGCAATACGCGCTGACCAGGTGGGATGCGTTATGTCTTTACGCCGAGGACGGCCGGCTCGGCATCGACAACAACCCAGCCGAACGCTCGCTGCGCATGATTGCCATTACACGGAAAAACTTCTTGTTCCTGGGATCTGACGCCGGCGGTGAACGCGCCGCCGTCATTTACACCGTACTGCAATCGGCCAAGCTAAATGGCCTCGATCCGGAAGCCTACCTTGCCGACGTCATCGACCGCATGGCAAAGGGGCATCCCATCAACAGGCTTAGCGAACTTCTCCCGTGGAATTGGACCAAGTCCGAGAACGGCGCCACCGCTTAAGCTCGCGCGGTCGTTGGCTGACGCTTACGAACGACATAGGCCGCGACGCAGAGGTCATCGCAAGAGCGCCTCGCATATAGAAATAATTTAAACTTTCTTTGTCGCTGCCGGATTCATTGACACCACGGCGGCGCGCCAGCTAGGCCGCTCCAGTGTTGAATGAACCCCTAAAGCTGCCCAAAATCGTCATCCGGGGGCGCAGTTTCATGGCGCTCGTCGTCGTTCCGGAGGCGCCGCTCCAGCCCTGGCTGGCGGCGCTGGATGCGCAGATGGCCCGCTCCCCCAGCTTCTTCGCGGATCGGCCGGTCATCGCCAATCTCTCGGCGATCGATGACGGCGGGGCGGAGCTCGGCGCTGTACTCGACGCGCTGGCCTTCCGCGAATTGCGGATTGTCGGATTGGAAGGGATCGATCCGGCGGCGCTCTCCGGTACCGGATGGGAACGCCTGCCGAAACTCAGCCAGGGCCGCGACCTCAGAAGCCAAATAGCCGATGACCGGGAGGTGATCGTGCCAGCGGTCGCTGAGCCGGATCCGGCAGCCGGCATGATTGCAGCGCCCCAGCCCGGCCGCGCCTCGCTGTTGATCGACCGGACGGTGCGCTCCGGCCAGTCGATCGTGTTCGACGAGGGCGATATCACCGTCATCGGCTCGGTCTCCTCCGGTGCGGAGCTGATTGCCGGTGGCTCGATCCATGTCTACGGTTCGCTGCGGGGCCGCGCGATCGCCGGGCTTCGCACCGGGAGCACGGCGCGGATCTTCTGCCAGAAGCTGCTGGCCGAGCTGATCTCCATCGACGGCATCTACGACCTGGCCGAGCATTGGGGCGACAAGCGGCATGGCTGCGCGGTGCAGATCCGGCTCGAACGCGACCACTTGAAAATTTCACCGCTCGGATAGAGCGTTCCGTCGATGCGCGGGAAGAGGAGTTTTGGATGTCTAAAGTACTGGTTGTTACCTCCGGCAAAGGAGGCGTCGGCAAGACCACGAGTTCGGCCTCCCTGGGTGCGGCGCTGGCCAAGGCCGGCCAGAATGTGGTGGTGGTCGATTTCGACGTCGGCCTGCGCAATCTGGACCTGGTGATGGGGGCCGAGCGGCGCGTGGTGTTCGATCTGGTCAACGTCGTTCAGGGCGACGCCAAGCTCGCCCAGGCCTTGATCCGCGACAAGCGGATCGAGACGCTCTCCATCCTGCCGGCCTCGCAGACCCGCGACAAGGACGCGCTGACGGAGGAGGGGGTCGAGCGCATCATCGGCGAACTGCGCGAAAAATTCGACTGGATCATCTGCGACAGCCCGGCCGGGATCGAGAAGGGTGCGATGATGGCGATGCGCTTCGCCGATGTCGCGGTGGTCGTCACCAACCCGGAAATCTCCTCGGTGCGGGATTCCGACCGGATCATCGGCATGCTCGATTCCAAGACCCGGCACGCCGAGACCGGCGGCAAGCTCGAGAAACACCTGCTGCTGACCCGCTACGACCCCGCCCGCGCCGCGCGCGGCGAAATGCTGAAGGTCGAGGACGTGCTCGAAATCCTGGCGATCCCGCTGCTCGGCATCGTGCCCGAAAGCACGGAGGTTCTGACCGCGTCGAATCTCGGCTGCCCGGTGACGCTGAACAATCCGGAATCCGCCCCGGCCCGCGCCTATGTCGAGGCGGCGCGCCGGCTGCTGGGCGAGAAGGTCGAGGTCACCACGCCGGTCGAGCGCCGCGGGCTGATGAGCCGGCTGTTCGGAAAGAAGGCACTGGCATGAGCGTTCTAGACTTTTTCATCCGCAAGCGTTCCGCCCCGGTGGCGCGCGAGCGCCTGCAGCTGCTGCTGGCGCATGAACATGTTCTCAATGGCCGCTCCGATCTGGCGGCATTGCTGCAAGAGGAGATCCTCGCGGTCATCTCCAAGCACATCAAGATCGACCGCGACAAGGTCAACGTAAAGCTGGACCGCGGCGCCCAGGTCTCCACGTTGGAGATCGACATCGAAATGCCGGAGAACGTGGTAGCGCCGGATTGAGCATCCAGCTTTAGAGCGGGATGCGTATCTCGCGCCCGCTCTAGTGTTCACTGCTCGGAGGCGGCCCGATTCAGGCTTCGCGGCTTCGCCATCGGGTCGGAGCGTCAACCAACGATGTGGTAGCCGGCGTCGATATACTCGATGTTGCCGGTGAGCGAGGCTGCGGCGTCGCTCACCAGGAACGCCGCCAGATTGCCCACATCCTCGATGGTGACCAGCTGGTGTTCCGGTGTGCGCGTCCGCGCCCGCTCCAAGAGCTCATCGAAGCGATCGATGCCGGAGGCCGCGCGGGTCTTGAGCGGTCCCGGCGAGAGCGCATGCACACGAATGCGCTTGGCCCCCAGCTCGGCCGCCATGTAGCGCGTGGTACTCTCCAGCGCCGCCTTCACGGGGCCCATCATGTTGTAATCCGCCACCACCTTTTCGGCGCCGTAGAAGGTCACGGTCAGCAGGCAGCCCCCCGCCGCCATCAACGGCTCGGCGAGGCGGGCCATCCGGATGAACGAATGGCAGGAGACGTCCATCGCCATGTTGAAGCCGGCCTGGCTGCAATCGGTGATCCGGCAGTGCAGATCCTCCTTCGGCGCGTAGGCGATGGAGTGCAGCAGGAAATCGAGCCGGCCCCAGTCGCGCTGGATGCGGGCGAACACATCCTCCAACTGCCCCGGCTCGCGCACGTCGCACGGCACGATGATCGGGCTTTGCAGCTGCTCCGCCAGCGGGCGGACAAAGGGTTCGGCTTTCGCGTTCAGATAGGTGACGGCGAGCTCGGCGCCGGCGTTTTTGAACGCCTCGGCACAGCCGAAGGCGATGCTGTGCGCATTGGCGATCCCGACGATCAGGCCCTTTTTTCCCTGCAGGGTCACGGTGTTGCTCCTCGCAATGTGACACCTGACGGCGGCGGTGGCGGGCCGTCCGGCGTGCGAGCCTCATAGCGATACCGACGCTGGCGACCTTTGATCGAGCGCAAGGAGAAGGGAGGAAAAAGACTTTTGCTCCGCTGGGCCATGGGCTTCGACGGCATCGATGCCCCCGACCCAGCGTGGCAAAGTTTTTTGCGCGTTTTTTTTAAAAAAAAGCGCCGCTTGCTGGGCTAATCCGGCGCCGTCATCCGCCCATCGACCCGCCGCCAGGACTGGCCGAGCCGGCTGTCCCGCAGCTCCTCCGGCAGCAAGGCTTGCGCGAAGTTCTGGTAGCAGACCGGCCGCAGGAAGCGCTCGATCGCCAGCGTCCCGACCGAGGTCGTCCGCGAATCCGACGTGCTGGGGAACGGCCCGCCATGCACCATCGCGTGGCTGACCTCGACCCCGGTCGGCCAGCCGTTTACCAGGATGCGCCCCGCCTTTTGTTCCAGCAGCGGCAGCAAGGTCTCGATTTGCGCGTTATCGCCTTCGTCCATCTGCAGCGTGATCGTAAGCTGGCCCTCGAGGGTTTCCAGCACCGACTGCATCTCCGGCAGATCCGCGCAGGTGACGATGAGGGACGAGGCGCCGAAGACCTCCTCGCTCAGCGTCTTGTCGGCCATGAAGTGCTGCGCATCGGTCAGAAACAGCGCACCCTGGCACTCGTTCGGGCCTTTGCCGTCGCTGCTGCGCGCCAGCAGTTTCACGCCGCCATTGTCGTGCAGTCGCTGCACACCCGATTGATAGGCTTTGAAGATGCCCGGATGCAGCATGGTGGCGGTCGGCGTGCCGGCGAGCGTGTCGGTTGCCTGCTGCACGAATGCTTCCAGCCCCGGCCCGCGCTGCACGAGGATGATGCCCGGATTGGTGCAGAACTGCCCGGCCCCCATGGCGAGCGAGGCGATGAACGCCTTGCCGATCTCGGCACCGCGCGCCGCCAGGGCGGCCGGCATCAACAGGACGGGATTGACGCTGCTCATCTCGGCATAGACCGGGATCGGCTCCGGCCGCTTGGCGGCCTCGGCAGCCAGCGCGAGGCCTCCGCCGCGCGAGCCGGTGAAGCCGACAGCCTTGATCCGGTGATCGCGGACCAGCGCCATGCCGAGCTCGTTGCCGATGCCCGAGAGCAGCGAGAAGACGCCGTCCGGCATCTTGCACTCTGCAACCGCCGCCTGGATGGCGCGGCCGACAAGCTCGCAGGTACCGGGATGCGCCGGGTGGCCCTTCATGACCACCGGACAGCCGGCGGCGAGCGCCGAGGCGGTGTCACCGCCCGCGACCGAGAAGGCCAAGGGAAAATTGCTGGCGCCGAACACCGCGACCGGGCCAAGCGGGATTTTGCGCAGGCGCAGGTCCGGGCGGGGCAGGGGTTTGCGCTCCGGCATCGCCGGGTCGACCCGCAGGCCCATCCAGCTACCTTCCCGCACCACCGCGGCGAACAGCCGCAGCTGCCCGGCCGTGCGCGCGCGCTCACCCTCGAGCCGCGCCTTCGGCAGCCCGGTTTCCTGCATCGCGCGCTCGATCAGCTTCTCGCCGATCGCTTCGATGTTCTTCGCGATCGCTTCCAAAAACTCGGCACGCGCCGCCGGCGTGGTCGCGCGGTACGGACCATAGGCGGCAGCCGCCAGCGCGCAGGCTGCTTCGATCTCGCCGGGGCCGGCGCCGTCGAATGCCGGGTCCAGCGTCGCCCCGGTCGCTGGATTGACGGCCTGGAAATTCTTGGCACTTCCGGCCTGGCGCTGCGCGCCAATCAAAAGCTGCCCAGTCAAATCTGTCATCGCGTCCATTTACATCATCCTCCCGCCGGTCGCCGCGTTGGCGCGGCAAAAAACTTCGCCCGGTAGATGGTGAACAGCAACGCGCCGGGCAAGGCAAATCTGCCCGCCCGGCCGCAGGTTCAATAGGCGAAGGAAGCGCTTCTTTTTCTGAAGAAAAAGAAGCAAAAAGACTTTTTTACGCTGGGCCATGGGCGTTGGTCCCGCCCCATCCCATGACCAGCATAGCAAAAGTTTTTTGCGCGCTTTTTTTCAAAAAAGCGCCGCTTACTCCTGCCCTGGCGTAATCGTGATCCCGCTGAATTCAACCTCGACGGTCTCGGCATAGCGCTTGCCGTTGACCTTATCGTGCCGCATGAAATCCGGCGGCGCGATCTTGATTTTAAGGTCGTACTTGCCACCGCCCGGGACCTTCACGCTGCGACCGTAATGATACAGGCCCGGATGCCAAAGAAACGGCACTTCGAACGGGCCGATCGGTGTGCCGCCCTCAGGGGTCAGCGTCGCCTCGATCTTGAGCCCGGGGATAAAGCGCTGGTCGAGCGCATCGGTCACCGCAACTTCGAGATGGCAATTTTCATCAGTCGGTTCGGTCCATTCGAGCCGGCCTTCACCTTTCAGAACATACATGCCCTCGGCGCGTTCCTGCGCGTAGCCGACGAGATAGTCACCGGCGCGCTTGGCATCGCCGCCATCCGCGACCTTCTCGATCATGTATTTCAGGGCGCGCTGGTATAGCGCACCCTCCTGCTTCGCCAGATCGATCTGGCGCGCGGTTGCCTCATCGCTCGGTTTTAACTTGGCATCGCTCATGGTTTTTCCTCCACTCGAAAAACCGCGATGTAGGGGGCTGCGGCACGGGGGCAATTTGTCGGGGCGACAAATTTATCGGAATTAATGCGGGGGCGAAGTAAGCGGCGCTTTTTTTGAAAAAAGCGCGCAAAAAACTTTTGCACCGGGCCATGGGCGTTTGCGGCGCGACAACCCATGGCCCAGCGTCGCAATAAGTCTCTTTGCGGTTTTTTTTCAAAAAAAGAAGCGCTTCCTTCCCTACGCCTCCGGCAGCCGCAATAGTTCCATTGCCGCTGCGGTGCCGGAGCGGATCGCGCCTTCGATCGTCGCCGGCAGCCCGGTATCGGTCCAGTCGCCCGCCAGCATCAGGTTGGGATTTGCGGTGCGCGTCTTCGGACGCTTGGCGAGCTGCTCGGGGGTCGAGAGGAAGGTCGCGCGCTTCTCCCAAACCACCCGGTGCGGTGGAATTTCCGCCGGCAGGTCGAACGCGCGGGCCAGCTCGCCCCAGACGCGCTTGGAAATCGTATCGTTGTCGAGCTCGGCATAGCGATTGGCGGCGGAGATCGTGACGGAGAGAATCTCGCCCTTGGCGAAGGCCCATTCGGTCATGCCGCCGATAAAACCCCAGAATCCGGCCTCGCCGGGCGGCAGGGTGTGCTTGAAATGCAGGTTGCAGATGGATTCGAACGCATCCGGCACCACCAGCCCCGGCACCATCTCCGCCGCCACCCAGGGCGGCACCGCCAGCACGGTAGGCACCAGCGGGTCGATCGCGGTGACGCGGCGCCCCAGGCGGACCTGCGAACCGCGCGAGCGCAGCCATTCGATCGCCGGGTCGATGAAGCTTTCGGACAGGCCGATGCGCGCATAGCGCGGCACCGCATAGGTGC
>NCAT01000045.1 GCA_002255575.1 Acidocella sp. 20-57-95
AGCACCCCATGGAGGAGCTGCGCTGGCACCCACGCCGAGAAACAGCTGTTCCGCTAGAGAGCTGCGCGCCAATTTCCGACTAAATCAACAAAATCCGCCCATCCCGGACGTTCGGGAGAGTTGCGCCAGCGCTCGGAACTTGTCGTTGGCAAGTCCAGGGCCGGGTATCGCTAGGTTTCTGTCAACGCCAGAATATTAAAAAGATTTTTCATCAAGACCGTCGGTGCGCCAGGTAAACGCTCAGCAGGTTGGCTGCTACGGTTGCACCAGATGACCTGAAAGCCAAAAGCCGCGGCGCTGTAGGCATCCCAGCCATTCGAGGATATGAAGCAGATTTGGTCACGCGGCACGCCGATATGATCGATGGCTAATTGATAGACTTCAGGCGCTGGCTTAAAAATGCCGACATTTTCAACTGATAGAACATGGTCGATCAATGACGTGATACCAGAATGATTGATCGCGGCTTTCAACATGGCAGGCGTACCGTTGGAGAGAACGGCTGTAATGATACCGTTAGCTTTTAATTTGGCCAACGCTTCTGGAACCTCGGGATACGCTGATAGGGTTTGGTACAGGTCCAACAAATTTTGCCGCCGTGACGCATCAGTGAGAGCGGTGGCTTCTAGTGCAAAATCGAGCGCATCGGCCGTGACCTGTTCAAAATTTGTATAATTTTTTTGAAGGCTGCGTAGCCACGTATATTGCAACTGCTTATCGCGCCAAATTGTTGTTAATGCGTCGCGTTTATTGTCAGGGATGTCGGCATAACGCGCCACCGCAGAGCCAAAATCAAACAACGTTCCATAAGCGTCGAAAACATAGGCTTGGCATGCTGAAAGTGGTGTTGTCATTTTAAATTCCTAAGGACGATGCTGCTCAATGCATGATCAGCGATACGGCGCAGCTTAGCCGGGTCGAGGTTGATACGTGCCAGCACCCGCAGGGCGAGGGTTGTGGCGCTTAAAGTCTCGGCCAAACTTGCTGGGTCTCGTTGAGGAACCAACAGACCCAGTGCTGCCACGCGTTGTAGTTGCTCGACAAAAAATTGTTCAATTTCGGCAAGGCGCTGATGCACAAGATCTCGTGCCCCCACGGACATCAAACCGCCATCAAGACAAGAATTGACCAGCAAGCAGCCTAGATGCTCTGGATCATTTTCAGATAGCGCGATGATTTCAGAGAAAAATTGTTTGATCGCGCTGAGTGGATCAGTCTCTGTGGATAACCGGCAAAGCCGGTCGGTCAGACCGATATCCGCATAACGGTTAATTGCCGCGGCAAATAATCCGTCTTTATCTTTATAGCGATGATACAAAGCCGCTGCGCTGAGACCAGTGGCGGACGTGAGGTCGCGTAGCGAGGCTGCGCTATAGCCGCGCTGCCAGAACACACTTATGGCGCGATCTAGTATCAGATCGTCGGGCAGGAAGCGCGGACGGCTCATATGTTCGAGACAGCTTGCGACATGGTTCAATGCATATTAGAATGATCGATCTAATTCAAGTGTACCTTCAACCGGAGCCATAAAATGACGAACCAGCCGCATCTCGTCTATTTTGCCGACCCGATGTGTTCCTGGTGTTGGGGGTTTTCACCGGTTGTCAGTGCCATTCGGGCCGAATTTGGCGATCAGTTGCCGGTTCGCCTGGTTCTTGGCGGCTTACGCCCTGGCACAATCACGCCGATGGACGAGGCAGCTAAAGCCAGTACGCGCAGCCATTGGGAGCATGTGCACGCGGCGTCAGGCCAGAGGTTTGACCATAAGTTCTTCGACCGGCTGAATTTTATTTACGACACCGAACCCGCCTGCCGGGCGGTGGTATTGGCGCGGCGGCATTCGATGAACATGGCGCTCGATATGTTGGCGGCCATCCATCAGGCATTTTACGCTGAAAATCAGGATGTAACCACGCCTGATGTGTTGGCGTACATCTTCGCCTCGTTGGGTGGAGATGAGGCAATGTTTCGGGCAGAATTTTCTGACGCGGCGTTGCTTCAAGAAACACAACAGGATTTTTACATCAGCCAGCAAACTGGTGTTACGGGTTTTCCAACTTTGATTGCGGGGTCACACGCCGACGCCCCTTTTGATCTTGTGACGCAAGGCTTTCAAACTGCCGCGCATATTCTTCCAGCACTGAAAGACTGGTTGCGTCGGCAAGAAAAACGCGAGGGCCACGAATGACATTGTCATAAACAATCGCGTAACGTTTATCGTTAGCCGGCAATGTCAGAAAATTTATCCGATGATGGTGGTTTGTTGGCCCCCAGACCAGGTTTTATAAGATCAAGCGGGTTTCAACGCGGCGTACCAAACGAGCCCGACCCTGGCCCGGCAACGGCTCGGGTCGTTGGTTTTTCAAGCAGACCTGGTCTTGCAACAGGCTTGGTCTCAGGACGCATTAAGTTAACCGCTTGAGCTTTGTACAATCGCCGGATGCCACAAGTACCTAAGAGGCAGGATCATTTGCTTTGGTCTGCCCAGCGCAACAATTTGCGCCGGTTGTGCAATCGTTCTTGTCAACGGCATTTACATTGTAAGAAGTCTTCAAATGGCCAGGCTTAATATTGGTCTTGTTGGTCTGTTGCGTCTGCATCATCGGTTGCTGAGGCATTGGCATACCTTGCGCATTGGCGATGCCCGGGGCCACGCTGGCGAATGCAATGGCGCTTGTCAGCATCAAGGCAGCGAATGATCTACGATCCATGTTGTTCTCCCGTTAATTCACCGCGTGAATATCAAGCGGTATCCTCACTGTTCGCCACGAGGGTTGAGAAAGTTACCTATGGACAGGGTTTAAAAAAAACTTTTCAACCCCTGTAACCTTTCCCCAGCGACGGACGAATAACTGTTTACGCGGCTTATGGATTGTCCTGAGCTGACGGATTGGTGAGGAATTTAAGAAATGAAGTTTAAGGCATCGATGTTGACGTTAGGTACAGCCGTTGCTCTGGGTGGGCTGGTCGCCGCGACCGCTCCGGCACGTGCTGCTTGTGCAGGCCAGTCGAACGCCATGGCTCCGGCGGCTAAATGTGCAGGTGCCAAGTGCTCAGGTACCACAGCCGCCAAATGTGCTGGTCAGGCGGCGCCATGTGCTGCCAAGTGCAAGGCAAAATAAGTCAGAGCGCGGCTGCGCCCCCGCAGCCGCGCACAAACCTATGGGAGTGATAATAATGATCAATCAAATCAAAGCCCGTCACAGCACCCGCCGGCTGATGCTCACATGTGCGGCGTTGTGCGGGATGCTGTTTACCGGCACATCTTACGCCAAAGCTGCCAGCTTTGCCCCTTACACTGAGGCGGCCTTTAAAGCGGCCCTTGCCAACCATACGCCGATGGTCATTCATATTGAAGCCAGTTGGTGCCCGGTTTGTAAGCAACAGCAAGCCATTTTGGACGGTCTGCAGCGAGACCCGCACTATGCCACGCTGGAAATTCTCGATGTTGATTTTGACACGCAAAAGCCCGTCGTCAAACAGTTTGGCGCTACCATGCAAAGCACACTCATCGCATATCATGATGGCCAACCGGCCCAGCGCGCCGTTGGGGTCACCAGTCGAAGCGCCATCACGGCACTTTTGAATTCTGCAGTCGGTAGTTAGGATTTCAAATGATAGCGGCTGCCTTTTTCGCGCTACTGGCAGGGGTACTCTCTACCCTCTCACCTTGCGTTGTGCCGGTTTTGCCGTTGGTACTAGGGGCGGCAATTTCGCAGCACCGTGCCGGGCCGCTGGCGTTGGCAGGCGGTGTGGCGCTGTCCTTCACGCTCATTGGGCTGTTTGTCGCCACAGTTGGGTTTTCACTTGGATTAAATTTTGGCGTGTTCCGAATGGCCGCTGCGGTGCTGTTGCTGTTTTTGGGGATGCTGCTTCTCATTCCCAAAGCCCAGTTGGGGCTCACGATCGCCGCGGGGCCGTTTGGCAATTGGGTGAGTCAGCGTTTCGGCGGCGGCGAGGGGGTTGGCCTGCGCGGGCAATTCGGCATCGGGTTGTTGCTTGGCACCATCTGGTCGCCTTGCGCCGGGCCAACGTTAGGCACAGCCAGCCTGTTGGCGTCACAGGGCAAAGACCTTGGGCACGTGGCCATGGTGATGCTGATGTTTGGCCTGGGTACGGCGCTGCCTTTGTTGGTACTAGGCTTCCTGTCCCGCGCAAGCTTGGTCCGCCTGCGGGGCCGGATGTTGGGGGCTGGTTCAGCGGGTAAAATGCTGCTCGGCGGGGCGCTGGTGGCGGTTTCATTGTTGATGGTCACGGGTCTAGACCATCCGCTGGAGAGCTACCTGGTGCAAGCCTCACCACCGTGGCTCACCGCTGTCACGACGCAGTTCTGATGCGAGCCAACGCCATTTTGCTGGAACGGGCTGAGGCCGCTACAAATATTGTGGCTGCGCTAAGCGTTTTGGAAAATGCCGGACAAAACCTAGTGACATGTTTGATAGATGGTGCGCCATTTGCAACACTTGCCCATTATCCAGCCGATGATGTCATCGACCCCGAAAGCTACGCGCAATATTATTTTCACGCGCACCGCGGCGGCTATGAGAGTGGCCATATTCATTGTTTTGCGCGCTACGCGCCTGCTGCCGCGCTGACTCATGTGGCCGCCCTCTCGCTGGATGATACGGGCCGACCCGCGAGGTTTTTCACCACAAATTTGTGGGTGACTGATGATCATTGGCTAGATGCACCGCGTTTAATCAACCTGCTGCCCCGCATGGTATGGCAAAATGCGCCGGGACCCGAACCGGTGAACCGGGCACTGACTGCATTATTTATTTTGTACCGCCGTGAACTGGCTTCCTTGCTACGCCGGCGTGATAAAAAGCTTGCGCAATGGGCGGCAAAATATCCGGGGCAGAACCCGCTGGCTGATGAACGGTTGGAAATTCTCAGCAGTGTGGCGGTTAATTTGCCAAAAACCCTGGGCCGGTTGCGCCGCCAACTTGGGGTTGCCGACAATGAGCCATAATGCTCTAGCTGCCGGGCTAGAAAGCGGTACACAAAACTTATCCTGGGGGCGCAGCGAGGGAAACATGGTGGATGAAGACCCTAATTGGCGGGTCTGGATGGCAGCTGCGCAAGCGGGGGACGCGCGGTCCTATGCTGTTTTGTTACGGGTGGTTTTACCCTGGTTGCGCCGCCGGGCACGCGCGCGTTGGCCCTATTCCAGTGCGGCTGATCTCGAAGACATGGTGCAGGAAACATTATTGGCCTTCCACCAGAATCGTCATCTATATGACCCGGGCCGCCCACTAGCGCCGTTTTTGTTCGGCATTTTAAAGCTGCGCGGGGCCGATGTCCGCCGGCGGCGGCAACGCCATGCTGGACGAGAAACCGCCATTGATGAGGTGCCCGTAACCTTTTCGGGGCTGATCATGAATGAGACTCAGGAGAGCGATTCCGATCACGCGGTCATGCTGGCGGCAATCTCGAAACTTTCAGAGCGCGACAGAATGGTACTTGAATTGCTTAAAGTGCAGCAATTATCGCTGAGGGAGGCGGCTGTGCAAACCGGCATGAGCATTATGGCCTTGAAGGTCGCGACCTTTCGGGCAACGCAGCGCCTTAAAGCCGCTATGAAGGGAGCACGTTCGGATGCAAACTGATGATTTAATCACCCACCTCACACAGAATTTGCCCCCGGTACGGCGCGCCGCTTCACCATGGGCGTTGCTATTGCGCTGGGTGCTGGTTACTGCGCCGGTTTTGGTGCTGGTTGTTGGGCTAATGGGACCATTACCGCATTTGACTACATTGATGATGCAGCCACGTTTTATGCGAGCGGAATTGCTGGCCGGTGTGACCGCGCTCACCGCCGCTTATGCCGCCTTCTGTGCCGGCCGGCCGGATGAGCCAGTTTGGAAATTATGGCTCCCGGCCGCTGCTTTCTGCTTATGGGTAGCTGAGTTGGGGCGTCAATGTTTTGTACTTTCGGTTCAAACCAAAGGGGCAGCCTTGGTGCTGCACACTGATTTTATGTGTATCCCCGCCATCGCCATAACCGGGTTGTTCCCCGCAATAGCGATGGTGTGGTTTTTGCGCAAACGCACAGCATTTCGTTCAACCCATGCTAGCCTATGCGGTGCCATGGCTGCCGCTGCCGCTGCTGAGGTTGCGCTGCCGCTATTTCATGCCGCCGACACGATGATGATGGTGCTGGTCTGGCAGATGGGCAGCGTTGTGCTGTTCACGCTGTTCGCCGCCGCATGCGGAAGATTTATCCTAACAGAACCTGCGATGATTTAACTTAAACCACACAGAAAGGTACCCATATGAAGATGTTTAACCGTCGAAACTTTATCGCAAATACTGCATTGGCCGGTGGCGGCTTAGTGCTTGCCAGCCGCACTAACGCCGAGGCAGCAGATGCTTTGAAACTCAGCTTCATGCTTCACGCGACGTTTTTCTCAAGTGAAATGAAGCTTGCAAAACCGTTAGACCCTCAAGCATTTGTCTACGATCCCGCTGTACCCGCCGGGGTTGGCCCTCAGGGTATTCACCATCTCGCGGGCTACCGCCCATGCTTGATTGCTGGTCCGGTCGATGTGGAAGCCTATAACGCCAACGGCAAGCCGCTGGGTTTTCAAATTGCGGACTGGTTTGCCGCCCGTGGTGAGGTAAAAATTGTCCGCTATGGCGCAGGTGCACTTGTCACGAGCCACTTCACCAACCTCATTCCAAATGGTCTGTATAGCCTGTTCGAGAATCACTTTGACATGAAGCCGATAGGTTTCACCCCGCTTGATGGTACGGGCACCAGCAATAGTTTTAACGCAGATGCTAACGGATCTGCCAGCATCACGGTGAAGGCTGCCAAAAAGCTAAGCCATGCAAATGCAGTTTTGCTTGTTTACCATAGTGATCATCAATCTCATGGCTTGCAACGTGGCGACATCGGCATCACGGCACATCACCAGTTAATTGCTCGAATACCGGTGTAGCTCTTGATCTGCTTCCCGGAAATTGGACCAGTTTTAATTAGAGTTTTCTGTTATTTTCCACTCGGCTGGGAGGAGCAGAGACGATGAAGGCATCGCAGTTTTCGGACGTTCAGAAGGCGTTCATTTTGAAGCAGGGTTTAGAGGGGGTTCTGGTGGCTGATATCTGCCGGCGGGCCGGGATCAGCCAGGCGACCTATTTCAACTGGAAGAAGAAGTACGAGGGTCTGACACCGCCGGAGATGCGGCGGCTGAAGCAGCTAGAAGACAAGAATACGAAGCTGAAGAAGCTGGTTGCGGAGCTGTCTTTGGATCGTGAGATGCTGCAGGACGTTATCCGCCGAAAACTGTAAAGCCTGCTCGCAAACGTGAGCTGGTGGCGGAAATTTGTGGTGAGTGGGGCGTTTCGGTTCGGCGGGCCTGCCGAACTCTGGAAGCGACCCGGGCGACCTATCACTACAAATCCCGTCGCCGCGGTCAGGCTGTGTTAGCGGCTCGCATCAAGGAGATCAGTCAACTACGTGTCCGTTATGGTTACCGGCGGGTGCATGTCCTGCTTCGCCGTGAAGGCTGGAAGGTTAACATGAAACGGACCAATCGGATTATAAAGGACTGGGCTCGCAGCGTTCGCAGCAGCCTTCGGTGGCGGCAAAGCGAGCGATCGCGCCTCCCGCTGGGCTTCGATGCCCAGGCCGGACTTGCCTTGTTTGCCGGTGCTAACCCGAATGTATGAGATAATCTGCCGCATTGCCCTGCCCTCGGTGAGTGTGAGCAAACTCGATATGCTCGTTAACATGAAATACGGTTTTTGGTTGCAGAGGAAGGGCTTGGGATAAAGGCCGCTTGAGCTGCCACCGCCCCGGGTTAGTTTTGTTGTCCAACGTTACGTCTTTATGGGTTTTATGGGCCAAAAAACTTTCATGAACCGGTATCTGCGTCCCTTTACCGAAACGATTATTGGAGCCTATACGTTAACTATAGATTAGTAGTTTGTAACTAACGGGCGGCACCCCATGAACCATGTTTTCAAGTTAGTCTGGAACCGCGCTTTGGGCATGTTGGTGCCGGTACCTGAGGTGGTTACATCCCCAGGGCGGGGTGGGCGGCGGCTGCCGCGGCGGGCGCGGCGCAAGGTGGCGGCGCAAGGGCGGGTGCTGGCGGCGGGGGCCATACCGCTCAGTATGGTATTGTTTCCGCTCTCAGCCGTAGCGTTGCCAACTGGCGGGCAGGTGGTGAGCGGGCAAGCGACGTTACAGACCACTGGCAGCACGCTGAATGTGAACCAGACCAGCCAGAACGCGACCATCAACTACCAAAGCTTCAATGTCGGCGCGAACGAGACGGTGAATTTCCGCCAG
>NCAT01000086.1 GCA_002255575.1 Acidocella sp. 20-57-95
CGACGTCATCATATTCATCATGCCCATCATATCACCGCCAGACTTTCCTTTCGTTTTATCATGGTCGGCCATCATACCGCCTCCGCCCATCATGCCGCCTCCCATCATGCCGCCACCATTTCCTTGGGTCATATCATTTGTTGGTGCAGGTGGCGTGGCTGCTCGCGCCGTCGAAATACCAGCTGCAACTCCAACTAAAACGGTTGATATTGCGATAATTTGTACGATTTTGATCATTAACTTATTCCTTTATTGGCTGAGTGTAGTTTTTTAAAATTCACCCGGTGGAATCGTCGCGTAAATAACGGGGGTCGATGTTCCAACCTCATAAACATAGATTGGGCCGGAGCTCATACCCGCCATACTTGGCATTCCCGGTACACCTGCTGGCATGCCCGCAATGGCAATACCTTTAATCGGAGGACGCTCCGTCAAAAGCTTTTTTACAATCGAAGCTGGGACATGACCTTCGATGACATAACCATCGATCTTCGTAAGATGACACCCATCCAACGCTGTCGGCACCCCGGCTTCCTGTGTCAGGGCATCAAGGTTTGGTGAAGGTATAACCTTAACATCAAAGCCGTTTTTATCGAGATATTGGGCATAGTTCTGGCAACAATCACATTCAGGGTTTTTATATAACGTCGCCTGGATGGGTGCCGCGATTGCGGATAACGGGGTCACCGCCGTGAGCGCAAATACTACATATTTCAGCATGTTATTCATTGTTTTTAACTCCTTGTTTGACATACATTTCAGGCAACACGAATTACCGTCATCAGGCCAAAATCCTGATGTTCGACGACGTGACAATGAAACATCCAATCTCCGGGATTGTCCGCGACAAATGCTATCGTCACAGTGTCTTTCGGACGCAGGATCACCGTGTCGCGGATGTGTGGGTATTGCTCAGCGTCCCCATTGCGCGAGAGCACATGTGCATCGGGTGCCACCATTTAGTTTGGTTGATTAAGGTAATAACGGCAGTGCGGCCCAGCGGCAGCGTCAAAATCGGCATCATACCGTGGTTCAAACCGTCTGGGCCTTTGATGCCCCAAATTTGCGGTGTGGCGGAATTGCCGTCGGCCATCATCCCCATTCCACCCATCATGCCACCCATACCCATGCCGCTCATACCACCACCAACGATGGTAAGCTGATGACGGACGGGGTCTGTAAGATCAGGTTTGGGAACCGGATTGGGCCGCAGAATGATCGGCTTTGTGGAGATGGTTAATTTTGAAGATCCCGAATAAGCCAGATCAACCAACTTATAGCTTTGGTCATTTCCATAAAACTCATCCGTAACTGGGTATTTGGTACCAGGCTCGCCCGTCGCTTCAAGCAGCAGATCCACGCGTTGGGCCGGCGCTATAACAGTTAGTCCACCATCGGGCTCAAATGGCTGCGCAACCGGTTGGCCATCCAGTGCCATTATAACAACACGATGCCCGGCAAAGCGTAGCGCCATAAACCGAGCAAGACAGGCATTGATCAGCCGAAGCCGGATCCGCTCACCAGCCCGGAGGGATACCGGCGTCGGGATCGTGCCGTTGATCGTCACGGTCGTGCCGATGCGACCCGCCATCATGCCTTCCATCTCATTATCAAAGCCATCGACAATCCGATTGTCCGAAAGCAGTTCCCAGTCCTGCAGAACCCAGAGCACATCGCGGTCAAAACCTGGCGGCTCAGGTTCTTTTACAATCAACGCACCAGCCATGCCGCGGCCCATTTGCTGGGCTGTATGATCATGCGGGTGATACCAGAATGTGCCGGCATCCGGTGGCGTGAAGGCATAGTGAAAACTACTGCCTGGCTTGATGCTAGCTTGCGTCAGGCCGGGCACGCCATCCATGGCGTTTGGCAGGCTGATTCCATGCCAATGAACCGTCGTGCCTTCATCCAGGCCGTTTATAACATCGGCCTGAAACAACTTCCCCTGCGCCAGTCGCAACACCGGCCCACTGACCATGCCGTTATAAGCCAGGACGGGCGTCTCCGCCTGCCCAGCCCCCATGATCGACGCCAAATCGGGGGCGGGTTTGAGGGTCACTAACCCCTGATCAGGAGCGGCGATGGCGCGCCGCGCAGCAAACAGAGGCATCGTTAAAGCGGCACTACCCGCCATTAGTAAACGCCGGCGACTCAACGCCTCCGGCCAAAAATTCGACATGAAACAANNNNCGCAGCAAACAGAGGCATCGTTAAAGCGGCACTACCCGCCATTAGTAAACGCCGGCGACTCAACGCCTCCGGCCAAAAATTCGACATGAAACAATCCTCAACAAATGAACCACGATTTCCGAATAGATCGGATAAATCGGCGCTAAGCGCCAACCAAGCTGCTAGAACCGCCTGCCGGAATTCCGGCGGCGGTTAAATCAGGTGGTTCGGTCTGGGAGGGTATGGGTCTGGAATTTGCGACATACCCAATGGGAATGTCTCGGCAATAACCCGATGGGTTATCGGGTAGGACACGGCACTAAAAGCCGCCATCGAGTTTGGCGCCAAAAGTAGAGGAGCGATGCAGAAAGCTGTCATGCAGGTTGCAGCTTTGTTTTGAACGGGGCTATTGGATTGATGGTCGCTACAAGGTTGCCCATGACAACCAACCATCTCGCTGATATTCACTTGAGCCAGACTGGACTGCATCGGCATGGCGCGGGCGAACGACGGTACGGACACTGCGATCACAATGATCAGCGCCAAAATTCCGCGTCCAAATGCCTTGCTACGGTCCATTAATTACGATGATAGGTCATGAACCGGTTGGCCTCAAGTAGCTGTGTTATCAATCCAGCGGAATCGCATATGGCGGATTTCCGCCAGTTTAGGGTTGCGGCGCGGGTTCTGAATGGATTCCAACGGTGGAATTCAACCGGAGTGTCGCCGCATGGAAGAGTTCATCGCCTGTTTCTCCGAGGTCTTCGACCCGCGGCAGGAGAATGTCCGCCACAATCTGCACGAGGTTCTGCTCATCGCCCTGTGCACGATGCTGTGCGGCGGCGAGGATTGCTCGGACATGGAGGTGTTTGGCCGGGCCAAACGGCCTTTCCTGCGCCAGTTTCTGCGTCTGAAGCACGGCATCCCCAGCCATGACACCTTCAGCCGGGTGTTTCGCCAGCTCGATCCCAAGCCGTTTCAGGCCTGCTTCGTGCGCTTCATGGAGCGCTTCGCCCAAGGTTTGCAGGGCGTGATCGCGGTCGACGGCAAGACATATAACAGCAGATGTAGCTCCACGGCGTTACCAAGTAGCCAATCACAGTTTTTCAAAGATGCACAAGCAACCTTAGCTTGATCCAGCATAACGGGGTCAAGATCCACAGCGATGACCCGGCCCTGCCCCACCTGCCTTGCGATAGAAGCTGTAAAATACCCATCAC
>NCAT01000009.1 GCA_002255575.1 Acidocella sp. 20-57-95
CCAAAAACGGCCCGCAAGGACCGTTTTTTGAAGCTTTGATAATGCCGATTTACTGGAGCGGGCGATGGGATTCGAACCCACGACCCCAACCTTGGCAAGGTTGTGCTCTACCCCTGAGCTACGCCCGCACTCCGTGGGCCGGTGTTTAAGCATCTCAGCCAAGGATTGCAAGCGGGTGACACGGGTCATTCTTGCAAGGGGGCTGTGATAGGCTCACTTCATACCATATAATACGGATGTCACGCGGATTATTGAATAAATGAGCATGTTGTTAAGCCAGAGTTCTGACCAAGCCGCCCAAGCGGCACCGACTATGATTATGGATGGCGACCAGGCCAATTTTATGGCCGATGTGATCGATGCCTCCCGCACCATGCCGGTGGTGGTGGATTTCTGGGCCACCTGGTGTGGCCCGTGCAAAAGCCTGACACCCGCGCTTGAGAAAGTGACGCGTGCGGCCGGTGGGCGGGTTAAGCTGGTGAAAATCGATGTCGATAAAAACCGCGCTCTGGTGCAGCAATTGATGCAAATGGGGCTGCCTTTGCAGTCGGTGCCGACGGTGGTGGCGTTCTGGCAGGGGCAGATTGCCGACACGTTCCAGGGCGCGTTGCCTGAGAGCGAAGTGAAGCGGTTTTTTGATGCGTTGTTGAAACTGGCGGGCTCGGCTGCGCCGGCGACGGAGTTGATCTCGCAAGCGAAAACCTTCCTGGAAGAAGGCCATGCAGAGCAAGCGGCCCAGCTATTCGCCGCGGCGGTGCATGAGGACCGTGAGAAGCCGGAAGGCTGGAGTGGTTTGATCCGCGCCCTGTTGGCGATGGGTGATGAAGAACAAGCCGCTGATATTCTGGCCGAAGTGCCAGACGCTTTGGCCGCGCATGCCGAAATAACCGGTGCGAAGTCAGCACTGGCGCTGGCGGCCGAAGGACGCAAGGCACAGGGTGCGCGGGCCGGACTGGAGGCGCGAGTCGCGGCGGATGCCAATGATTTTGAAGCGCGCTACGAGCTGGCCACGGCGCTGAATGCAGCCGGCGAGCGCGAAGCCGCCGCCGAGGCGTTGCTGGAGATTATCCGCCGTAAGCGCGACTGGAACGAGGATGCTGCCAGGCTGCAATTGCTGAGATTCTTTGAAGCCTGGGGCTTTGATGATGCCGATACGATGGCAGCACGCCGCAAGCTTTCCGCCATTTTGTTTAAGTGACCGCGCCCGTGACCGATTTTCAGGTAGGGCTGGATGAACTTCCCAAAGAATTTGCGGTGTTTCCGCTCACCGGCGCCTTGTTGCTGCCCGGTGGACGTTTGCCGCTGAATATTTTTGAGCCACGATACCTTGCGATGGTGGAAGATAGCCTCGCCAATGGCCGGATGTTCGGCATGGTGCAGCCTGATAAACGCCTGGCGCGTGGCGATACCGGCCCGGGCCTGTACCGCACCGGCTGCTTGGGGCGTATCTCGTCATTCAGCGAAACCGATGATGGGCGGTTCCTGATTACGCTTGCAGGCCTTATCCGGTTTTCGATCGTGGAAGAGATTGAGATGCAGAGCGGCTACCGGCGGGTGCGCGGCGCCTTTGCCGGATTCGCACATGACCTTACAGCGACAACATCCAATGATGACGCCGCCCCGATTTTGAACCGCCCCGTTTTGCTGGCAGCCTTGCGGCGCTATTTTGCCCATACCGGGGTGGATGCAAACTGGGATGCCATTGAAACCATGCCCGACCATGCGCTGGTTGTGACACTCTGCATGGCCTGCCCGTTTGATGCTGAAGAAAAACAAGCGTTGCTGGAAGCCCGCGATGCCCAGCAACGGGCGCAGGCATTGCTGGCGCTGCTGGAAATTAACGCCTTTGATTCCGGCCACGACAATGATTCGAAAGCAAGCTGATGAACAACGAAGCCCCCCGCGAAACCCCGATTGACCCGCGTTTGCTGGAAATTCTGGTCTGCCCGCTGACCAAAGGACCGCTAACCTACGACCGTGAACGCAATGAGCTGGTCAGTGCCAAAGCAGGGCTTGCGTATCCGGTCCGCGATGGCATTCCCATCATGCTGGCCGATGAAGCCCGCGTCCTGGAGCCATGATTACCGCCACCGACATAAAACTGCGCCGGGCCGAAAATCTGCTGGAAATCTCGTTCTCCGATGCCAGCAAAGCGAGCTTGCCAGCGGAATATTTGCGGGTGGAAAGCCCGAGCGCTGAGGTGCAGGGCCATAGCCCGGCAGAGCGGCAATTGGTGGCCGGTAAAGCCGCGGTAGGCATTACAACCATCGAACCGGTGGGCAATTATGCAATCCGCCTGATATTCTCAGATGGTCACGATACCGGCATTTATTCCTGGGACCTGCTGCACCGGCTGGCACGCGAACAGCCGCAACGCTGGGCCGCTTACCTAAAACGATTAAGCGCGGCAGGGTTGCAGCGTTAATAGGCTTAAGCCTTTCCGATAAGGCGCAACACGACTAGATATAGTCCATGAGCGCCACGACCTCTCCAGATGTTGAACCGGTCACGAGCGACAAGAAAATGCGGCTGACCGCGGTGATTGTGGCCAGTGCGCTGTTCATGCAGAATTTGGACTCTACCGTCATCGCCACGGGCCTGCCTGCGATGGCCAAAAGCTTCCATGCCGACCCGCTGCATATGAGTGTGGCACTTACCTCCTATCTCATCAGCCTGTCGGTGTTCATTCCCGCCAGCGGCTGGATGGCCGACCATTATGGCAGCCGCACCGTGTTCCGTGCTGCCATTATCGTCTTTACGCTGGGCTCAATCGCGTGCGGGTTTGCGCCATCCCTCTGGTTTTTGGTGGCTGCCCGTATTTTGCAAGGGCTGGGAGGTGCCATGATGGTGCCGGTCGGGCGGTTGGTGATTCTGCGCACAGTCTCACGCGCGCAAATGGTCGCCGCCATGTCCTGGATTACCATGCCCGCACTGATCGGACCGATCATTGGCCCGCCGCTCGGCGGCCTGATCGTGACATATTTTTCCTGGCGCTGGATTTTCGATATCAACATCCCGATTGGCATTATCGGTGCTATTGCCGTGACAATCTTCATTCCCGACGTGCGGGCACCCGGGCGGGGCGGCAAGCTGGATGTGCTGGGGCTGTTCCTGACCGGCCTTGCCATGGCTGCCCTGATGGCAGGTTTTGAAACTGTCGGGCGCGGTATTATTCCGTTGTCCTATGTCATCGGCCTGTTCGGCATCGGGTTTATAACCGGGCTGCTCTATATCCGGCATGCCAAAGGTCACGAAAACCCCGTGCTTGATTTGTCCTTGATGCGGATTCCAACCTTTGCGAGCTCGGTTACCGCTGGCAGCCTGTTCCGCATCGCCGTTGGCGCTACGCCGTTCCTGCTGCCGCTGATGCTGCAGCTCACGTTCGGTGATAGCGCCATGCAGAGTGGGCTGATCACGTTTGCCTCCGCCGTCGGCGCACTTTCCATGAAGCCAGCGGCACAACCGATTTTGCGTAAATTCGGCTTCCGCAATGTGCTGGTGGTCAACGGTGCCCTGGCCGCGATCCTGGTGGGGGTTTCCGCTGCCTTTACGCCCAACTGGCCAGACCTACTGCTGGCCGCTGTGTTGTTGCTGAGCGGGGTGTTCCGCTCGCTGCAGTTCACCGCTTTCAACTCCATCGCCTATGGCGATGTGCCGCGCCCGCGCATGTCTGCCGCAACCTCGCTCTATTCCACCATCCAACAGCTCAGCCTGACGCTTGGGATCGTGGTCGGTGCCGCCGCCCTCGAAACCTCTACTGCGCTACGCCACCATAGCGCTGCCACCATCAGCGATTTTGCTGTCGCCTTCCTGGTCGTGGCTGCTATCTCCGCCATCGCCATCCCGATCTGCGCCAAACTGCCCAATAATGCCGGAGAAGCGCTTAGCGGGCACCATGCGGGCGGTTGAGCGTTGGATTAAGCCAAGGGGGGCTTTAGCCCACCCCGACCACCGCCTGTGCCGCTATGGCTTCCACGTCATCATCGGCGGCTAGTGCGTCGCCAATGAGGAGGATGGTAGGGCCGGTGGGGCGGCCTAGGCGGCTGGGGAGGCTGCTGATGGTCGCGGTGGTAACGTTTTGGGTGGGCAGGCTGACATTTTCAACGGCGATGGCGGGCATGGTTGGGTTCATGCCGGCTTCGATAAGGTGAGAGGCGAGCCCAGCGATGGTTTGGCTGCCCATGTAGATGACAAGAGTGCCGCCGGTGCGGGTGAGAGCGACCCAGTCATGCGCGGGCAGGCCGCCTTCGGCACCGTGGCCCGTGAGGAAATGCAGTGAGCGGGCGATGCGACGCTGGGTGAGTGAGCGTTGCAGTGTGGCGGCGGCGGCGGTGGCGGTGGTGATGCCGGGGATGATTTCGCAGGCTATGTTGGCCGCGGCGAGTGCTTCGAGTTCCTCGGTGGCGCGGCCGAAGATCATCGGGTCGCCACCTTTAAGGCGCACGATGATTTGACCCGTGGTTTGGCCGCTGCGGGCATAGGCCACCAGCAGTTTGTTGATGGTGGTTTGGGTGGCTGAGTGTTTGCCACAGCGTTTGCCGACATCCACCAGTTCCGCGTGGGCGGGGGCAAGCTCGAGGATTGCCGGGTTGACCAGACTATCGTGCAAAATTACGTCCGCTGTTTGCAGAATGCGATGAGCCTTGAGCGTGAGCAGGTCTGGGTCGCCCGGCCCGGCACCGACGAGGAAGACGCGCGGTTCCATGGTCAGGCTGCGACCGTGCGCAGGCAGTAATCGCCGAAGGTTTCGCTGGCTTTACGGCTTTTTGCGTAGTCCGCCAGTAATGGTGAAAGTGTGGTCAGGATGGTTGTTTCATCCGCATCCTCCTTTACCATTTTACCAACGCGTGAGCCGTCATGCGCAGCACCCAGATAGAGATTATATTTGCCAGGGTTGCGGCCGACCATGCCGATTTCGGCGATGTAAGGCCGCGCACAGCCATTTGGGCAGCCGGTCATACGGACCGTGATGGATTCGTCCTGCAAGCCATTTTCAGTGACCAGGGCTTCAAGTTTGGTGATCAGGCTGGGTAGGTAACGCTCACTTTCGGTGAGCGCCAAGCTGCAGGTGGGCAGCGCCACGCAAGCCATGGCAGATTCGCGTAAGGTTGAGGCGCGCAATGGTACGTTATGAGATTTCAGGACCGATTCAATATCCTGACGGGCGGCATCAGTGGCACGCGCAATGATGAGGTTTTGGTTGGGCGTGATGATGAAGGACACATCATGCGATTGCGCGATTTGCTTAAGGGCGGATTTCAGGCGCCAGTCACCGACATCTGCAACCCGGCCATTTTCGACGAACAGGGTGAGATGATGGCGGCCATCAGCGCCAGTGTGCCAGCCCATGCGGTCGCCATTGCCGGTAAATTTATAGGGCCTGGCTTGGGTTAGCTTGGTGGCGAGACGCTTATTGACCTCGCCTGCAAACCATTCGAGACCGCGATCCTCGATGGTGTATTTTAAACGCGCGCGGCGGCGGTTGGAACGGTTACCATAATCGCGCTGGGTGGTGACGACAGCTTCCGCCACCAAGGGCGCGTTTTCAACCGTGCAGAAGCCGATGACATGGCCCACCAGCGGGTAGGTTTGATCATCGCCATGGGTTGCCCCCATCCCCCCACCGACGACAACGTTATAGCCAATCAGCTCATCGTTTTCGACGATGGCGATATAGCTGAGGTCGTGCGCGAATACATCCGTATCGTTTTGTGGGGGTACGGCGATGGCAATTTTGAATTTACGCGGCAAATAAGTCAGACCGTAAATGGGCTCGTTTTCAGGCTCGCGGGTAACTGGTTCACCATCGATGAAAATCTCGCGCCAGGCGTTACTATGCGGGAGCAAATGGTTGCTGATATCACGTGCGGTTTTTTCCGCCGTTGCATAGACGGGGGAGAAAAACTCGTTCGGGGTGCACATCACGTTGCGGTTGACATCGCCGCAAGCGGCGATGGTATCAAGCAGTACCGAATCAATTTGCCGCAAAGCCGGGCGCAGATTGGTTTTGATTACGCCATGGAACTGGATGGATTGACGGGTGGTGAGGCGCAGCGTGTGGTTGCCGCGCTCATCGGCCAATTTATCCATCGCCAGATATTGCGCAGAGGATAGCACGCCGCCGGGGACGCGCAGACGCGCCATGAAGCTATACGCTTTATCGAGCTTGCGCTTGGCGCGTTCGGCCCGCAGGTCGCGGTCATCTTGCAGATAGATGCCGTGGAATTTGATGAGCTGCTGGTCGTCATCGGAGATTGCGCCGGTGGCGACTTCAGCCAGACCTTCCGCCAAGGTGCCGCGCAGGTAGCGGCTGTTGGTTTTGATGGTCTCGTTATGGGCAAGTTTAATGGTTTCGGTCATATCACACTCTTCATTTAAGCAGCATTAGCGCGGGGCAAATGAATGCCACATTCGGTTTTGTTTTGCCCCGCCCAGCGGCCGGAGCGTTTATCGGCAGCATCTAGCGTGCGCGTTGTGCAGGTGGCGCAGCCGATGGACGCATAGCCTTCAAACTGTAACGGATGGCGCGGCAGATTGTGCTTTTCGAAATAGGCTGCAATCTGCTCATCCGTCCAGAACGCCAGCGGATTGACATTGACGCGGCCATCGGGGCCGGTTTCAACCATTTGTATATTGGCACGCTGGCCGCCCTGGCTGCGTTTGCGGCCGGTAATCCAGGCCTCCATACCCTCGAGCGCTTCATCCAGCGGGTTGGCCTTGCGAATGATGCAGCACATATCAGCATCTTTTTGCCACAGCGTACCATCAGGATCAAAAGCTGCGAGTTGCTTGCCGCTGGGGCGAATGTTGCGCACATCGGTTAAGCCCAAACGCCCGACCAGCTCGTCACGATAGGATAACGTTTCTGGAAAAAGTTTCAGCGTATCGAGAAACACGATGGGCAGGGATTTATCAATCTCGGATACCATACGCAGCAAGATGGCCGATTCCGTCCCGAAGGATGAGACCAGAGCGATCTTGCCGGGGAAACGATCTTTAATGGCATCTTCCAGCACGCATTCAGGCGCAGCGTTATATAAAAAATCCAGCATCAATACACGTCTTTCTTGTAGCGGCCGGCGGTGATCAAGGCGTCGAGTGCGGACTGACCGGCAGCTTCGTCTTTGCCGTCAGCAAAGATGCGCACCAGTGTGGCATCAACATCGCGCGCCATCGCTTTGGCATCGCCGCATAAATACAGAACAGCACCTTTGGCGAGTTGATTGCGTAACGCGTCACGCTGCTCCCATAATACATGCTGCACGTAGCGTTTTTCAGGTTGGTCACGCGAGGTGGCAAGGTCGAGGCGCGACAACACGCCCGATTGCAGCCAAGCCTGAATTTCAAGTTGATACAGGAAATCATATAGAAAGTGGCGATGCCCGAAGATCAGCCAGTTTTTGCCGGTCGCCCCGGTGGCTTCGCGCTCCTGCAGGAAGCCGCGATAGGGCGCCACACCGGTGCCAGCACCGATCATCACAATCGGCGCTGCAGGGTCTTTGGGAAGGCGGAAATGCTGGTTCGGTTTGACGAACACATCAAGCAAGCCACCGGCTTTGCGGCGGTCCGACATCAGGGTGGAGGCAACACCTTTGCGAGCGCGCCCGGCGCTCTCATAGGCCACGCGGGCGACCGTGAGATGGGCTTCCTCACCCACCGATTTTTGTGAAGAGGCAATCGAATAGGAGCGCGGCGCCAGCGGGCGGAGTAAAGCTGTGAACGCTTCCGGGTCGATCCGGTGGGGAAAGGCTTCCAGCAGGTCGATGATCTGCCGACCGTTCAAAAATTCGTTGCGTTTGGCGGCATCCTCGGCCAGCGCGCTGAGTGCGTCATCCTTGGTGATGAGGGCATAATCCTTCATCTGCTTGGCGGTCAGGGTGGTAATATCATAGCGGCTGGTCAGCGCTTCCGTCAGGTCAGGCTCCGGTGCGAGTCCGAGCTTGGCGATGATCTCAGACACCAGAGCCGGGTCGTTCTGCGGCACGACCGCCAGCGCGTCACCAGGCTCGTAAGTGATGCCCGAACCCGCCAGCGCGAGTTCGACGTGATAGGTTTCGCTATCAGCGCGCTCTGAGGTGAGCTTGTGGTGTGCCAAAATTTCGGCCGCGAACGGTGCGGTTTTGGAGGCGGCCTCGGTGGTAGGGATTTTGTGGAAATCAACGTGAATGACCGAGCCAGCATCTTTCGGTGCCAATGTTTCAAGCGTACTGGCGATCCAGCTTTTGGCCTGGGCTTCGTAATCGAGGTCAAGGTCAATCCGGTAGGCGGCGCGAATGGCGCCGAGTGCCGCAAACCTGGCATCCACTTGCTTGCCGGTTTCGCAGAATTGCGCGTACGAGGAATCTCCCAGTGCCAGGACCGCGAACTTCACCCCTTCCAAACGGGGGGCAGCATCGCTCATGAACGCGCGCATGAAGGGGGCCGCACGCTGGGGGGGTTCACCGTCGCCCCAGGTGGAGACGATGGCGAGGATGCTGCCGGCCGTCTTTAACTGGTCCAGTGTGGCGTCGCCCATATCCAGCAATTTTGTGGCAAAGCCGCGTTTGGCGGCTTCCTGCTTGGCCTTGGCGGCCAGCGCCTCGGCATTGCCAGACTCGGTGGCATACAAAATGGTCAGCTTGGCCTTTTCAGCCGGGGGCGCTGCCGCTGTGGCAGGTTTGGCCTCGCCAGCATCTAGCCCGGCCAGAAACCCGGATAGCCAGGCACGCTGCACGGTCGAGGCGCTGCCGAACACGTTGTTGAGCGCCAGAATTTGCTCCGGCGCGAAGGGGGCGGATGCCGGGAGAGTGGTCAATTTAGACATATCAAAGCCTTACTCAGGAGGATTTATTCAGGTTTGCGGCAAGAGAGCCAACAGCGCTCTGCCACCAGGGTGTCGATGCGTTTGGCTGCCTCTGCCATGCCTAGCCCTTCGGCGCGCCAGCCGGCGCGTAAGGTGGCAATTTCATGCACGCGGTCTGCCCAGTCAGGCGTGAAGCAATATTCGAGGTTGCGGCGGATACTGCCCGCGAGGCCCGGGGCTGAGCCGCCGGTGGAGATGGTGAGCAGTAAATCCCCGCGGCGAACTTCAGCCACCGAATGAAAGTCGCACAGGCTGGGCTGGTCCTCGACATTGACCAGCACCCGCAATGCCCGCGCGCGGGCGGCGATATCCTCGGCCACATCCTGCGCGACATCGACGATCCAGAGAGCGTGCAAATGCCCAAGGTCTGCATCGTTCGGCATTTCCGGCAACCGGTACAGTCCGGCTTCGGCCAGCAGCTCAGGGATTGGGGAATCGGAAAACAGCAACGCTTCAGTGGCGCCCGCCGCCCGCAAAGCGCGCAGGCGCCGCAAAGCCAGAGCGCCATTACCGGCCACGGCGATACGTGCGAATTGGGGGTCGAGGGCTATGGGAATCATGAGCCCAAGAAGATGATTTTTCTTAAATATTCAATATCACGAAGAAAATAAACATATTATTCTTCTAAGTGTGTTCACAAGAAAAGTTTTTACCTTCGCGAGGCTAGTCGCTGCAATCTGCACCTACCGGCGAAACCCGCGAAGCCCGGCCGGCTTTGTGGCGTTCACGCGGTTTCGCTGGCAGCCAGCCCCATGACAAAGACAGTGCCATCGGCACCGGTGCTCCGCAGGGTTAAATCGCCACCATGGGCGCGGATTAAGTCACGGGCGATCACCAGGCCCAAGCCGGTGCCGCCGCGCCTGCCAGCGCCGGTGAAAGGCTGAAAGAGTTTTTCCTGCACTTTTTTGGGCAGACCTGGCCCGTTATCCGCGAACACCAGCTTAGTGAGGCCATTTTCACCTTCAATCGCCAGGTTGATCTGTGTGGCACCGGCCTCAGACGCGTTGCGCATGAGATTGACCAGCACACGGTAAATCTGGGTCCGGTCGAGCGACAAAACCAAACTGCCGGGCACCAGGTTTTCGATATTGAGGGCAGCATCGGTTGAACGCACGATGGTTGCGGCTTCATCCACCAGTTCGCGCAGCACCACATTGCTGCGGGTGATCGCAGGCGGGCCTTCACGGGCGAAGTCAACCGTGCGGGTGACCAATGCAACGGCGCGTTCCACGGCGGGGATGAGTGTATTGGCGGCACGCTTCACCACCGGGTCGGCGGTTTCCTGCAAACGATCTGACACGAGTAGGGCGGAGGTGAGAATATTGCGTAAGTCATGGCTGATTTTGGCAACCGCTGTGCCCACCGCCGCCAGCCGCGCATTACGCCATAAGGCTGCCCGCAATTCATCTTGCATTGCTGCCAGTTCTTGCGCGGCATCTGCAATTTCGCTCTCACCGCGGGAGGATAACAGGCTTAGGTTCATCTGCCCTGCCTGCACCGGGTCTTTACGAAACCCTACGATGCTGGCGGTTAGAATCCGCATTGGGCGGACCAGCAAGCGATCCAGCGCGGCAAACACCAACAGCCCCGTCACCACCGCGATCACCACTGATAAAGCCGCGATATGGCCGACATAGGCGCGCAAATGCGAAGCTAACGACTCGCCGTTGATAACCACTTGCACTTGCATGGATGGATCAAGCGGGCTGGTTGCTTCAATAAGCACATGCGTGGGTGAAAGCCCGACCACCGCTTTTTCCGCCCGCCATATGCTTTGCAGCAGCGTTTCGGTCTGTAAATTAATCGCGTCTCCCAACATCAAATTGCCCTGCGATGGCAACAGCAGAATATCCTTGCCGGGCTGCAGTAATCTTATTTCCTCGGAACCGGACAGTTTCAACAAATCCTGCCGCGTTTTTTGATCCAGCATACCGCCTTCATTATCTTGGGCGGCCGCCACCGAGAATGCCGCCAAATGCGCATCGGTGATTTTATCCCATAGCCATGCTTCGCGCTCGCGGCCCAGGCTGGGCATGAGGATAATAATTTCCACCGCTAAAATAATCTCAATGGTCAACCACAACACCCGTGCTGACAGGCTGCGCGGCGTGAGATAAGGCCGGATGCGCCGTGCCCAGAATGAGCCAGAGCCTGGCATTAGACGGTTACCGGTAACGTAGCAGCGTCTCGACCGGCTGCGAATAAGCGGTTGAGAAAATCCCGGTCGGTGTTCATTTTAGAGATCAGCGGGTGGGCGGCCAAGGCGGCATCGGCTGAGATATCGTGCAATCTAACATGTTTTGGCAGGTCGTTTAACTCAGCATCCAACGGCGCTTGGAAAGCGATTTCATGCAGCCGGTGCACGATGTCCGCGGTGGTGTTTGGCACACCTTTACGAATGCGCGGTTGCGCCCGGATGAGTACCAGCGTGTCTGGCTTGAGCGCCAATACAGGCGTGAGTGCCGGGTTGCAGGAATAGCCACCATCCCAATAATGTCGGCCCGCGATGTTGACGGCTGGAAACATCATCGGGATGCAGCTTGAGGCCAGCAGAACAGGCACGGAAATTTCGGCATTGTCGAAAATTTTTGCCTGCCCGGATTCAACATCGGTGGCGGCGACGAATAGTTTGGGCGCGGACGGATGGCGGATGGCGTCAATATCGAGAAGATCGTGCAGCAATGGCTCAAGCGGGTTTTGGCCGAACGGGTTAAGCTGGCCAGGGCTGAACATGCGCAGCGCGTTGGTTACGCCCTGCCAGGCGATCTCGTTGCCAAGCTCGCGCGTTTTATCCCAGCCCCACAGCCAGTCGAGCGAGGAATTCACCGGGCCAAAAATGTTTCCGGCAGCAACACGCTCCCATAATTCGCCCATCGCCTTGCGCGCACCGGCGGGGCCGTTCTGCACCAACCCCTGCACCGCCATCGCAGCGATCATGGCGCCCGAGGACACCCCCGTGATGGCGCTGAATTTGAACCCGTCCTCCAGCAGACGGTCGAGTGCGCCCCAGGTGAATGCGCCATGTGCGCCGCCGCCTTGCAGGGCGAGAACTTTGCGGGAGGGATTTGAAAATAAAGCCATGTTGTTAAGCTGCACGTTGTCAGCCGCTAGAGCAATATGGTGGCTGATTATGGCAGCCGGGAGAGCAATTTCACCAACCGCGATGGGCCCGCCGCAAATATTTTCGTGGCAAAATGCGCCCCCACGGCGCGCTTGCCGGCTTCCGCGCGGGTTGGGTAAGGCAGCACCAAACTGGCCAGCGCCGAGAGTTTGGTTTTTTGTGCGAGCATGAGCGCGTAGAGCCCGATCATCTCACCAGCGCCCGGGCCGGTAATGCCAGCGCCGATCAGGCGGTTATGGCTATCGAGCACCAGTTTTACCAAGCCAGTCGTTTCACCATCGGCAATGGCGCGGTCATTTTCCGCGAACGGCCAGGTGAGACTTTTGCTCCCCGGCCCGGCCTGCCCTTGGGTGAAGCCGACCTGGGCCAGCTCTGGTTTGGTATAGACAACCCGCACTGGCGGCATTTTAGGAAGGCTGGCGGGCAGGCGGAACAAAGCCCGCTTGATAATGATGCTGGCATGCAGCCCGGCAATATGGGTGAAACGCTGTGGGCCAATGCCTTGCGGGGCGGCCACGTCACCGGCAGCGAACACCGCCTTGTTGCCGATGCAGCGCAGGCCGCTATCGGTTAAAATACCGTTTGGTCCTTGTTGCACACCGGCAGCTTCGAGGTTGAGGGTGCCGGCATCCACCTGGCGGCCGGTGGCGATGAGCAAATGGCTGCCGGTAATTTCACTGCCATCAGCCAGCACCAATACCGGGCCGGGACGGGCGGCGATGGCGCGCTGGGTGATAAAGGTCACGCCGCCAGCTTGTAAGGCCGCGATGAGAGGCGCCGCGAGTTCCGGGTCTTCACGGGGCAGCAATTGATCACCGCCCACCATTGTCACGATGGAACCCAGCGCATTGAACGCATCGGCCATTTCAAATGCCATGGGGCCGCCACCCAGGATGACGAGATGCCGGGGTAATTCCGCTACGTCCCAAATGGTTTCGTTGGTGAAATGGGGGATGTTCTGGCAGAAACCTGGAATTTTCGGGCGGCTGCCGGTGGCGATGACGATCCGCCGGGCGGTGATGGCCTTGCCGTTCACATCAAAGCTTTGGCGGCCGGTGAAGCGTGCGGTACCCTGGATCACCTCAGCCCCAAGGCTACGATAGCGTTCGGCGGAATCAACCGGCGCGATGGTGGCGATCGCCGCAGCAATACGTTGCCGGGCGGCCGTGAAACCCTCACTGCGATGGGCAGCAGCCAGTAATGCCTTGCTCGGCACGCACCCGGCATTCAAGCATTCACCTCCCATCCGACCGCGCTCGATGATGGCAACCCGCAAGCCCAACCTAGCGGCAGCATAGGTGACCGACAGACCGGCAGACCCAGCACCGATGACCGCGAGATCAAAATGATCGCTCACCCGATATCGGTCGCCCGGGGATGTAGATGTGATTGCCATTGCCGCCAGAGTGCCGGGAGCATGGCCAACAGGGCAAGAGCCAGCAGCGGGAGCAGAATTTCCGGCCGCAGCAGCATAGCCGCACTCGGTTTAATGCCCGCGGCAATGGTGGCTCCGAGCCCAGCCCCCATCGCATTGATAACAAAGCTGGTCGGTATCATGCCGATAAAAGTGGCGGTGGCGTAGGGCATAAGCCGCATACCGATTAACGCCGGGGCGAGATTGACCAGCCAGAATGGAAATACCGGCATCAACCGCAAAGCCAGAAGATAGCTGAAACCATCCCGCTCCAGGCCCGGGCGCAGCTTGGCGATCTGACGGCCAAATCTCTGCTCACAAAATGGCGCCAGCAGCCCGCGTGCAAGTAAAAACAGCATCACCGCGCCTGTTCCTGCGGCGATAACTGTTAAGGCGGCGCCGAGCCAAGTGCCAAATAGCAGCCCGCCGAGCAGGCTAAGCCAAATACCCACAGGCAGCGATAACGCCACCGCCGCCGCATAAATGCCCATAAAAACGAAGGGCGCAGCCACCGGATGGGCTGCCACGTCGGCTGTCCATTCGGCCTGATGCTGCACCAGAGACGGCCAATAAAGCGCCTGTACCGCGCCGGTGCGCCAGGCCACTGCACATAAGCCAAAAATAACTGCCAAACCGGTCAGCCTTGCTGCCGTCTGCCACCGCATCACCATTACCAATTCCCTTAATACGGAACCTTCATAGCGATTGATCTGCAGCGCGTCCCCGCAAAGTCACGTGATGATGGCAAACATCCCTAGATTGTTATCGGGCTTCTCAAGCTAGAAAAGCGAAAGCTGGGTGGCCTTTGGCTGCGCGTTGGGTACCGTAAACAAACCCATCTCAAGCTGGGTTTTCTGCGTGCTCAAGCCAAACTGCTTGGCCGCCCGCATGAAACGGCGGGTGAGTAGCTCAGCATACGGGCCAGACCCGGCGAAGCGTGTGTGAAATTTAGCATCATTCAGGCTGCCGCCGCGGATTTGCCGAATGAGGCTGAGCACATGGGCGGCACGCTCTGGCATATGAGTGTGCAACCAGTCGGTGAATAATTCGCCAAGCTCATGCGGCAGGCGAAGCAGGATGGAACTGGCACTGCTGGCACCGGCGGCGGCACCGGCTTCCAGAATTTTCTCTAATTCCGCGTCATTCAGCCCTGGAATCATGGGGGAGGCGAAAATCCCCACCGGGATTTTTGCCTGCGCAAGACCCCTGATGGCGGCCAAACGCCGCTGTGGGCTGGCAGCGCGCGGTTCCATGGCACGGGCCAAACCAGCATCAAGCGTGGTGACCGAGATAAACACCTGAACGAGATTTTTCGCCGCCATCCGGGATAGACTATCAATATCGCGCAGCACGCCTGCTGATTTGGTGACGATGATCACCGGATGGTTGAAGCGCTCCAGCACTTCCAACAGGGCGCCGGTGAGTTTTAGGGTCCGTTCCAGCGGTTGATACGGGTCGGTGTTGGAGCCCAATACCAAAGGCTGCGCCTTATATCCCGGCTTGCTCAGCTCCTTTTCCAGCAGGCTGGCGGCTTCCGGCTTGAAGATAATTTTAGTTTCGAAATCCAACCCCGGCGACATGCCGAGATAAGCGTGCGAGGGCCGGGCAAAACAATAAATACAGCCATGCTCGCAGCCCCGGTACGGGTTCACGCTGCGGTCAAACCCTAAATCGGGGCTGTCATTGGGGGTGATGATGCTGCGGGACGCATCGCGGATTAGGCTGGTTTGGGGCTTTGCAGCTTCCTCGGGGATGTTCCAACCATCGTCAAAAGCCTCGATATGCGCGGAGTCGAACCGGACGGGCGGGTTAAAGCCGGTCCCCCTGCCCTTGATGGCGGCACCCGGATTGCTTTGTGGTGGCAAGGCTGGCATCATCATGTTCACGCTCCGTTCCGACCTAACCACATCATTTCGAATACTTAATGTCAAGAACAAATTAGGAACATTTGGTAAATTCTTTGTTATCCGTTGTGATCCCAACCTTGAATGCGGCACATACGCTGCCCGCCTGCCTGACGAGCTTGGCGCCCGGACAGCATTTGATCGGTGAAATTATCATCGTGGATGGCGGCAGCCGTGATGAGACTTTGCGTTATGCCGGTACCGCGAAAATTATTCATGCCCCACCGGGGCGCGGCGGACAGTTACGGGCGGGAATTGCTGCGGCCAGCGGCGCATGGCTAATGCTGCTGCATGCCGACACCCAACTTTCTACAAATTGGCCGGAGGCAGTGGCAGGGTTGGGGGCGGCGGAAGCCGGGTATTTTCGGCTAAAGTTTATCAGCCGCCACCCGATGGCCCGACTGATTGAACGAGGCGCTGCTTTGCGCTGCCTTTTGTTCAAATTACCCTATGGCGACCAGGGGCTGGTGATCAGCCAAAACCTACTGGCACAAGGCGGTGGGATGCCGGATTTGCCGTTGATGGAGGATGTTGCTCTGGTGCGCCGGTTACGCCGCTTTTTGCGCCCCCTGCCCGCCGCCGCCAACACCTCGGCGGAAAGGTACGAGCGCGGCGGGTGGGTTCGGCGGCCATTAAAAAATCTATTTTGCCTTGCATTGTATTTTTTGGGCGTGCCGCCCGCGAAAATTAAGCGCCTGTATGGCTAGGCCGGTTGTTATTCTGTTCGCCCGCGCGCCGCGGCTGGGCCAGGTGAAGCGGCGGCTTGCCAGAGACATTGGGGCGGTGGCGGCGTTACGCTTTTATCGCAACCAGCTCGCCCGCATGCGCCGCGAGATCTCGCGCCTGCGGGATTGCGAGATTATCATCGCTCTGACACCACGTGGCGCTAAGCTGCGCCCTGCCCGGCATGAAACAATCATGGCGCAGAGCCAGGGTGATCTGAGCCAGCGCATGGAGGCTTGTTTCAACCAGTTCCGCCACCGCCGCGTGATCCTGGTCGGGGTCGATATTCCGGGGCTGAACGCGACCATGATCCGTGACGCTGCGAAACGCTTGCGCCACCATGATGCCGCCTTCGGCCCCGCTTTGGATGGTGGCTACTACCTTGTTGCGATGGGCCCACGCCGCCCGGCCAAACCTTTCGCCAATATGCGCGCATCCAGCCCCTATGCGTTGGCCGATACCCTTACCAATTTTCGCACCATGCGCGTTGCCAGGCTAGCCATGTTACAAGATGTTGACACCGGCGCTGATCTCAAAACTTCTGCATTGCAGTGGCGGTGACAATCCCGGTACACTAGGAGTCGTGGTGGACCAGGACCAAAACATCTATCGCTAGTGGTAACCCGTCCGCTTGGCCGTCGCCTCTTCAAGGAGACTCATACCATGCCGAGCCTCGTTCAGTCCTTTGAGACCGAAACCGCCGCCAACCCGCTTGACCTCGTCGAGCAAGTGATCGTTGCCAATGAATGGGCCTTTGACCGCCGGTCAGACGCCGAAATGGCCGCCGAAGCGCCCGGCAAATGGTGCGATTACGGGCTGTATTTCTGCTGGTCACACGAAATTTCGGTGATGCATTTCTCCTGTGCCTTCGATATGAAAGCGCCGGAAAAACGCCGCGGCGCGCTTTATGAACTTCTCGCCAAAGCCAACGAAAAACTCTGGATTGGCCATTTTGGCCTCGATGAAGAAGACGGTATGCCCATCTACCGCCATTCCGTGCTGCTACGCGGCGCCCCTAGCGCGTCGGCCGAATCAATCGAGGATATGGTCGATATCGCGATCACGGAATGTGAACGCTTCTTCCCTGCCTTCCAATTCGTCCTGTGGGGCGGCAAATCCCCCGAAGACGCGCTCGCCGCCGCCATGCTCGAATGCGTCGGCGAAGCCTGAGCATCAGACTGGTGTTGTGAGGTTGGTGTGATTAAGTAAGGCCAGGGGCGCTGCCCCTGGACCCCCGCCAAAGGCTGAGCCTTTGGAATCCATTCGTAAGGTTTAAGAAAGGGGGGCACCCACAGGTGTTTAAACACCGCGGAGTGCCCCCTTTTCTTAAACCTAATTGGTTCTAAGGGCCGTGCCCTTAGCGGGGTCCAGGGGCAGCGCCCCTGGCCTTACTGTATTAACACCCAACCCCACAGGACCCGTATGATGACAGATTTACCGCCGATATTGCTGGTGGGTGGCGGCCGGATGGGCTCGGCGATGTTGGCTGGGTGGCGCGAATTGGGGGTTGGCAGTGTGATGGTGGTTGATCCGTCACCGCAGGCGGCGGCGTTAGCCGGACCAGGGGTGATGGTTGTGCCGTCTTTTGGGGTGATCCCGGCCGGGTTTACGCCAGATGCGGTGGTGTTGGCGGTGAAGCCACAGATGGCGGCGGAGGCGTTGCCATCGTATGGCCGGTTTGCCGGGCGGGCGGTGTTTATTTCGATCATGGCGGGTAAGACCATAAAGTCGGTCGGGCATATGCTGGGGGTGAAGGCGGCGATTATTCGGGCGATGCCCAATACCCCAGCGGCGGTGCGGCAGGGCTATACGGTGGCGGTGGCAGGTTCGCACGTGTCGGCCGCGCAGCGGGAATTGGGCGAACGGCTGCTCTCGGCGATTGGCCAGATGGCCTGGGTTGAGGATGAAGCGCTACTGGACCCGGTGACGGCGATTTCGGGTGGTGGCCCAGCTTATGTGTTTTTGCTGACCGAATTGATGGAGCAGGCGGCGTTGGCGCACGGGATTCCGCCGGATTTAGCGCGCGCGATGGCGCGCCAGACGGTGATTGGCGCGGGCGCGTTGCTGGCGGCCAGCGAGGAGGATGCGGCGGCGCTGCGGGTTGCGGTAACTTCACCGAAGGGGACTACCGAGCAGGCGCTGGCAGTGTTGCGCGATGACAACGCCTGGCCAAAATCCTTTGCCGCCGCGATTGAAGCCGCGACTGAGCGGTCTCGGGAACTGAGCGATTGATAGACACATTACAGTCACGTTGCTAAGACCGGCCCGTCATCTTCATTAAATTTTGGTTCAACCGGAAAGCCGCTCATGAAAATTGTTGCCTGCAACAGCAACCGCCCCCTGGCCGAGGCTGTCGCCGCCGCTTTGAACCTGCCACTGACCCGCGCTTCCATCCGCCGCTTTGCGGATATGGAAGTGTTTGTTGAAATTCATGAGAATGTTCGTGGGGAGGATGTGTTTGTCATTCAGTCCACCTCCTACCCTGCCAATGATAATTTGATGGAGCTGCTGATTACGCTGGATGCGCTACGGCGTGGGTCAGCCCGGCGGGTGACGGCGGTAATCCCGTATTTTGGTTATGCACGGCAGGACCGGAAATCTGGCCCGCGTACGCCAATTTCGGCCAAGCTGGTGGCAAACCTGATCACCGAGGCAGGTGCCAACCGGGTGCTGACGATGGATTTGCATGCGGGGCAGATCCAAGGGTTTTTCGATATTCCTGTGGATAATCTCTATGCCGCGCCGCTATTTTCGCGTGACGTGCAGGAGCGTTTTGCCGGCCGCGAGCCTATGATTGTAAGCCCGGATGTGGGTGGCGTGTTGCGTGCCCGTATTATGGCGCGGCGGTTGAATACTGACCTCGCGATCATCGATAAGCGCCGCGAAAAAGCCGGCGTTTCTGAGGTGATGAACATCATCGGTGAGGTTGAAGGGCGAGACTGCATCCTGATCGATGACATTGTGGATTCTGGTGGCACGCTGTGCAATGCGGCTGAGGCGTTGTTGAAAAATGGTGCGCGTTCGGCCAGCGTGTATGTGACCCATGGTGTGCTCTCCGGTGGTGCGGTGGCGCGTATTGCGGGCTCGCCGATTGAGATGCTGACGATTACAGATTCGATTGCCGCGACCGAAGCGGTACGGCTGGCCCATAATGTGCGCCAGCATAGTATTGCGCCATTATTGGCCGAGGCGATGCGCCGTATTTCCGATGAAAGCTCAGTCAGTTCATTATTCGACTAAAATTTCAGGAGTCCGCCGGTGAAGCTGTATTATTCTCCCAATTCATGCGCGATGGCCGTGCATATAATTCTTGAAGAAATCGGCAAGCCATATGAGCTGGCGTTGGTGGATTTTAGCCAGGCTGCGCAATACAAGCCAGAGTATTTGGCCATCAGCCCAAAGTCTAAAGTGCCGGCATTGCAGCGTTATGATGGCAGTGTATTGACGGAATTGCCTGCAATTTCCTGGTATCTTGCCAAGCTTTACCCGGAAGCTGGGTTGCTGGCCGAGGGGATTGAGGCGGAGGTGCGCACGCTGGAGTTGCTGGAATATATCACCGCCACTGTGCATATGCGTGGCTATACGCGGATATTCCGCCCCGCCACGTTCGCGCCCACGAAAGACGATGAGCCCACCGTGATCGAGACCGGGCGCAGCATGGTCATTCAGGGGATGAATATTCTGGAGCCGGTGCTGGGCGATAAGGATTATCTGCTCGGTAACTATTCGATTGCCGATTGTGCGTTTTTTTACATCGTATATTGGGCGGCGCGGCGGGCACATATTCCATTGAGCGCGCGGCTGCAGGCTTATTTCGACCGGCTGATGGCGCGCCCTGCCGTACAGCGCATGTTGGCCGCCGAAGGGCTGCACTGAGTGCCGCTGCCGGCAACGCCGTTCTGGTTCCTGCGCCATGGCGAGACTGACTATAACGCCCAGGGGCTCAGCCAGGGCGCGCTTGATATTTCACTGAACGCAGCTGGCCGCGCCCAGGCCGAAGCTGCCGGGGCGCTGCTGGTGGGCAAGGGGATTATCGGCATCGTGTCGTCGCCGATGTTGCGCACCCGTGAGACAACGGCTTTGGTCAACCAACATCTTAATCTGCCCGTGACCTATGATGAGGGGCTACGGGAAGTTATTTTCGGCGGCATGGAAGGCAAGCCGCTTACGCCTTGGTTTGCCGACTGGATGGCCGGGACCTACACCCCAGAGGGCGCTGAAAGCTTTGCAGACATAACCGAACGGGTGCGCGCCACCCTGACACCGCTGCTGGCTTTGCCTGGCCCGCTGCTCATTGTGGCGCATGGCGGGGTATTCCGGGCCTTGCGCGGGCTGCTCGGGCTAACATTGCAAGGGCTTACCCCCAACGCGCAGCCATTATTCTGCAACCCAGGTGCCCAGGGCTGGACGATTACGGCCGAAACACTTGACGGGGCGGCCCACGAAGTTTAGACCCCGCGCTTCATTGAACAGACTTTTTTGGCGGACATTCATGGCGAATATTGCATCAGCGCAAAAGCGCATACGGCAGACGGTTAAGCGCACAGCGCGCAATAAGGCGCGTAAGTCGCGCGTGCATGGCGCGATCCGCAAGATCGAGGAAGCTGTGGCCAGCGGCAACAAGGAAGCCGCGCAAGCTGCTTTCCGCGCCGGCCAGCCGGAATTACAGCGCGCTGTCACCAAGGGCGTGTTGAAGGCCAACACCGTGTCGCGCAAGCTCTCGCGGCTGTCAGCGCGCGTAAAGGCTGTCGCTGCCGCCTGATCTGGCGGAATTTTTGAATTCAAAAAGGCGTAGATTTTTCCTGAATACAGGAGGGATCTACGCCTTTTTCTGTGGCGTTTTTGCAAATAGTTGAGCGCGTGACGACTCGAAATTTATTCGCCTCGGAAGACCCCTGATTCTGCTGCTTATTCCACAATTATCAATGGCTTAACAAAAATTTTGTAACCATTGAGTGCTTGCGTCACGGGGATAATCTGACCTAGTGTTCCCGGCTAACGACGGTGTCTAGGGCTTCGAAATTTCCAAGAATTCCTTGCTTTATCAAAAGCTTGTGGGGAATTTTTGGAGTCGTGCCCGGATCGCCAAAGACTGGAGCAGGCTGGGAATGAATTTTGAGGTGTTTTCTGTGAGAACCGGTGAGAGCGGCATGAAGTCCGAACGTGACACCGGGGCTGACGGCATCCTGGCGAATCAGTGGGCGAGTGTACGCGCGAAACTGCAGCAGGAAGTTGGCGATGTGGAATACCGTACCTGGCTCAAGCAGGTGGCGCTGGCGGGACAGGATGGAGATGAGCTAACACTTATTCTGCCGACCCGCTTTCTGCGCGACTGGGTGAGCAAGGAATATGGTGCGCTGATCACGGCGATCTGGCAGGCGGAAAATGCCAGCATTCGGCGGGTAGATATCCGCACGCAGCCCGCCCGCGGCACCGCCCCAAACCTAGCGGAACCAACCATTGGTCAAGTGTCCCCGGGGCGCCCGGAAGCGCGTGCCGATGTAATCGCGCCCCTGGATCAGCGCTTTACATTCGATACGTTCGTGGTCGGCAAACCCAATGAGTTTGCTTATGCCTGCGCGCGGCGTGTGGCCGAGGCGCCAGCGACCCAAGGTTTCAACCCGCTCTTCCTGTATGGCGGCGTTGGTTTGGGTAAAACCCATTTGATGCACGCGATTGCCTGGGAACTCTCAAACGGGCCGCGCCACGGCAAGCCGGTTTCGGTGGCCTATATGTCCGCTGAAAAATTCATGTACCGGTTTATCAATGCGCTCCGGAACCAATCGACGCTCGAATTCAAAAACGAGCTGCGCAGTGTCGATGTGCTTATGATCGATGACCTGCAATTCCTGATTGGCAAGGATAACACGCAGGAAGAATTCTTTCATACCTTCAACGCCCTGGTGGATGCCGGCAAACAAATTGTCATTTCCGCTGATAAGTCGCCCTCAGACCTCTCAGGGCTGGAAGACCGTCTGCGCACCCGCCTGGGCTGCGGCATGGTGGCAGATTTGCACGCCACCACCTTCGAGCTGCGCATTTCGATTTTGGAGGCCAAAGCGATTCGCGCCGGGGTGGACGTACCCGCCAAGGTGATGGAATTCCTGGCCCATAAAATCACCTCGAACGTGCGTGAACTGGAAGGTGCACTCAACCGGCTGGTGGCCCACGCCAATCTGTTCAACCGCCCGGTGACGCTGGAGACCGCCCACGAAGTGCTGCATGACGTGCTCAAGGCTTATGACCGGCGCGTTACCATCCAGGAAATCCAGAAAAAGGTTGCCGAACACTGGAACATCAAAGTTTCAGAAATGTCCTCCGCCCGCCGCTCACGCAATGTGGCGCGTCCGCGGCAGGTGGCGATGTATCTGGCCAAGCAACTCACCAGTAAATCCCTGCCCGATATTGGGCGCAACTTCGGCGACCGCGACCATACGACGGTGATGCACGCCGTCGCGCGTGTGACCGCCCTGATCGGCACCGATGCCGCCTTCGCCGAAGATGTCGAACTATTGCGCCGGATGTTGGAATCGTAGGCGTAGACACGGCAAGGCCAGCAAGCCTTGGCCTTTCCTACCCCAATGCCTTTTGCATTGTGACCACGTCCAACCAGCGGTTGAATTTAAAGCCCACTTTGCGCATCGTGCCCACCTGGGTGAAGCCGAGGCTGGCGTGCAGGCCGATGGAGCCGGTGTTTTCCGAATCACCAATCACGGCAAGCATTTGGGTAAAGCCCTGGCTGGCGGCGTGCGTGAGGAGAGCGGCCACGATGGCTTTGCCAACACCCTGGCCGCGCACGGTGTCGCGGATATAGATGCTGTCTTCGGCGGCGAAGCGGTAGGCGGAGCGGTTACGCAATTGCGCGTAATAGCCAAAGCCGAGCACGCCGGCGGCGTCGCGGGCTACCAGCCAGCCCCAGCCGGCTTGGGTGATTGTTTGGTAGCGGCTGGTGAGCTCTTCGAGGGAGGGGGGCGTTTCCTCGAAGGTGCCAGTGCCATTGAGCACATGGTAGGCGTAGATAGCTTGGCAATCTTGAAGGTCAGCGGATGCTGCGGGCGTGATGATCATGCGTCAGATTTGCACCCTAAGCGGGCCGTGGAAAGCCCCGCACCAAGAAAAGCCTGTGATTGGTACGCCAGAAACATCATAAATTTCATACCGGCTTGATCTTCATGAGCCATCTGTGCGTTGTAGCAGCGGCATGTTTCGGGGCATAAGGTGTCATCCAACGGAACTGATATTTTGAGAGGCTTCCGCACGTAAATGACTGATGCGCCGCAAACACCAGGCCCGAATGATGAATTTGCGGCATTGAACGCTGCGTCCCTAAGCGGTGGCAGCGGCCCGTTACATTCGCGGCTAGCGGCTGTGATGTTTGTGGCGCGTTATCACGGTGTGGAGTTGGACCCGCAAAGCGTTCGGCTTGATGCCCGCGAAGAAGCCCCCTCATCGCCGGTGCTGGTTGATTGGCTGCGGGAGTCTGGGCTGTGGGCGCGCGGTGCCTTCATGAATTTCCGGCAATTGATGAAAATCGACGACCCGGCGCCGATTATATTATTGCTCAATGACGGCGAGGCGGCGCTGGTGGTGGGCCGTGACCGCGAAAATAATACCCTCCTGGTGCGTGACCCCCGCGGCAGCATGAGTGATTTACCTGTCGCGGTTGATGAATTACGGATTAAACAAGTCTGGAGCGGGGCGGTTTTGCTGATCCGGGCCGCACGGGCAGCGGCTGAAGAAGACCAGCCGTTCAATCTGGCCATGCTGGGCCGGCTGGTTTGGATTGAGAAAGCGACCCTGCGGGACATTGCGATTTCGTCAGTCACGCTGACGATTTTAAGTGTAATACCCGCCTTGATGGTGATGAGTGCGCTCAATACCGTGATTCAGTATCATAGCGTAAACACGCTGATGTTGATCGTTTTTGTGATGATCATTGCGATGATCTTCGAAATGATTCTCACTTGGGGCCGCAAGATGATGGAAATCATTCTTGGCTCGAAGCTCGATGCGAAACTGAATCTGTTGATCTTCGATCGGCTGATGACGTTGCCGATCGAGTTTTTTGAGAAAAACCAAGCCGGTGAAGTTGCTTATAAGGTGCAACAAATCTATCAGGTGCGGAACTTCCTCACCGGCAGTTTGATGAACACATTCATCGACATGATCATGGTGCTGCTTCTGCTGCCGCTGTTGTTCTACATGAACGCCACTTTGACCTGGACGATTCTGATTGCCGCCGCCTGTATCGCATTGATTATCGGGATCTATATCGGGCCGATGGCCCTAATGATGGCGCGGATCATCAATGCGGAATCGGCAAAGAGTTCGGTTCTGATTGAGAGCATTTACGGTATCCGTACCGTCAAGGCGCTGGCGTTAGAGCCAATGCGTGCGGCCGACTGGGACCGGCGGGTGGCCGAAACGACCGCGCTGAATATCGAGGCGGGTGAACTGGGCAACTGGCCGGCAACTTTAACGTTGCCATTTCAGCGTTACTGCCAAGTGGGCGTTCTACTCTTGGGTGCTTACATGATCATTACATCGAACAGTTCAGTCGATGTCGGTAGCCTGTTCGGGTTCATGATGCTTGGCGGACGCGTGGCCGGACCACTGGTGAGCTTGGCTGGCTTTATGCAAGAATTTCAGCGCGCCCAGTCTTCCATCGGGCAGGTCGGTGCCATCTTAAATCGCCCCACCGAAAAATGGGCGCTTACCCATGGGTTGCGGCCTAAATTTGCCGGTGAGATCGAATTTGATGATGTGACCTTCCGCTATGAAGGCACCAAAACACCGGCGTTGGAGAAAATGAGTTTCAAAGTTCCCGCTGGTACCATGCTCGGGCTGGTGGGGCGCTCCGGCTCCGGTAAATCGACCGTCACGCGGTTGCTGCAGGGGATCAACCGCGACTATTCTGGTGCCATTAAAATTGATGGCACGGATATGCGCGAGATTAATCTTCGGCATTTGCGTAAGAATTTCGGCATGGTTCTACAGGATAATTTCCTGTTCCGCGGTTCAGTGCGCGATAATATCATTGCGGGCCGCCCCGGTATTTCGTTTGAAGATGCCGTGCTCGCGGCGCGGCTTGCCGGTGCTGAGGAATTCATCGAGCGGTTACCAAATGGCTACAACACCTTCATTCAGGAGGGGTCTCCGAACCTTTCTGGCGGCCAGAAGCAGCGACTTGCCATCGCCCGTGCGGTGGTCTCCGACCCACGTGTGCTGATCCTTGATGAAGCGACGAGCGCGCTGGACCCGGAAAGCGAGGCGCTGGTGAATGCTAATCTGCTGCGCATCGCCAAGGGGCGTACAATGGTCATCGTCTCGCACCGTTTATCTTCGCTGATTGATTGCGATTTGATTATGGTGCTCGACCGTGGCCGCACGATTGATATTGGCCCGCATGATGAACTGGTTGAGCGCTGCGCGATCTACCGGCATTTATGGCTGCAGCAAAACCGCCACCTGGACCCGACGAACCGACGCAATAATCCCCCTACCCCGACCTTGGCGCAGGGAGATTGAGCATGCAGCTTTTTAAATCCCCACGCGCAAAAATTGAAACAATGCCAACCGATGATGCGCCAATGTCGCTGGCGGTTCTGGAGTTTCAATCACCCACGGCCGCCATTCTGGCGCGCCCGATGCCGAATTCGGCTCGTTATTCGAATTTTATTATCACCGCGATGGTCTTCATCACCCTGATTGGGGCGGCCTTTATAAAAGTCGATAAGCTTGTCACCAGCCCCGGGAAGTTGATTTCATCGGCACCGACCTTGATCATTCAGCCTTTTGGTGGCGGGATTATTGAAACGATTAACGTGGAAGAGGGCCAAATCGTCCGGAAAGGTGATGTTCTTGCCACGCTTAACCCAACTTTTGCCGCAGCAGATTTAACGGCATTGACAGCGCAGGAGCAGGCTTACAGCGCGCAGGTGGCACGCTTGCAGGCGCAGGAAAATGGTACGCCATATAATCCAGATCCGGAAAATCCTGCCTCAGCTTTGCAGATGGAAACCTATAATCAGCAGCAAGGGCAATATAATTTCACGATCGAAGGGTACGCTCAAAAAATCAACCAATTACAAACCCAGATTTCCGGGTTTCAGGAGCAGGCGCGCTATTATCAACAACGGCTCGGCATCGCGAGCAATGTTGAAGGTATGCGCAAAGACCTTCAACAATTACAGGTTGGTAGTAAGCTCGACACGCTGGCAGCCACTGATGATCGGGTCAATATTCAAAGCGGGCTTGCGAACGCGCAGTCATCGGCCGCCGCGGCAGAACGCGAATTGGCTGCCCAAATAGCCGAGCGAGATAGTTTCGAGCAGCAATCAAAAGCGACAATTTCGCAACAATTATCAGACGCCATCAATAGCCTCACGCAGGCTGAGCAAGCTTTGGTCAAAGCCAAGCTGAATGACCAGTTGATCACGCTCAAGGCGCCGCGGGATTCTGTGGTGCTATCAGTTGCCAAAGTGTCGGTAGGATCGGTCATGCAATCGGGTGAGTTACTGATGCAACTCGTCCCCATTGACGCACCGTTTGAAGTGCAAGCTGATGTCAATGCGGCTGATTCTGGCTATGTGCATCCAGGTGAAAAGGTGAATATTAAGTTTAATACTTTACCATTTTTGCAATATGGCCAAGCCGAGGGCACGGTATTAACGGTTAGCCCAGACAGTATTAACCCATTGGACCAAGCAAGCGGTGGCCCAACGATTCCAGGGTCCGAACAAACATCCTTGTTTTATCGCGCGACGATTTCGATTGATGTCATCAATCTCCATAACACACCGCCAGGTTTTGAGATCGTCCCGGGCATGCCCCTCTCGGCTGATATCAAAGTCGGCACACGCAGCGTTCTAGGCTACTTTACCCGCCAATTCATGCCGGTGGCCTATGAAAGCCTGCATGAACCATAAGCTGCGTCTTGATGCGGCCCGCAGAGGCATGATGAAATGAAGCCGGGGCTTCATTTACGCGACAGGCTGGCAGCGCGCAGCCCGGAAAAAGCCCTGGCACGCGCTAAGGAGCTGCGGGCTAACGGTGCGCATGAGCGCGCATTTGCGTTGTTCAGCGTGGCGGCCGAGGCGGGGCTGCCAGAAGCTTGCCATCAACTAGGGCTATATTATCTCCAGGGTCTCAGTGTCAGCCGTAATGTAATCGAGGCGGGGCGTTGGTTTACCCGTGCCGCGGAAGCTGGGTTAACCGAGGCACAGAGCCATTTGGCGAGCCTGCATTTATTCGGACTGCCGAGCCACCTAGTCAGCGGTGCAGGACAATCGCTTTTTGCGCAAGTTGAAACAACCGGCACGGATTTTGATGGGGCAATTAAATGGGCGCGGCTGGCGGCTGAGGCAGGGTCGCTCGAAGCGCAAACGGTGCTTGCCTATATTTTGGCCAATGGTCCACCACATTTACATAATATCGAAGAAGCTGAGCGCTGGTATGAAAAAACTGCCCGTGCCGGGTCGGCGCAAGGCCATCTCGGCTATGGGTTGATCCTGCTCCGCCGTGCCGAAACTGGTGAAGCCACGGTGGCGGCGGTCGATGAGATACGGCTGGCAGCGGATGCCGGAATCCCGATGGCGCATTATTATCTTGGCCTGGTTTATGAAAAAGCCATTGGTATTTTGCCTGATCTTACCAAGGCGGCCGAGCATTATCGCCTGGCAGCGGTCGGCGGGGTGCGCAACGGCCAAGCCAAGTACGGGGTATTTTTGCTGGAAGGGCGCGGGATTAAAGCGAATGCGGTGGAGGGCGAGACTTGGCTGCGCCGCGCCGCGTTGGCCGGCGATGCCGACGCCGCCGCACTGGTTGGCAATTTATATGCGCGTGGTGGTCATTTACCACCGAATTATGCCGAGGCCGCCATGTGGTTTCGCCGCGCCGCCGAAGCCGGTAACGCGACCGCCGCCCGTGCGCTGGGCATGTTGTATCTGACCGGTGCTGGCACCACCCGAGACCCGGACGAAGCCGCAAAATGGTTTACCCAGGCCGCCGAAGCCGGTGATGCGATTGCCCAGGCCGATCTGGCGACGTTATTGCGCTCAGGTGCCACAGATGACCGTCTCACCACGCCACCGCCCGTTCATCAATGGTTTGAAGCGGCAGCGGAATCCGGCGATTTAATCGGTGCGTATAATTACGGTGTCTGCCTAGCTGAAGGCGTTGGGGTGCCGCGGAATGATGAAAAAGCGGCTTTTTGGCTGAAGCGTGCCGCCGAAGGAATTGTGAACGCGCAATATTGGTACGGGCGCATGTTGCTGGAGGGCCGCGGCGTGCCGGCTGACCCGGTCGCGGCACGGCAGTGGCTGACACGGGCGGCGAATATTGGTTTTACCGATGCGCTGGTGTTGCTGGCCGAAATGAATGTGAATGGCCGGGGCGGCAAGCGCGACCACGAAGCTGCGAGATTATTATTCGAGCGCGCCGCACAGAATGGCCATAGCGGCGCGATGTTTGCGCTTGGCGCCTTGCATGGCGGCGGCCATGATATTCCCACCGACCGTGACACGGCCATTAGCTGGTTCCGGCGCGCCGCCGAGCTCGGCCACCCGATGGCAGCACTGATGCTCGGGAGGTATTTGCACAGAGGCTTGGTTGGCGCCGCCGACCCGGTAGCGGCAGTGCCGTGGTTACAACAGGCACTGGCGCAAGGGGTGGCAGAAGCTCAACTTGACCTGACAGAAATCGCCACGAACACCCCATCCGCTCTCGCACAAACCCCGGCACCGCCGAATAATGCCCTACCCTATCGCGCCGCCGGTGAATAATTTTGGCGTTGCAATGACCCTGCCTCTCTCCCTCAGATGGGCGGGAACTGCGCGGCTGGTGCTGACTTGAAACGCCCCCCTGAAAATGTTGCGTCAGCCGCCGCCGCTTGGACCAATGGTCAGACCGCCGCCCGGCTAGGTGTTTACCAAACCGCTTTGCTCTGGCTTGAACGTGCCTGCCGCCTCGCGCCTAACGATCCGCGCATCTGGCTTGACCTTGCCAATGCTAAAATTGCCATGAACAGCGCTACGCAACGGCGTGAGGCGATTGAAATCCTGAATAAGCTGACCGCAACGCATGATCATGCCCCGCTTGAGCTGGCACTCCTCACCGCGCATCAATTGCAAGGTGACAGCGCCGCCGCAGCAGCTGCACTCGCGAAATTACTGCAACGACATTGCGTGCCGGATGATCCGGCTTTTGCAGATGCCGCTGAACTGATCACCAAAGCAGTCGGCGGGCCAGGCTGGTGCGGCTTGCTGGGCTCCGGGGTGTTGAAAATTTCCGCAGCACCGGGCCTGAAACTTATTTTTCTGATGGATGGTAACCTCGCGAACTTACCCGTTAGCAAGGCCGGCTATCTGGCGCCGCCATCGGGTATTTTAAGCATTCTGGCCGGCGGCAAAGAGCTGACGGGGAGCCCGCTCAACCTGCGGGAATTGCAGCGTGTTGAGGGGCTAGTCTCGGTGGTGGATGGCGTGTTGGTCGGCTGGGCGCATCGCCCGGCAGCATCCTCCACCAAGCCGAGCTTAGTGATTACCGACGCCGCAGGCAAAACCATCGATGTGGTGTTTGGCGCCGCGATGACGCCCGACGAATCCTCGCCCTTTGCGCAGCGCTGGAGCTATGCGCTGTTGGCCGAGAAGCTGCGCGGCCTGACCCCGCCTTTGCACATCACCGGGCCAGATGGCAGCGAGATTATGGGTAGCCCGCTCGACCCGGCGTTATTCCAACCATTGCAGCCAGTGCCGGCCAGCTTTACGGGCGCGGCGGTGAAACTGTTGCCCGAGCGCCGACCGCTTGCGATCATCGTGCCGGTTTATCGCAACGAGGCGGTCACACGGGCGTGCCTAGCTGCTTTGCAGGCCGCCAAACCGGCAGGAGCGGAAATTATCGTTATCGACGATGCGACACCCGAACCTATGCTCGCCGCCTGGCTGGATGACCAGGCAGCAAAGAAAACGATCCGCCTGATCACTCAACCGCGCAATCTGGGCTTCCCCGCGGCAGTGAATGCCGGGTTCGAAGCGGCGCAAGGACGCGATGTCCTGTTGCTGAACAGCGATACGCTGGTGCCACCGGGTGCTATCGAAGCCTTGGCAAACGCCGCCTATGCGGCATCTGACGTCGGCAGCGCCACGCCATTTTCAAACAACGCAACAATATTGAACTACCCCAAGCACAATGCCGCGAACCCGATGCCGGATTTGGCGACCGCCAGCGCCCTGCAAGACGCTGCCGGTGCCGCCAACGGGGCAGATATTTGTGAGATTCCGACGGCGGTTGGATTCTGCATGTATATTCGTCATGATTGTTTAGCTGCCACCGGCGGGTTCCGGGCGGAATTATTCGGCCAGGGCTATGGCGAGGAAAATGACTGGTGCTTACGGGCCCGCCACCGAGGTTACCGGCATGTGGCAGCGACTGGCGCTTATGTGGCTCATGAGGGTGGTGCGTCGTTCAAGGCGGCCAGCCGGGCTCTCAATATCCGAAATGCCCGTACCCTAACCCGGCTCTATCCAGGCTATGACCAGCTGATTGCTGGTTATGCCAAAGCTGACCCATTGGCTGCCGCGCGCTACCGGCTTGATGTTCAGCGCTTTCAGCAAAACCGTGGTGCGGTGAGTGGCGCGGTGTTGCTGATTTCCCATAATCATGGCGGCGGGGTTGCGCGCATTATCGCGACCGAAATGCAAAAAATCCGCAACGCGGGGCAACGCCCCCTGCTGTTGGTGCCGGGTGCGCCGGATGACTTGGAAAACACCCCCTTCCCTTGGGACGCTGAACTCACTGATCATGTGCCCGGCGATTACCCGAATTTGCGGTTCAAATATCTGGCCGACCGGGATGCCTTGCTGAATTTGCTGCGCGCGGAATCCGTCAGCCATGTTGTACTGCATCACGGGCTCGGGCATCACGCCGGCATCCGCGAGCTTGCCACTGACCTTGGCCTGCCACAGGATATTGTGATCCACGATTATGCCAGCTTCTGTCCGCGCATTAATTTGCTGAGCCAATCCAGCCTTGGCGCACCGCTGCGCTATTGCGGCGAACCTAATATTGGCGCCTGCGTCACCTGCGTTGAATTGTCCGGCGACGAAACTTATGAGGGGTTGGGGCCTGCCGCGCTGGTGGAGCGTTCAGCCCAGGAATTTGCCAAAGCACGGCGCATAGTTGCCCCCTCAGCCGATGCGGCCATCCGCATTAGCCGGCATTTTCCGGGCGTGCGGCCGGTTGTTACGCCTTGGGAGAATGATGCAGCGCGGGTGAATTTGCAGCCACCCGGCAGGGGACGCCGCCGTATTGTGATTATTGGCGGGATCGGACCGGCTAAAGGCTACGACCTGCTAATTGATTGCGCCCGCGATGCCGTAGCACGCCAACTGGAGCTGGAATTTGTGATCGCCGGAGCCAGCGCCGATGATGAGACATTACTGAAGACCAGCAGGATTTTTGTAACCGGCGCCTATACCGAGGGTGAGGCAACAAAAGTAATCCAGTCTTTGCATGCTGACCTCGCATTCCTGCCATCGATCTGGCCAGAGACTTGGTGTTTTGCCCTGAGCGAAGCTTGGCGTGCCGGATTATACAGTATTGCTTTTGACCTCGGCGCGCAGGCTGCGCGCTTGAAAGCCACCAGACGCGGCGTGCTTTTGCCACTGGGGCTGCCGGTACCGCGTATTAACGACATTCTGCTCAATTGGCAGCCACACCCGGGCGAGGCTGCGGCGTTTTAGCGAGCGCCTCTCCTGTGGCTTCTTTGTTAATGAACCGGAACGGGTCCGGTTCAACAACAAAATTTGATCATGTCCACGTTGGAGCGGGATATGAACCGGGATAATGTCTACCCGTACCAAATCAGATATATTCGTTCGGCATTTCTTGTGTTTTTTAGAGTCTGTGCATAGGTGCCCGTATAAGCTCTTGATTAGAGGATTATGATTTTGTCCGCCCAGCAAACCAACAAGCCGACCGAGCCACCAGCCTCCAATCAGACTGCTGCCACGAATATGATACAGGAGTTGAAAGTCTCAGGCCATTTGATGGCGCTGCCAGCCGGGTTGTTTTGTATCATGAATGAACCCGCACCCGGCAGCGCGCAGCATGGCGGTATGCCGGGCGTGCGCATTTCGCCGCCGCCGATGAATGGGCAAAATGTTGAAATTATAAGCTTCCGCCCTGATGGCTGGCTGTCCGGTATGGGCGATGCCGCCTTGGTGCGCGTTATTCGTGGCCCGGCGCAGATTATGGTGACGGTCTATCAATCACCCAACCAGCCAGACTCGGCACCCAAGTTGCAGGTGCGGCAGTTGCTGGCGGGCGGTGATATGCCCGTCGCGCAGGCTCTGGGCCAGCCGCCTGCGCCGGTGCGCATGGACGTTATGGCGCATATCCAAACCCGCGGTGATGTGGGCGCTAAATTCGGCGAGCGTTTGGGCATTCAGGGCAGCCAGCATTGGATTGAAGGATTTGCGATCGCCGCGCCAGAGGGTGTCAGCCCGGCTGACCTATCTTATCAAGGCGTGCTTGGCCGGGGCTGGCTTTCACCTTGGGTGGAGGCCGGTGAATATTGCGGCTCGCGCGGCATGGCCTTGCCGCTACTCGGGCTGCGCGTGCGGTTGACGGGGGAAGCGGCTGCGAAATATGATTTGACCTGTGCGGCTAGTTTCATTGATGGCGTGAGCATCGGGCCGGTGGGATCTGATGAGACATGCGAGAGTGAGAGCCTGGCTGCGCTTGAATCGATCCTCATAACGCTGACCCCAAAGCGCACAGATCGCTGAAACCGGGGCAGGCAATTTGAAATTCCTGTTCGTTCATCAGAACTTTCCTGGGCAATATCTGCATATTGTCCGCAGCCTGCTGGCTGATAATGAAGCACGCCCCGGTACCCATGAAATTGTTTTCATGACGGAGCCGAACGCCAATAATCTGGTTGGCGTCCGCAAGGTAACATATGCCAAGCCGCCTTTGGCCGTGGCTGGCGTGCATCGTGATGCGCATGATTTCGACATGGCGATGCGACGTGCGGAAGCTTGCGCAGCGGGTGCGCGGCAGATTAAAAAACTTGGTTTTGTCCCAGATATCATCATCGGCCATCATGGCTGGGGAGAGATGCTGAATTTATGCGACGTGTTTCCCGGCGTGCCGATCCTCGGCTATTTCGAGTTCTTTTATCAAACCGAAAATTCCGACGTCAATTTTGACCCAGAATTCATCACAGCACAGGAACGTTTTGCCGGCGTTCGTGCCAAAAATGCAATCAATCTGGCGGCGCTCGCGCTGGGTGAACACGGCCAGGTGCCAACGGTTTGGCAGAAAAGCACCTACCCGGACTGGGCGCAGCCTGGCATCACTTTGCTAAAAGAAGGCGTTGATCTCAGCCTTTGCAAGCCCGCCGCAGCGCGCGCCAAACGAAACTTACAGGTCGGCAAAATTAATGTAACGGCGCAGCAGAAACTCATCACCTACGTGGCGCGTAACCTGGAGCCGTATCGCGGCTTTCACACCTTTATGCGGGCGTTACCGGCCATTCTCAAAGCACGGCCCGATGTTGTGGTCTCTGTGGTGGGGGGCGATGAGATCAGCTATGGCGCGCCGCACCCAAATGGCCCTTGGCGCGAGGTACTACTGGCGGAGTTGCAGGGGCAGATTGATCTCGACCGCGTGCATTTTCCCGGCAAAATTCCTTATGATGACCATTTGGCGCTGCTGAAGAGGTCAGACGCGCATGTTTATTTGTCTTATCCATTTGTGGCCTCCTGGTCGCTGCGCGAGGCGCTGGCGTGCGGCTGCTTGGTGATTGGCAGCGATACGCCGACGGTAACGGAATTCGTGAAACACCGTAAAAATGGTTTGGTGACCTCGGCTTTGGACCATACGGCCTTGGCTGAGACGGTTTTAATGGCGTTGGAAAGCCCGAAACTGACCGCGCCCTTACGGCTGGCGGCCCGCGAGTTTGCCGAAAAACATCTTGACTTGCAGGATTATCTGGCGCGCTATCGCCGTCTGATTGAAAAAGTGGCAGGCAAAGCTTTAGCCGACGCACCAATCAAGGCGGTGAGGCCGAAAGCCGCTGCGCCCCAAACAGCGCCGGCAGCGTCGCCGCAAGGCAAGGCGAAGCCGAAACAGGTGGCGTGACGGGGAACGCTGCCAGTGCTACCGCCGGGCAGATGTTAAAGCGGATCATGCAATCTCAATCAGTCCAAAATGCCATGGCACGGCTGGCGGCGCGCTATCTCGATTTCGTGGCCATGACCACGCGCTGGCAGATCGAGGGCAGTGCGAATTTGGCCACGTTTGCTGGTGGCCCGCCTTGCATCGTAGCGTTCTGGCACGAAACTTTGCCTGCTATGCCGATATTTTGGCGGCGCGCCCGCACGTCACGGCCGGCCAGCGTGCTGGCAAGCCGCCACCGGGACGGACAGTTGATCGGGGCGGTTGTAAAATATTTTGACATTGATGTGGTCGCGGGTTCGTCTTCGCGCGGCGGTGCGGCGGGATTGCGCGCGCTGGTGAACGGGTTGAAGGCAGGCCAACATGTGGGGCTGACGCCCGATGGGCCACGCGGGCCGCGTAGAGCCGCCGCACCGGGCGTTGCCCAGCTGGCGGCCCTGAGCGGTGCGGCGGTGCTGCCATGTGCGGCCAGCACCAGATGGGGCATTCGGCTGAAATCCTGGGACCGCATGCGGTTTCCGCTGCCGTTCGGGCGCGGCATATTGGTCTGCGGCGCGCCTATCCTGGTCGAGCGCAATGGCTGGGAGAGAGCGATTGCTGTCATTGAAACAGCGTTGACCACCGCCATTACGCGTGCAGAGTCGGTCTTAGAATGACCTTTGCACTGCAAGCCTATCGGCTGACCGGCACGCTCGCTTCTCCGTGGCTGCGCCGGATGCTGGCCAAACGCGCCGTGCGCGGCAAGGAAGTTCCCGCACGGATTAGCGAACGGTTCGGTATTGCCTCCCTGCCCCGCCCGCCGGGCAAGCTTGTTTGGATCCATGCGGCAAGTGTCGGCGAAACCGTTTCGGTGCTGTCGGTCATCGAGGCCCTGGCAGGGCGTTGCGAAGTGCTGCTGACCACCGGCACTGTTACCTCGGCGCAGCTCGCCGCGGAACGGCTGCCCGCCCATGCGCGCCATCAATTCATCCCGTTAGATGTGCCGGGCTGGGTAGAACGGTTTTTGCGCCACTGGCACCCGCAGGTCGCGGTGTTTGTGGAAAGCGAAATCTGGCCCAGTTTGATTTCAAAAATTGACGCGCATGGTATTCCGCGTCTGCTCATCAATGCCAGCTTGTCAGAGCGCTCGGTCGTACGCTGGCAGAAACTTAAGAAATTTGCTGGAATTTTACTGTTCGGCTTCCGTTATATTCATGTGCAATCTGCCGCCGATGCCGCAAATTTCACCGCTCTCGGTGCTGCCGGTATTTTGCCATGGGGTAATTTGAAATTTGCCGCACCTGTGTTGCCTTACGACCACGCCGAGCTAACAGCGCTGCAACGCGCCACACCGCGCCATGTCTGGCTGGCCGCCAGCACGCATGAGGGGGAAGAAACGATGGTGATGGCAGCGCATAACATAATGCTGGCAGAGTTCCCCGACCTTGTAACGATCATTGTACCGCGGCACCCTGAACGAGCCGCGCAATTTTCTGGCTTGCGGCGGTCACGCCAAGACAGCCCGGCACGCGGTGCGGTATATTTTGCCGATACGATTGGCGAATTAGGACTGTTCTACCGGCTATGCCCGTTGGCTTTTATCGGCGGCTCACTGGTGCCCGTTGGCGGGCATAATATTGCGGAAGCGGCGCGGCTGGGCGTGCCGGTGATCACCGGCCCCTATACCAAAGATATCCCGGAACTGGTGGAACGGCTGCGCGCTTGCGGCGGGATTGCCGAAGTAACCGACACCGCAAGTCTGGCTGACGCTGCCGCCACCTGGCTGCGTGATGAGGGCGCCGCGCGCCATGCCGGTGAGGCAGCGCGTGGTGCCTTTGTAGGGCTTGATGATCTACCAGCCAGACTAGCCAACCTTATTTTGGAACATAGCCTGTGAAAGCACCTGAATTCTGGACCAAAGGCGGCTTAATATCCGATTTGCTGTTGCCGCTCGGGTTGGTCACGCGAGCTCTTACGGCGGCGCGCGTCAGGCAGGCCGGTACTAGGATTGGCATTCCGGTATTTTGCGCGGGCAATGCCAGTGTGGGCGGGTCTGGCAAAACCATTCTGGCGCGCGACTTGCTGCGCCGCCTGCCCGGCCGGCCCTTCGGTCTGACGCGTGGCTATGGCGGCTCGCTGATTGGTCCGATCCTGGTGGACCCGGATCAGCACAGCCCGGCTGAAGTCGGCGATGAAGCATTGCTGCTGGCGGTGACCGCACCGACCATTCTGGCGCATGACCGCGCCGCTGGTGCCACACTTGCCCAGCAGTTGGGCGCGACATCCGTGGTGATGGATGATGGTCTGCAAAATCCCAGCCTGGTTAAAAATGCCGCTTTTCTGGTGGTGGATGGTGGCTACGGGTTTGGCAATGGTAGGCTGTTACCGGCCGGGCCATTGCGAGAACCGGTGGCAGCCGCCGCTTCGCGCTGCGCAGCGGCGGTTGTGATTGGCGAGGACAAATTTAATGTCGCGGGCCAACTCCCCGGCGGGCTGCCGCTATTGCATGCGCGCCTTACCCCGGCCTGTGGAAATCTGGCAGCGGGCGCGCGGGTTATACCGTTTGCGGGCATTGGCCGCCCAGAAAAATTCTTTGATTCGGCAGCTGAGCTAGGGTTGGTGATTGCGGCCAAAATGGCGTTTGCGGATCACCATGTTTATACCCACACAGATGAAGTTATATTGCTCACCGCAGCGCGCGCCCACCAGGCGCAACTGGTGACGACCGAAAAAGATTACGTGAAATTGCCTGCGTCTTTACGCGAACACTGTGATGTTATCACGGTGAAGCTGGCTTGGGATGACGAAGCGGCATTGGCGCGATTGATCGCCCACTATTGCGCCGCGCGCGGATAGGCGGCGGCGGTGACACGATGGTCCCGCGCAATCATCTCAGGAATTTCTGCTTGTGGTACGGGACGGCAGAATAGAAATCCTTGTGCTTGCGGGCAGCCATAGCTGGTTAGTAAAGCGGCTTGCTCAGCGGTTTCAACGCCTTCGGCGGTCACCACCATGTTCATGCTGCTCGCCAAGCCGATGATGGCGAGGATGATTGAAGAATCGTCGTTATCATGACCGAGATCGCGGATGAAGGAGCGGTCGATTTTGATTTTATCGAACGGAAAGCGCCGCAGATAGCTTAAGCTAGAATAGCCGGTGCCGAAATCATCTAACGCAATTCGAACCCCCCGCCCATGCAATTGCCAGAGCGCATCAACGGTCTGGCTGTTGGTCTCCAGCACAGTGGATTCCGTAATTTCCAACTCCAACCGCGATGCTGGCAGGCCACTTTGCGCCAATGCCTCATCAATCGCGCTGACCAGACCGACATCGCGGAACTGCAGCGGTGAGAGATTCACCGCGATGCTGATATCCTCTGCCCATCCTGCCGCTGTATTGCACGCCTCGCGCAGCACCCAGTTACCGATTGCGCCGATCAGACCGGCTTCTTCAGCCAGTTGAATAAACAACGCCGGAGATAACAAGCCACGTTGCGGATGCTGCCAGCGCAGCAGCGCTTCGGCGGCGGTCATTTTGCCGGTCGATAGATCAATGATTGGTTGAAAATCCAGGCAGAATTGATCGTTTGCCAGAGCCTGCCGTAAATCAGCTTGCAAAGCCCGTCGGTCTTGCAGGCGTTCATCCATTTGAGAATCAAAAAATCGCCAAACGCCTCGCCCGTCAGATTTGGCGCGATACAGGGCTAAATCGGCGTTTTTCAATAAACCCGATGGGGTTTTATTGTCGCGCGGCGCCAAGCTAACACCGATGCTGACACCAATTTCCACCAACCGGCCATCGAAATGATAAGGTCGGCTAATCCGTTCAATGACGCGGCGGGCCACCACGGCAACCTCATCAACATCACCGGTCGCCAGAATGATTGCAAATTCATCGCCGCCAAGCCGGGCCGCCGTGTCGCCATCACGAATGCAGCCACGGATACGCTCCGCAACCGCCACCAATACTGCATCGCCGGTGGCATGACCGAGAGAATCGTTGACCAGCTTGAAATCATCCAAATCAAGGCAGAGCAACGCTGCCTGCTCGGTGTCACAACGCTCACAAGCAAGCTGCAAAGCTTCGTTAAACAAAACCCGGTTTGGCAAGCGGGTCAGACTGTCATGCCGGGCAAGATAGGCAATTTGTTCCTGTGACCGGCGGGCGGTCGTCACGTCGGACCCAACACCGTGATAGCCAACAAACCGGCCGCCTTTACCCAGAATAGGTTTGCCGGTCAAAGACCAGCTACGTTCCTCGCCACCGACCAAAACCGGTACGACAAGGTCTCGAAATGCCGAACGATCCGCCAGGTGGCGGTTGAGTTTGGCGATGGGTGACCCGGCGCGCTGGTCGAAACGCGCGATATCGCCTAATAATATTTCCGGGAACTTGCCGACCAGATCATCCGGCGTTTTACGCGCTACCTGCGCCAGCCGGGCCGAAACCCGCCGCAACTGCAGTTTCTCGTCGGTTTCCCATAGCCAGTCACTCGCACTTTCCTCAAAATCCCGCAGCAAAAGCCGGATCAGTTCGCTGTTCTCTTCGAGCTGTACGAAGCTTGCCGCCCGCTTTGCCAGTTCGCCATTGAGAAACATAATGCAAAAGCCGATTAACGTCGAATAACCGGCGAGGCATAGTAGGGCGTACAGATCGATTGCCGGATATGTTATCAGCAAGGCCCCAAAGGCCCCCAGGGTTACCGGGACCCAAAATGCGAAAGCCACCGACAATGGCGACAATAGGGCCGCGGTTGAAATCAGCCCGATTGAGATCGCATAAATCAAACTGCGCTGATGATCACCAGCATGTTGCATAAGACTGGTGACCAAAATGCCCCAATTAGCCCCCAAAATCAGCAAGCGGAGCCGGACGCCGTTGACAAACTCGCTCGGTGTTTTGTCCAACTTGGCGCCGGATATCCAAACATAACTTTTGCGAAAAATATCCAGGTAAAGAAGGGTAATGCTGGCATAAAGGCTGTAAAATACGCCACGGTGCGGTGCCTGGAGAAAATCCGCCGCCACCAAGGCATCGGTTGAGATGCCGACAAAAGCAGTTACCCGCAAAACATAGGCTAGCGTGGAGGCTTGTTCAAAATTCAAACGCTCGATGACTGTCTGCGTGACCTGTAGGCCAAGAATATCCGCAAGGCGCCCGCGATACGGCGCCAAGCCAAAATCCAGCAAGCGCCGGAATTTAGTCATCAACGTCAAAACATCACCCCCTTTACGGGCTTATCCCGCAACTACGCTGAAACGGTATATTATTTTTAATTTATAGCATGTCTTTTTTCATGCAACCATAGCGAGAATGACCAATATAAAGCATCCAAGCAAGAACAAAAGCAAAACAACCTAGGTTTGAGCGTAACGAAGGGAGGACAACCAAAAAATATTTTTCATTGTGAGTTTCAACTAGAGCCGAACCATTAATTTAAGTTAAATCAATTAATTCATCCGAACTCTTCATGTGCCATTATAAAACTTTTACGTTTCGCGCGCAGCCTACTCGTAACGATTTCGTAAAAAAATATATGGATTATTTAAGAACTGGTTAAATATGGTTCGCCTTCTAGTTGTAGAAGAGGAGAAAAGAGATGAGTTCTTTACACTATGCCCCCGTTACGCTGGTGCGTGCCCAGCAAACCAAGCCTGCCGAACGCCGCCGCCCCACAGGGCTGACGGCACGGTTGGCTATGGATACAAGGACCCAAATGGATGCGTATGGTTTGCGCCATGCGAGCTATTTGGCCGGTGGATTTATCGACCCCAAGCCAGACGGGTTGTTTGCAGACGCCCATGATGAGATGCCAAATGCGCAATCAGTCGTGGTGTATCAAGGCGAGCGCCCGGTTGCTTCAGCGCGCGTGTGCGTTCTGGATACGCATCCTGACCTGACGGGCTGGAACGATATTCCAGCCGCGCGCATTTTCCCTGAGGATGTTGCCGCGTTACTGGCAGCGCCACATCACGAAAACAAATATCCAAAAGCCTTGGAAATAAACCGGTTGGTGCGCCACCCGGATTTTGCCAATGACTTCTCGCTGGTTTTCGTACTGTACCGGCTCGCCGGTTTCATGATTCTTAAGCATAATGCGGATATTGTACTATCCTGCGTACGGCGTAACCACACGCCATTTTACCAGCGCCTGCAATTTACAAAAATCGCCGGGCCACGCCGCTATGCCGGCGTAAAGTTTGAAACCAACCTAATGGCATGCGGGCAGGAAAACTATTCATATGTTGTGAATAATATTCCCGTGTTTGACGCTATGGCCTCTGACAGCAAGACCTATAACGGACTTTTCCTAGGTGAAACCATTAACGTTTTTGGGAGCAATTAATCATGCAACATAGTATTATAAGCACCGCCTTGTTGGTCTCCGGAACCACTTGCTTTGCGAGCTTTTCCTGGGGCGTTAAAAAGCACTTCCGCTCAACCGGGAAGATGCCGTCTGGGATGAAGCTGATTAGCCTTCTGAGCCTACTTGGCTATATCAGCTTTGTGGGACGCCTGATGATTCAGCCAGTGTCTGGTGGGTCTCTCGCATCGTTAGCGATGTTTCTGCTCTCGCTGGCGCTGTTCAACTGGACAGTTAGTGCCACCAAACGCACGCCGCCTACCCTCGCGTTTGATACAGACAAGCCAGCCTTCCTTCTGCTGCACGGACCTTACCAATATGTCCGTCACCCGTTTTACTTGTCCTATATGCTATTCTGGACCGCGACCGCTTTGGCATTTTCGTCGGCGCTGCCTTGGCTGACCCCGATTGTCATGCTGCTTATTTACCAACATGCCGCGCACCGCGAAGAACAGAAATTCGCACAATCTGATTTCTCGGCCGCCTATGTTGAATATCAACGCCGCGCTGGCATGTTTTTGCCACGGGCTGCCATGTTATTGACACCGTAACCGCAAGGAGGGGGAGGCTTGGCCTCTCCCTTCCCCGGTTTGCAGGCTTAAAATTCTGATCCATCGCTGCTAATATATGTCCATGACAGCAGAGATAGAGCACGATACCCCACCCTCAATAAAGTTGCAGCTTACGGTATTCGCCGGGCTATTTATGATCACTCTGTGCCTGCATCTGCCAATTTTCTGGCGGTCGGTCATGGATTGGGATGAGAGCCTGTATTTGCTGATGGCTGAACAATGGCAGGCAGGGCACCTTCCTTACACCACGATCTGGGATAATAAACCGATCGGGATTTATGCTATTTTTTTGGTTTTCGTCGAAGTCTTTAAAAATGGCTTATTTGCAATTCGGTTTGCCACAATTATTTTTACGACCCTGACGGCGTTTGCTGTGTTTCGGCTCACCGCCTTATGTATTGGCAGGCGCAAGCACCAACTTATTTGGAGCGTCATTGCAGCAATCGTCTTCACTATTGGTGCTCTCAGTAACGATGGACTATCCGCTAACACTGAAATTTTTATGACATGCTTTACTAGCTACGCCATGTTATGCGCGCTGAAGGTAAGCACTGCTGATAGAGACAATGGTTGGACAGCAGGATTAAGTGGGTTGTTGATTGGATGTGCGATCATGACCAAATATGTTGCTGTCTTTGAACTACCTGCCGTACTGCTCGCATTGATGTTTAATACCCCGGCAGCCTTCCTGAAAATACGATATAGGGTTTTGATCTCGGCCATGATTGGGGTTCTAGTACCCGCCGCTTTCACCATTATTCTCTATGGAGCTACTGGCCATTTGGACATTTGGTGGCAGGATAGTGTTGCCTCGAATTATGTCCGAGTAGCTGCCAATGTCCCGCAGCCAAATCTTTATATGGTTGCAGACGAACAGGCTGAGCGGTGGCTGCCATTTTACATGGCGCCAATTATTTTACTTGTCACCGAATGGCGGCCAGTAAATATTCCCCGAAGAAATTTGCTTTTCATTTGGTTCGTTGGCGGCGGTATTGGAGTCTCCTTCGCAAAATCATTTTTCGACCATTATTTCTTACAGTTATTGCCCGTAATGAGCATCATGTTAGTATATTGTTTGGCTACACTAACCTATCCATTGAAATATCTCTATGCTGCCGCTTTGTTGGTTCCCCTTCACGCAGGCTGCGTGAATTTGCAAAATGCTTGTGCACCGGTAGTTACCCTTAGCAACCAGCACTTGGCGTTCCATGGTGACACAACGGCCAAAATAGCGGCCGACCTGAAGGCCAGCTTACAATCAAGTCAGATGGTTTATGTGTTTGACGATCAGCCAATTATATATAGCATGATATCTCAAACACCACCGACGAAATATGTTTTGCCATCGGTATTAACAACCTATTTTCTCGCCAGCGTTGCGCATGTTGACTCACTTGCTGAAATCAAACGAATTATAGCCCTTTCACCAGAATTCATCGTCAGAAGTAGGTATCCCGCCGCAAGAGCCCCTAACCGCAATGAAATGATCTACTCACTGATGAATGATGTATTAAGTAAACACTACACCCTTTGGAAACAATATGATGTTTCGGATGTTTATCGTATAAAATAGATTTTTCTTAAAGTGGTTGAATGATTTGGTCTGAAGGAATGTCGATCGGCCGAATAATGGGCTTTTGTGGACGCATGCCACCTGCAGCACGCCATTGTTGCATCCGCCACACGTAAGCCAGTATTTCCGCGCAAGCCCGATAGAGGGGAACAGGAATTTGATCTCCAGGTTCGACGTATCTGTAAATGGCGCGCGCCAGAGGTGGTGCTTCGACGATTGGAATACCATAAGCGGTGGCTCTACTACGAATCTCAGCCGCCAATAGGCCAACACCTTTCGCCAGCATAATTGGCGCCACGTCACTGCCTCTTCGATACCGTATGGCCACTGAAAAATGCGATGGATTTGTCACGATCACAGAAGCTTCTGGTATCCGCTGCATTTGGCGGGTGCGCGCCATACGCCGCGCCATCGCCCGCTGCCGTTGCCGGACATGGGGGTTACCGACCGCCTCCTTCATTTCATCACGCAGCTCAGCATCTGACATGCGCAATCCTCGCCGGTGCAGCACATGCTGTAAGACCGCGTCGAAATTGGATAATATGGCGACCGAGATAACAATGGGCATAAGAATCGTGAAGCTGATCTTCAGCAAGAGGTTCACATTTGGCGCATGAACCCCAGCCAGAGCCACAATTTCACCAATATGCAGTGAAAGCATCAGGGCGCCGATCATGCCAACAAGACATATTTTCCCGATAGACTTTAAAATTTCTGTTACCGCCGCGAGAGAGAATAACTCGCCTGCACCATGAGACGGTAACAATTTAGTAAAATCCAATGTCAAATGCTTTGAGCTAAATATCCAACCACCAGACAAGATACTGAACACCACCACTAAACTGATCATTAGAAATATAAGTGATTCGATAACACCACCCAATTCAACTTCCCAGATCCCCGCACCCCTTATATCGGCCGTGCCGGCATGACGAAGTGAAGCCGCCAGTAAAGCTTCAATCTGCGTTCCAATATCTCCTGCGTTGTAAATAATGAGAAGCATTACAACCAAAAGCACCATCGCCTTGGGAAAATCCGCCGACCTGCGCACGTTGCCTTGCTCAGCTGCTTGCCGCAACCTCCGCTCAGAAGGGGCATGGCTCTTATCTTGACCTTCACCCATGTAGTAGTACCGCGGAGATACACGCCATCGCCTGGTTCAAAAGAGATTGAATGCTGGCGTTGAAGTAGGCTAGTGATAAAGCAAATACCCATAGTCCCGTTAAAATTAGAATTGGAAAACCAACTGTCAGTAAATTCAATTGTGGTGCGAACACTGTTGAAATAGCCACAATAATATTCATACAAAATGCTGACACCATCACCGGAAGTGCGATCCACACAGCGCTGGTGAATAATACGTCACTGAACGCTAAAATAGCCGAGAGAGACGTTGGCGATGTTATCCCGCCATGCAACTGAAAGCTATTTACAAGGGCGGCGAATAACCAAATCGGGCCGCCCAGAATAACATAACCGATCAGGCCGCCCCAGAACATGAGGTCATAAAGGACTGGTGTCGCCGAGGTTGCTTCCCTAAACTGCAATTCGGCAAAGCCCAGTCCAATCGACAATCCGACAAGTTCACCAGCACAAGATACGGCGGCTACAACGATTTGTAGGACAAAACCGAGAATTGCGCCAGTTAGAATTTGTATGACCCCTAGGATCATGATTGATCCTAAGTCATGCGGAACAGTCGGCAACATAGGTAGCCATAAAGCCAGAGCCATTGCATAAGACGTAATGATAGCCAGCTTAGTGATACGTGGAACAAAGGCTGAATTAAAGAGTGGTGCCGTTAAAAAAAGCCCGGTGAGCCGCATGAACGGCCATAAAAAGCGACCCAGCCAATTCATGACATCATGTTCAGCTACGACCATGATTGCCGAACGAGCAATGGTGCGCCTTGGATACAGCCCTCGGTGAATATTTCAAATCCTCCGAGAAGACCGACGCCGCCGATGATAGATACTGCAATCATTACAAGCAATTTTCCAATCAGACCAAGCGTAGGATCTTCGATTTTAAAAGTTGATTGGACCAAGGAAACCACAATGCCGACAATAAGCAGAATGGCGATGGTTGGGGCTATCAGTTTAAGACATTGCAGCAACGACAATTCAATAATCTTGGCATAAATTGGCATAAATTTATGAACCAGCTGGAAGATTAAAGCTATTCGCAACTGACCCCAAGACCAGTACCCAACCATGTATTGATACAAACATCAGAAGCTTCAATGGCAAGGAAATAAGGCTAGGCGAAACCATAATCATACCAAGTGACATGAGGACCGATGCGACCGCCAAATCAATGAGCACAAAAGGGATGTAAATCAAGAAGCTGATCTGGAATGCTGTTTCAAGCTCAGATGTTGCAAATGCTGGAACCAAAACTGCAAATGGTATATCTTGCGGCGTCTTAAAATGACCCCCACTGAGATTGATAAATAAATGCAGCGGGTCAATCCTGGTTTGAGCAAGCATAAAATTTTGGATCGGTAACTTCGCATGACTCACAGCAACTGAAAAATTGATCTGACCGGATAGATATGGATTTAAAGCTTGGATTTGCTCTTGATCAATAACGCCGCGCATCACGAAAGCGGTTAAAGCAAGTGCGAGTGCCGCTAAGACCATATTCGGTGGTGTCGTTTGTAAGCCCAATGCTTGCCGTAAAACAGATAGCACAATAATAATGCGGGTAAAGCCTGTCATCAGGAGCAATATACCTGGTAAAAATGCCAGGGTCGTCATCATGAGCAACGTCTGAATATTTATCGAATAATCTTGCCCTTCAGGCGTCGTAACGGCTTTAACAAATGTCAAACCATCAATTGGTTCGGCATTTGCAGCATGGCCATGAAAAGTAATACAGACAAACCAAATAAGGCAGAATAACCTAATCATTCTATCATATCCAAAGATGAGGATTTTTGGTCAGTCAATTGTGAGATTGGCTGAATGCCGGATCGATTACGCGATACCAAGAATAATTGTCCGGCGACGCTAATAACGAGCAACTGCGCGTTCCAGCCAAACGACCGTGCCGCGATAATGTCGATGCTCAAATCATCTATTTTCTTCAAAATTTTCAAACGTCGATTCAGAAACCGGGCACCAATCGCCAAAATTGCTAAAATTAGGAGAATAAGACCGAGCGAAGACGCCAGCGTACTAACATCAATGAGTCCGCCACCCTGAAACTGGGTCACTCTTGAAATACCAGATTTGTTATATAAGCAGCCGTGAACGGCGCTTTAGTCTTGGCAGCTGATGTCTTTGCCAAAACTTGGTTTGCCATTACCAAACATTTTTGAACAAAGTCGTCTCGCACCTGTGGTTCCGCAAGACTATTGCTTGTTTCGGTCATCAAAAGACTTATGATGTTCGCTTTGATTATTGGTTGTACCTGCGAATACTGGGCGATCACACCAGGGTCATATGTCGAAAATTGTAGCCCTAACTGCACAAAGGCAGTTGGTGGTAACGCGGCCGCGGGTGGAAGGCTGACGGTGATATCTAATATATCTGTAAAAAAAAGCGGCTTCGGCGTAGATTGAGCGGCTACCGCCGCTGGAGGATTTGGTCCACCGGATCGATGCAAAAAGATAAATGCACCTATTGCAAGCGCAGCGGTAACCACCAGCATAACGACGGCAATAATAAGAATTTTTACCCTACGGCTCATGCGTATTGACCTTTAAATTTGAACCTTAAATGGCCTGTAAAAGGGATTCAAACATTGTATGTGCTGTTGAAATCACTTGGGCTGCAGCCTGATAAGCTTGTGAATAACCAGTTAGGATCACCGCCTGCTGGTCTAATGATACACCCGCAATATTTTGTAAATTATTCGTCGCGGCTGTGACATTGGCAGATGCTGCTGATGATCGTTGTGTTGCCTGCTGCGCGTTACTAGCCAACGAGGTGCCTAGCCCAATGATGGATTGCTGCAACGAGCCAGCCGTTGTTGTGCCCGGCGCAGTCCATAACGCTGCGAGGCGGCTTGCATTACTGCCACTATTGCTGCCGCCTGGTGACAAGGTTAAGGCATCCCCGGCGGCGGCTCGCCCAGAGAGCGGCACTTGCCAAAACTGGCCAGACGCGGCACCTGCCGGATAGGCTACTGCCACCGCACCTTGTCCACCAACAAAGCTACCTGAGGCGATAACCGTTGCAGGATTATTTGTGCTTTCAATATTATAGTTATTTGCCGACGAAAATGTTATTTGTAGGGTCTGACCATAATAGGTGGACGGGACGATTGCCGCATTAGACGACGGCGACGCCGTTACAATGTCACTACCTGCAACAATTGTGCCGGTGTTACTATTTATAATTGAACCATTTGGTTGTGAAGACCCCTGTGAGACCACATAGGGATCTGCCGATGCGATGGCATTTTGGTTGGTGCTGATCAACTGAATCGCTGATGCTGCATCAGGTGCCGGATTTACCGTGAATTGATCGCCAGAAGCTGGACTTCCTGAGACGGAAAGCGAAAGTCCGGCAAATGACAGGTTACTACCACTAGGGGGATTATATATCTGTCCGCTCGCCTGATTAACCGCGCTCCACCCCGCGCTGGCGTTATACCTGAGAATAAAAGGGCCACCATCGGTGGGGAGTTGCCCTGCATTATTTAATTGCGCAGTCAGCGTCGCCGTACCTGCGTTCGAGGTCGCCGAAACAACAGTTGGCGTTGGCACTGAAAAAAGACTTGCTCCCGGCACACCGGTTCCGGTCAAGCCCTCGGCTTGAACTTGATTGACACTGGCGGCAACAATGACTGCATGGGCGTTTAGTGCCTGGATAGCCGCGCTACCCGCTTTCCATGTTTGAGTATTTGCGCCGATATTACCATCCGACGGGCCAACATTGAGGCTCGCCCCAGCAACACCGGCGGTTATTTGTGGTTGGTTCGAAACGCTGTTGCCCGCTAAGGAAAGGGTCTGCGCGCCACCTTGATCAAGTAACACCGTTCCGCCACTTGCCACCAAGACTTGACCATTTCCCTGCGGAATCACGTTGACGGCCAATTGGCTTGAGAGCGACTGTAATGCCGCTTGCTGCTGGTCAAGCAGCGCAGGATCGTTTGGCGTTTGACCAAGCCCCTGATTAATTGCAGCAAGTTGAGATAAAAGATTATTTGCTGTACTTATGTTTTGTTGCAAGCCAGATGTTGCGCCTCCTATAATTCCATTTAAGGCTGTCGCTGCACTTCGGAAGGCGCCAACCGCCGTTTGTGCATCTGCCAGAAGTGTCTGTCGCTGCGCCGTGCTCGTAGGGTTGGCTGCTAATGTTCCGGCATCCAGAAAAAATTGATTCAGTGCCGATTGGACATCGCCATTATTCAGCAAGCTATTTGATATGGCTGTCGATGAGACCGAGTCTATACTCGCGGCGGCGGCATAACTATTCGCCGACCGCAGCACGCCGGCCGTATAACCGTCGGCTGCGCGCGTAATTTGCGGGGCTTGCACACCAGCCCCAGCCTGTCCCGTGGTATTTGATGTGGATAGATTTACGGTCTCAACACTATAGCCTGGCGTTGTTTGATTTGCGAGATTGCCAGATACAACGCCAATACCAGCGCTATATCCGTCAAGGCCTGATAAAGCTGTATTCATCGCACCAGTTAAACCACTCACGCGAAATCTCCTCGCTAATTAAGCGATTGCAGGATACGCCCCATGAGAGGCGAATGTGCGATGCTGATTATTTTTGCTGCATATTGACTATCTGTCGCGTAACCTGCGGCCTGTAACGCTTGCGCATATCCTTCAACACCAGACTGTCCCACCACGTTTCCGAAGACGGATTGAATATGGCTGACATAATCTGAGATACTCGCGGCAAGAGATGTATAATTTTTGAAGGCAGCCGATTGTGGTGTAATAACACCATCAATCATTTCCTGCGTGGCCCGGACGGTTCCGGCTTGGCCGACGGCCGCCTTTATTCCAAAGAGATTATTACCATTCGCAGCCGACCCCCAGCCTGTTTCAAGCGCCGCTTGAGCCAGCATGGCAACTGCCGGAACACCTAGCTTAGCCGATGCATCTTTCAAACTAGGCCAAATTGATTGTGCAAACTTGACGGCTTGTTCCGGCATCGACGCCTGTTGTGGGCGGTCACCTAAATTTGCCGGCGCCATTACGAGCGGCGGTGATATGGAACTTCCAGACATAAAATTACTCGACGGCGTAACTGGCGCTGGCGTGCCTAATTGCTTCACCGTCGCCTGACTCAAGGTCGCATCATATTTTGAAAAATCATTTTGAGCGATATTCCATAAGAATAAATTTTGAAATGCATCCGCCCCCGTACCCAGGGTTGCCGGTGCTAATCCACTCTTATTCATGTCTGCCAAAAGATTATACCAAAGCATCCCAAGCATTTGTTTGACAACGCCAACCGTTGAAGTTTGCCCGGGCATTGCCGCACGTGTTTGCGGAGATATGTGTGCTATCACCATCAGATCACCTTTACGACACCGTTGATGGCACCCGCCTGCTTTAATGCTTCAACAATTGCCACTAAATCAGACGGAGACGCACCTACTGCGTTAAGCGCACGCGCAACATCTGCCAAAGTTGTCGCGCGCGGGAGATTTATCACACTCGCTTTCCCTTGCTTTGCGCTGGAAACAGTATTCTGGACACCGACGGTGGTACCATTGCTGAGTGGCCCCGGCTGACTAGCGCTATTATAGGTTTGAATGCTTACTGTAAGGTCACCATGAGATACGACCGCAGGGCCAAGCGTAACGCCGGCATTCATAACAATTGTACCGCTCTGCGCATCAACGATGATGGTGGGCGCTTGGTCAGCGGGGATGATCGGCAATGCCAATATCCCAGCAATGAACCTCACCGGACTTGTACCCGAATTTTGCAAATCCACCTCACCAGGTGATACCGCAGATGCAGTATCGGCGCCGTAAGCTGCATTTATGCAATCGGCAATCTGCTGTGCGGTCTGATAATCTGGCGAATTTAAGAGCAACTGGCTTGCACCACCAGCTTCAAAACTTGCCGGAATGGTATTTGAAATGATCGCACCACTTGGGAGAGACCCAACCGTGGGCACGTTGGTGCTCGACGTACTGCCGCCAGCGCTCACAGCAAAGCCGCTTACCAACAACGGCCCTTGTGCCTGGGCATAAACCTGGCCATTGCCGCCATGCAGCGGCGTGGGCAACAGAACGCCCCCCGCTAAGGACGTCGCATTACCCACCGCTGAAACGGTCACATCCAAATGCTGCCCCGCATGAGAAAAAGCTGGAATTTCTGCTGTGATCATCACAGACGCAACATTATTTGGCTGCATCGAATTTACATTGGGTAGCGATATGCCCATATTTCTGAGCAGATTTAAAATTGATTGCTGTGTATAGGGTACTTCGGTCGTTTGGTCGCCTGTTCCCGGCAGCCCCACAACCAACCCGTAGCCGTATAGCTGATTACTGGGCGCTCCTGCGACCGTAACGAGGGCACCAATCGTTGTAGCACTACTATACGCATAGCGGCCAAAGCCGAACGCTAGGCAAAGAGCTAAAATAACTACGTTGCGCATCAAAACGGCGATACTTTGCTTAGTATTTGTTGTAGCCAGGGTACTTTATGGGCCCCATTAATTGGCCCATCACCTACATATTGTACGTTCATGTCCGCAACGTTATTGGAACTAATGGTTGTGTTCGCCGCAATATCGTCTGGACTGGCATAGCCGGTCACGACAAGGCTAATAACGTTTCCATTGATATTAACATTCGTTCGCCCAGAAAGAGCCAATATTCCATTCGGATCCACATCGGTAATTACAGCCTCAACCTGGCCAGTGATATTATTGGCCGCCGTTGCGGTGCCGGCGCCGGTATATTCCTGGTCGCTTGTTGCGCCGACCGATGGCGAAAATGGCGATCCACGATAGCTGCCAAATTGCAGCGGTACGCCCATGAAACTGGTCATCGAGTCATTTAATGTGCCGGTGCGCTTTAGCGCTGCATTATCCGTATTCGCGGCTGCGGCGCTTGTGACAATGTCAATCGTTACCAGGTCTCCGGGATGCCAGTCACGGCGCGGCTCATAGAGTGAGCCCGATGTTGTGATCGGAAACACCGAGCCATTTTCGGCGGTCTGATGCGGTACGACGGTTACTGGAAAGGCGGCCGGCTTGACGATCTCGGCCGGGCCGGGTGGCGCCGTGGTGCAGCCGACCAATAAAGTAATCAACACGCTTGGGGCAATCACTTTCATGCGCCGGAGGCTGCCTGTGCCAAATAATTCATCTGATTATCAATAGCGGATGCCGCTTGCGTACCAAGCTGATAGGCGCGCTCTGCAGAAATCATGCTCACCATCGCTTGCACCACATCAACATTTGAGGATTCAAGATAATTTTGATGTACTGATCCTATCCCGTTGCTTTGTGGCAGACCCGTGGTTGCGGCACCGCTCGATGTTGTGGCCGCAAATAAATTGCCGCCCAGCGGCTGTAAGCCTTGCGGATTTATGAAATTTGCAAGTTGAATTTGGCCGACTTGGGTAGCTGATTGTGAGCCAGGTACCGTGACCGAGACAGTCCCATCCGTTCCAATTGTCACGCTGGTTGCGTTCGACGGGATGGTAACATTTGGCAGTAATTGATAGCCACTTGAATTTACCATCTGGCCATTTTGGTTCACTTGAAATGACCCATCACGTGTGTAAGCGGTCTGGCCGTTGGGCTCTAATATTTGAAAATAGCCTTGGCCGTTAATAGCCATGTCCAGCGGGTTTCCGGTGTTTGTTAACGTGCCCTGTGTCAGCACATCCTTGATCGAAGCCACCTTCACGCCCGTTCCTACTTCCATGCCTGACGGATAGATTGTTTGCCCGGTAGAATTTGCACCAGGTTGAATCCCATCTTGATATAGCAATGTTTGAAACTCAGGCGTCTCCGACTTAAACCCGGTTGTATTCACGTTGGACAAATTATCCGCGATGGTGTCCATCATGGTCTGACTTGCTTCAAGACCAGTGGCGATCGTATCAAGCGCGTGATTCATTTTAGCAATGTCTCCCCAACTAGCCCTGTGCCAGCAACGTATTTAATTGCTGACCGCCACCCGATTGCGCTTTCAAAAGCTCGGTTTGTAACTGGTACGAACGCGAACCTTCGATCATTGCCATCATACTTTGTGTCGGTTCTGCGGTGCTGGCATTTAAATATCCTTGCTGAACGGAACCGTCTTGTGATGCCTGCAAACTGACACCGGCAGCTGGGGCAAATAGAGAGCCACCCAGGGGCGTCAGGCCACCGCTTGGTGTGCTAACCAAATTTAGCTGCCCATAGCTTTGAGCCAACGAACCAGCCTGTCCTGATGGAACGCCAGAGACCGTACCATCATGACCAATTTCCAGCTTGGTAAGGTTTGGCAGGCTGATCGGTTGACCTGAAATTCCGAGGATAGGGTTGCCAGCGCTATCTGACAAAATTCCGGCACTTGATATTTGGAGCGAACCGTTCCGTGTGAGCGCCGTACCGTTAGGCGTTTGCACCGCCAACCAGGCATTGCCACCGAGTGCGATGTTAAGTGGATTGCCGGTCGGTGTCGCTGACCCTGCCGTCAGATTAGGGGTTGGCACCAACGAAATAGCATCAGCACCACTGGGCGCCTCAACGCCCAAATAGGGTGCTGCTTCGGTTGCGGCCTGCAAAGCCTGATAACCAGGCGTTTGTAGATTTGCAAGGTTTGAAGCCGTAGCGTTCATCTGGGTTGAAATCGCTTGCAGGCCTGCCATTGTGGTAAAAATTACGTTATTTGTCATGGTCAGATCTGAGTCAGCCTAGTGCCGTCTTGTTGTTCCGTTTGAATGACTGACGTATTCGCCTGGTAGGCCTGCTGATATTGAATCAACGAAACCAGAAGCGAAGATGTTGAGGCATTGGATTGCTCAAGACTGCCGCCGCTAATCAGGCCAGCCTCGCCAGTTCCGGGAATATCCAGAACCGGCTGCCCGGATGTTTGCGTGCTGGCGAAAAGATTACCAGAAACCGATTGCAGCCCATTTTGATTGATAAAATTGGCCAGACTTAAATTGCCCGCGCGAACCGTTTGGCCATTACTGTAGTTAGACATGAGTGCACCTGAGCTACTAATTGTGGTGCCGCTATAATTGCCCGGCGGGTAGCCATTATTAGTGGTACCGGCGACCGCAAAATTTTGGGCGCCAAGGGTTGTACCGGTGAAGTTAAATTGGATTGCTGCGTTACTTGCGCCATTTCCCCATGTAACATTTAACGTCGCTGGGCTTCCGGACGTGAGCGCTCCGGTATTTGAAAAGGCCAAATTGCTTAACAATTGCGGCGTACCAATGGCAGCCCCGGAAACATTTTGAGGTTGTGCGTAAACCGACCACACCGGCGCAGCTGTCGCACTCGCCGCTGGATTTTGGGTAAAATACAATCCGACGCGATTGGCATTCCCCAAAGAATCGTATGCCACGACCGAAGTCGATTCATTATAAGTTGTCGGATCGGCGGGATTAAACGTGGTGGTGGCCGGAATGCTGGCATCTGCTGAATTGAGATTGAGCGTTAGGCCCAGATTACTCGTGGCATTTGCCGCAAGCGCGCCTGTATTGACGGTGATCGGGGAGAGTGACGCACTTAATGTTCCATTGGTATTTTGGCTATAGCCTAGTACAGTTGCGCCATTGGATGTGACTAATTGGCCAGATGGGTTCAACGAGAAAGAGCCATCGCGCGTATATTGCTGCTGCCCATTTGCAGACACCACAAAAAACCCACTCCCTTGAATCGCGGCATTCAGCGGATTGCCCGTCGAAACCAGCCCGCCTTGCGTAAAGTCAGACGATATTGCGCTGGATGCCACACCAATGCCCGCCACCTTCGACTGATTGGCCGGATAAACATCCGCAAAAAGTGCTGTCTGACTCTTAAAAGCCGTGGTACTCGCATTTGCTAAATCATTGGCAACCGTATTTAGTCCCGTTTGTGCGCCGAGGAGTCCTGATAGAGCGGTTTGCAAGGTCATGGTGCAGTTCCCAATACTGTTTGAATTGATGATATCGGTATGGGTGATGCCGATCCGGCGACATTCAATGTGGGCGCACTACCGGTGACGTTTACACCATTAACCGTATAGACGCTGTAAGGTGTCACCGAGACCGCGCTGCCCGTGCCCGAAGTTGCATTGACCTGATAGCTATATTGGGACCCGGCCGTGCCATTATTCCAACTGAAACTTTGCTGCCCCGCCGACAGCGTACCCAAATTGACATTGCCAGCCACGGCACCTGAGGGCGATAAGATTGTTACATTTACCGACTTCGCCGGACCTCCCAGGTCGAACGCACCATGCGCAACGCCGTTACTATTCGCCGTTACTAAGTTACCTGCCACTGCAACCTGTTTTCCGACCAAGTTTGACGCCTGCGCCATCTGTGCTGCCGCGGTGCTGGCCTGAATATTGCTGACCTGGGTGTTCAACTGTGTTATGCCATTTACAGTTGAAATTGCTGCAAACTCCGATGCTAGCTGCGTTGGGTCAGCCGGCGATGTAGGGGTCTGATATTTCAATTGCGCCGTTAATAGCTTTAAAAAGTCGCTTTGCGTTAATGTTGAAGCCGACCCACTGCCAGATTTATTGCTGTAGGCGGTTGTTGAAGCTGCGGCACTTGCAGTGTTGATAGACGATGAAATTGCGAGATTGCTCATCAGGACACCTGAAAACTGGAGAGAATTTGCTGGTTAACACGGCTTGCTTGCTGCAAAACAGCGATCGAGGCCGAATAGCTATTTGTTGAATCGATCAAATCAATCATCTGACCAACCTGCGAAACATTAGACCCGCTAATATATCCGTTCGCATCAGCATACGGATTTCCCGGGTCATATTGCCGCTTTGCCGGAGCATTGCTCAAGACCGTCCCGACGACGCTCACGCCAATATTGGTTTGTGCACCGTCACCGCCATCATTGCTGGCAGCATCATTGGCTGAAAATACGACCTCATGCGCTTGATACGGCTTGGTACCTGGTGGCGCAATTGAGTCAACATTAGCAAGATTAGAGGCGATCGCACTCATACGATCATTTTGTGCGGTCAAAGCACTGCCGATGACTGTGTAAATATCGGTGTTTGTCACCTTAGTTACCCCCAGGATTTGGCCGCAGCGCCATCACTAAATCAGCCGTTGATTGATGCAAGAATGTCGCAGCCCCCATGAGTGCTTCACCGTTCTGGGCTAATTCAATCCGCTCGAAGTCTAATGAAACATCGTTACCATCGAGGCCGACAGGAAGGTTTGCCCGATATTCCGGTGATAATTGACTGAGCACCTCACTGATCGGCTGAGATGGTGCTGCTTGATCTGATATTTCGGCCTTGAACGCCGCCTCAAACGGTAAATCGGTCGCTTTATAGGAAGGCGTATTGGCATTGGCGATATTATTCGCGATCAAGGTCGCACGCTCCCCACGGGCTTGCAAAATACTCGCGTAATAATTTAAAAATCCAATTTGCACGAATAGCCTTCCGTTAAATGGAATTACGTTAGCGTGCTTAAGTGATATGCTAGAATTATTAAATTTAGACTAACGGCACATGAGGTCGAACAAATTTAATACGATGACTTCATAATCGTGGTGCCTTGATAAGTATGCGTTAACCATGCGCCATTATGACCAGGGTAAAGCTGATGGGTAATTGAAATTTTTGGTACCGGACGGCTCAACACCGAATTGCACGCTGCTAAGCGTGAAAGCAGGATGATAAATTATGACAAGCGATGCTTTGCCGTCGATATTTTCTGTAACGCCATCAATTGGAGTTTCCTCCGGAATCGGATCGTCGTCAGGTCATAGTGTCCATAGTGGGTTTTTTGAGATAATTGACAATGCGTTAAAATCAGTAAGCGACTCCCAGCAAGCATCTGCAACCGCAGAATCGTCCTTTGTCGCAGGTATGCCAGGCGCTTCATTAAGTAACGCGCTGGTCGCGAGCGATCGTGCGGAGGTTGCGTGGAATGCCACTGTGGCGATCCGTAATGAAGTCGTCTCGGCATATCAATCAATTATGAATATGCCGCTCTAATGGCCGGCTGGCGCGCGTACTGGCAGTTACTACGCCAGCAACTATCCCGCATACCGCTGCCCGCGTGGCTGGCGATTGGCGCCGTTCTCATGGCATTGGTGATTGTCTTTTCCATACAGCTAAGCGGCCCAACCTACGTGGCATTGTACGATGGCTTGTCACCTGCGGATGGCGGGAAGGTCATTGCAAAGTTACAGAAGCTTGGCATTTCCTACCAGTTACAGGCGGAGGGAAATATCATCCTGGTACCAGCAGCGAGCTTAGCCACAGCGCGCCTACAACTAGGCGATGCAGGCATTCCCAGCAATACCGCCAATGATAACTGGACACAGCTTGAAAACGCGCCAATGACCATTTCTGACCTCGCACAGAATACTATGGCAAGCCGCGCGTTGGAAGCTTCACTAGCACAATCAATCGGCGAGATGGACGGAATTACGAGTGCTGAGGTTTTTCTGGCATTACCGCCGAATACACCGTTTCTAGCTGATCAGCCTAAACCCTCTGCCTCAGTAATCATAACCGCCAATCCGCAGGATGCCGCAAGGCAGGGGCCAGTGATTGCCAAGCTTGTTGCCGGTGCGGTGACGGGCCTTTCAGTGTCGGGTGTCAGCGTTACCACGAATTCCGGTCTCGCAGTTTTTCCATTAAGCGGCACGCAGGCCGATAGTTCGCAATTTGCGCTGATCGCCGACATTGAAAATCAGGCAAATAGCCGCGTAGCGCAACTACTCCTCCCGTTGGTTGGCAACGGCAATTTCCGGAGTGATGTGACGGCGGATCTCGATTTTACCAAAGCCCATATTCATCAAATTTCCTACGGGCCGACCAGATTGGTTAGCCACGAAGTGAGTAGCAACTCAAGCCAGGATAACAGCCAAACGACAGCCATTGGCATTCCTGGCGCAATGTCAAACCAGCCGCCATCGGCGACGACCGCTGCCCTGCCCGCCGCATCCGATCAAGCTGCAAGCGCCAACAGCAAGGCTGCAGCGGTGACAACGCCGAAAACAACAAGCCAAAAACTTGATCAGACATATATCACCGATGAGAGTGATAATGATATTGTAAAGCCTGACTGGGTTGTGAAGTCGATATCCGTGTCGGTCGTCGTCAATCAGGCCGCATTAGGTAATGTCACAGCGGACCAGATGAAAGCAGCTATCGCCGCGGCGTTTGCTTACCCAAATGTGCATGTGAATGTATTAGCAACTTCCTTTAAGCCCGCTGATGCGAGCGTAGTGTCTTATCAATTGTTGCCAATAATCGCGCCATTTACAAGAGCAGTGCTTGTAATGCTGGGGACGATCGCATTGTTATTGGGATTTGCTGTTCCGTTTGGCCGACGACTAGCGACGGTTGGAACCCGTAATCAGGCGACGAGCCTTCCGACCCGCCCCCTGCCGGTGACATTGCCGCCGCCAGATTTCAGCGCGTTGAGAGATGTTGCGCGAGGAAACCCAGCGGGGGTTGCGAGGCTGTTGCAAAGTTGGGCAGATGAGCATGAGTGAGCGTAATACAAACGATGAGACCATGACCCTAAATGGGGTTATGCGTGCTGCGATTATTCTACGTGCGCTCGGCGAAGACGCGGCATCGCAAGTGATGCGGCATATGGATGAACCCGCCATTGCGCGCATTTCGGCGGCCATGACAAGATTACAACGTGCGACCCCAACGGTGTTGGCTGATGTACTTCACGACTTCTCGATTGATCTTGGGCTGGATGGTGGTGGTGTCGATGGTTTGCGCTATGTTAGTACTGTTCTGATCTCAGCCTTAGGCGAAGAGCATGCAAGGGAAATTCTGGACCGGCTGAAATATAGTGGCCGTGGCTCGCCGCTAAATTTGCCACCGACCACTGACCCTCGAACGCTTGCGATCCAAATGGCTAATGAAAGACCGCAGACCATTGCCCTTTTGCTTGCCCATATTCCACAAGAAACGGGGGCAGCATTTTTATCATTTTTACCAGAATCTCTATCGTCCGAGGCGCTTTATCGTTATGCGATGCTTGATGTGGTATCACCAGGCGCGGTTGTGGAACTGCGTGATATGCTTGCGGAGTTGGATGCCAGCAACGAGTCGCGGGGCAAAAGACTGACTAATTTGGGTGGGGTCCGGCAGGCGGCAGATATTTTAAACCATCTGCATGGCGGTCTTTCGGAACGTATGTTGAGCAATATCACCGAGCGTGATTCAGATACAGCGCAGAGAATTCGGGACAGTCTGTTTACCTTTATCGATCTCGCCAAATTACCCGACCGCTCCTTGCAGATTGTTTTACGAGACGTACCGAATGAAAAATTAGCGCCGGCTCTGCGCCTGGTTGACGAAGGTATTCGTACCAAATTCTTCCAGAATATGTCAGCGCGTATGGTGGAAATTTTACAAGAGGAGCTACGGAGCGGTGCCCCGATGCGGCGATCTGATGCGTTGGCGGCGCAGAAAGATATTATTGATGTTGTATTGAAATTGGTCGCGGAAGGACGGATTAGCGTTAGCGCCTCTGAAGAAATGGTATGATCAACCCGACTGCCACCCACGAAAAGCCAAATGTCACAACGCCAAAACTTGTGCCGACGGTCGTACATATTGACCAGACACATTGGTCACAGGTTCTACAAAATGCACAGACACAGAAAGCTGGTAACAACCCGCATATTGAGAAAGACTCGAAACTTAAGCCAGCACCACCAGCGCCGGAGGTTAACGATAGCGTATCAATACCATCGTTAAAAGCAACAATTGAAACGCAGCCAAACAAATTTAAAAATGGTTTGAAAGGGACCATTTCACCAAAGGCCCCCATTCATGAGAGACTTTTAACGATACAAGGACTACCGACTATACCGAATGATACAGTTCATTTCGCACCACCTGCTCCTATGACGAACAGTGCCGATGCTTCAATACATGCTGGTCGAGATAGTAACACTGCGCGGACACGTACCGTTGCGGCGGACCAAACTACGGTGTCAGGTCAAACAATTAGCAACAACCAGGTAGCGCTTAGGATATTGAAAGCGCTTCCTGAAGAAACGTCGCAGTATCCGGAAAAGCCATCAAAGTTTGATCATCAAATAGTGCAGACTATGAATGGCAATACGATGACAAATTTTGGAATTGTGCCTCCAAACAATTTAAGCAGCTTGGCACCAACTACACACGCAGCGATAGCAACACAAATCCTCGCAACACCAATTGAAATGAATGATGCCGCCAAAATGACCGCTGGGCTTACCGCCTCCATAGCGATACTTCATAAAACCGGGAATAATAGTGCAATACTTAACCTGAGTCCGCCGGGACTTGGCAATTTATCCATACATGTCGGGACCGGTGAAAGCGCTGTAATTAATATATTGTTCGTTACAGCAAATCCCCAGACGGGGCAGATATTGAATGCACATCTCGGTGATTTGCGTCAAGCAATCAATGATGCGGGGCTTAGTCTCGGTGATGCGCAAGTTAGCTATGGCAATGACCGCGGAAATTCACGGCAAAAACAACAACCTACTGTGCCGAATGCACGCCAGGCGGCGACCAATTCTAACCCCGAAGGTATTCGGGCGTTCGCCTGATCAATGAAACCAATAATTTTTAAAATATTTTATTTTACCAGATGTGAATAATTTAAGCAGAAAATGGCGAAGGATTATATGATGGCAAACCAAAAAAATGCCCCAGCTGCAAAACCCGAAGCAAAAACCACGCATGAACGGGTCGAGTTGGAAATATTGCCTACATCGCCAACTCTTGTGCCAGGTGTAGCGGTAAAATCTATTATGGAGCGTATTCCCTTGCTGCTCACGGTTGAACTTGGCCGCACCAACATCACGCTGAAAGATTTGCGTCATCTACGGCAAGGACAGGTTCTGGCGTTGGACCAGTTAATTGGCGAGCCACTTGGCATATTTGCCAATGGCCAAAAACTAGGGCTTGGCGAAGTCGTTGCTGCCGGCAAGGACCAATATGGTGTGCGGATCACGGCATTGATCGATGAGTCCGAGCCCGTAGAGGATACGGTCGCGTGACGGCACAGCAAGTAAGCTTGCATGCCTGGGTGGCGTTTGCTGAGCTAGCCGGACCCATCTTGGCCATAATGTTGGTCATCGGCGTTGTGACTGGTGCTTTTCAAGCAGCCACCCAAATCAGGGAACCCTCAATTCCATTCATGCTGAAAATGGCCAGCCTCGCGGCGCTGACAAGCATGGCCGGTCCGTTGATTATGCGCGGTATTGAACAATTTGCGACCCGGCTTTTCTCGGCGATTCCAGGATTACTGCATGGTTGACGCCACCGCATTGCCACGTCCGGGCGCGCTGAGTGCCACCCAGCTTTCCGGGCCGATCGTTATTATGCTGGTACTGGTCATGCTGGTGGTACCACTACCGCCAACGGCGATTTCATTTTTATTTGCATTGAATATTTCCGCCGGTCTGGTGATTTTGGCGGCCAGCTTATATGTACCATCGCCTGCGGAATTTTCATCTTTTCCCACGGTCCTGCTGGCGACAACAATGATGCGACTGGCATTAAATGTTGCCACAGCCCGCGCCATATTACTCAATGGCTATACCGGGCCGGGTGCCGCGGGCGATGTTATTGAATCCTTTGGGCAATTCGCGGTTGGCGGCAATTATGTTGTTGGCAGCATCATTTTTATTATCCTCATCATTATAAACTTTGTGGTTGTCACCCGGGGGGCTAGTCGTGTGGCGGAAGTCAGCGCCCGCTTCATGCTTGACAGTTTGCCGGGCCGCCAAATGGCAATCGATGCCGAAATAAATGCCGGCATTCTGAGCCCGCAGGCGGCAGAGAGGCGGCGTGAGGCGCTCCGTCGGGAAGCGGATTTTTTTGGTGCGATGGATGGTGCTTCAAAATTTGTGCGTGGCGATGTTGTAGCTGCCATAATTATTCTGGTCGTGAATATGCTTGGCGGTCTCATCATCGGTACGCTGCAAGGTGGTATGCCGCTGGCAGATGCGGCCCGGACCTATACGCTGCTTACGGTTGGTGATGGTTTAGCAGCCCAAATACCGTCTCTCACCATTTCCGTAGCGGCCGGGCTGGTGGTAACGCGGGTTGCCACCGGCGAAGATATTGGACAGCAAATCAAGTCGCAACTCAGCCGGTATCCGCAGGCATTGGCAATTGCAGCGGCCATAATGGGGGCCATTGGGCTGGTGCCGCAAATGGCACATTTGCCATTTTTACTATTTGCCGTGGCGCTGGGTGTTGCGGCCTGGCGATTGGGGCGCCAAGCCGCCGCCGAAGATGCGCCTGCAAGCCAAAACGCCCAAGCTTCACAAGCCGAGATCAAAACCGACACACTGACAGATGTAACCGGTATTGACCCGCTTGGGCTCAGCATCGGCTTTGCCCTCACGCCGCTGGTCGCGCAAGGCGAAGGCCGGATGCTCAACCGGCTCACCGCTGTACGGCAACGCTATGGCAGGGCCATGGGGTTTTTGGTCCCTGCCGTGCATATTCGCGATAGCAGCGACCTGCCCGCGCATGGCTACCGTTTTACATTACGCGGGGCGGCCATTGGTGGTGGTGAAGTTTGGCCCGGCCAATGGCTCGCGATTGAGGGGGCCATGGTAGTGGATAAATTGCCCGAGGGACGCAATGTGCGCGACCCCGCTTTCGGTCAGTCGGCAATATGGATTGCACAAAATCTCATTCCGCAGGCTGAGGAGCTTGGTTATACGGTCGTTGATGCGCCGAGCGCGATTGCGACCCATTTTGCCGAATTGCTCAAAAAAAATGGAGCTGACTTACTTGGGCGTCCACAAGTTGAAGGGCTGATGACGAAGCTCGCGGAAACGACGCCGCGGCTGGCTGAGGATGTGCGCACCAATCTATCGATGGGCTTGATCAGGCAAGTCTTGCAGGCCTTGCTGGCGGAGGAAGTTCCGATCCGGGATTTTGAGCGTATTGCGGAAGCTTTGGTCGAGGCTGCCGATGGTAACGTAAAAGATTTTGAACGGCTACTGGCAGCGGTAAGGCTGCGGCTAGGCCGCTTCATCGTCACCCAATTTGCCGGTAGCGATTCGATTTTAAAAGTTGCCGTATTACCGCAAGCACTGGAAGATTTAGTCGTTAAATCCCTGCGTACATTACGCGATGCTGGGCTAGGCCCAGAGATTGAAACGGAAACCGCTGGACATTTGCGGGCAGCCGCTGATGAGGCCGCACGTGCTATGCGGGCCCAAGGTCTCAAGCCAGTATTGTTGGTTCAAGGAGGCCTGCGCCGGACGGTCGCACGGGTGTTGGGCAGCACCATGCCGGTGATCGCTTTAGAGGAAATACCGGAGAGCATGAAGTTGCAGGTTGTGCAAACGGCTGTTGGCACGGCAGATGAATGACATGACCATACCGCCAGATGCGGAATTGAGCGCAATGTATGGTGGTTGGATTAAGCGCACGGCACTTTACTTGAAAGTTAAAATGCCTTGGGCGGATCTCGATGAATTATTGCAGTCGGGCGCCATTGGTATGCTCGAGGCTTTGAAGCGTTACGATGCCGGCCTGGGTGTAGAGTTTCCGGTGTTTGCGGCACGGCGCATCCGCGGCGCAATGATCGACAGCCTGCGGCGTGACGGCGTACGACGCCGCGGCGAATGTACTTTCGACACCGAACAGGTTGAGGTGACAAATTTTCAAAGCGGAAATGTTAGCGAAGATCCTTTAAGCCATTTATTACGAACTGATCGCCAAACGAGCCTGGCTGCTGCCCTTAAGACCCTGCCAAGCTTGGAGTACCGGGTGCTGGCACTGCATTTTAATGAAGAGCTCAATAACCGCGAAATTGCGTTGGTTCTTGATATAAGCGAAGGCTACGCATCGCGGCTTCGTAAGCGGGCCTTAACCAGTCTCGCGGTATTACTAACCACCCAGTTGAATGGAGAGACCGTGTAATGTCTGGCGTTGTTGGTATCATTGCTGCTTTTGCCGTGGTGATCCTCGGCAGCCTATCAGATGGCGATCCTTTGTCAGCTTTGTTCAGCGTCACCGCCATTATCATCGTATTTGGCGGCACGTTCGCCGCAATTCTCACGCAGTTTGGTTTTGGGCACGTGCTCACCGGATTGAGGGGGTTGAGTTGGCTGATTAAACCGCCCAAATCTGACATTAACGGGTTTATCGAGAAAATTGCCACCTGGTCCAATCTGGCGCGCAGCCAAGGCACCTTGGCGCTTGAAGGTGAATTAGCATCAGAGACAGATGTTTTTCTGCGTAAGGGGCTGCAGCTTATTATCGATAATACCAGTGCTGAGGATTTGTACCCGGTACTTTCCGCCATTGCTGCCAATGCCGAACATGCGGATATGATTGCCGGGGAAGTCTGGGAAGCCGCTGGCGGCTACACGCCCACCATTGGTGTGATGGGCGCTGTGTTAGGGTTGATCCATGTGATGATGCGGCTCGACCATCCGGAAGAGCTCGGCGAAGGTGTCGCCACCGCGTTTGTTGCCACGATCTATGGCGTTGGGGCAGCAAACTTAATTTTTCTGCCGCTCGGCACCAGATTTGCTGCGGTTGCCGAAGCCCGCGCGCGCGAGCGGGAGATTATCATTCAAGGTTTCGCACTACTCGCGGAAGGCAAGCCCGGCATTCTCATCCGCCAAAATCTGCAAAGCTTGCTCGCGGACCATGGCAAAAAGGCCAGTAAAAAATCTGCTGATAATGAAGCGATCGGTGAACCCGCCGAACAAGCGGCCTAACATATGCAAATTCCAGCCAAGCCGAAACCTGCCAAAAAGCCGCCGAATCATGAGCGATGGGTGATCAGCTACGCGGATTTGCTGACCTTGCTGCTGGCATTATTTGTGGTGCTGTATGCATCCTCCACCCGTGACAAGCAAAAATTGGCGGCGGAGGCGCAGAGTTTGACCAAGGCGTTTCATGGCACGCCGATTGCCGTCGTCAATCATAATACCGCCGGGCGCGGCATTATGCCGCACCAGATATCTGCGATACCAACACCAAAGCCAACCCCATCAGTTGCCAAGCCCCCCGTCGTGACCCCCAATCCGATGCCGCCGCCAGTGAAGGATGAGTCGCATTTACCGAAGGCTTTGTCGAGCAAGATGGAATCCGAGATGCTGGCATTGCAGAAAGTTGAGGCTGAGTTGAAATCAGTCTTGCAGCCGCTGACAGCAAAAAATCAGGTCTCCATGAAGGCCGAACCGCTGACATTGACCATACAGCTTAATGATTCGGTGTTGTTTCCGTCGGGCCAAGCCATTCTTATCCCGCAAGCGCAGGCTTTATTGGATCAGGTAGCGGATCGTTTGGCCAAACTACCTTCGGCCTTCAACATTGTTATTCAAGGCTTTACCGATAACCAGCCAATCGACACGCTGCAATTTCCGTCCAATTGGTCATTATCGGCTGAGCGGGCGGCCACAGTTGTTGAGTTATTTGCGACCAAATCCATCGACGGTACCAGGCTTTCGGCACAAGGTTTTGCGGAATTTGCGCCGATCGCCAGCAATGCAACGCCGGATGGGCGGGCGCAAAATCGTCGTGTCTCCATAATCATTCACGCGCCAGACCCACCATGAGCCATCATCCCCCAGCCAATGAGCCGGTCATGCCAAAAAAAGCCCAATCCAAGACCGGCAAACATCATCGCACCAGTTGGAAACCTGGATTCCTGTTGGCGTCCATCAACCTATTTTGGGCAGCAGCCCATGAGCCGCCGATTTTTTCAATCACCAGTATGGTGGTATGGTTGCTCGGCTGTGTCACGGTAGGATTATTGACCAAAGCAATTTTGGTGGTTGCAGAACCATTGTCTCGGCTGGTTGTTAGCCGTGTGCGCCAACATCTTAAAACCAGCCGTGAACAACAAGGCGCATGAGCTTTATCGTCGTTTCTCCCGGTAGCCAAAGGCCATTTGGCAATAAGCAGGTTATTGAGCCTGAAATTTTGGACACTGTCCGCCAGACGGAAGAAATCGACCTGCGTGTGCAGCAGGAACTTGCACGATGCCGGGCAGCAGCAGAGGCGGAAGGCCGCAGCGTGGGGCTGGCTGCCGGGCGGCAGGAAGGTTGGCAGGAGGGGCGCCGGGAAGCGACCGCCGAAATGCAATCAGCCAGCGCCGCCCTGCGCGATGCTTGGTCCCAATTGGCTGCACCGCTGGCCCAAAAGGAGCGTGACCTGGCGGCGCTGGTTACCGATCTCGCTTTTGAACTGGCACGGCACATTGTCGGCAGTGAGGTGAAGGCAAGTGCTGCCAGCCTGCAGACATTAGTTACAGATTTAATTCTGGAGGCGGCGACCGAATGCAAACCGGGGCAGACAATTTTGGTGCGGCTGCACCCCACAGACCATGCAGTGATTGTCGGCACCACGGATGTAGCGACGGTAAATCTACTGGCCGACGGCAAGATCACGCAAGGCGGTGCCATGGTAGAAATTCTGAATCCGGATGGCGATGCATCTGGGCAGCCAAGTTGGGATGCGACCCTTGAAGCCCGGATTGATGCCATCAGGACCAGCCTGGCCCTGAACCGCGATACACACGCATGATCACCATGGAACATGTGCGTAACCTGGCCACGGAGCGGGTACGCGAAGCCCTGACATTCGGCCCGGTTTGCCGCTATGGCCAAATTACGCGCTGCCATGGCGATGTTCTGCATGCGAGCGGCCTGCGTGCCCCGGTTGGCTCTCGGGTTATCATCGAAACCGCCGACGGTCTGGCGAGCGGGGATGTGGTGGGGTTTGAAGCCAGGGTGCTGCTGGTGATGGCTGAGCAAGGCACGCGTGGCATTATGCCAGGAGCACGGGTGCAGGTGGAACACGCGGCCGCAGCACCGATGATGGGAAGCGCGCTGCTTGGCCGCGTGATCGATGGGCGTGGCAACCCGCTAGATGGTAAACTTCCGCCAGACGCGGCCGAGCCTTGGCCATTATTGGGCGTGCCGGTCAACCCTATGTTACGAAACCGAATTGAGGCGCCGTTTGATGTCGGGGTACGTGCCATTAATGCGCTGGCGACGTTAGGGCGCGGTATGCGCGTCGGGCTGTTTGCTGGCAGCGGCGTGGGCAAAACCACCTTGCTTGGGATGATGGCCCGCTATGCCGAGGCCGATATTGTGGTGGTCGGCATGATCGGCGAGCGCGGGCGAGAGATAAGGGAATTCATTGAGGATCATTTAGGTGAAGCACAACGGCGTAGCGTGGTGGTGGCCTCGCCGGCGGATGACACCGCGTTAGGGCGTCTGCATGGGGCCTATCGGGCTGCCGCCATCGCCGAATATTGGCGGGCCCAGGGGCGGCATGTGCTGCTGCTAGTTGATTCCCTCACCCGGCTGGCAATGGCGTTGCGCGAAATTGGGCTGGCGGTGGGCGAGCCGCCAGCCACCAAAGGCTATCCGCCCTCGGTATTCGGGGCGCTCTCGGCCTATGTGGAGCGAGCCGGCAACGGCATGGCAGGCCAGGGTTCGATCACCGCGATCTACACCGTACTGGTGGAAGGTGACGACCATGTGGGTGACCCGGTGGCCGATACGGCGCGCTCGGTGCTGGATGGACATATTGTGCTCTCGCGCGCGATGGTTGAGGCCGCGATCTATCCGCCGGTTGATATTGCCGCCTCACTCTCGAGGTCGATGCCCGCAATCGTGAGTGCGGCGCACCAACATGCGGCTTCACGGTTTCGTGCCCTTTGGTGCCGCAGGCTGGAAAAGCAGGATATTATCGATCTCGGTGCCTATGTGCCTGGGCGGGATTTAGTGCTGGATGAAGCGATCAGGCGGGGGCCGGCCATGGATGACAAAGTCTGCCGTCTCGCTTGCTGACAGTCTGGCCGCCTTGCAAGCTACCCTGTCAGACAAACCATGAAGCCGCGCACCATCGCACGGCTAGATTTGATGACCGCCGCCAAGGAAGCACAAATTCGCAACGAGATAAGCCAACTCACTGCAAAATTGGCGGATCTGGCAGAGCAACGGCGTATGTTAAGCCGCTATCACGATCAATTGGGGCAGAGCTGGCGGGCAAGCGGTGTGATTTCCGCCAGCACCGCGCAAAGGGCTGGAACTTTTGTGACAGTCGCACGGCTTGCCGATGCACAGATTATGGCATTGGAAAGCCAAAGCAAAACCCAACTCGCTCAGGCATTACAAAACCTGGCTGCTATACAAAGCCGACGAGGCGGGCTGGAGCAAGCCGCGAAGCACGCATGGCAGGCCGATGATCGTCGCAATGAACATAAACATGATCTGGAATTGACCAGCCAATACCGCCGCAAACAAAACACCATGACATGAATTTTTCCGGCATGCGCACAAACAAAATAATTTGGTAAGTTTTACAGGTTAGATCCATGTGATAAGCAGCGTTGGTGCGCTGTGCAGGAGACTCTAGTGCAGTCGTCATTCTACACGAATTTCTCAAGCGGGGTGGCGGCGCAAGAAACCCAGCTTGCCACGCTGCAACAGCAAATCTCAACCGGGCTGGCTGTGCAAACCCCGGACCAAAACCCGGCAGCGTTTCAAACGGCGACGCTGGCGAATGACCAAATCAATGCGCTGTCTAATAACATCAACACCCAGGCAACCATTCAAACGCAACTTGGTAGCGTGAACGATGTTTACCATTCAGTTTCAACCCTCTTCAATAACGTGCAGTCGGTACTGGAACAGGTGCTCAATGGCACCACCAACCAGCAAAATTTGCAATCACTCGGTACGCAAATCCAGGCGGCGCAGCAGCAATTGGTGGGGCTTGGAAATACCAGTAGCGCCAATGGTACCTATTTATTTGGCGGCTCGCGCGGTAGCATCCCACCGTTCCAAACTGGACCTAATCAAAGTGTTCTTTATTTAGGAGATGGCGGGCAAAGCCAAGCTGCTATTGCGCCTGACGTCTCAGCCTCCACAATTGCCAATGGCGACGCATTTACATCAGGTTTATCTGGCAATGGGTTTGCCTCGGTTGCGGCCAGTAGCACCAATAGCGGCACTGGCGTACTGATCGCGCAAGGCATTACCAACCCGGTTGCCGCCGCAGCATTTCAGGCGGGTAGCTCCCCCATCACGCTCAGCATTGCGGCCGGTAGCAGCGGGCTGACATATACGGCCAGCCAGTCTGGCAGCACGATCTCGAGCGGTGCCGTAACGGATGGAGGATCAATCCAATTATCGGGGTTAAATTTTCAAATCAACGGGACAGCGGCAGCTGGGGACAGCTTCACCATCTCGCCAAGTCGTCCGCAATCGTCTTTCACTTTATTGCAAAATATCTATAACAACATGACCAGCATTGCCGGCACACCGGCGCAAGCGGCACAAACCCGCACGGCGCTAAATGATAATCTTGCCTCGCTAGCGCAGTACCAACAAACAATCCTCACAGCACAGGCGCAGACTGGCGTGACACTGCAAGCCATTGCGAATGCTGCGACCAGCGATGCGAACCAGCAAACCTCGCTGCAAAGTACGGTTCAAAATGCGGTCGGTGCAAATACAGCGACAGCGATAACGCAGCTTGACCAAACATCCACAGCCATTCAAGCGGCGATGAAAGCCTTTGCGAGTGTGCAGAGCCTAGACTTGTTTAAGTACCTCTAAAGGGAAGCCCAATGTCTAATGCTATTTTCATCGCGGGCTATTATCGCAGTGGCACGTCTGCCTTGGCCGGCGCCCTACAACGGCTGGGTATTACGCTGCATAATGATGCCGAGCCGAATGAGCATAATCCACTTGGGTTTTATGAAATCCCTGAGTTGATAGAGTTTGATGTGGCTTTATTCCAGCATCTCGGTGTGGAGTGGACTGATTTGCGCGGGCTGCCAGATGGCTGGTGGACGCGCGCAGATATGGCCAGCCATATTGCAAAACTCGACGAAATTTTACGGCGGCGCTTTGCCTCGGACCCGCTATGGGGACTGAAACACCCCCATCTTTGCCGCCTGTTTCCGCTCTATGCGCGGGCTGTGGCACAAGCTGGGCATAAGTTGCACGCCATCCATATCACCCGCGATCCATGGAGTGTGGCCACCAGCCAGCACCGTAAAAATAATTTGTCGCGTGCCCATGCGGTGCTTCTGTGGGTTGATTATCTGATTTCCGCTGAGCGCCACGCCCGCAATGTGCCGCGCTGCTGGTTGACCTATCAGGACTTGCTAGCCCAACCCGCAGTGCAATTACGGCACATTGAAAAGTCGCTCGGCTTAGAGATTTGCGCGCAAAGCCGGAAGGGTTTGCAAGAGGCGGCAGCTTCGCTAACAGCCACGCTCAATCGCGCCCAACCGGTACCGGACAATGATCTGTTTCCGCCGCTAAAAAAATTAGCTACGCAATTATGGGAAGCCGTGCAGGCGCGCGATGACACACCAGCCACATGGCATGGTTTCGCAACTGCCCGCGATGAGTTGATTGGGTTTCTCAGCGAAGTTGGCAGTAGTGGGGCGGCGGCGTTGCCAGGCTTTGGGACACCCATAGCCTTCCAAACCGCCGGGCAGCCGGAAGCGACTATTTTGCGTCCCTTGGAACGTCTGGATGAGGCGGCAAAAACACGGTTGCTTTCCCTACGTGATACATCACCGCCGCTGCCAAGCTTAAGCGTTTATATTGCCGCACCGCCACACCGGGCCCACGCCATTGCCGAGACGCTCAGCTCACTCCGGGCACAATGGCACGTGCCGGAGGTTATCCAAATTATCTCGGTGGACGCGGCCGAAATTGCCGGCGAAACCACCATGCGTGTTGGTGCTGAGGCTGGTCTTATCACCGAAGCTTTATGCGCCGCCATGAACACCGCAACGACTGATTATACGGCCATGATCAATGCCGGCGATACGGTGGCGCTAGATGCGTGTCTGCGCTTTGCGCTGGCCGCAGCCCAGAGCCAGGCGGATATGATTTATTGCGATGAAATCGTACCGCGCGATCAAGGCGCCTGGGTACGTTACAAGCCGGGCTGGGATGTAACGCGCTTACGGCAAGCCGCCTATATTGGCGATTGGGTTTGGTACCGTACCGCAAAACTTGTTCAAATTGGCGGTTTCAACCCGGCTATGGCCGGGGTTGAGGAATATGATGTGCAACTGCGCAACGCCGAAGCAAGTGCGAATGTTGTGAGATTGCCAGAAACCTTGTTCACGCGCGCACTGCATAGTCGGCGCGACAATATTCCCTCCACCATTTTTGGCGCACGGGCCATTGCGGCCGTTACGGCGCATCTGGCGCGTAGCGGCCTGCCAGCCGCTGTGCAGCAGCGCCGCCATTTTGGGTTGTTTGAACATCAACGCGAAACTGCCGATCCGGGTACATCCATTATCATACTGTGTGATGGTGCCGATGTGCCGATGCTCGACCGTTGGCTAACTGATTTATTATCGAGCCATTTGCTTACAGGACCCGTGATCCTTGCCGGTAGTGAGATGGCACCAACAACGTTGCGGTATTTGGCAGAAGTGCATGCCAGGGCAGAGGTTTTGGAGGGCAAGGTGCTCGCCGTGCCGCCCGTACCGGGGCTGACCGAGGCTGAGGCGTTACGGCAAGCCGTGATGCTCACGCGAGGTGATTTGGTTGCTATCATCGAAGCGCGTGCGGTTGCCGTCCTGCCTGACTGGTCAGCCGCCTTACGCAGCCGTCTGGCCGACGCAGGCGTGGCGATCGCCGCGGCGCGCACCCTGGTTCCGTTGGGCAAAGACCATAATCGTTTCAGCGTGCAAGGGCCGATTATTCGTGGGGCTGATACCAGGCTAGGCGCAGGCCACCTAGCCGATGATCCTGGTCCCGGTGGCTGGCTCGCGGTGGACCAGGAAGCGAGTGCGGTTGCACCGCCCGGTTTGTTGGCCCGCCGTACTGCACTTGCCGCTTGCCAGTTTAACAATCTTACCGGTGATGCGTTGTGGGTTGATCTCTGTGCACAAATCCGTGCTGGCGGTGGCCGGATCGTTTGGGTGCCGGATGTGCCGTTCATTATGCACGGCAATGCCATCCGCGCGGATTATCAGGCTGCGTTCCGCAATGGCTCGCCTGCTGCCAAAGCTCTGCCCTGGGCGGATGAATATCACCACCCGGCCCTCTCGCTGCGGGGCGATTTGCTGGCCGCTGAACAACGCCACGGGCTGGTACGCGCAGCGCCGCCTGACCCAATATCGCTATTGCTGAGCGGTCCTGCTGAGGCCGGACACGCATTGCTAAATGCCGCACGTGCCTGGCGGGCTGCCGGGCTCATCGAAGCCAACTGGGTGGGGGACCATTTATTGGCTGCTGAAATAGGCCGCCGCGCGCCTTCCGTCTGGGTGCGGATTAATCCGGAGTCACCGGCGCCCGAACATGCTTTGCCATATCAGGCCGTGTACACCGAAGCGCCGTCTCAAGCCGCGAAACCAACCATTGCGGCGGCGAAAAATATATTTGGCACCTCGCCGTCTGTGGTTGCCAAACTGCGCAAGCTCTGCCCACCGGGGCGGCATGTAGGGCTCTGGCGGCCGGCGCTTTCGCAAGCAATTTGGCAAAACCTGCCAACCGCCACCGGATTGAACACGCTGGCGCGTGTTCTCTGGGTTGATGAAGGTATCGCACCAGCTTGGTGGCCGGACCTGATGCAGCAAACCCAAACCAGCCTATCTTGGATTGTTGTGACGCGACCCGGCGTTGCCTATGGCGGTGCTGTCGCCGGTTTTGCCAGCCCGGCAGATGAACAAGGGTGGGCCAAGGAGTTATCGGCCTTGGCGCCACATATTTTTGTGCGACCCGCTGATGATGGCGCTGACGCCGACCAGTATAAAATCTTGTTAGCCGCGGCGGCGGGCTGCCATTTGCTGATTGATGAACGGCTCGATATGCCAGCTTCCCTCCCCGCCATCCGGCTGCCCAACCGCATTGCGGCTTGGCAGCGCGCCATTGAAACCGCCGCACGCAACCTAAGCACGACACTGGAACATGGGCAGCAAACCAGGGCGGCTGCTTTGGCATTGGCACCGGTAGAATCCGGGCTTCCAGCATGGCTTGATTGGTCGCAACCGATAACAGCCCACCGCGCCGCCGAATGAGATTATGGTTGCCGCTGCTAGTTTTCGGCCTCGCGCAGCCGGCGATTAGCGCGACGCCGCAGACTCCACAAGCCGTCACGGACGCGATCCGCGCCGCGTTGAATATGCCCGATGATAGTAGCGTCACGCTGGGATCCGTGGCGGGCGCACAATTCATGCAAGCCTGCCGTGGCAAAATGAATGTGACCATCACGGGCCTGCCGCCTTATCAACAAGCGGCCGTACAGTGCCCTGCGCCACTCTGGACTTTGTATGTGGCGGTGACAATCATTAACCGTACCAACATTGCAGTTGCCGCCCGCCAGATTGCGGCGGGTCAGGTTCTGGCGCCGGATGATATTCGATTGCAGCTCGAACCTTCCACGCTCTATGCCGGGCGGCAGGTTTTTTACCAACGCGCTGCGGTGGCAGGTTCAACCGCGCTGATGAGCATGCCGGCGGGGAGTATTCTCACCACTGGCAATGTTGCCCCACCGCTGATTGTGAGTGCCGGGCAGACCGTGAATGTGACGATTCGCAGTGGCGCTGTGCAGGTTTCGATTAGTGCTATTGCCACCCAAGCCGGCCGCGTTGGGGATATGATTTTACTCACCAACCCCAGTACCGGCAAACATTTCCCAGCTTTGGTGACATCCGAGGGGCCGGTTGTGAACTTGGCGTTCTAAACGCGCCAATAAAAAAATAAAAAAGCGCTCGCATAGGAAAACTTTGGCGCTGAGATTCGAATGAATGGGTACGGCAACCTCAACCAAGGAGTTTCATATGTCAGCCGTCGGCTCTATTCTTACCAACCAGGGCGCTCTCCAGGCGCTGCAATCCATCAGCAACACCTCGCGCACCAATAGCTCGCTGGAATCCCAGCTTTCCAGTGGTCTTTCTATTAATTCGCCGGCTGATAATCCGGCTGGTTACATCACCGCGCAGGGCTTCACCTCGCAGTTGAATGGCCTCACACAGGCGGTTTCCAACGCTAACCAGGGCGTCAGCTTGCTGCAAACCGCCCAGGGCGCGCTGCAACAGCAGATCGGCGTGGTGCAGCAGCTTAACTCGATCGCAGTACAGGCCGCGAACGGCACGCAGACCCCACAGGAAGCACAGTCGCTGCAAAACGTGGTCAGCCAGCTCACCGGCCAGGTTTCCACAATCTCTACCCAGACTCAGTTTAACAACATCAACCTGCTCGACGGTTCATTCAGCGGCGTGCAGTTTCAGGTTGGCGCCAATGAAGGCCAGACAATCAATCTTTCGATCGGTAATACCGGTGCCGGGGCCATTGGCTTGAATGCTTCAACGGCCAAATTCGGTACGACCGGCGTGTTCAACTCCACCAACAACGCTTCGTCGGCCAGCGGTGCACTCACTGTCGGTACCACGGCGGCTGCCTTTACCGCTGGTGCTTTGAAAGTCACCAGCAATAGCGGCAATACTGGCAGCGCCACCATTACGGCTTCAGAATCAGCCAAATCGATTGCGGCGGCTGTCAATCTATCGACTGGCAGCACGGGCGTTGCCGCGCAGGCTTCCACCAGCATCACGCTCTCACTCACGGCTGGTACGAATGGCGGCTTCCAGTTTGCTTTGCAGGGCAGTGGTAATTCGCAAACCATCAACGCGCAAAGTGCCGCTGCATTGGCTTCGCAGATTAACGGGAACACCGCCATCAGCGGCATTACCGCCACTCTGAATTCAGCGGGAACAAAAGTCACGCTAACGCAAAGCCAGGGAAACAATATCAGCATTACGGGCGTTTCCTCTGGGTCGCTGGCAACGGGCGGTACCACACCGCAAGTTCTCAAGACCGGTGCGGCATCCGGCGTTGTGCAAGGCCAGGTACAGTTGCAATCCAGCGAAGCCTTCAGCGTTGGTGGCACTGCGAATGTCGGCCTGAATAACTCTTCCACGCTTACCTCACTGTCAGCCATCAATGTCAGCACCGTTGCTGGTGCGAACACCGCCATCAATGTAGTGAAGTTCGCGCTGCAAGGGTTGAACAACCAGGGCGGTCAGTTAGGTGCTGTGCAGCAGCGGTTGCAGGCGAACATCAACAACCTCAACACCACCAGCCAGAACATCACCAATGCGCTGGGTGTGGTGCAGGATGCCAACATCCCGCAGGTGAGTAACCAGCTTACCCAGGCGCAGATTCAGGCGCAAGCAGGTGTGGCCGCACTCAAGAGTTCAACGACCTTGCAGCAATCTTTCCTCTCCTTGCTGCCGTAATCGTGCCTCTGGCTGGCCGGAGATTGTTCCGGCCAGCCATTTTGTAGATAGGGTTTCCCATGAGTGGCAATGTTTCTTCCCTTGGCTCCAGCCAGATCAACGCGCAATTAACGGCGGTGCAAGCACGGTTGCAAAAGCCGATCACCCAGTTGCAAACGCAAGCCGCCACCGAAAAAACCAGCATCTCTGCCTGGGGCGCAATCCAAGGTACGGTGGCTTCGCTCTCAAGTGCACTCGCCGGTATCAAAGATATTTCATCCATCAATAATCGTTCCGCTACCAGTTCAGCGACCACCGTCGCGACGGCGACCGCCAGTAACACCGCGCAGGCCGGCAAATATAATCTCACCAACATTACGCTCGCCAAGCAGCAGGAAATCTATTCCGCCCCACAGACTTCAGCTTCCGCATCGCTCGGCGCTGGCGGGTCGCTCACCATCGCGTTGAAATCTGGTAAAACTGAAAAAATCGCCATCGGGTCCGGCAGCGCTACACTGAACGGCATTACGCAGGCGATTAATAAACTCGGCGGTGGCGTTAAAGCCAGTATCATTGGTGGAACGGCGGGGGCAAGGCTGGTACTGCAAAGCAGCGCGACTGGTGGTAGCCAGTCATTTACTGTTTCAGGCACTGGCGGGCTGAGCAAATTCAGCTACGCGGGTACCGGTTCAACCAGCACCGGCAGTGGCCATTTCACACTCGCCCAGGCTGCCAGTAGTGCAACATTAAATATCAATGGCGTGCCGGTCACCAATGCGAGCAATAGCATTACAAGCGCGATTGCCGGGGTGAGTATTAGCCTTGCTGCTTCTGGTAACACGCAAATTTCGGTTGGCTCTTCGCCGGGTGGCATTGCGGCAGTGGTTGGCACTGTTGCCACCAATTTGAATGCCGCGATTGCCGCCATTGCCAAGCAAACTGCGTATGTGCCGGCATCCTCCGCCAATGCATCTTCGGCATCGTCAGCGAAAGCCGGGCCATTGCTCGGTAACTTTGCGGCGTCCGATCTTTCCACCCAGCTACTGACAGCCGTCACCGGGGCTGCCGCCAGCGGTGTTACTTCCAATAATATCGGCCTAACCGTCAGCAGCACAGGTGCGGTTTCGTTTAATAGCGGCACATTTGCGACCGCCTATGCCTTGAACCCGACCGGTGTTTCCAAACTAATATCGCAGATCTATCAATCTCTCAGCACGGTTACCACCAGCGCTATTGGGAGCGGGAGCAGTGGTTCGAAAAAGGGCTTTATCGGCGCCCAGACCACATCATTACAAAATGAAATCACGTCGCTAAACAGCGAAGCCACCCAGATAAGTAAAAACAATAATAATGAGCTGCAAATTCTCATCCAACAATATACCCAAGCCGAAACAGCCGCCACCGCGGCTTCCACCACGCAAGCCTATTTGAGTATCTTTACCGGCGCTAGTTCCGGCACGACAAGCAAAGGGTAACTCATCATGACCACGCAAATTTTAGCCAGCTACCGCGCCAGTATGTTTGACGGCTTACCCGGCTTGAATTGGCTACGCCCTGGTTGGCGTGGGTTACGACTTTATGGGCGCAAAGCCAAAATAGCGATTATAGATGGCAATATGCTCGAAAAAGCCAATATGATTCGTCGGGCTGATGAATTATTAAACTTACTCACCGGTATTCTGGAAACCGATTCTGGTAGCACACTTGGGCCTGCCTTGATGAATATTTATGCAGCACTTCGGCAAACATTGCTGCGTGCTAACTTGAATGACGACCTGGTGGCACTTGATGAATATGACGAAGCGCTCAGTATTCTTGATCGTCAGATGACCGAAAGGCTGGAGAGCGAGGCCGCCGCATGAGCAACATTATCAATACCGGCTTGGCACAGCAGACCATTGCCGACGCATCGCTTAACACGCCGCCAGTTCGCAATGCCACGAATGCCAGCCCCCTAACAAATAGCGCTTCAACAAGTGAGGCTGTTACGGTGAGTGCGGACGCGCAAATTACCACGAATTTTCTCAATGCAGCGCGTCTCTCTGATGGAATCAATCATACACAGGTCACGCAACTGCGCAGCGCGATACAAAATGGCAGCTATCAAGTTACGCCGGAAAATTTAGCTAGTGCTATCTCGGCATCCTTAAAGGGCCGCACCGCATGAGCCAGGATGCTCAATGGATACGCGTTCTCTCGACCCAGGAAGCACGCACCGTAGCCAAGACGCTTAGCATTGGTCTCGGGCTGGTTGAAGATATCAGCGAAAAGCTGCACAAGCTGAATAACCTGATGCTGGCCGGCAAGCCACATGAAATTGCCGAGGCCGCAACAGTTATTGAAACCGCCTTGAAATCCGCCGCACCAGCCTTTGCCGATATTACCAAAACAATGGCGCTGCTCGGGGCCGGTACGTTGCAGGATGCGGCCACGCAATTACGCAAAGCTGAGCAGAATGACGCGGCGTCTTTGGCAGATGCCTTGCGTCACGCTTTGTCGCGCTTCGCCAAAAAATCGGTCGATGCAAACCGTCGCGCAACGCAACTTAACCGCGGCATCAACAGCGCCCTAAAATCCCTACAAGCGCTGGGAATTCAGGAAAATGGCCGGTTGATCGCCGAAGCTTAAGCTGCCTGCTTCGCCAGCAAGTTCTGCGCCACTAGCACTTCGGCAATCTGTACTGCGTTCAATGCGGCGCCTTTGCGCAAATTGTCGGACACACACCAGAAAGCCAGACCATGCGGCACAGTATGGTCAACGCGAATGCGCGAGACATATACCGCATCTTCACCCTGTGATTCAGCCGGGGTAATGTAACCGCCATCCTCACGGCTATCATGCACAATCACGCCCGGCGCGTGGCGCAACGCCGCACGGGCTTCATTTACGGTAATTGGGTTTTCAAACTCCACATGCACCGCTTCCGCATGGCCGATAAATACCGGCACGCGAACGCAGGTAGCGATGACCGCGATGTTGGGATCAAGAATCTTCTTGGTCTCAACAGCCATCTTCCATTCTTCCTTGGTCGCACCGTCGTCCATGAAGACGTCAATCTGCGGGATCACATTGAAGGCGATATCTTTCTGGAAAATCTGCGGCGGGTTTTTATCGTGCACATAATGCACCTTCGTGTTCGCGAGCAGCTCGTCCATACCTTCCTTGCCGGCCCCCGAGACAGACTGGTAGGTAGAGACCACCACGCGCTTGACCTTAAATTTGTCGTGCAGCGGCTTCAACGCCACCACCATCTGAATGGTCGAGCAATTCGGGTTGGCAATGATGTTGCGCTTGGCAAAACCCTTCAACGCCTCTGGGTTCACTTCCGGCACCACCAGCGGAATTTCCGGGTCCATGCGGAAATGCGAGGTATTGTCGATCACCACGCAGCCCGCTGCCGCGGCCCGCGGTGCGTGAATGGCTGAAACGGAAGCACCGGGGGAAAACAGCGCAATGTCCCAACCGGTAAAGTCAAATTTTTCAAGGTTCTTCACGGTCAGCACCCGGTCTTCACCAAATGAGACCTGCGAGCCTGCCGAGCGGCCTGAGGCCAGAGCCACAACTTCCGAGATCGGGAAGTTACGCTCATAGAGAGTTTTCAGTATCTCGCGCCCCACTGCACCGGTGGCACCGACAACCGCAACCCTGAACGACATGGCTAACACTCCCATTGCAACAAAGAGGCTCCGGGTAGAGCCAAATCTGCCATTCCGCAAGGTGATTTGCGCCAATCCTGCCTTGCTAAGGCCGACCGGCTCTGGCAGGTTGACGTAAACGTTAAAGGAAACAGAGCTATGAATGCCGTTCTCATCGAGGTCAAAAATGCTGTTTGCGTGGTCACCCTCAACCGACCAGACCGGCTGAATGCCCTGAACGCTGATATCCATGCCGGTTTGCGCGAAGCCTTTGATAAGATTGAAAATGATGATGCCATCCGGGCAGTGCTGCTAACCGGCGCCGGGCGCGGCTTCTGCGCCGGGGCGGATTTGATGCAGAGCCTGGCAGGCGGCACGCGCGACCTCGGCGAGAGCATCGATAAAGATTACAACCCGCTGGTGCGCCGGATGCGGGCTTGCCCAAAGCCGATTATTTGCGCGGTGAATGGTGTTGCGGCCGGGGCGGGCATGAATTTGGCACTCGCCGGGGATATTATCATCGCGGCTAAATCAGCTAACTTTACCCAGGCTTTTATCCGCATTGGCCTGATCCCGGATGCGGGCGGCACTTATTTTCTGCCGCGACTGATCGGCGATGCCCGCGCCCGCGCGATGGCGATGCTGGGCGAGACCATCAGTGCCGAACAGGCTGAGGCTTTCGGGCTGGTTTATAAATTATTCGAAGACGCCAACTTCGCCGACGAAGCACTGGCTTTGGCAACCGCACTGGCTGCCAAGCCCGCCAAAGCGCTGGCCGCCATGAAGCAGGCTTTCAATCAATCAGCCAGCAATACGCTGGATGCCCAACTTGATGTAGAACGCGATTTACAGCGTAAAATGGGCAGCACGCCGGACTTCGCGGAAGGAGTGAAAGCCTTCATTGAAAAGCGCCCGGCGGTGTTTACCGGTAAAGCTTAGTTACTTCTCAAAATTGTCCTTCACGAACTGATCGAGCAGCCGCACACCGAATGCCGTTGCCCCTTTGGGGGTTACGGCAGTGTCCTTGCCAGCCCAGGCCATACCCGCGATGTCCAGATGCGCCCAGGGCTTGCCGTTGACGAAGCGTTGTAAAAATTGCGCAGCGGTGATTGACCCACCAGCCCGGCCGCCGCCGATATTTTTCACGTCCGCGATGTCGGAGTTGAGATTCTTATCATAGCTCTCACCCAAAGGTGCCAACGGCATCCGCCACAGCCCCTCGCCGGTCGCCTGGCCCGCCGCGATTAATTTGTCTGCCAGCTCGTCATTATTGCTGAACAGACCGGCATATTCGTGGCCGAGACCGACAATGATGGCACCGGTCAGGGTCGCAAGATTTACCATATATTTTGGCGCAAAACGCTCCTGTGCATAATACAGCACATCCGCCAGCACCAGCCTTCCTTCGGCATCGGTGTTGAGAACCTCAATGGTCTGGCCGGAATAGGATTTCACCACGTCACCCGGCCGGATGGCGGTGCCGGAGGGCATGTTTTCAACGAGGCCGATCAGCCCAACGGCATCCACTTTTGCCTTACGCCCAGCGAGAGCGGCCATCAGACCAGTCACAGCCCCGGCGCCGGCCATATCCCATTTCATGTCTTCCATGCCCGCCGCCGGCTTGATGGAAATGCCGCCAGTATCGAAGGTAACACCCTTGCCGATGAACGCGACGGGGTCTTTCAGCTTCTTGGTCTTTTTGCCATCAGGCTGAGCGGCACCCGAGGCGCCGAACCATTGCATCACCACCATGCGGGAGTCCCGGGCGCTGCCCCAGCCCACGCAAAGCAACGAGCCGAAGCCAAGTTTTTCCAAATCTTTTTTGTCGAAAATCTCCACTTTCAAGCCGAGCTTCTTCAAAGCCTCGGTGCGGTTGGCAAACTCCTCCGGGTAAAGCTCGTTCGCAGGTTCGGTCACCAGATTGCGGGTGAGTTCCACCCCTTCAGCCACCGCCGCCAGAGGTACATAAGCAGCTTCTGCCTTTGCCGCCGCAGCGCTTAGGATTTTGAAGCTGGCCAGCTTCGGTTTTTCATCTTCCTTCTCAGTGGTCCGGTATTTATCGAACCGGTAGGACCGCAAGCGCGCCCCGAGCGCAACATGTGCGGCAAGTTGCGGGGTGAGCTTATCCGCCAGTACCAGCGCCTCGGCTTCCTTGGTCAAAGCCGCCTGTACCGTGCCGCCCAGCTCTTCAGCCAATTTTGGGGTAAATGCATCTACCTTGCCGGTTCCTACCAGCAGAACCCGCTTCAGCCCGGCGCCGGGGGCCAGCAAATTCGCTGACTGGCCTTTTTTACCTGTGAAACTGGCGGCTTCCATCGCCCGTCCCAGCAGACCGTCCAACGCTTTGTCTAGCGCTGCCGCCAGACCCGCCAATTCGCCCCCTTCAGGCACCGGCACCACCAGCACACCAGATTTTGGCAACACAGCTTTGGCAAAGGCGATTTGTAGCATCAAACACTCCATGGGATGATTTTCGCTACCATAACAGGGCAGCAGCACTTGGCGAGGGGCGTGTTACAAGGCTATCAGGCCGCTATGAATAATCAATCACTCGTTGAACTCGCGGTCCGGCTGGCAGAAGCTGCCGCCGTTGAAATTTTGGCCGTGCGGGATGCGGGCTTTACCGTGCAGAGCAAAGATGACACCACGCCCGTCACCTTAGCGGATATGCGGGCCGAGAAAGTGATTACAGCAGGCTTGCGCGAAGCAACGCCGTATATCCCGGTGATCGCCGAAGAAGAAGTGGCTGCTGGTAAAATCACCGACCCCGGCGCAGAATTCTGGCTGGTGGACCCGCTGGATGGCACCCGCGAATTTGCCGCGGGCAGGCCAGAATATGCCGTGAATATCGGGCTGGTGCGGAATGGCAAAGTGGTCCTGGCGGCGGTTGCCGCGCCTGCGACCCATGAGGTGTATTATGGTATCATCGGCGTTGGCGCCTGGAAAAAATCCGCAGCGGGCACTGCCGCGATCAGCGCACGCAAGGCACCGGCGGAGGGGCTCACCATCATGGCGTCACGCCATTACCAAGATGACCCGGAACTCGCAGCATATCTTGCGCAATTCAAAATCGCCTCCGTTACGAATATCGGTTCGGCATTGAAATTTTGCTATCTGGCGGAAGGCAAAGCAGATTTTTACCCGCGCCTTGGCCGCACGATGGAATGGGACACCGCTGCCCCACAAGCGGTGCTAGAAGCTGCCGGTGGCTGCGTACTCACCATGGATGGTGCGCCGATGGGTTACGGCAAACCAGGGTTTGAGAATCCACATTTTGTATGTTGGGGCCAGCGATAATTAAAACGCGGTAAGCTTGGTTTCATTTGTCGCGTAGCTTATCAAACACCATGTACCGTCTTCATTAGTTAAAGGACTGCAACAATGAAGCGGCATTTGGCAACATCTTTGGCGATACTCGTTCTGGCGGTCAGCCTTTCCGGCTGTATTTGGCGTGATGGTCGCTATGGCAGCGGTGACGGCTACGACCATGGTTATGGCGGTGGTTACAACGGCGGCGGCGGCGGTTACGGTGATCATGGTTCCGGCAACGGCGATGGCGATCACCATTAGAGCGTGGTCACCATTAGAGCGTGGTCACGATTGAAGCTTAATCAGTTTTGAAAAACGGCTTGTTTGCAAAGCTCAGCAAGTAAGCCGTTTCGCTTACCTTAAGCAGCCACCTTCACCGCGTGGCGAATGCCGTTGGCAAGCGCTGCAACATCGCCCAACACGGCAGCAACATCGCTCAAGGTGAGTTTTTCAATCAAGGCTGACGCCACAATCGCCGCATCGGCATATTTCGCGACGGTCGCCGCTTGCTCAGGCGTTCGCACGCCAAACCCAACCGCAATCGGCAAATCAGTGGCGCGGCGAATGCGCGGGATGTCGCGGGCTAAATCTTCGGCGGATGCCGTGCGGGTGCCGGTGATCCCGGTGATGCTGACATAATAAACAAAGCCCGAAGACCCGGCCAATACTTTTGGCAAACGCTCATCGGACGTGGTGGGCGCAATCAGGCGGATAAAATCCAACCCGTGCGTGGCGGCGTCCGGCAGCAGCAAGTCTGCTTCCTCGGTTGGTAAATCCACCACGATCAAACCATCCACGCCAGCAAGTGCTGCATCGCGGGTAAATTCCGCCACACCGTAGGAGAGAATTGGGTTCAAATATCCCATCAAAACCAACGGTGTTTTATCATTGCCCTTCCGGAAATCACGCACAATGCCAAGCACACCATGTAACGTGGCGCCAGCATTCAAAGCGCGCCTGCCAGCCGCCTGAATGATCGGGCCATCAGCCATCGGGTCGGTGAAGGGCACGCCGATTTCGATAATATCCGCACCATGCTCAGCCATGCCGGTGAGCAAAGCGAGCGAGGTTGCGCGGTCAGGGTCAAACGCTTCGACAAACGGGATCAGTGCCGCCCTGCCTTCAGCCCGTAATGCAGCGAAAGTTCCTTTAATTCGGCTCATAGGTCAAAACCCAAATGCGCAGCCACGGTGAAAATATCCTTATCGCCACGGCCGCAGAGATTCATCAGGATAATCTTATCGGGCGCCAGAGTTGGTGCGAGCTTCATCACATGCGCCAACGCGTGGGCTGGTTCCAAAGCCGGAATAATCCCCTCGGTCTTGGTGCAAAGCTGGAAGGCGGTCAGCGCTTCCTCATCCTCGATCGAGACATATTCCACCCGGCCAATATCATGCAGCCAGGAATGTTCTGGCCCGATGCCCGGATAATCCAGACCAGCCGAAATTGAGTGGGCTTCCAGAATTTGCCCATCTTCGGTTTGCAGCAAATAGGTACGGTTGCCGTGCAACACGCCAGGCCGCCCCATGCTGAGAGACGCCGCATGCTCACCAGACTCCAGCCCATGACCCGCAGCTTCCACACCGATCAAACGCACCGATGTATCATCCAAGAACGGGTGGAACAGCCCGATCGCATTCGAGCCACCGCCGATCGCGGCAATCGCCACATCCGGCAGCCGACCTTCAGCTTCCTGCATCTGCCATTTTGCTTCCTCGCCAATGACGCATTGAAAATCGCGCACCATCGCGGGGTAAGGGTGCGGGCCAGCCGCGGTGCCGATGATGTAAAACGTATCCTTCACATTCGCGACCCAATCGCGCATAGCGTCGTTCATCGCGTCTTTCAGCGTGCCGGCGCCGGATTTCACCGGAACAATCTCTGCCCCCAGCAGCTTCATGCGGAATACGTTTGGCTTCTGCCGCTCCACATCCACGGCGCCCATATAAATGGTGCAAGGTAAGCCGAATAAGGCGCAAACGGTGGCGGTGGCTACGCCATGCTGGCCAGCGCCGGTCTCAGCGATGATGCGGGTCTTGCCCATGCGCTTGGCCAGCAAAATCTGGCCGATGCAGTTATTGATTTTATGCGCGCCGGTATGGTTCAGCTCGTCGCGCTTGAAGTAAATTTTGGCCCCGCCCAAATGCTTGGTCAGGCGTTCGGCAAACCACATGGCACTCGGCCGGCCGACATAATGCTTCAGATAATAGTCAATCTCGGCCTGAAAGCGCGGGTCTGCCTTTGCCGCTTCGTAAGCCGTCTCGAGCTCCAGAATCAGCGGCATTAAAGTTTCAGCCACAAACCGGCCACCGAATTCGCCAAAACGCCCACGACCATCTGGCCCCGACCGCAGCGAGTTTTTGAGTATTTCGTTCATAATAACCGCATAGCGCAGCATCACGGCGGGATAAAGGCCAAGGGGTCCGGGAGGGGTGCGGCTCGTGCGAAGGCGCGGCCTGGTATCTCGTGCGAAGGCGCGGCTTTATCATAATCTCTTCCTCCCGCTAATTTATGTTGCGTAGCGGTAAATGACGATGTTGAATGCCGTCATGGCACGTTACGCGACGAGTTTCGGGGGCGAGACCTACCGATTTGATGATTTAAAAACAGTGATGGCCTGCGCATCGGCGCGGCGGTCCGGGGACGAGCTGGCGGGGTTGGCCGCGGAAAGTGACGCGCAACGGGTGGCGGCACGCGCGGTTTTGGCTGATTTGCCGCTCTCGACCTTCTTGAACGAAGCACTGATACCTTATGAAACCGATGAGGTAACGCGGCTCATTATGGATCGCCATGATGCCGAAGCCTTTCAGCCGGTTGCGCATTTAACCGTTGGCGGGTTTCGGGACTGGCTACTGAGTTACGAGGCCGATTCGGCCAGCTTGCGGGCGATTGCATCTGGTCTGACGCCGGAAATGGTCGCGGCGGTTTCCAAACTGATGCGTAACCAGGATTTGATTGCGGTTTCCCGCAAATGCCAGGTGGTCACCGCCTTCCGCAACACGCTTGGCTTGCCGGGGCGGCTTGGCACCCGTTTACAGCCCAACCACCCGACCGATGATTTGCGGGGCATTGCCGCCTCTACGTTGGATGGTTTGCTGTATGGCACGGGCGATGCGGTGATCGGGATCAACCCGGCCACCGATAACGTGCCAAACTGCCTAGCGTTGCTGGATATGCTGGATGGGCTGCGCCAGCGCTATGAAATCCCGACCCAAACCTGCGTGCTAACGCACGTAACCAATTCGATTGAGGTGATGAATCGCGGTGGGGCCGTGGATTTGGTGTTTCAGTCGGTCGCGGGGTCAGAGGCTGCCAATGCCGGGTTCGGGATTAATTTGGCGGTGTTGCGGGAAGCCCGGGACGCGGCTTTGGCGCTCAAGCGCGGCACGGTTGGGCAGGACGTGATGTATTTTGAAACCGGCCAGGGGGCGGCTTTGAGTGCAGAGGCGCATTTTGGGCTGGACCAGCAGACCATCGAGGCGCGGGCCTACGCAGTGGCGCGGGAATTTAAGCCACTTTTAGTAAATACTGTGGTGGGTTTTATAGGGCCGGAATATCTCTATGATGGCAAGCAGATCATCCGGGCGGGGCTGGAGGACCATTTCTGCGGCAAGCTGCTCGGCGTGCCGATGGGGTGCGATGTTTGCTACACCAACCATGCCGAAGCTGACCAGGACGACATGGATACGCTGATGACACTGCTGACCGCTGCGGGTGTAACTTTCGTCATTACGGTGCCTGGTGCCGATGATGTAATGCTGAATTACCAGAGCTTATCCTACCATGATCTGCTCTATCTCCGTGCCACTTTTGGGGTGAAGCCCGCGCCGGAGTTTGAGCTTTGGCTGGAGAAAATGGACATGGTGGACCGCCAGGGCCGAATGCGTCTGCCGGGGCCGCAAAACAAAATGCTTCATCGGTTGATCAATGCCGCTGCCGCCTGAAATCGACCTATGGGCGAAGCTACGCGCCACCACCCGGGCGCGGATTGGGCTGGGGCGCGTGGGCGACTCGATGCCGACCAAAGATGTGCTGGAATTCCAGCTTGCCCACGCCAAAGCGCGGGATGCGGTACATACCAAGCTTGACACCGCCGCACTGAAGACGGCCATTGGCGGCGATATTATCGAGGTCCGCAGTGCGGCAGACTCGCGTGAGATTTACTTGCGGCGGCCCGATTTAGGCCGGCAATTACACCCTGACTGCGCGCCGCTGTTAAAACAAGGTGATTATGACGCAGTATTCGTGATCGCGGATGGTCTTTCCGCCACCGCCGTTTCCCTTAACGCTGTGGCCATGCTGCAAGCCGCCCTCACCCGGCTGCATGATTTCAAAATCGCTCCCATTGTCATTGCCACCCAGGCCCGCGTGGCGATTGGCGATGATATCGGTGAACGGCTGGGCGCCAAAATCTGCGCCATTCTGATCGGTGAGCGGCCTGGTTTAAGTGTGGCAGAAAGCTTGGGGATTTACCTCACCTACAACCCCAAGCGTGGCACCCGGGATTCCGCCCGCAACTGCATTTCCAACATCCATACCAAAGGTGGACTATCCTATGAGGTCGCAGCCGACACGCTGACCTGGCTGATGCGCGAGGCGTTGCGGCGCAAGCTTACCGGGGTGGATTTGAAAGAAGAAGCATTGCTCGCTGCCCCTGCAGCCGCCCAAGCGCTAGGCACAGCCTGACGCCATGCTATAGCCGGGTTCATGCAACCCGATGCCGTCGCCGAAAACCCCGGCAGAGCCAGCGCCCTGCTTCGCCACCCGCCTTTTGTATATTTGGCTCTGGGGCGGGGATTTTCTTCCGTGGCCTACCAAATGGGTGCGGTAGCGGTGGGCTGGCAGGTTTACGCCATGACCAACAGCGCATTTGATTTGGGGTTGATTGGTGTCTCGCAATTCACGCCCCTGGCAGCGCTGACTTTTTTTGCCGGCCACGCGGTGGACCGGTATGAGCGTAAGCTGGTGTTGCAAATGTGCCAACTTGCTGAAGCCCTAACAGCTTTATTCCTGGCCTGGGGCACATTTGCAGGTTGGTTGACTGTCGGCGAGATTTTTGGAGCCGTTGTTGTCCTTGGTGGGTCGCGGGCTTTTGGCAGCCCGGCAAGTGCAGCGCTGCTGCCGGGCGTTGTACCGCTAGGCTTGCTGCAAAAAGGCACAGCCATTTCCAACGGGGTGTTCCAGACCGCCACCATTCTGGGGCCAGCCATTGGCGGCTTCGCCTATGCCTTTAGCCCGGTATTGCCTTACGCGCTGATGGCCAGCCTTTGGCTGCTGGCCACAATAATGAACGGCTTGATTAAGATGGACCGGCCGGCCGTTGCCAAAGAGCCACCCAGTTTTGCATCCCTGTTCGCAGGCATTGAGTTTGTGCGAAAAAACCCCGCGATCTTGGGCACAATTTCACTCGATTTGTTCGCCGTGCTGCTCGGTGGCGCCACCGCTTTGCTGCCCATTTATGCTCGCGATATTCTCCATACCGGGCCCTGGGGCTTGGGCATTTTACGCGGCGCACCGGCGATCGGCTCCCTATTAATGACCATCTGGGTAGCCCACCACGCCATGGAACGGCGGGTGGGTATGCGGATGTTTCAGGCGGTTATCGTGTTTGGAACGGCCACCGTTATTTTTGGCTTGTCCCACTTCTTTTTGCTGTCGCTGTTCGCTTTGTTCTTTATGGGCGCCTCCGATACGATTAGCGTGATCATTCGGACCTCACTGGTACAGTTGCGCACACCAGATAACATGCGTGGCCGGGTGGGGGCGGTGAATTACCTGTTTATCAACGCCTCCAATAATCTCGGCGAGTTTGAAAGCGGCTTTACGGCGGCCCTTATGGGTGCGGTGCCGGCGGTCATTTTGGGCGGCGTCGGCTGTGTGGCGATTGCCCTGCTCTGGATGAAATTATTCCCGACACTGCGGGCGTTGGAGCGCTTGGAATAAACTGAACCTGTCCAACATGAATGAGATAGGGGACAGGGGACAGGGGACAGGGGACAGGCGAAATAAAGCCGCCTATAGGGGTATCGTACGGGAGTTTTCAGGACCATGAAAAATAATCCGCCACGCGTGGCGCTATTCGTTACCTGCCTGGTCGATGCGATGCGGCCACAAGTCGGTTTCGCGGCTCTGGCCTTGCTGGAGCAGGTTAATTGCACGGTCGACGTGCCGATGGGGCAAACTTGCTGCGGGCAACCGGCGCTCAATTCCGGCGACCAAGACGGCACGCGCCAAATCGCCCGTCAGAATATCGAATTACTGGCTGGCTACGATCATGTGGTGGTGCCTTCTGGCTCCTGTGCTGCAACCATCATCAAGGATTATCCGGATTTATTTGAATCCGACCCCGCCTGGCACGCCAAGGCGGTGAATTTGGCCGGGCGGACCCATGAGTTGTTAAGCTATATGAATGATGTTTGGGGGTGGCGGCCCAAGGGTGTGGATTGCGCCGAAACCGCCACCTATCATGATAGTTGCAGCGGCCTGCGCAGCCTCAATGTGCAAGCCCAACCCCGCCAGATGCTGGCCGCCGTCACCGGCTTGGAAATGCGGCCATTGGAGGGTGCGAATGTCTGTTGCGGGTTCGGCGGTACATTTTGCGTGAAATACCCGGATATCTCAAATGCCATCGTCGGTGAGAAAGCCGCCGCCATTAACGCCACCGGCGCTGATTTGCTGCTGGGTGGGGATTTAGGCTGCCTGATGAATATGGCCGGCAAATTGCACCGCGATGGCTCGAAAGTCCGGGCCTTCCATGCCGCTGAGATACTGGCTGGGATGGGTAATGGTCCTGCCATTGGAGAGCCGGCATGAGCGCGTTTCAAGGCCGGGTGAGTTCCGCGCTGGCGGATGCGACCTTAAAAATCGCCATCGACCGCACCACCAATACAGCGCGCACCAAACGCGCTGCCGCCATCGGGGCTTGGCCGGAATTTGCTGAAGCGCGTGAATTGGGCCGCGATATTAAAGACCATGTGATTGCCAATCTGGAATATTACCTCACCCAGTTTGAAGCGAACGCCATTAAAACCGGCGCAAAGGTCCATTGGGCGCGCACCGGGCAGGAAGCCTGCGAGATTGTGGTGGGTATTTGCAAAGCCGCCAACGCCAAATCGGTCACGCGCTCCAAATCAATGCTCGGCGAGGAAATTGGCCTGCCGCACGCGCTGGAAGCCGCCGGGATCGAGCGGGTGGAAACCGATCTGGCGGAACATATTATTCAGTTGGCCGGCGAAAAGCCCTCGCACATCATCTGGCCGGCCTTACACAAAACCCGCGAGCAGGTGGGGGAGTTATTCCGCGCCAACCATACCGACCCCGGCGCGCTTGCCAGCGTTGAGCAGATGGTCAATTCGGCCCGGCGCAACTTGCGCGAAAAATTCATGGCGGCTGACGTGGGGATTTCAGGCGCCAACTTCCTGATCGCCGATACGGGTGGCATCTGCACGGTTACTAATGAGGGCAATGCCGAACTGACCACCACCCCGCCGCGCGTACATATCGTGACCGTGGGCATTGAGAAGCTGGTGCCGAGCATGACGGAGGCCATGACCATGCTGCGGCTATTGGTGCGCTCCGCCACTGGTGCCGAGCTTACCCAGTACACCACCTTCCATACCGGGCCGAAGCGGCCGGGGGATTTGGACGGGCCGGAGGAATTCCACATTGTGCTGGTGGATGCCGGGCGGACCAAGATGCTGGCCGAAGGTCTGGCGGAGATGCTGCGCTGCCTACGCTGCGGTGCCTGCATGAATCATTGCGTGGTATTCCGGCAGATCGGCGGCCATGCGTATGGCAGCACGTATCCCGGCCCGATGGGCAGCGTGATCACGCCATCACAGGATGGCATCGAACAATTCCAGGATTTACCGCGTGCCTGCACGCTGAATGGCCAATGTGGCGAGGTTTGCCCGGTAGCGATCCCGCTGCCGAAACTCATTCGCGGCTGGCGCACCAAGGCCTGGGTTCAAGGCTATGAACCCGCCATCTCAAAGACCGCGTTGCTATTATGGCGGTTTCTAGCGCTGCGTCCTGGGTTATATCAATTCGCCAGCAACATCGCGCTGCGCTTTATGCCAATCTTTGCCCGCAGCGGCTGGATTGCCAAAATGCCGCTGGCAGGCGGATGGACCACCTACCGCGACTTACCAAGCCCGCAAGGCGGCACGTTCCTCTCACAATATAAAGCCAAACACCGCAAGGCAGCCAAATGAGCAACGCCAAAGCCGAAATTTTCGCAGCCATCCGCAAAAGCTTGCCCAGCCCATCATCGGCCACCAACATAGCCGAGGCGTTGGCCGCACTGCGTAACCGGGTGAATCCGACCCGGCCAGACCGTGTGAATGGTGCACCAGACGAGGTTTTCCTGGCCCGCGTGCAATCTCCGGGTGTAGCCGCCAGTGCTGAGCGGATCGCTAACCTCGATAACCTACCCGCGGCGGTCGCGCGTTATGTATCCAAAAACAACCTGCCGCCCAGCATCGCCTTGCAGCCGCACCCTGATTTGCAAGGCCTGAACTGGTCCGGACTGCATATCCATCACGATATTGCAACGGATGAGCCGGTGGCCGTTGGGCTTGCCCTGGGCGGTATTGCCGAGACTGGGACGCTGGTCTTTCATTCCCAGCCGCACTCCCCCACGTTATTCGCGTTTTTGCCGCTGCACCATATTGTTGCCGTGTATGCCGAAACGATCTGGCCTTGGCTGGAAGATTACACCGCTGAGTTTGTTGGCCAGACGCCTCCCCGCAATATTAACTTCGTTACGGGCGCCAGTGGCACCACCGACATTGAAGGCACGCTGGTGCGCGGCGCACACGGTCCAGGCTGGTTACATATTATTCTTGTAGAGCAATAAAACCCGAAAAAATTCTATAAATATTGAATATTAGCAAATTAGTCCGCCAGAGGACTGGCTTTTCTAAGTGAAAAAATCTATCGGGATACGCGTTTGAGCCCGTTGCGTCACCCCATCTCAGGTGACGCGATGGGCTTTGTTTTTATTTTGCCTTGGGAGGGCTCATGTTTAAGCAGCTTATCACGCCCGTGGGGGACAGCCTCGGTCTGTCCTTTATCGTCGCCATTCTACCGGTTTTAACCGTACTTGTGTTGCTCGGCATCTTCCGCCGCGCCGCCTGGCAAGCTGCTTTGGCTGGCTTACTCGTTGCACTCATCGTCGCGATTTTCGTCTGGCAGATGCCAGCGGGTCTGGCGCTAAATTCCGTTGCCAATGGCGCCGTCTTCGCGCTGTGGCCGGTCATGTGGATCGTTGTTGCGGCAATTCTGCTGTATAATATCACGGCTGCGTCCGGCCATTTTGATGCATTCCGCGACTGGATCATCGGCCATTTGCCGAATGATCGCCGCGTGGTGCTGATCGTGATGGCTTTCTGTTTCGGCGCCTTGCTTGAAGGTGTGGCAGGGTTCGGCACACCGGTTGCCATCGTCAGCGCCATGCTGATCATGGTCGGCTTCCCGCCGCTGGAAGCGCTGACCTTCTGCTTGATTTTTGACACCGCCCCTGTTGCGTTTGGTGCGTTGGGCGTGCCGATTACGGTGCTTGGCCAAGTCACTGGCTTGCCGGCATTACAGCTGGGCCAAATGGTTGGCCGCCAGTTGCCGGAAATGGCGCTGCTGCTGCCGTTTTATGTGATGTTCCTGTATGGCGGTATGCGCTCGCTGAAAGCCCTGTTCCCGCTGCTCCTGGTGGCTGGCGGTAGCTTCGCAACCATGCAGTTCATAACCTCGAACTTCATCAACTATGCGCTGACCGACGTGCTGGCTTCGCTGGGTTCACTGATCGCGACGATCACCTTCCTGAATTTCTGGAAGCCGGCGCCGGATGAGGAGTTTGCGATTAAGAGCGACGTGCTTGAACATGCCGCCGCCAATGCCAGCCATGTGCCGGCTTGGCAGGGCTGGATGCCTTGGATCATCGTGTCTGCCACCGTGATCATCTGGACCCAGTTCAAGGTCTTTGCGATCGGTCAACAAGCCGTTGCGTGGCCGGGTCTCGATAAGGCAATTTCCATTACTCTGTATCATGACAAGCCGTATGCAGCGATTTGGATCTTCCAGCCTTTAGCAACTGGAACCGCGATTCTGGTGGCGGCGTTGATCACGGCCGTGCTGGTGCGGATTTCGGTCGCGACCTTCTTCGCATGCGTTACAAAGACCATCTCGCAAGTATGGGTTGCGGTCTGCACGGTTATGCTGATTATTGGCCTAGCCTATTTGATGAACTATTCGGGTATGGCTTATACGCTTGGAAAAGGTGTGGCCTCGACCGGCCAGTTCTTCGTGCTGCTGTCGCCGTTCTTGGGCTGGATCGCGGTTATGCTTTCCGGCAGCGATACTTCCGGCAACGCCTTGTTTGGCAATTTGCAGGTGGTGGCTGCCAAGCAGCTTAACCTTAACCCCATCCTGTTCGCCGCCACGAATTCTTCCGGTGGCGTTATGGGTAAGATGATCTCACCACAGAATATTGCGACCGGTGTGTCGGTTGTCGGCATGGTTGGGCAGGAAGGCAAGGTGTTTGCCAAGACGTTCATCCATTCCGTCATCCTCACGTTTATTCTGGCGGTGCTGGTCATTATCCAGCAATTTGTCATTCCGGGCATCATCCCGGTTATCAGCCCATAAACGCTCTCGATCATAGCACCGAGCAAAACCCCGCCAATTGGCGGGGTTTTTTTTGCGGCATGCGGGGAAAGGTTTGGCATTTCGGGTCTGGCCAACCGGCGGCACTTACTGTTAGGGTCGGCTCTGAGATGAAGTCATTTCAAATCGTTACATCGCATCTGTTAATTTTAGGTCTCGCGGTGTTGCGCCCATGATTTGTTTTGCATCATAGTGTTTTTATTATGCTGGCGTTTTGTCTTCCGAATTCATTGGTCACGTTGGTTGCAGTTGCAACGTTTAAAGGCAGGGGGGTCGATTGTTTAAGCAACTTATAACGCCGGTTGGGGATAGCCTGGGTCTATCCTTCTTAGTGGCGCTTCTGCCCGTTTTGGTTGTGCTTGTTATGCTTGGTCTGTTCCGCCGTGCCGCTTGGCAGGCTGCCGTCGCAGGACTCGTGATTGCGTTTATCATTGCTGTCGGCCCCTGGCAGATGCCGCCCAACCTGGCTGTTGCTGCCGTCACCAATGGCGCGGTGTTCGCGGTGTGGCCGGTGATGTGGATCGTGGTGAATGCAATTTTGCTTTATAACATCACCGTCCGCTCCGGCCATTTCGATGCTTTCCGAGATTGGATTATTCAAAACCTACCTAATGACCGGCGCGTGGTACTGGTGGTGATTGGCTTCTGTTTTGGCTGCTTGCTCGAAGGTGTGGCCGGTTTCGGCGTGCCCATCGCCATCGTTAGCTCGCTGCTCATCATCGTCGGGTTCGCGCCCATCGAGGCTTTGGTTTACGCTCTTATTTTCAATACCGCTCCGGTGGCCTTCGGGGCGCTCGGCGTGCCGATCACCGTGCTTGGTGCCGTGACCGGCATTCCAGCAACCCAGCTGGGCGCGATGGTGGGACGGCAATTGCCCATTATGGCACTCATCCTGCCATTTTACGTGATTGGCCTATATGGAGGCCTGCGCTCCATTATTTCGGTGCTGCCGCTGCTGTTGGTCGCGGGCTTCAGCTTCGCCGGTATGCAGTTCATCACATCCAACTTCATCAACTACTCACTCACTGACGTGCTTTCCTCGCTCGGCTCGTTGTTGATCACGATTTTGTTCTTGCAAGTCTGGCGGCCGGCGCCAGACCCGGCCTTCATGATCAAAGCCGCAACCATGAGCTCCGCCGGGGCGGGCTCCCGGATCCCTACTTGGCAGGGCTGGCTCCCATGGATGATCGTCTCCGCCGTGGTGATTGGCTGGACGCAGTTGAAGGTCTTTAACTTAGGCGCGCAGGCAATCCACTGGCCAGGTCTGGATAATGCGATTTCCATCACCCTCAACCATGACAAACCTTATGCGGCAGTCTGGCTATTCCAGCCATTGGCAACCGGCACCGCGATTTTGATATCGGCTTTCATTACGGCTGACATCGTGCGGCTATCTCCCCGCGCTTTCTTCGAATGCGTGGCACTGACCGTCCGCCAGATGTGGCTGGCAGTGGTCACCGTGATGCTGATCGTCGCACTGGCCTATCTGATGAATTATTCCGGTTTGGCCTATACGCTGGGTCACGGCGTGGCATCGACCGGGGTATTCTTCGTGCTGCTGTCTCCATTCTTGGGGTGGCTGGCTGTTATGCTCTCGGGCAGCGATACCTCAGGTAACGCGCTGTTCGGCAATTTACAGGTGGTGGCAGCAACGCAGCTTAACCTAAGCCCCACTTTGTTTGCCGCCACCAACGCATCGGGTGGTACCTTCGGCAAACTGATTTCGCCGCAGAATATCGCTACGGGTGTGTCCGTTACCGGGATGGCTGGGCAGGAAGGTAAGGTTTTTGCCCGTACCTTCGTGCATAGCGTGGTGCTGAACCTTATCTTCGCGGGCTTGGTATTCTTACAACAGTTCGTGTTCTCGTGGATTATTCCCACCCATTAGGGCGGGCTTAACCCCAATAAAACCCGGCTGAACTTCGGTCCAGTCGGGTTTTTTATGTGCACACGCAGGTTCGGTTTAGCTGAGGCCACCGATCTCCCCTTCTGCGGTTAGGAAAATATCCTCGGCCGCCGGGTGGCGCGGCAGGCCCGGCATGGTGAGAATTTCACCGCACAGAACCACGATGAAGCCGGCACCCGCCGAGAGCCGAACTTCGCGCACCGGCAGCGTAAAGCCGGAAGGTGCACCTTTGCGGGTCGGGTCTGTGGAGAAGCTATATTGGGTTTTGGCCATGCAGACCGGCAAATGGCCGAACCCAGCCAGCTCAAAACCGGCAAGCTGGGCAGCGGCGGCGGGTTCAAACGCTACGTCGCCAGCATGATATATTTTCGTGGCGATGGTGCGGATTTTATCGGCGAGCTTCATGTCATCGGGGTAAAGGAGCTGAAATGTTGCCGGTTTTGTCTCGGTAAACGCTGTCACCACACTGGCTAAATCAAGAGCCCCCTGCCCGCCTTCAGCCCAATGGTTGCAGGGCACCGCCTGCACGCCGATCGTGGCACAGGCTTCGGTAATGGCATTCAGCTCAGCGGGTGTATCGCTGGTGAACCGATTGATGGCGACCACCACCGGCAAGCCAAATGACTGGCAATTTTGCACATGGCGGATCAAGTTGCTGGCCCCTGCCGTGACGGCGGCAATATTTTCCTGCCCAACCTCTTTCAGCGCCACGCCACCATGCATTTTCAGGGCGCGCACAGTGGCAACCACCACTACGGCGGCCGGGCTGATGCCCGCCTTACGGCATTTGATATCAAGAAATTTCTCGGCCCCTAAATCAGCCCCAAAGCCGGCTTCCGTGACCACGAAATCTGCCAGACCCATCGCGGTTTCGGTGGCCAGCAGGGAGTTGCAGCCGTGGGCGATATTGGCAAACGGGCCACCATGAATAAAGGCCGGCGTACCTTCCAATGTCTGCACCAAATTCGGCGCGAGCGCGTCTTTCAGCAACGCCGCCATCGCACCTTCAGCGCCCAACTGGCTGGCGCGGACCAGGTTTTTATGATGATCGCGGCCGACCACAATATTTCCCAGACGCTCGGTAAGATCCTTTAACGAGCGCGATAGGCAGAAAATCGCCATCACTTCACTGGCAACGGTAATGTCAAAGCCGGTCTCACGCGCATAGCCGTTCGCTGGGCCGCCGAGGCCCGTCACGATGCCGCGCAAAGAACGATCGTTCAAATCCATCACCCGGCGCCAGGTAATCCGGCGCGGGTCCAGCCCGAGTTGGTTGCCCCAGAAAACATGGTTATCAATGAGGGCAGCCAGCAAATTATGGGCGGTGGTGATGGCGTGCAGATCGCCAGTAAAATGCAGGTTGATATCCTCCATCGGCGCGACCTGGGCGTGACCGCCGCCGGTAGCGCCACCTTTTGCCCCAAAACAGGGGCCAAGACTGGGCTCCCGAAGACAAATCGTGGTTTTATGCCCCTGCCGGCGCAATGCATCACCAAGCCCGATGGTTGTTGTCGTCTTGCCCTCACCGGCCGGGGTGGGACTAATGGCGGTAACCAGGATCAGCTTGGCCTTCGCGGGCCGGGCCATGGCCTCAGCGGCAAAGTCCAGTGAAACCTTGCCCTTACGCGGGCCGTAACGGAACAGCGATTGCGGCGGGATGGCAAGCTCAGCCGCCACATCCTCGATGGGCCGTAAGGAAGCTGCCTGGGCAATGGCAATGTCGCTGGCGGGATCAATAATACGGGGATTGTTCATAGTCTCGCGTAACCTGCCGGGCGGTCCATCGGCAACCATGAATTACTCCAGCCTCCTATGCCCTGCCTGAATGTTTCGCTTTATCCGCCCGGGCATCAACCGAACAACGCCTGTGAAAGCCACGGAATAGGCGATATTTTGTCCATCAACTTGAAATTTTTAGCCGGCTTGCGGGCGGGACGAACAGTGCGGCGCGGCGCGAACCCAGCCCCGGTGACCGCGCTCTGTAGCTATATCAGCGGTATATATTAGAGGCGGATTCGAACTTCATTTCGGATCGTTCGGCGACTCCGGATGATGTCATTCGACTCCAAGTCACCGATATTTATTCAAGACAATCGGTTATCTGGGATATCGCGGTTTCGTTGGCTGCGCCTATAATCGGGCAGCCGGTTCGCTGGCTGGGTTGAAACGGCTATATAACCAGGAAAAAATAATGACTGAGCGGATACGGCGGCATCGACGCACGAAAATTCTGGCAACTTTGGGCCCTGCGAGCTCGACGCCTGAGATGCTGCAGCAATTATTTCTGGCCGGTGCCGACGTGTTCCGGCTGAATTTTTCTCATGGCGCCCATGCCGACCATGCCGCGCGGATTGAGATGATTCGGGCGCTGGAAAAAAAATTCCACCGCCCGATTGGTATTCTGGCCGACGTGCAGGGGCCGAAGTTGCGGGTGGGGCAGTTTCAGTCTGGCCGTGTACAATTGCAGGCGGGGCAAACTTTCACGCTTGATATGAACCCCTCGCCCGGTGACACACGCCGGGTTTGCCTGCCGCACCCTGAAATTATGGAAGCTGCTGATATCGGTGCCACGTTATTGCTCGATGACGGCAAGTTGCGGCTGCGGGTCATGCGCAAATTAGGTGACCAGTTAATCACCGAGGTGATGAATGGCGGCGTGCTTTCAGACCGCAAAGGCGTGAATATTCCAGACGTGGTGCTGCCGATTCCAGCTCTGACCAAAAAGGATTTGCGCGACCTAGAATTCGTATTGCCGCTGGGGATTGATTATATCGGCCTGTCATTTGTGCAGCGGCCAGAGGATGTGATTCAAGCCAAGGAAATTGCCGATGGCCGGGCTTTGGTGATGACCAAGCTCGAAAAGCCGCAAGCACTTGATAATCTCGATGCGATTTTGGACCTGTCGGACGCGGTGATGGTAGCGCGCGGGGATTTGGGCGTGGAATTGCCGCCGGAAGATGTGCCGAGCGCGCAAAAGCGGATTATCCGTGCCGCACAACTACGCGGCCTACCGGTGGTGGTGGCGACCCAGATGTTGGAAAGCATGATCACGGCCCCTGCCCCCACCCGGGCTGAAGCCTCGGACGTGGCAACAGCGGTATTTGATGGTGCGGATGCGGTCATGCTGTCAGCAGAATCCGCCGCCGGGCAATACCCGCGTGAGTCGGTGAACATGATGGACCGGATCATTGCCCGGGTGGAGCGAGATGAGGATTGGCGCCTCGGTATTGATGCCAAGCGGCCGGAACCGGAACGCTCCTCAGCCGATGCAATTGCCGCAGCTGCCTGCCAGGTGGCCCGCACCATCGGGGCACAGGCCATTGTGGCGTTCACAGCCTCTGGCTCAACCGCCATGCGGGTTGCGCGCGAGAAGCCTGATTGCCCCGTGATTGGCCTGACCACCAGCGTAACCGTCGCACGGCGGCTGGCCGCCGTTTGGGGGGTACATGCCAGCTTGGCAAAGGAGGTGCATTCCATGACCCAGGCCGTGGAAAACGCCTTGAAAATTGCCCGGCTGGAAGGCTTCGCCAAAAAAGGCGAGGAGATTGTGGTGGTCGCCGGTGTGCCGTTTGGCCAGCCGGGCACAACCAATGCGCTTCGGGTGGCGCGGGTTTAAAGCCGGTTTGGTTTAAGTTCCACAGAAGGTGTTCTGCACCCGCTCGGATGGTTCGGGCGGGGCGCTGTAGCGGGCATAATCTGGCTGGTCATCAAACGGGTTGGCCAGCACGGTCAGCAGTTCTTCAAACAGCGTGAAGTCATCGCGCTGGATTGCAGCATTCAGCGCCTGCTCAACCCGATGGTTGCGGGGAATATAGGCGGGGTTAGCTTGCCGCATTTTGGCAGACCGCTCCGCGGGCGAGAGCGTGTCCCGGCTGAGGCGCGCGCGGTAGGCAATCGCCCATTGGTCAAATTCGGTCGGGTTGATGAATTGCGAACGGGCATCGCCGCCCAAATTGTGGAATGTATTGGTGAAGTCGGCCTGATTTTTATGCATGGCCACGAGCAGGTCGTTCATCAAAGCCTCATCGCCGTCTTCCACCGTGGCGAGACCTAATTTGGCGCGGGCACCTTCTACCCAGCGCGCGGCATATTGCGTCTGAAAACCTTCGATCACTTCTGTTGCAAGAGCGATGGCTTTATCGGTATCCTCATCGATGAGAGGCAGCAGCGTTTCTGCCAGACGCGCCAAGTTCCAGTTCGCGATGCGCGGTTGGTTGGCGTAGGCGTAGCGGCCATACTCATCGATGGCGCTGTAAACTGTCGCCGGGTCGTACGTATCCATGAAGGCGCAGGGGCCGAAATCGATGGTCTGGCCAGAGATGGCCATATTATCGGTATTCATCACCCCATGGATGAAGCCCACATGCAGCCATTGCGCGATGAGCTTGGCCTGTGCCGCGGACACCGCTTGTAGCAAAGCCAGATACGGGCGCTCGGCATCTCGGGTTTCGGGGTAATGCCGGTCGATCACGTAGTCAGCCAGAATTTTGAGAGACGCCACATCGCCACGGGCAGCAAAATATTGGAACGTGCCAACGCGGACATGGCTGGCGGCGACGCGGGTGAAGACCGCCCCGGGTAACATCCCCTCACGCCGCACCTGTTCGCCGGTGGCAACGGCTGCCAAAGCGCGCGTAGCGGGAATACCGAGCGCGTGCATTGCCTCGCTGATCAAATATTCCCGCAGCACCGGGCCCAACGCGGCGCGGCCATCGCCCCGGCGGGAAAACGGCGTGGGGCCGGAGCCTTTCAATTGAACGTCCCGCCTTGTGCCGGATTTGTCGATGACTTCACCCAGTAGTATCGCGCGGCCATCACCCAATTGCGGCGAAAAACCACCGAACTGGTGGCCGGCATAGGCCATGGCCAGCGGCGCGGCCCCGCTGGGAATGAGATTGCCCGCAAAAATAGCGGCGAGATGCCCGTGTGGCGGGCACAACCCTAGCTCATCGGCCAACGCATAATTGAACTTGATCAGCTTTGGCGCCGCCACCTTCGTGGGGGCAATCCGTACATAAAATGCTGACGGGAGCCGCGCATAGCTATTATCAAAAGCGCCAATCGCGGGCGGGGCATCTTCAGAGGGAGAATAATCGGCCATTTAACCGATATAAGGTGGGATAACGCCGCTTAATAGAGCGGGATGCTGCCATCTGCCTCGTTAGCATAAGCATGAATGCCACCCGCAAGATTGATGGTATTCTCAAATCCCGCTTTGCGCAGATAGTTTACCACCGCCATCGAGCGGGCACCGTGATGGCATATCACCGCCACAGGCACTTCACGGGGGATTTCCGCAATCCGGGCCGGGATGGTCTGCATGGGGATATGCAAAGCCCCTGTCACCGCCGCCATTGCAAGCTCGTATGGTTCGCGGACATCCAGCAGAACCAGATCAGGTGATGCGGCTTTGATCCGGACATAATCAGCGATTGAAATTTCTGATTGGCCTTCAGCCCACGGCAAGCTCATCGCGTATCCTTATTAGTGATCGGCAAACTATATGACGCCCGGTCTATGCGTGTGCAACAGCGCGATTGCGCGATTCCGAACGGAGATTGTACGCAAGTACCATGGATATGCATCGGGCGGAGTCGCCCACCGCCGACCCTGATTTTGTGCTACATAGCGTGTTCGGCTTGCCCGGCTTTCGGGGGCAGCAGCGTGATGTGGTGGCGCATGTGATGGCGGGCGGCGATGCGATTGTGCTGATGCCCACGGGCGGCGGTAAGTCGCTTTGTTACCAGCTCCCCTCAATTTGTCGGCCTGGTGTCGGTGTGGTGGTCTCGCCGCTTATTGCCTTAATGCGCAACCAGGTGGCGGCGATGCGGCAGTTGGGGATCAATGCCGCCGCGATTAATTCCGCCATGACACCGGCCGAGCGCGCGCAGGTACGGTCTGATTTACGCGATGGCACGCTGGAGATGCTGTATGTAGCGCCAGAGCGGCTGATGATGCCGGATTTTCTGGAAATGCTGGATGGTGTTCACATTGCGCTATTTGCGATTGATGAAGCCCATTGTGTGAGCCAGTGGGGACATGATTTCCGGCCCGAATATTTGCAGTTGGCAACCCTGGGGCGGTTATTTCCGGGTGTGCCGCGCATTGCGCTCACCGCTACCGCGGACATGCAGTCGCGTGAGGAAATCCGGCGCCGGTTGAACCTTGATGACGCGCGGCTGTTTCTGGCGAGTTTTGACCGCCCGAATATTCGCTATGCGGTGGTACCAAAAGCAGCCCCGCTAAAACAGCTTCTGACATTCTTGAAGGCCCATGAGGGTGAGAGCGGGATTGTTTATTGCCTGAGCCGTAACACCGTGGATGAAACGGCTGCGTCCTTGCAGGCGGCCGGGATCAATGCCCTGCCCTATCATGCGCGCCTGGACCCGGCGGTCCGCGCGCGCAACCAAGACGCATTTCTCTCGGAAGAAGGTTTGGTGCTGGTCGCCACCATCGCGTTTGGGATGGGGATTGATAAGCCGGATGTGCGGTTTGTGGTGCATCTGGATTTACCGGGCAGCCTGGAGGCGTTCTATCAAGAAACGGGTCGCGCTGGGCGTGATGGGATGCCGGCGGAAACGCTGCTTTTATATGGTACGCAGGATATTGTGTTCCGCCGCAACATGATCGACCAAAGTGGTGCGCCTGAAGATATTAAGCGGGTGGAGCGCAGCAAGCTCGATGCGCTGCTCGGGGTATGTGAAACAGCGTCTTGCCGACGCCAAGCCATATTGGCGCATTTCGGTGAGTGCATGGCGCAAGCTTGTGGTAATTGTGACACCTGCCTGAATCCCGCTGAGACCTGGGACGCCACCACCGCCTGCCGCAAGGCGATGTCTGCCATGCTACGCACCGGCCAGCGATTTGGCACCGGACATTTGATCGATGTACTGCTGGGTATGCAGACCACGAAGATTTTGAATTTCAACCATGATAAACTGCCAACCTTTGGGGTGGGGACTGAACTGGACCGCAAAGGCTGGAGCTCGCTGTTCCGGCAGATGATTGTGCGCGGCTTGGTGGAGGTAGACCATGAGTCCTACGGCGCGTTGCGCTTAACCGCTTTGGCTGAACCGGTGTTGAAAGGGCTTGAAAACGTGCAGTTACGGCGCGAACGGGCGGCTTCGTCATCGGCAGCGGTGATGAAAACCAAGACCGCGCGCACTGAATTGACCGGTGATTCCGCAAAATTATTCGAAGCGCTCAGAGCCGAGCGCTCGCGCCTTGCGAAGGATCAAAACGTGCCAGCTTACGTGATATTCCACGACGCAACATTAGCCGCCATTGCCACCCAGCGTCCGTGCAGCTTCAGCGAGCTTGGCGAAATTCCAGGCATGGGAACCACCAAAATCGAACGCTACGGCGCAACTGTGCTGGCGGTCGTGAGGGCAGCTTGAAGCTTCATTGAAACGCCATCCCGGTTGCGGGGTCCACAAAGACCAACTCGTCTGTGACTTTTTTCACACCGGGGGCATTTTCAGCGATCACGGTTAGCGCCTGTTTCTCGGCATCGCTCATGATGATGCCTTTCAAAAACACCACCTGGTCCTGAACCTCGATATGCAGCCCAGCCTTTGGTGCCCAATTTTCCTTGGCTAACGCTGCTTTGATGTAATCACGAATTTCGCTGTCAGTCGGGTGGCTGGCATCCAGTTCGATTAATTTGCGGACCAAGGCGCCCAAGATATCAGTCCTGCCCAACATGCCGACAAGCTGGGCGCCTTCCACTACGGGCAGGCGCTTGATTTTTTTATCACGCATGAGCGTGGCAGCCTCTGAGAGTGCGGTTTGCGGCGTTACTGTCACGGGTTCTGCGGTCATCACCTCAGCGACATGCCGACCATGGGTTTTGACGTAATCGGTCGCCAAACTTTCCGGAAGAAAAAACGCCTTGAGCCAACTTGACTTGCTCTGTGCTGTGCCGATTTCGACCCGGCGCAGCAAATCACCTTCAGTGACAATACCGACCAACTTGCCCGCCGCATTTGTGACCGGCAGGCCACTCAGGCGCTGGTCGAGCATGATGCGTGCCGCGTCGGCGAGACTGGTTTCCGGCTGCACGGAAGCAAATTTTTTGGTCATAAGATCAGAAACGATCATGGTGTCCTCCATCATATGGGGATTAGACAACCATAATATGCCTGATTCCGCCTTGATACGAATCAAACCTTGCAGCGGAGGCTTCAGCCTAGCAGAAGCGGCCGCATTTGTGACACTGCCGAGCGCAATACCGGCAGGAATTCATTGCGCATTTTTTCCTTCGGCGTACGGCTGGCCTCGGTGCTGATATGGGCGGCGGCGACCACCTTGCCTGACTGGTCCCGCACCGGCACTGCGACGGCGCGCAGATTATGTTCCAATTCGCCGTCGATCAAACAGAACTCCCGGCGGCGCACCTGGTCCAGTAGGCCACGCAAAGTGGCCTCATCGGTGACCGTCTCGTGGGTGAATTTCTTCAAAGTGACGCGTTTGAAGTACGCGTCCAGCGCCTCAGGTTCCATATGGGCCAGCAACACCCGGCCCATTGAGGTACAGAATGCCGGCAGATTTTGCCCGACATCCCGGTGCACCGAAGCGGCGCGCTTGCGGGTGGAGCGCGCGACATAAATTACCTCATCTCCGGTGAGTACCGACACCGAACAGGATTCCCCCACCGCCTCACTTACCTGCTCAATATAAGGCTGGGCGACGCGTGGCAGCGGGTTGGATGAGAAATAGGATTGCGAGAGTGTCAGCACCTGCGGCGTAAGACGGTAATATTTGCCGTTACTATCAATATACCCCAGCGCACTCAGCGTGATCAGGCAACGCCGGACAGTGGCACGCGGCAGGCTCACCAGCTTGGCAATTTCCGCCATGGTCAACTGATTACGCTGGCCAGCAAAAGACCGCATGACGGCAAGGCCACGCGCCAACGCCGCGATATAATTATTATCGGCGGCAGGGTCGAGGGCTTCGGCGGAGCGTTCAGTTTCAGCCATAGCTAACTTTGCCGCCTTAGCGCCGACCATGAGACATCACCCACTTCATGCCATAAAACCCTGGATAATAGACCGGAAAAACCGGACAAAAATTGTCCCTGGCGGCGGTTCGCCGACAGGATAATCTGCATAACAGATATATTCTGTTCGCCAAGCGCCCCCGCGAGTGGTTTTTGACAACCAAAATCAAGTAACAACCTCTAGCTCTCCTTGATCTTGATCCAGCAATGGCCGGAAGTGGTTGATCCCAAGCACTAACCCGGCGGCGCAGAGTGAGGGAATCGCCAAAATCAGGCAAATACTGGTCAGCGGCAGTTTCATGCTGATCAGCATACCGCCCAGAACCGGTCCAAGGATCGCCCCAATCCGGCCAGTGCCACTGGTCCAGCCGGAGCCGGTGGCGCGCAGATAGGTAGGGTAAAGCATGCCAGAGAGGGCGTTCAGGCCGTTTTGCGTGCCGATGATAAAAATACCGGCCATAAATGTAAGCAACAGCAGCAGGGCCGGAAAGCCGGTGGCGTATCCGATGCTGATGATGACGGGAATTGCCACCAGGCAGATCAGCGATAGCCGGAAAATGCCCAAAGCGCGGTCGAGAATCCAGCCGAACAGCATGCTGCCGGCGGCACCGCCACATTGATAGAGGCTGGTGGCGATCACCGCGCTAGAGACGCTTAGACCGCCATCGTTAAAGACAGTCGGCATCCAGCTCGCGACAAAGATGACGCCCATCAGATTGACGCCATAAGCCCCCCATAAACACAAAGTCATCGCGGCGCGTTTTTGCTGGAATAATTCTGTGAACCAGGGCTTGCGATCGCTGGCGCGGGGGATGAAAAATTCAGTCTCGCTGTTAATCACCGCATCGGGGGCCAGGCGCTGCATAACGACGATGAGCGCGGGGCGGGATTTGCGGCGGATGACCATGTGGCGAATTGATTCTGGCAGCCAAAAAAATAGTACCGCAGAAAAAGCCATCGCCAGCAGGCCGCACACGAAGTAAACCGATTGCCAGCCAAAACTGGGTACCAGCCACGCCGAGATAAAGCCCCCACCAGCGCTACCCAAAGTGTAGAGCGTGAACATCACCCCCACATTGAAAGCGCGCCGATTCTGCGGCGAATAATCAACCATTAGTGCGATGGCGTTGGGAACAGCCGCCCCCAGAAATATTCCCGATACAAAGCGCGTGGCAACGAGCGAGGAAACATCGCCACAGAAGCCACCCGCTACCGTGAAGGCACCGAATAATAGCACGCCGGTGATGATCATTATCCGGCGGCCCAGGTAATCTCCCAGATTGCCGAAACCCATCGCGCCGATCATGAAACCAACCTGGAAGAACACGAATACCGGGGTAAAACCGGCCTTTTGAATATGCCAGAGCTTGGTGATGGTGGGGGCCGTATAGCCTTGGATTTGCGCGTCGATGCCCTCGAAGAACGAGGCGGTCGCGACCAGCACCAAAATGGCTATGAAAAAGCCACGGTTTGACTGCCGTTCAATAACACCAGCCACATCGATACGGTTTGCCATCACGCCTGTTTTCCCTCTGCAACCCGTTATCAGTCTTTGAGCACAGACTTCCATTGGTCAATGAGGGCCTTTTGCTGATCGATCATTTTATTGACGCCCCTGTAATCAAGGGGGAAAATTGAAGTGCCGGCGGCTTGAGCCCAATCTTTCACCCCTTGTGTGTTGGCGGTGTTGACCAAAGCATCTGACAAAATCTGCAGTATCGGCTGCGGTAAGTTCGGCGGGGCAACCACCGGGCGCCATTGATAAATTTCTGACAAAGTCGGTGCGCCAACCGAGATTGCATCATCAATACCGGCAATACCGCTGTTAGGCTGGAACGAAAAGATGATCCGAATGAGCCCCGTCTTCGCCATGCCTTGCAGTGTCGCGAGCGAGTGTACGGTAGCATCAACATCGCCGCGGGCCACCGCAACCATCGTTGGGGCAGAGCCGGTATAGCCGGTGACGATTCTGAAGTTGATACCCAATGATGCAGAAAATACCCGCGTGGCAAAATTATCGGTGGAACCCGACCCGGTGGATGAGAATGTGATTGGGCGGGTTGCCGCAATTTTCTGCATGTCCGCGATGTTTTGGATCGGGCTGTCCTTGGAGACTGCCAGCCCGTAGCCTTCCCGGCCGAGATTGGCCACCCAAGTTAAACGATCAAGGTCAGTCTTGGAGGGTTTTTTGCCAAATTTGGATGTGAAAATGCCTGGTACGTTCAACATACCAAAAAAATATCCATCCGGCGGTGCATTCTGAATCTGAAATGCGGCTGCCTGACCACCAGCGCCCGGAATTGGCACTGGTTCAACATTCACCTTGTGCGGCAAAAACTGCGGCAAATATTCTGAGAATTTCCGGACATATGCATCAAAGCTGCCGCCACCGCTATCCGGTACCACAAAGCTGATGGTTTTGTTTGGGAATGTATCAGCCTTAGCGCCTCGCGGCAGCAGTCCAGTGCCAACCGCGGCGATGGAACTGGCTTGTAGAAAGCCTCGGCGAGATATTTGCTGCTTATTTGACATGTGATGATCCCCTAATTGGAAAGGCAGTTCAAATAAGAGCGGCTTTGACGCGGTCCTTGGTCAGCGGCGCCTGACGGAAGCGGACACCAGTTGCGTCAAACACCGCATTCGCAATTGCCGAAGCCACCGGGCGGGAAGAAGGTTCGCCAGCACCACGCGGCATATCGTCCGGGTGGTTGAGCAGCGTGATATTGATTGTCTCGGGCGCATCCTTGATATCAAGGATCGGGTAACTCAACCAATCGACACTGGTGACCATATGGGGATTGAACTTCACTTCCTCCAGCAACGCACGGCTGGTGGCATGTAAAATATTACCCTCAATGACAAGCTTGAGGGCGTCTGGATTCACGACCAAACCGCAATCGTGCGCCACAAACCAGTGGCGAGGCCATACCCGGCCGGTATGGCGATCAACCTCAACATCGACGATCACTGCCACGCGGGTATCCTTGCGACGGGCAAAGGCGATGCCGCGCCCTTTCAAAACGGCACCTTGCGGCTTGCCGGTTTTGGGCGTGCGCGGCTGCCAATTGGCAGCTTTCGCGGCAGCTTCAATGGCAGCAACCCCCCGCTTGTCGTTCAGATACTTCACCCGGAATGCGACCGGGTCCATATTGGTTGCATAGGCCAGCTCATCCATAAAACATTCGCTGGCGAAATTAATTTGCGGTCCCAGCGGGTCGCGCAAATGCGACGTGCGAAGCGGCGAGGCACGGTCTAGCAGTGCCGGCACAACGTCCCAGTTCAGATGCTCGGCACCAAAATCGTAAGTCTCACCGGGCACGTCAAAGACAGCCTTTGATACCACTGGCATACCCATGAATTGGCCAGCAAGGCTCTGCGTAGGATCGTCAGGATGTGAGGCGATATCCTCGCGCGAAAATGCCGTACTGTGATAGTGATAAGCCACCACATTATTATTCGCATCAATACCAGCAGAAACCTTATGCACCGAGGCTGGGCCTTTTGGATTCCAGGCGGTGCCATCCGCACGCATATATTGTAGCCGCACCGGCTTGCCGACCGCTTTCGACAGCACTGCTGCATCCATTGCAGAGTCACCACCATCGTTGCGGCCATATGAACCAGGGCCACGCAACCAGATAGCGTGCACTTGTTCGGGCTTCATATTTAGCAACGCTGCCACGCCGTCACGCACATAATGCGGCTTCTGGTCGCCGGTCCAAACGGTCACGTGGTCTGGCTGCACGTCCACGATCGTACATGCAGGCCCCATACTGGCGTGAGATTGAAACGGCCATAAATAAGTTGCATCGATGGTTTTGGCTGAAGCAGCCATGACGGCTTTGGGATCGCCTTTTGCTTTCGGACCACCTTTGCCAACGGGCTTGGCCGCCTGCATGGCTTTATAAAGATCAGCCTGATGGGGAAATGCAGGTGGCGGACTGGACCAATCAACTTTCAACATCCGCGCCGCCTTGACCGCGGTCCATTCCTTGGGCGCCACCACGCCAACCAAATTGCCCTGATGCACGATCTGCACATCCGGCAAAGACGCAATGGACTCTGGATGGATTTTTACAACCGAAGCTCCGGCAACTGTCGGGCGTACCATCCGGCCATGCAACATGCCGGGCACACGCATATCGGTATTAAACACCTCAGCGCCGAATAGTTTGTTGGCAATATCCGCGCGTGGGACCGACTTGCCAACGATCTTGTAGTCGGCATGATCCTTTGGCTTGGCCGTACCCTGCACCAGCAATTCATTGCCGATCTTTTTATTCCAGTCGAGTGTCACGTCAAAATAGCGGCCACCGATCAACTCGCCATACGAGACTGATTGCCCGGTGTTGCCGGCAACGGTGACAACACCATTATCAACGGTGAGTTTATCTGGCGTGGTGCCGAACTTGTCAGCGGCCAGCATGAGCAGGGACGTGCGCGCCTGCGCTGCGGCATTACGAACGGAAACCCCGCCGCGTTCGAGACCGGTACTGCCGCTCGCACCACCTTGATTGACGGTGGTGGCAGTGTCTCCCATCACAACTGAAACGTCGCTGAATTTTACGTCAAGCTCATCAGCGATGATCTGCGCAATCGCAACCTGAATGCCCAAGCCGACATCGACTTTGCCGAAATAGCCTATCACGGAGCCGTCTTTACGAACGGCAATCCAGGAATCTAGCTGGTCTGGACGCAGCTTAGGCTTGGTATCACCACCTATGCCGGTGGCGGCTGCGGTCTGCGATGACGAGCAGCCCGCCGTTGCGAAGGAAATAACCAAAGCGCCGCCTGCGCATAAAGCTTTGCGGCGTGAGAGCATGATCGCGTTCATTATGCGGCCTCCGTCAGACGTTTCACAGCGCGGATAATCGACATATGCGAGCCGCAGCGGCACTTCAGACCAGAGAAAGCCTCACGAATTTCAGCGTCTGTTGCGCGCGGCTTTTCTTTGACCAGTGCTACCGCGGTCATCACCCAGCCATTCATGCAATAGCCACAGAAAAATGCCTGTTCATCAATGAAAGCTTGCTGCACCGGATGCGGATGTTCAGCCGTACCGATCCCCGCGAGCGTAGTGATTGTCGCACCATCTGCGGCGGCGGCCGGCAGTACGCAGGAGCGCATAGGCGTGCCGTTAACATGCACCGTGCAAGCCCCGCACTGCGATAAACCACAACCAAAATGTGGATTATTCAGCCCGAGCTCATCGCGCAATAAATATAGTAAAGGAGTCGTCGGGTCGGCCAGATCTAACTCATGCGACTGGCCATCAACATTTAAAGTGACGTGCTTGCCCATATGGCGCTTTTCCTTCTAACGCAGCCTATAAAAACCCACCGATATAACCTGTATAAACTTCAAGATTGAGAACATAACTAAACAAAAACCAAGTGAGGCTAAACGCGATCGCCGCTGCGATGGCCGACTTTAGAAATGATATTTTTGAGATAAACTTTAAGAACAGCAACAGAAATGTAGGGATGGCAATATAAAATCCGGCAATGAAAATAAACCCAACGAATAGCGCAACCATGCCGAAAATACGCGAAGAAATATGCCACGCAAAGTCATGGTCTTCATGCTTGATCAGACTTTTTTCAAGCTTTTTCTGACGTTTCGGCAGCAAGGCCGCAATGAACACGGCAATCGAGATCACCAGCACCACGCTACCATAAAGTGTTGGCGCTTCAGCAGAGGTTTGGTCACCAAAACTACCGGCTTGTGACATATAGAGGATGGCAAGCAAAGCCATAAATACCGGCGGAACTAACTGCTTACCTTTTTGTTCCAGCGTTTCTTTTACGTTCATTGCTTCCTCCTCTGGGCCGCCTTGCTGAATCTCTGGGTGGTCCAACCAAACTGCACGTCAAACAAAAAAGCAGCCGACGATAATTGCCGACTGCTTTTTAAAATTAGTAACCCGGCGCGTTTTCCAACTGGTCAAACCAGTTGAACCCCATATCCTTCACAATCCGATTGCTGATAACGATGAAGCGCGCTTCGCCTTCGCCATCATTAAAATGCTGATGCTCGGTGAAAGGCGGAATGTAGATGAAATCACCGCGTTCCCACGCAAATTTCTTCGGCTCAGTCTTCCAAGACCATTCGAACTCTTCCTTGCAGTCGAAATCAAGATCCCAATGCAAATCATACCCCGAGCCTTCGAGCACAAACACGACCTCTTCCCACATATGGCGATGCTTGCCTGATTTCTCGCCAGCTTTCAGGAACTGCATATAGGCTTCGATGCAGCATTCCTTGGTGTTCATGTTACGATGCACCAAATGCTTGATGAGACCATCGGGGGAATGCTCGATCGGCATGTCTTCAGCATGTACAACATCCGGGCGGGTGGCGTATTCCTGGCGGAACATTTTGGATGCGGCCACTTCAACGGCGCGGAAATCTACTTCACCGGCATGCAGGTGGGCAAAATCTTTTTCATTAATAACAGGCATCGTCGTCTCCAATTCAATTTAGGCCCAGGCGCTCACAAATCCGATGGCGGACGGAAATCTTCATTTCCTGTGGAGGGTGGAAAGGACACGATCTTCTGGAAGATCAGATGCATAAAGTGGAATAGCGGCTTGGCTTTGAATACCAGCAGGACCGCACGGTTATCGGGGTCATCGTTGAAATGTTGATGGACGCAGCCATTTTCAACAATCATAACATCGCCAGCTTTCCATTCAATGCGGCGGCCGTCATGCACATCATGGCCGCGGCCTTCAATGACGTAGAACACCGCGCTGTTGAGGTGGCCATGTTTCTGACCGTAGGCGCCAGGCGCATAGGCTTCGATATGGGTTTCGATCGACTGTGTGACGCTGGCGTGCTGCGGGCTAATGATATGCTTGCCGTAAAGTCCAGGGCCACCCTTCCAGGCTTCATCGCGGGATTTGTAAACGCGTGGCTGGTCGATAAGTTGTTCATATAAATTGCTGTAGGTCCCTTTAAGGGCACGAACGAACACACGTTCTTTAGCCCAACGGTCCCATTTGGCGCCGTCGCCTGGCGGGTGATTATGGCCTTCATGCGCGTGGGAATGGTCGTGGTGGTGCGGGTGATCATGCGCGGGCTCCGGCAAGGCTTGATCGCCAAGTGGATTCGCCGCGTTTCTGTCATAAAGGCCAGTCACTCGCATATTCTCCTAATGGCCGTGGTCAGACCAAAACATATCTAAAGGAAAACTGGCGAGCCGGGATTCGGCTCACCAGTTAGATTACCAAAAGCTATCGTCTAGAAAACGAACTGCATACGGGCAGCAACGATGCTTGGATCATACCCGTTATAAGCACCGCCGACGACCTTTAGGACCTTGATATAGTCAAGATCGACGCGGGTGTAAGAAGTCGGGAACCAGTTGATCGCGAACGTCACGTTGGTTTCACGACCACCTTGTACGCCGTGATGAACATCGTTTAGGTCTGCGGAGTCCAAACGAGCCGCAACCTGGAAAGCTCCCCAGCCACCATCAGTGATGGGATGCAAGGGCTTGATCCCAAGGAAAGCGCCGCTCGCATCATCGAACGGCCTGGTTTCGCCTGTGAGAATATAGTCGCCCTGAACGGCCCAACCAGAGAATGTTGCCTGTGCAGCTGTTAAGTCGGATGCCTTTCCTTTGTTTGAATGATCAATCGTATTTTCCATATAGTAATTGGCCCGGAACGATGCGGGACCATATTTTACCACTAACGATGGCGAGTAAACAAAGTTGCTTACCACGTCGATTAAAGATGGAGTCGCTATTAAATTCGCACCGTAGAAATGGGCATCTGGTGCTGACTTGAAGGCAGTACCCGGTGTGCCCGTGCCGCCCGCAAACCGATTATAGAGAAGGGAATTACCAATATGGATGACGGTATGACTGGTATTGATCAGGTTAAAGCCGATCTGGCCTGATACTGCCAAAGTCCCGGATCCAGTACCAGCCGCGCCACGACCATTGGTTAAACTATACCAAGCGTTCCAATATTTCGTATAGTCGCGACCCGAAATACCAAGCTGGCGTCCGGGACGAAATACGCTTGTATCAAGACGATCTTCCATGAAGGTAATATAGTTTGACGGCGTATGTTGGCCAAAGGCGACAAACTGATTACCAACTAGGAATTCATTGCCGACATTCCCAAACTTTCTATTATAACCAAAATATGCGTCGGTAATCCCAGCGGCGGCGCTACCCAGGAAATCATATTGGAATTTATAGACCCAATATTTTGCAAATTGTCCTTGAACGCCCAAACGCACCCGCCGAAAGCTTTCATCGATCGACGTGCTCTTGCCATTTAGTGCGGCAGCTTGCCCTTTCGAAACCGCACCAGGCACTTGCCGCATCGTTAAATCACCCTGCAAACGGCCGATAATTTTAAACGAGCTGGAGCCATCATCTGATACGAAATCAGGCAATACGTTGCCTTTGGAAACCATACCCCAACCATTCTTGGTTGCTTTGGTCGCAGTGGCGAGCTTCTTTACGGCCAGCGCGTTATCAGCCACCTGGGCGTTGATTGCATCCTGCTGGGTGCTCAGCGCGTTGATCTGTGCCTGCAACTGGTTGATTTCAGCCTGCAGCTGGGCAGCGGTGGTCGCGGCATGGGCAAAGCCCGGCCGGATCACGAGCACCGAAGCCGCTGCAAGAGCGACCATCGACACGCGGGTCAATTTTGTCTTTGAGTTCATATTGAAGCCTCCTGGAGATTATTGATTAGACATAAAAAAGTTTATTTTTAACGATAAACTCTATTTTAAAGCAGACGCCGCTTGATCAACCATTTCTTTCTGTGCCGCGATCATGGCCACAGTCCCCTTACTATCGAGCGGATAGAGAGTGGTCTGGATTTTGTCTGCCCAAGCCTTAGCTTCAGGGCTGAATGCCGCCGTGAGAAAAGCTTGCGACAAAGTTTCAACGATATCCGCCGGCAAGTTTGGGGGGCCGACAATAGGGCGCCACTGGAAGATATTGCCGAGATCCGGTTGATCGATCGACGTGGCGTCTTCGACGCCGGGGATCGGAGATTTTGTTTGGAACACGAATATGATCTTGGCGAGGCCAGATTTTTCCATGTCCTTCAGGGTGGCTAGGGAATGCACGACCGCATCGACATCGCCGCGCGCGACCGCCACCACTGAATTTGGTGAATCGTTATACCCAGAAACCAACGCGACATTTAGGCCGAGCTTATCTGCGAATACTTTTGTGGCAAAATAATCTGTTGAGCCTTTGCCCGTCGAGGAAAATTTCAACGGGCGCTTGGCGCTGAGCGCCTGCAAATCGGCCACGGTTTTGATCGGCCCCTTGGCGGCGACAGCAAGGCCGTAGGAGTCGCGCCCCAGGTTGGCAATCCAAGTGAGCTTATCCAACGAGAAATTACCGGTGCTTTTGCCAAGCAAAATGCCAGGCACATTGATCAGGCTGACATTATAGCCATCCGGCTTGTCCTGCATGAGCTCGAAGATAGCTTTCTTGCCGGCGGCACCTGGTACGTTCAGAGGTACCACATTCACTTTATTCGGTAGATTTGGCTGCAGTAATTGTGCGAATTTACGCCCGTAAGCGTCAAAGCTGCCACCGGGACCGTACGGGATGATAAGGTTGATGGTCTGGCTGGGGAAACCAGCCGCAAACGCTGGCGCAATGCCGGATGCAACCGCCCCCAAGGAAGCGGTCATCGGGAACAAATTACGACGAGTGATCGTGAAACGCGACATTAGACTAATATCCTTCCCAAGGTGTTCGTATTACGAACTTTTGTTCTTGAAAAGTTAAACTTCGCTACAAATCATGTCAACGCTTAGATGGTGGAATTTTAACTTGAAGTGCGATGACTTCGAGATGTTGTAGAAATATCACGGTTTTTACAACCGATTTTACAACCAACATCTACCTAACATATATTTTGCGGCGCAACATGAATTCGGTTCGAAACCATATTCAACTGCTATTGCAATAAATCTTTCGGCAAAGGCCTGAACCATTAGATCAAAAATCCCGCAACGGCGGATACGGCAGCGCCGCCGGCCAGAATGATCAGCGGATTCAGTTCTGTGAAGGTCAGAATCAGCGTGGCAATTGCGGTAATGGCCCAGGGTAGGATGGCGTGTTCGGTGGTCTCAATGAGTACCATGGCGCTGGCAAAAATCAGCCCAATGGCGATCGGGCCAAGGGCACGTTCGATGATTTTAACAACTTTGGAATTTTGGGTGTGATGCCAAGCCCGGCACGCCACATAAACCAATAGAGATGACGGTACGAACATACCGAGACCACCAGCCAAAGCCCCCGGTAAACCGGCAACTTTTTGGCTGATCAGCAGCACTATGGTACTACCCGGCCCCGGCGTGGCCCTGGTGATCGTAAATAAATCCAAAAACTCACGGGCAGTCACCCAATGGTAGTGATCCACCACCACACGCTGCATATCTGGGATCAACGCATTGCCGCCGCCAACCGCTAACAGCGAAAGCCCACCAAAAACTTTCAACAGCGGGAGGAGTTGATCGGTCATGACGGCTTCCAGGTTTCCGCAAGAAGATTAAGCGGAATTCCTACCAGCAGCACGTTCAACAGCGGAAAATGCAAAATGCCGACGGCGATGCCCACCAGAACGATCACCAAGATTTGGCGAAGCTTGCGTATGTTCTTGCGTGATAGGCGCACGGCGTTGGCGATGTTCATGCCAATCGCGACCGCGCCCAACCCGCCCAGGAGGGTCTCGAGCCCCGGTATTTGGTGATAGGTGAAGTATAAGGCCCCCAAGATCAGGCAGAGGAAAGATGGAAACGCCATCATGCCGGCAAAACCGGCAAGCGCCCCCTTCGCGCCGCCCAAAAACCCACCCAAAAACACCGCCATATTCAGAGGGTTTGGCCCCGGCGCGATCTGGCAGATCGCCAAGGATGCTAGGAATTGCTTGTCACTCAGCCAGCCGCGCTTGGTAACAACTTCACGCCGCAACCAGGCAGTGGTGCCGCCACCAAAGCTCTGTGACCCGATGGTAAAAAAACAGCCAAAAATCGCTGCTAGACTGGGCCGAATGAGAGGCTCATCCGGGATCGCCTCAGCCGTTTTGACAGCCATACAACCTAGGCTCCGAGAGCGTGCAGCAGGCCTGGCACATAGTCAGCATCCGAAACCACCGCCAAGGTCTGTGACCAAGGCCGCATGCTGCGCAAGGCCGAAGACAGGGCAACGATTTCGCTGGCATCCTTATGGATCAAAATACTGGAGATTTTCACCTTGCGCGCGATACAGGTTTCCCCGATGGCGATCACTTGAGCAAGGTTCTCGCCAACAAAACCAACCATCACGACGAGATCAAGGTTACGCTCATCAATAGTTTTACGCCACGGTTCGCCAGATGGGGTGTAAGGTACAAATTTGGCGTTCCGGTAGGGAGGCTGCGCGACCAGTTCCAGCAATTTACCTGAAGCTTCGCCAAGGGGAACAATAAGCAATTCCCGCGGCGAAGAGTTTGGTGCCTGCACCCGATAGCTGGCTTGCTGCGTTGCGACCGAAAACGGGCCAAGTTTGAACGTATCCGCCATAATTTTATACCGATGCAAACGGGTGACCGGCCTGCACCTGCAACCAAGTTGCACCGCCATCAAGGAAGTTTTTCTCGGCTTCAAGCACAATAGCGGCGGAGCGCACCTGTTGTTCCTCCGGCAGACGGCCAGGCGGTAGCACGCCTTTGTCGGCCAGCGCTTTGGTGGCGCGGATGAGCTTCAGGCGCGCCATGATGATGCCGTTATCGGTGGAAGTCAGGTTCTCCTTGGTGCGGTCCACAATCGGGCCCATGCTCTCCTGCAAGGATGCGTCCTGCATGCCAATGCCTTCAATGCCACTATAGGTTGTACCGGCCCGCTGAGCATCGCGGTTCATTAAATAATCATTGTCTTTATTGGCAAGCGGACGGTAGGTGCCGGGCACGTACTTCACGTGGATGCCCTTGCCATCTTTCATCGCGTTCAGCTCGTATTCGGAAAGCTTGCGGGTGGGGTGATAGTCGAAGCTCCAGGCCCAGCAGTTTTCGTCGTCGATAGGTATCCAGAAATGCCCGTGAATGGGGTGGTCGCCACGCGGCGGCACCATGGTGAAGCATGGCATCACCCAAGGCGTGATGCGCCAATAATAGCTCTCATTTTCGGCGCGGCGGCGCGCACCGATGTAAAGACCAGCCGGGGCATCGACCACTTCAAAGAATGGCTGCGAATCATTGAGATTATACTGATTGCCACGGGCGCCTTTAAAGAGCGGGTCGGAATTCAAGTTGCCGCGATGCAGGAACGATACGTGTGCGCTATCAATGCCGCCTTCCATCGCCTGCAGCCAATTGCTTTCCTGAAAACGCTTCGACGAGAAGGTTTGGTCGCGCGGGACCATGATGAATTCCCATTCCGGCGCTGGCGGCTGCAATTCTGGCGGGCCCATATAGGTCCAGAGAATGCCGCCACGCTCCATCAGCGGATAGGATTTCAGCTTAATCTTTTTACGGAAACCGCTTTCTTCCGGCTCAGAGGGAACGTCCAGACATTCACCATTCACAGCGAATTTCCAGCCATGATACGGGCAGCGAATGCCGCACTCCTCGTTGCGGCCAAACCACAGTGAAACGCCGCGATGGGCGCAGAATTCATCGATCAGGCCATATTTACCTTCAGTATCGCGCACCGCCAGCAAACGTTCGGACAGCAATTTCACCCGCACTGGCGGGCAATCATTTTCCGGCAATTCTTCTGCCAGAAGTGCTGGGATCCAATAACGGCGGAACAGGTCACCCATCGGAGTTCCGGGTCCGCTACGCGTGAGAAGTTCGTTTTGTTCAGCCCTTAACATAATAGCACCTTACCGATAATATTTTTGACGTTTTTATTTTAAGCCGCCGCTGCGCGGTCGCGTTTTTCACGACGCATTATATTTGCCAGAGGCACATTGGTGTCAGCCAATTCTTCTGGATTGAGGGTAGCGCCCATATTGATCAAGTCCCGAGCCGGACGCAGGTCGCGGGCGGTATTCATGCCGATGGCACAAATAATCCGGTTATCTTTGAGTTGCAGCAGCATCCAGGATTTCGTTTCAGGATTGCCGCGAATGACTGTATCAGCACCGGGCTCAGACAGGCCAAACATTTGCAAATTCACATCATATTGGTCGCTCCAGAACCAAGGCAGTTCAGCATAGGGGGCTGCCCCTGCCGGTGTTGCGATATTCTTGGCAATCGCGATCGCTTGGTTTTGCGCGTTCTGCCAGCTTTCCAGCAGGATATGCTTATTAAAAATTGGGTTGAAATGACGCGCAACGTCACCGGCGGCAAAAATATGCGGATCAGCCGTTAAGCCAAACTCATCGACAATAATGCCGCGTTCAACCGCCAAACCTGCTTCAGCGGCGATCTCCGCATTGGGGATCACGCCAATGCCGACAATCACGGTATCAGCAGGAATCATCTCGCCCGCTTTGGTTTCAACGATTACAACATTGCCTTCGTTGTGGAATTTCACGAGGCCGGCATTGAACAAAAACTTCACACCGTGGCTGGCATGTAGCGATTGGTACCACGCGCCGATCTGCTCGGGTACCACACGGCCCAGCGGCTGCGGCCCAATTTCGATTACTGTGACATCGCAACCGCGCTTCACGCCAGCTGCGGCAGCTTCCAGGCCGATAAAGCCAGCGCCAATGACAACCACCCGGCGACCGGCAACCAAGCGATCACGCAGAGCGCGACTATCAGCCAAGGTGCGGATGTAATAGCAATTTTCGCTGGTCGCGCCGGGCAAATCCAAATGCCGAACACGGGCACCGGTGGCGATGATCAAAGCGCCGTAATGCAGTGTCTCACCATTGCCAAGCCTAACGTTACGGGCAGTACGGTCAATGGCGACGGCGCGCGTGCCGGTTAAAACCTTAATATCGTTTGCCGCATAAAATTCCGGCTTCTGTACCCAGGTGATCGCTTCCTTTTCCGCATCATGTAGCATTTCTTTTGAGAGCGACGGGCGTTCGTAAGGTAACTCATCCTCATCACCAACCAGGGTGATTGCGCCAGCAAAACCTTGTCTGCGCAACGCCTCAGCCGCGCGCCCGCCTGCTTGACCGGCGCCGATAATGACAATGCCGTCAGCCAAGGCGGCTATCTGGACATCATCAAGAACGGACTGAATAACGGCCCCGGCGCTTGTTTGGCTCATGGCGTGGCTTTACGGGCGGAAGCGGGGTCGATGAAAATCTTGCCGTTCTGCACGATCACGGTCCAGACAGTGAGGGGATCGGTGCACGGTGCTGACGTTGCAACGCCAGTTTTGATATTGAATTTCCCCTGATGGAACGGGCACTCAACCTCATCGCCATCCACATAGCCCTCGCACAACGAGCCGGGACCGTGGGTGCATAAGTCTTCGGTCACGTAATACTGATCATCGAGCTGAAACACCGCTAGGTCGGTTCCATCCATGTTGGCCTTGTATGGCGTGTCTTGGGTGACGTCGCCCACTGCACAAAGCTCGATATAATTTGCCGCCCCGCTCATGAAGTGCCGCTTCCTTTTGTAAAACGATTGTGACTACCCGCCCGAGGACTGTTTTTGTTCGCTCTACGGACAATTGTTATAATACATTGCTGTGACGCTCCGGTCAATCAAGCCTTCGGCGCATGAAGCTGAGGATAAACCAGGTTTTGTCGCCATTTTGGCTACCCCGCGTGGGCGTTCCCGCGTGCGCAAAAACCCTTGGTAATTTGACTTCGGTACGTGTTGCATGGTCCTGAACAGACTGTGCCGGGCCTATAAATGCGACCAAACCCACAAAACACGACATCCAAACCTCTCACATGCCGACAATCGTTAAAGCCCCTATAGACAACAGAACCACCTCCCCAATCTCAGCAAAAGCGAGACAATGCAGATGGTTCACAAAGAGTTTTATCTTCGTTGGTCGCCTCTATAAAGACACGACAGAGAAAAAATTCAGATTTTGAAGGCCTCCAAGGTCTCCGGGGCGAATAATTCTTCTGGTTGCAGGCGGCGGGCAGAGAGCCCTTGTTCGTGATGATAGCGCAAGAACACATCCAGCACGTGGCGGTTATTGGCAAAGCCATAAGACCACCAATCATCGCCCATCAGGCTCACCGCGTCTTCAACAGCGGCGGTTGCCCAAGGCAAGGACGTTTTCAACGCCGCCGTGACACGCAGATCTTCATAGGTGATCTTCTTGGCGGCTTCGAAGGCTTTGAAAAGCGACTGGGCCAGCCATTTATTGGCATTATAAATATCACGGCGGATCACGATCACATGCATGATCGGGAAAATATTGGTTTTACGGAAATAAGCCCGTTCGGTTTCGGTCTCCGGAAAAAGGCGTTTCACCTTGTCTGGTTGGGTGTAGAAGGTACTCGGCGCGCGCGCGGTGAATAGTGCATCAATGTCACCATCGGCAATCATTTGTGAGAGCGTCTGGGTGGGGCCGATGGGAACCAGCTTGAATTTTTCAGGTAAATTCAGCTTCAACTTTTCTTCGCGGCCCGGTTCTTCCTCACCGCCCGTATGATGCGTGACGCAAGCAGGGTCGATACCATACTCATCCTGCAAAATACCGCGAATCCAAACGGGCGCAGTCATCTGATATTCTGGCACGCCCACGCGCTTACCGACCAAGTCGGATGCTTTTTTTATGCCGCTTTTGGCCGAGACGAAAATGCAGGAATGGCGGAAAAACCGCGATGGGAAAACCGGTATGGCGATGAAAGCGGGATCATCGCGCAGGAGTGAAACCGAATAGGAGGATAATGAAAGCTCCGCCGCATCAAACTCGCGGAATCGCAACATGCGGAAAAAAGTTTCTTCTACCGGTAGCGATATGTAATTGAGATCAACACCATCCACCGCAACCCGGCCATCAGCCAGAGCGCGGGTGCGGTCGTAATCCCAGCAAGCCAATGTGATCGGCAGTTTTTTCATTATTTGCTCCGTCGTGAAAGCTAAGATACAGGGCTGCCCCTCTTATGTTGGACAGCCCTTGATGTTTAGCCAACCGTGCTTGGAATACCATCGCTGCCATGAACATTGGCGGCGAACTTATTCCAATCGAAGTCGCGGGTGGTGTAAGCCTTGGGATCCATGAGCGAGGTTGTGCCGCGCTTAGCAAGCTCGGCCTCGAACCGTTCACGCACCGCGGGGTCCTCATCAATATATTCGATCTGATCCTTCGCACGGTCGGTGACCTTCTCTGCATGGCCATGGAACTGCATGGGCGGATGCATGGCAAGGTACCGCGCCGGCATCGTACCGACATTGAAATGCTGATGAAACCAGCGATTTGGCGGTACGAACAGGCTGCATTCCTGCCACGGGATATACACCTTTTCTTTGCCTTCTTCCCACATGATCGAATAACCCTCGCCCACCGGGATGATAATCGCACGGCCTGGACCATGGCGATGCGCCTTCTTGTAGGTCCGTGCGCCAAACTCAGACATATGGGCCGAAAGTTCGGTGTTCGGAAACTGGCAATACACGCTGGTGCTACCGGCGCCGCGATGGGTATTGTCGTCGAGCTTATCCCAAGCTTGCATGTTCGGGAAAAAGTTACCGTACCAATAGACGCGCTTACCGAGATAGGCATCGCCGGCATCGCTTGGTTTGACCATTTTGGCTTCCGAATAAAAGTCGGCTTCGGTTGCGTAGGACGGGGTACCAGGATTGTTGAAGTAGAATTCCGGGTCCGGCACGGTCGACATCGCCATCGGCAAATAGTTAAAGAACAGCAGACGGACCGGCTTGGTACCATCAGCGTTCGAGAGTTCGTAAGCGCCGTGGCGGGGCATGGTGAACATACTGTGCGCTTGCCATTCAAAGGTACGCTTGCTGCCACCGGGCAGTTCATGCGTGGTCAAACCATTACCATTTAGCGCATAGACAATTTCATCGAACGCAGCCTTTGGCATTTTCAAAGTTTGACCGGCTGGGATTTCGAGAATCCGGGTCGAGGTTACGCCTTCCTGGCCAACCAGTTGCACAAAGGCAGCACGGCACTTGGCAAAGTCCCAGTATTCGAGTTCTACCGTCCGAAGATCGGCAATATAATAGCCTTTGTGAATGGGAATCTTCTGGTCTTCCATCCAGTAATCATAGCTGAATTTTTTGGTCCAAAGGCGCGCGGCGGCTTTACTTGACTCGGTTGACATGTCGTTCTCCGTCTTAAAATAAATTGGAAGAAACCGCCCGGCTTAGAGCAGTGGTTCAGATGAAAATAGAAGTGATTTAACCGTCACTGGAAACAGCTCCATCATGCTGACTGGCTTGCCAATATCAATATAATCTAGAATTCCAACCGAGATGCCATCGATTGAAATGAGCTCATTTGGTAATTTCAATTCGTTTTTGAGAATTGAACCAAGCGCGCGCGCAACATCCTGTTCGATGGTGACAATTAGGGGAATTTCAGGTTTATGCTTGACCACTTCCGAAAGACCGGACGCGACTTCTTTGAGAGAGGCGTAGTTAAGGTCACCATTGATCGAGATTGACAGCGCCATACCGGCACCAAATTCCGGGATATCATATTTCAGGAAAGCTTTTTTCAGCGTTTCAAGGAATGAGGTTCCAACCTCATGAGCGATATAAACAGCCTTCAACCCGTAAGCCGGCAGGGTTGCTGTGGAGGTAAAGAAACTTGTCGCACCGCTCACCTGCACGGTGTATTCGCTGGCACCAATCACAGTAGCGCGAATACCCTGCGTTGGTTCGATTAAAGTACCGATTGGCAATTCCTCGAGATAGGCACGCAACGTGCCGCCGAGATGCAGGCCGAGATCGCCGAACCGCTCGCTGGTGTGCCGATAAATATATTCCGCAACGCCACCTGAGAAAATAATATAATCAGTACCTCCAAGTCCGCTAAAACCTTCAAGGACCGGTGTGATCATCAGGCGGTGGCCTAATGTGCCCATCGCACTACCGTTTTTGATCAAATCAATGAGTGTCTCACCCATTAGGGCGCCGATTTTCCGCTTCAGCTCATCGCTGATCATGTCGCCCACAACAAGCTTATGTCCGACCTCTGCCGAGAATATACGTCCCGCATCTTCAATGCGTATCACGATATTATTATCATCATAGGCGATCAGGCGGGCACCGATGTTAATTGCTGCCGTGCTAAAGATTTTACCATTCTCAATCAATGATAGCTTTGTAGTGCCACCACCCATATCAACATTCAGAATACGGCTTTGTGCCGCCTTAGACATTTGCACCGAGCCACTGCCAAACGCAGCGAGCAAAGCTTCATGATGCGGGCCCGCAGAGGCACAGATAAACTTGCCTGATGAGTGCATGAAATGCTCACTAATCGGCTGGGCATTTTCCTTCTTGAGCGCTTCCCCCGTAATCACGACCGCACCAGTATCAATATCATGCGAATGCAAATCCGCACTATGGTAACAATCGTGAATGAAATGCTTGATCTTTTCGAAATCAATCAGTGTTGTCGAAAGATAGGGCGTCAACAAGATTGGTGATGACCAAAGGACTTCACGTTCAGTCACCTTAAATTGCGCAGAATGCCCTGCCCCTTCGCGGCGCAAGGTGAGACGGGAAAACAGCAAATGTGACGTAGAGGAGCCGATATCGATCCCAACACTGGTCAGCGTGAGTTGCTCAATACCCTCAATGTCGGTGGCCTTTTCATAAAGGTTCCGATGTTCATGACCAAATGCAGCATCGTGCATGACGAACTCCCAATCTGCGCGGCGAGCAGGCGCCGTGTTGCCACAGCACCCTGCCACCCATTCCCTCTACTAGGGCCTGCTTATTCTGCGGCAGCCATTTCAGCCTGCTTAGCGAATTCCGTTTGCTCGAAATCGTAAGCTTCCTGCATCTTCGGCGCTAGGCCTTTGGCCTTGAGGGCCTCGGCAAATGTTGTGCGTACCACTGCCGGCTCATCAGCGTAGTCGATCTGGTCACCACCAACCCGGCGGCTGATCCAGGCTTTCGGCACGCCCTGCGCATTACGGATCGAGACAACCTCATGCTTGAACGCAAGATAGCGACCAGGCGTGGTGCCAGTGTTGAAATGCTGGTGGAACCACAGGTTCGGCGGCACAACCATTGAGCCAACTTTCCAATCGTAACGCTTCGGTTCAGCACCTTCTGGCCACATCATCGAATAGCCTTCGCCGCTCATGATGATGACGTGTGCGCCGGGACCGTGGCAGTGGGCTTTTTTATAGGTTGCAACAGGGAACTCCGAGATATGGCAGTTCATGGAACCCTTGGCGAGGTTGAAGCGGATATGACCACCACCAGCACCGCGTTCCTTGGCGCTGATCAGCGGCAGATTGTCGGCGTCCGCGACGAAGTTCGTTTCAAGTAATAGGCCCTTTTGGGTGCCTCGATTGGCAAAATAATCTGGCTCACCATTGAAGCGATTCTTGAAATCATGCGCCGTATTAAAAATAAAATTCACATCTTCATATAGGTTTATAATGCCCGGGCTATTTGTCACGGCAACGAAGCGTGCCGTATTCTGGCCGCTGCCGTTGAAATGCTGGTGCCAGCAATTCAAGGGGATCGCAAATAGCGAGCCCTTACCCCATTCGAACGTCATTTTATTGCCGGCGTCATTCCACACGCTGGTGGAACCGGTACCGCTCAGCACATAGATCATTTCTTCAAACAACTGGCGCTGTGGTGCAATTTCGCCACCGGGCGGAATTTCTAGCACGTAACAATCATTCGAGGTACGCGAAGCTTCGTGGTTGATGTAAACACCACGGCCCCCGCGGCGTGCCCATGGCTTTAATTCAACTTCGTTCAAATCCGGGATATAGTGGGCGCTGATAATATCCAAACCTTCAGCGGCCACCCAGCGATTATAGGGCGTGTCTTTTTCAGTAGCGAATTTCTTCGCCAGATCGTCCGAAACCAATGCGTCTTTAGCCATGTAAATAGTCCTCCATCGAGATAGCCGTCTTTAGAAACTGCGTATTAGTGTGGGTGATAATGTGGGTGGGCGTGATCATGTGGATGATCGTGGTCATGGTCGTTGCCGTGCATATGGTCATGCATCATGCGGGGGTCTTTTGAGAATAATAAAGACTTGATGGTAATAGGAACGGTGTTTGACGGAACCCGGACTGAGCCGAAATCTATGTAGTCGAAATCGGCCAAGTTGACACCATCAACAATCAGCAACGGTGCCTTCACATGCAATTCGTGCTGCAAAATACGCCCTAATGTACGTGCGATGTCACCGTCCATCACAACATAAACTGGACGATCCGACTGCATCGCGTCGGGCATACCGAGTGCTAACCCCTTGGCAAAGGCTGCAATACGTTCATAGCGCGGTGTGCCCCGCCAATGAAACGCCAGAACGAATTCATCTTCGCCATGTTTTACGTCAAATTTCTTCAAACACTCGTTAATCGCCAAAGCGATTGCCTGGGAGTCAACCGTTTCCGAAAACTCATAGTCGGGTTGTATCACCCGCAAATTGCGTCGCGGCAAAACGAGCTTAGGCGTAGGGACATAAATTGTGTTGCCGCTCAACTGCACGGAATATTCCGAAAGCCCCAGTGCCGTGGCACGAATACCGGTTCCAGCCGGCAAGGCAACCCAAGGTAAAATACCTTTGCTGACCATCGCGGTAAGCTTGCTGCCCACCAGCTTGCCCATATCACCAAAGTCGCGCTGTTCATGACCATAAACAAATTCGGAGACGCCGCCTGAGAACATAACTGCGTCTATATCTTCAACACGTGGCAATGGGTCGGTTAACCAGAAGGAAGCCAAACCCGCCGGAAGCACTTGGCCTGATACGGCGGCAATAATGCCATTTGCCATCCAGTCCGCCACGGCATCTTTCTCCGCTTCGGTTACAACGCGACCAAGCTGCCAGTCAAAACCTGCTTGTTTTGCAAGGGCCTGACCCGCGGGCTCTAAACGTGTGAGCGTTTGCGCAGCGTCATAAACATGCAACCGACCGCCAATATGTAATGCCGCCGTCGCGGTCACCTGGCCGCCTTCAAGAATCGCATATTTCGTGGTGCCGCCGCCGATATCGATGTTCAGGACGCGCTTATGCTGCTCGTTTGAAGCCCAGGCAGCCCCCGACCCGTATGCGGCCAACATCGCCTCGATATGGTGCCCCGCCATGGTGCAGACAAAATCGCCCCCATGGGCTGCCAGAATATCAGCAATATTGTGGGAATTTTCCCGCCGCAGCGCTTCGCCGGTGAGAATCACCGCACCTGTATCAACATCTGCGGGTGCAATACCAGCGTTGATATATGCATCATCGATGATGCTGCCCAACAAAACTTTGTCGATCAGCAGTCCATCGGCGTACGGCGTGAGGGAAACTGGCGATTGATAAAGCTGCTCACGCGAGACCACAAAATAGCGACTGGATAACATATCGCTGCTGCGCTCCAGCATAATGCGCGAGAATACAATCTGCGTGCCAGAAGACCCGATATCGATCCCCACACTAACCAGCTCAACATGGTCGGCTTGCCACAAACCATCGTCCTGGGGGTTATGGTCGAGCGCGAAATCATCATGGTCGTGATAATGATCCTCGCCCCATTCATGTGCGATCAACGCACCTTGATGACGGATATTCAAAAACGGAACTACTTGAGAGATCATCTGCATTATTTTGCAACCCGTAAGCCGGAAACTGCATAGCGGTGGCTGGCGCCCAAACGGTTTGAAACGGCTTCCGCGGCGCGGCTGAGCGCTGGAAGATATGATATTAGCGTACGTTTGGTCAGACGCTGCACGGGGCCAGAGACTCCCACCGCTGCAGCAATCTCATTATCTCCCGAAAATACCGGAACCGCGATTGACCGCACGCCGATTTCGCCTTCTTCATAATCAGTCGCATAGCCACGCTCAGCGATCTGCTTTAGCTCATTAATGAAGGCCACACTGTCGGTAATGGTGTTTGATGTCTGCCGCGGCAAGCCACGCTCGATAATGCGCGCAATATCTTCCGGCGCACTAAAGGCCAGTAACGCCTTGCCTTCCGCCGAACAATGCGGTGGCAGCCGCATACCCATGTGCGAGCGCACCTTAATCGCGCTGGGGCTTTCCAGACTGTTCAAATAAATCAGGCTGTCGTCACGCATGATGGCGAGGTTGACCGACTCACGGGTCTTTTCACGCAGCTCGCGCAAAAACACCTTCGCTTCATTATAGATATCGAGCTTACGGCGCGCCAACATTCCCAATTCAAATATAGTCATGCCCAAGCGGTATTTGCCGGTTTCTTTATTCTGGTCGAGCATTCCAGCATCCAGCAGCGTGGTGGCCAAACGGTGTACGGTGCTCTTGGCAAGCCCCAACCGCCGCGACAGCGCCCCAATCCCGAGCTCGCTATGTTCATCGGAAAAGCATTTTAACAACAGCATGGCTGTTGCGACCGATGACAACCTTCCCTCTTTCTGGACTTTTTGATCGTTCCGCATAACGGAATGGCTCTCCTTTATGCGGAACATAGACATAGCCGGTGGCCGGGTCAAGAAAAATTTCAAAGCCATTGTGAAGGTGCGATTTTGCAGCACCGCCGAGCAAACGAATTTGCTCATTGTGCCGAACACTCAAATCAAGCCAGTCGTAATTAAAACCTGCAATGTTCGAAACAAACCATCCCACGCTGCGGCGCAACAAAGGCAATCATTGTGCTTTGTGCTGGCTTGACGAAATCACCAATGCCCGTATTATGCGACAAAGGTTCGCAATACGCACAACGGTGCTTGTTTATGCGGGGTCGGGGGAAGTTCATGTTGATGCAAAAATAGCCTTCATCGGCTGGCGGTCGTATCGTGCGGCGCGCCGGTGTGGTTTCATATAAATCAGCAATTTAAACTGATCATAAACATTGCAGTGCCTGGTTAGGGCGGGGAAGAAAAAATGTTAAGTGTCTGGATGAGCGGCTTTGAGAGCCTTTTTGTATTAAAGGATATGCTTTACCTCGTCGCTGGCGTTGGCTTTGGGATGTTTTTCGGACTCGTACCGGGCCTGGGCGGTACGACCGGACTTACGCTTCTGATTCCTTTGACGTTCGGGCTTGATACGGCGACCTCGATTGCATTGTCTGCTGGCGTCATGGGCGGCGTGCCGATGGGCGGTTCAATTTCCGCTATTCTGATTAACTCACCCGGCTCGGCACCAAATGCTGCCACGTGTTTGGATGGTTTCCCCCTGGCGCGTAAAGGCCAGGGCGGCCTTGCGATCGGTGCTGCTGCAAGTGCGAATGCGCTCGGCGGTATCATCGGCACCTTCGCGCTGCTCGCGATCATTCCCATTGCCCGCAGCATCGTGCTGTCCTTCGGGCCACCGCAATTCTTCCTGATGTGCGTGTTCGGCTTGGTCATCGTCTCACTTACATCGGGGGGTAAACTGCTTGAAGGTCTTTTGATCGGCTTTCTCGGCCTGATGATCTCGACCATTGGCTATGATGCTGTGACCGGCGACATTCGCTACGCCTTCGGCGTGCCATATTTGTGGAACGGTATTCCGTTGGTGCCAGCGTTGATCGGCCTATTTCCATTGACACAGATGATTCGGCTGTTTGTCACCGGCGGTACCATTGCTGAAACCTCCAGCACCTTCAAACTTTCCGAAACCTTTGCTGGGGTGAAAGCGACCTTAGTAAACTGGCGCGTTGTGCTCAGCGGTTCGTTGGTTGGTACGCTCATTGGTGCCATCCCCGGTGTGGGCGGCGTGGTGGCCGCTTTTGCATCCTATTCGATCGTGTCGCAAACTGGCACTGACCGTGAGACCTACGGCCATGGCAATGTGAAAGGCGTTATTGCGCCGGAAGCCGCCATTAACGCGAAGGATTGCAGCACGCTGATTCCCACGCTTGCCTTTGGTATTCCTGGCAGTGCTGAAATGGCGGTATTTTTGGCCATTCTGATTTTACACGGCGTTGATCCAGGTCCGCTTTTAATGATCGACCATCAGGATTTGATCTATGAATTGATCTGGGCGTTGGTTGCTGCCTGCGTGTTTGCCTCAATCACCGGTATTTTCCTAGCCAAGTATCTTTCAAAGGTAACCATCATTAAGGCAAATATTCTGGTACCTTTAGTGATCAGCATTTCGGTTCTGGGCAGTTGGGCGGTGAATCAAAATATTGGCAACATTGTTGTTTCACTGGTCTTTGCCATTCTTGGCTATGTCATTACCGCCATTGAGTACCCGCGTTTGCCATTGGTGATCTCACTGATCCTGGGCGGCGAAATTGAGCGTTATTACGATCAGAGCATCATGATTTCAGGCGGTACGCCGCGGATCTTCCTGCAAGACCCAGTTTCAATGTTCCTACTTTCGGTGATCGTGATCGCTATCCTTTATTTGCCAGCGTCTTTTTTGGTGCGCCGGCTTCTCAAACGCGACAAACAAATTGCCAACGCAGCTTAATTCACCTGTAACTTACAACGATCGAAGGCTTCATGACCCAAAAAGTACTTGCCGCCGTGCGTACGGCACCCAGCACGACCGAAATTCGGGAATTCCCGATGCCAGAAATCAGCGAAGATTCTGCATTATTGAAAATGGAGGTGGCCGGTATTTGTGGCACTGACGTCAAGCTTTATAAAACCCCGCCCACCAGTGCGCCGGTAATCATGGGGCATGAGAATATCGGCTACATCGCCAAGGCTGGCCGTGAGTTTACCCGCCGCAAGGGCTTCAAGGAAGGCGATTTGGTGTTCGTTGAGCACTATGTCATGTGCGGCAAGTGCGAATGGTGCCACAAAGGCGAATATCGCCATTGCGAGATGACCGACTGGCGGTATAATCCAGAAGGTTTGCGCTACGGCTATACATCCTGTGAACGGGCACCGCATCTATGGGGCGGCTTTGCACAATATGTATATCTGCCTTGGAACTCTGTGGTGCACAAAGTACCTGCTGGTGTTTCACCAGAACTTGCAGGGCTCGTGACACCAATGGCAAACGGTGTTGAGTGGTCCCTGTTCGACGGTGGTGTTGGTTACAACAGCAAAGTTCTTATCCAAGGCCCCGGCCAGCAGGGGCTGTCACAAACCGTGATATGTAAGCAAGCCGGCGCGTCGCTTATCATCGTCACCGGCACCTCCAAGGATAAAGCCCGCATGGAAGTGGCGAAGTCACTCGGTGCTGATTATGTGATCGACGTAAATGCCGAGGACCCGCTGCAACGTATCAAAGACATAACCGGTGGCGAAGGCGTTGACGTGGTGCTGGACTGCACCGCCGGTGCTGGTACTGTGCCCGTCATCCTTGGTATTGAAGCGATGAAGCGCAAGGGCGGTACCATGGTGGTGCAAGGCGAAATGCCGGAATTCCCGAACTTCCCGATCGGGAAGATGACCGTGAAATTCATCACCATGCATTCCGCCCGTGGCCATAGTTATCGTTCCTGCGAACTGGCGTTGCAGCAATTGGCCTCGCGCCGCTTTAACCTCGATCAGATCACCACGCATCGGTTTGGTCTTAACGAAGTTGACCTTGCAATTCGTTCGGTTGGCAATGCAGGCGTGAAGGATGTGATCCACGCCTCATTGATGCCCTGGCTGTAACACTTGGCTAACCCTGCCGCCTCGGTTTCGCCGTTCTTTCGAAAGGCCGACCAGGCGGCGGTTCGTCGTTTGAAGCAGCAAACCTCTGAGCGTTTTAGGCTCTCAGAGGACGTGATTATCATGGTGACGGAACTGGCCTGCACCATACCAGGCTGCCCACCGGTTGAAACCGTGTTTGCCTTTTGGCCGGAAGATGGACAGCGCCGGCAGTTTAAGATCTTCAAACCCGCCGCCGAGGTGGACGAGGCTGACCTACCGCCGTGGTGGATGAAAGACGCGTTGATCGTACCAGATTGGATTGATTGTGAATGCTGCTGAAACTTAAAATTGCAATCGCTGACTACCCGCACACAATTGCCATCAAAAATGGCACTATTCCGATTGAGGGTGTGGACCCGGAATTCATCACCATCGTGCCGCAGATTGCCGCCTACCGGCGCATGGTGCGGCAGGAAGAATTTGATGTGTGCGAATTGGCGCCCACCACCTACATCATTGCCCGTGCTGTTGGCGCCAATTTCATTGGATTGCCAATTTTCGTAACACGGCATTTCCACCATGGTGGGCTGCTCGTGCGGCCGGATGCCGGGATCAAGTCGCCGAAGGATTTGGAAGGAAAGAAAGTCGGCGTGCGGGCTTATTCCGTAACCACTGGCGTGTGGGCACGGGGGATATTTACTGAAGAATTTGGCATGAATTCCTCCAAAGTAACCTGGGTTGTGGATGATGAGGAGCATGTCACGCAGTTGAAGCTACCGCCGAATGTGGAACATACCAAACCAGGCCAGTCACTGTTTTCCATGATGCAGAAGGGTGAAATCTCGGCTGGCTTTGCCGCCAATGCGGGTATCGGCCGCTCCGGCGCACCTGGAGGTGGCTGGAAAACTGAGGATACCTCCGCCTACCCGGATATGTTCCCTAATGCAGCTGAGTTAGAAGCGGAATGGTATCACCGCACGGGTATTTACCCGATGCATGCGACCATTGTGGTGAAGGATGCTGTTTTGGCTGAGCACCCGTGGGTGGCGAAATCGCTCTATAACGCGTTTGCGCAAGCCAAGGCGGAATGGTTGAAAACACTCGGTACCGCGACCGGTGGTGACCAAAAATACCAGAAGCTATCGAAAATCGTCGGGCCTGATCCGCTGCCCTACGGCATGGCTCCCAACCGCGCGACCATTGATGCGCTGCAGCTTGCCGCCTGGAAGCAGAAACTCATCCCGGTGCTGGTGGATGCGTTCCGCATCATGGTGCGTGAAAATCGCTTTGACATCTGCGAAATGGCGATCACCACCTACATCACCGCCAAAGCGCATGGCAAAAAATTCACCGCTATTCCGGTGTTCCTGGTGCGTGGCTTCCACCATGGCGCGATTATGGTGAATACCAAGGCCCGCATCAAAACGCCGAAGGATTTGGAAGGCAAGCGCGTTGGCGTGAATCGTGGTTACACGGTTACCACGGGCGTGTGGGCGCGTAGCGTGTTGCAGCGCGAACATGGGGTTGATTTATCCAAAGTCACATGGGTGCTTTCAGGCGATGAGCATGTGGCGGAATATAAAGCGCCAGGAAATGTTGTGCCGATGGATAAGAGCAAAACGATGGCCGATCATCTCATCTCTGGCGACCTA
>NCAT01000087.1 GCA_002255575.1 Acidocella sp. 20-57-95
CGTCGCGCCTATGATCGTCGATAAATGCACAACCTGGCTCGGGTTGTAAGCGACATAGCGCATTCGGCTGTCATAATGGCCCGCATCCGGCGTCTGATCCGCATAGGCGCCGCGTGCCATCACCATACTTGCCACACCAACCACGAGCACCAACGCAAAAGCTCGTCTCATGGCGCGGTATCCTCCTCGTCCTGATAGCTGGTAATGATGATACCGCCAGGATCGTCCAGCCGTTCGGCATCAGGCATGGTATCGACCTGCTCGAATTGCTCCGTCGCAGTCCAGGTGGTGGTGACTGCGGTATTCATGCCCGCCTCAAAGATCCGCTGGTAGCGCACTTGCGCCACGCCGGGGCCGATCAGCGCCACCGAAATTGGCTCCACCGTGACCACGCCGTTCTTGCCGATCGTCACCTGCGGGGATTGCGGGTTGGGATAATTGAACCACGCCTGATAGGCGGCTTTTGTCGCGGCATCCGACATGCCAGAGACGATGTCATAGCGATAGCGGGCTGTATCATATGAATAGCCTTCACGCATCTGCACATATTGCCAGAGGGCCGCGCGGATTACTGCCTGATGGGTGGAGGCCGGCAAGGTTGAAAGCGCGACTGAATTATCGATCGTGCCATCCGGGCGGATGAGAAAATACACCGGCACCAATTTGGTCAATGGCAACATCGACGCCACCGCCCATGCCAGCCCCAGATTGGCGAGCATGGAAACAGCGAACGCCAGCAGCGCGCCTTTAGAGAGCAATCGCGCCGAGCGCGCTCGCGCTTCCTGAAACGACAAGACCTTCCTGTAATGCTTATCCAACATGGCGGGCGCGAGCGGGAATGTGCCGGAGTTCTGATCCATCACGCCCTACCGGTCCGCAATCTTTGGAGGGGTGTGGCGTAGGCTGCCAGTGCCCCGCATTCAGCGCAAAGACCGGACCGGACGCCACGGCAAGAGGATCAGGATTGGAACACCCGGCGAGAAGCCCGAAGGCGATGATGATCAGCAGAAATCGAAGTAACCGCCCAGGAACCGTCAATATCGCGGGAAGCGGCTTTTTCGAGAAAAATTTCCGATAGACAATCCAAATCAAAATGAGCAAGAGGGGAAGGTGAATCAGATTATTTCCTGAGATAATCATAAAATTGTGCATTTACGCTCTCCCCGGAACTGGCTGTCCGCCACCGCGAACCATTTGCACCACACGCCCCGCCTGCATCGCCGACGACGCCATGCTCAACGGGCTGACGGTAACACCACCACCGAGATAACTCGCCACAGCCGGTAAAAAGGCACAGATTAAACTGCCCAGCGTCAGAAAAACCAAGAATTGGATGCAGATGGTGACCGTTTCCGCCGTATTCGCAAAACTCAGATTAGTCATGCTGACATTGAAATACGCCGCGTCACCATTGATGATAATGCTCAACACGATATCGATAAGCAGCGTGAGAATTGTCAGACCGATCAGCTTGCCAATAAACCGATCAGCTATCCCCCTGGTCGCGGAAAATAGATAACCGGCCAAGACAAACGGACCGATCGAGACAATAACATCGATCATGATCCTGGTTGCCTCATAAATGAGGAAGGTGATGCCGATTGGAAAAACGATCAGATCCTGTAAAAGGCCAAGCTCGACAGAATATAGAACATTGTAGAAATTTAAGTGCCGTTCTGCTGTCACGAACAGCTCATTGGCTTCATTCCATATCGCGTCGAATTGATGCGCAGTCGGTTGTGCGCCCGTCACACCCAAAAACGCCGATGAGAGCCAGTTTGGAATACCGGTTGAAAAGAATGATACGATATAATCATTATAGAGTGTTGCGGACATCAAGATACCAACCACCAGGCTGACCGATATGATCCTCGAAATGCCGGTCCTGACGCCGACATCTCCCCGCATTACGAGTATACCCGTCAATAAAATCCACAACACTATGATCGCCGTGAGCGGCCCCTGTATCGCCGACATCGCGGCATTCACAGTGGCCGTCATTCCATTCGTAAATGGCTGTTGGATCGTTTGATCAAACACATAGAAC
>NCAT01000010.1 GCA_002255575.1 Acidocella sp. 20-57-95
ACGGGCGCTGGACATGGCGGGCCGGATGACGGTTTGCAATATGAGCATCGAGGCGGGGGCGCGGGCTGGATTGATTGCGCCGGATGATGTGACGTTTGAGTATATCAAAGGCCGCCCGTATGCGCCGAAGGGCGATGATTTTGCAAAGGCCGTGGCATATTGGCGCACGTTGCCGAGCGATGATGGTGCGCATTACGACAAGATTGTGGTGCTGGATGCGGCGAAGATTATTCCGCAGGTGAGTTGGGGCACGAGCCCCGAGGCGGTGCTGCCGATTTCCGGCGTGGTGCCTGATCCGGCGGCGGAGCCTGATGAGGCCAAGCGCGCGCAGATGCAGCGGATGTTGGATTATATGGGTCTGACCGCGGGGCAGAAGCTGGCGGGCACCAAGGTTGATGTGGTGTTTATCGGCTCCTGCACCAATTCCCGCATCGAGGATTTGCGGGCAGCGGCGGCTGTTGCGGCGGGTCGGCATGTGGCTGATGGCGTGCGGGCTTTGGTGGTGCCGGGGTCGGGCCTGGTGAAGAAGCAGGCGGAAGCTGAAGGTTTGGACAAGGTGTTTTTGGAGGCCGGGTTTGAGTGGCGCGAGGCCGGGTGCTCGATGTGTCTGGGGATGAACCCCGATAAACTGACACCGGGGCAGCGTTGCGCCAGTACCTCCAACCGCAATTTTGAAGGCAGGCAGGGGCCGGGGGGGCGCACGCATTTGCTCTCACCCGCGATGGCGGCAGCGGCGGCGGTGACCGGTGTGCTCACAGATGTACGGGAGTTGGCATAATGGATAAATTTAATGTCCTCACGGGTGTGGCAGCACCTTTGAATATGGCGAATGTCGATACTGACAAGATTATTCCGGCGCGATTTTTGAAAACCATCAAGCGCACCGGGTTGGGCAAGGATTTATTCTCCAACCTGCGTTATAATGATGATGGTTCGGAGAAGCCGGATTTCGTGCTGAACCAGCCGAAGTACCGCAAGGCCGAGATTTTGTTGGCGGGTGAGAATTTTGGCTGTGGCTCCTCGCGCGAACATGCGCCGTGGGCGCTGCTGGATTTTGGCATTCGCTGCGTGATCGCACCCAGCTTTGCCGATATTTTTCATGGCAATTGCTTCAAGAACGGCATTCTGCCGGTGGTGCTGCCCGCTGATGCTTGCGAGCAGTTGATGGCCGATGCAGAACTTGGCACCAATGCGCGGCTGACGGTGGATTTGGAGCGCCAGGTGGTGGTGCGCCCCGATGGTCAGGAAATTCATTTCGAGGTTGATGCATTCCGCAAACATTGTTTGCTGAACGGGCTCGATGATATCGGCCTGACACTGGAGCATGTGGCGGCGATTGACACTTATGAGAAAAACGAGCCGGCCTGGATGCCGGTGATTGCGGGAGTTTGATTTTATGATTGCAAATAAATCGATTTTGATGTTGCCGGGCGATGGGATTGGCCCGGAGGTGATGGCGCAGGCCAAGCGCGTGCTGGGCTGGTTGCAGGATACCAAGCGCGCCAGTTTTACCATTACCGAAGACCTCGTAGGTGGTGCGGCAGTGGATGTGCATGGCGTGCCAATTACCGATGCAACGATGGCAAAGGCACTCAGCGTTGATGCGGTGTTTTTTGGCGCGGTCGGCGGTCCGCAATATGACAAGTTGAGCTTTGATATTCGCCCGGAAGCCGCCTTGCTGCGGTTGCGCAAGGAGCTTGGCGTGTTTGCGAATCTCCGCCCCGCTAAAGTGTTTGATGCGCTGGTGGATTCCAGCTCGCTGAAGCCGGAGCTGGTGCGCGGGCTCGATATCATGATCGTGCGCGAATGCATCGGCGGCGTGTATTTTGGCGAGCCGCGCGGCATTGAAACATTGCCCGATGGCAGCAAGCGTGGTGTAAACACCGAAGTTTACACCACGATGGAAATTGAGCGTGTCGGCCGGGTGGCGTTTGAACTCGCCCGCAAGCGCAACAATATCGTGTGCAGCGTGGAAAAAGCCAATGTGATGGAAAGCGGGCTGCTGTGGCGCCAGACCATGCAGGCTTTGCGCGATGCCGAATACCCGGATGTCACGCTCAGCCATATGTATGCCGATAATTGCGCGATGCAGCTGGCCAAAAACCCCAAGCAGTTTGACGTGATCGTCACCGGCAATCTGTTCGGCGATATTTTGTCCGACCTCGCCGCCATGCTCACCGGCTCGCTCGGCATGCTGCCCTCGGCCACTTTGGGCGCGGTGGATGCCTCCGGCCGCCGCCATGCGTTCTATGAGCCGATCCACGGCTCGGCGCCGGATATTGCCGGTAAAGGGCTGGCGAATCCGCTGGCGCAGATTCTCAGCTTGGCTTTGATGCTGCGATACTCGTTCGATATGGATGAGGATGCGGCAGCCATTGAGGCGGCGGTGGAGCGGTTGTTGGCCACCGGCGGCCGGACGGCGGATATTCCAGCCGAGGGCCGGGCACGGCTGAGCACGGCTGAAATGGGGGATGCTTTGCTAGCAGAACTGGCCAAAGCTGCCTAAAATCTGCGATTGGCCGATATGTAAGGCTCGCATATTGCCGTATGATGTCGCTTCGGCTACATCACGCGGCGTGCTGCACCCGTAGCTCAATTGGATAGAGCACCAGACTACGAATCTGGGGGTTAGGGGTTCGACTCCCTTCGGGTGCGCCATTTAAAAACACTCTTCGGGTGTTGTTGGGGTAGTTTGGTAGTTCGCCGAAACTCTCAAAGCCATGGCGTAGGTAAAAATGCAGGGCGTTTGGGTTCATGGTGTCCAACCACAAGCCTGTGCAACGGCGTTTTATGGCTTCAGCTTCGGCGGTGGCGAGCAGTGTGGCGCCGAGGCCTTGGGCGCGATGTGCTTCTTCAATGAAGAGCATTTCAATGAAGAACCAATTATAATAATTCCGCCCCCAAACACCGCCTTGCAGCGTGCCGACGCTATCATGCAGCAAAGCCGCGAACGGGCCGGACGTGCCGGGACCAAGGAGCGCTTCATGAAAGCTGGTAAGCCCTGCCATTAAATAAGCGCGGGCGGCTGGGTCGGGGTCGTTTGAAAGGGTTAGCGTCAGGCCGGGGGGCAGCGCGGTCATTCAGGCCGGGGTCAGGTCGGATAAGCGGATAAAGGTCACGCCAGCATCCTGGAGAGTCGCCAGGCCGATGGCAATCCCGGCGCCGGAGTCACGCTTGGGCTGGTTGATATGGCCGATGATAACATCGCCGTCGCGGGCGGCGGCCATGCGGGCGGCGACAATTTTGGCAGGCAGAGACGCACCTTCATCGGCGCTTAAGGAATAGCCGGCGACGCGAAAGCCGAGCTGTTCGATAAGAGGGATCGCCTCCGGGCTATAGAGGGCGGCAGCACCACGGTACCAGGTAGGGTGTTGGCCGGTGGCAGCGGCGATGGCCTCTGCCCCGCCGAGCACCTCAGCACGGATGGCTGCGAGCGAACCTGCGGGGGTGAGGCCGTAGATTTTTTCGGTACCCAGCACCGGTGGCAGATGTTGCGCCCCATGGTTTTCCAGGGCGAATAAATCCGGGCGGGATTTCAGAAAGGCCAGCCCTTCAGTGTTATGCTGCATCCAGGCCGCCGTGAGGGTGATGGTGGCCGGGATGTTGCGGGCGACCAGCATGTCGGCGATGCGGTGGTCAAAATGGCCGGGGCAGGCATCGAGCGTGATAGCGACGGTGCGGGCCGCGCTGGTTTGCGTGAGGCGCAAGGTGGGTTCCAGCAATACTCCGCCGGAGGCTTGGCGGTGTGCGATGCGCGACAGCGGTAATGTCATGGCGCCACCGCAAAAGGCACGTCGCGAAAGGGGATGGCAGTAGCTGCACATTGTTTGACGGGCTTCCAATAATTGGCGCTGCTTTGCGGCTGTGGGCGCGCAACGTCAATGGGTTTTTATTAGGCGAGCCAGGCTACCAAAGCCGATACGGTGAGGAGTGACAGTACGGTAGAGACGAGAATGGCCCGCGAGGTAATGGCGGCTTCGCGGTTGTAGAGTTTGGCCAGCATGAACGGCCCGGTGCCGATGGGCAGGGCGCTGATGATCACCGCGCTATGCGACCAGAGCGGCGGCATGGTGAAACATTGGAAAGCGATGAGATAGGTGAGCGCCGGTTGCACCAGTAGTTTTAACGCGACCAACCGGGTGATGAGGGGCGTGTTGTTGGCGGGCTGAGACTGCGCGAGGAACAACCCGATCGTGACCAGAGCACAGGGCGAGGCGGCGTTACCGAGCAGGGTGGTAAAGCGGAATATGGGTGTGGGAAGCTCCCAGCCGGTGATGCCGTGCAGAACGGCCACGAGCGCGCCCACCAGCGGCGCCACCAGCAGCGGGTTGCGGGCGAGCGAGGTGCTGACCTTGCGCAGCGTTGTGGAGACGTGCGGCGCCTCGGCGAGGTCGGTTTCGATCAGCGCGATGCTGACCGCGAACAGCACGCAGGCAGTGAGGATGGTAGCAATAATGGCAGGGATAAGGGCAGCTTGCCCCAAAGCCGCCAAGCACAGCGGAATGCCCATAAAGCCGGTATTGGCGTAGGCGGCATTCAGCCCCTCAATGCTGCGGTCCGCCAGCCGGTGATGCGCCTGCCCACCCAACATAAAAGAGAGCAAAAACGTCAGCATCATGCCACCGGTAAAGGCCACCAGAAAACCAGGGTGGTTAAGGGACGCCACATCTATTTTGGCCATCGCCTGGAACAGCAAGGCCGGTAACGCGAGCCAGACGACGAACAGGTTGAGCGTTTCAGTGGCGGCGGGGCCGAGCAGGTGACGCCGCGCGCAGAGATAGCCGGTGAGAATCAACGCAAACACCGGAAATACGGCGGACAATACAATGGCCATACCGCCCTTTTCCCTTGGGCGTGGGGTTAGGGCAAGGGGCTGGCGTGAAGCCGCCATGATGCCACCCGCGCATGGCCTCCTGACTTGGTGACGTGCGAAGTGTGCTGGGTTGCCTGCGTGATGTTGGCGTACGCCTGTTCTGACCAGCCGTGCACCCCCTTGGAAGACTTAACATTACCCTTGGCATCAGATTTGGCATGCATGTCAGCGGCGGCGGTAGGGGGCTTGGCGGCAGCCAGGATAAGTGACGCGCGGACCTGATGCCAGCAAAAATTATGCTAAAGAATTGAAAAATTCTATGGTTCAACCGGGCATCTTTTGCATCCGCGACCAAGCTGTTTCAAACCGCTTGCTGTGGTATGGCGCGTAAGCATGTTTTATCTAACTTGTGCGGACAGGCCCGGCCAAGCCGCTGGATGTTATGGCGCTAGAAAATGTTTCAGCGTTATGTCGCATTGTGTTAAATAACCGAAAAATGGGGGAGACATTCGTAATGTCGGCAAAGACCGAACAAACCAGGTTTGGCAGGCAATGAGCGTACCCGCGCCGGAGCGGCCACATCAGGATATCCGCGCCCTGGTCTTCAAGTTGTATGACCGGGCCGTTGAGCTGGTTATTCTTGGTGTGATCCCGCTGATGCTGGTGGCGCTCGGTTTTGCCTTTGTAGCAGCCGTGCTGAGTACCATCGACATGTTCCAGTCGCTTAACACCGCTAATCCTGATGAGCAGTCGCTCCGCACATTGGTAGAACGCGTACTGGATGTTGTGATTTTAATCGAACTTTTTAACACCTTCATGGAATATGCGCGCACCCGGCATATTCGGCTGTCTAACCTGCTGGATGTCACGATCGTTTTTGCATTGCGGGAGATTTTAATTCAGCTTTATGCGCAGGTCTTCGAGCCCGTGAACTTATTGACCTTATGCGTGCTGGTGATTGTGCTGGTGATTGCGCGCAGCATCGCAAATTCATTTTCACGCGACGCCCGCGGGCGCAAGGCCCCCTGAAGGGGGCACCTTGCTGTGATCATAGGGCTGATTATGTGCTGCCCGATTCGTGCACCGGCAGGGTGAAGCTGTGCGGCGCTTGGTCCATGCCGGGCAAAAAGGCAGGCAAGTGAGAGGCGCGTAGCGCATCCATCGCGGCTTCATTCACCGGCTGAATGAAGCTGCGGGTGACGATGCTGGCAGAGAGTAGTTTACCATCTGGCCCAAGGGTAAATTCCAGAACGCAATCGCCAGATGAGCCGGAATCGATCAGTTCCTGCGGCACCACCAGATTGGAATCAATAATGGCGCGCACCTGGCCGATATAGCGCGAGATAATGCTTTCCTGCGACACTGGCGATGGTGGCGGGGCCGCTGTTTCGGGCGCCAAAGGCGCTGGCGGCGACATTATTTGTGGCGGGGGTGGTGGTGCCACGTGATGGATTATTTGGTGTTCCACCGGGTGATGCGGGGCAGGCGGAGGCGGTGGTGGCGGCTTCGGCACGGGCAGCACGGGCGGTTGTTTCGGGGGTGGTGGCTGCGGCACCGGCGGTGGTGGTTTGGCCGCAACCGGGGCTGGGGCGGGCGCGAGGATTTTAAGCTGCACAGTTTCAGGTGCCACCACCGGCTGTGGGTGCGAGATGTAAATAATTGACGTTATGCCGATGATCTCGATGACCGCGGCGATGAAAAGGGCACGCCCGAACCGGTTTGGTTCGGGCGCGTTCAGACCTGACTCGTGGGTAAAAGCCATTATTAGAATTTAGCGGTCACACTACCGTAAACACCCACAGGTGCGCCGATAATGCCTTCTTTGTAGTTGTTGCCGAGACTGTTCTGATTGATGTCAGACGCTGCATAGTAATGCACGTTGAACAGATTATCGACGTTAAGTGTAAATTTCAGCGCTTTCACGATCCCGAGTTTTACGGGCACAGTGTCAGACATGGTCAGGTTGGTCAGGAAGTAGCCACCCTGGGTGTATGGGCTGGAGACATTGGAGTTGGCGAAGTTCAAGAAGGTGCGGCCGATATAATGTGTGTCCACACCGAAGAAATACTGACCATTCGTCCAGGAGCCGCCAACCGATATCAGGTAGTTCGGCACGTTGCCGAGGGCTTGGCCTTTGACCACGCTTGAGCCTGATACTTGGTCGGTGAAGGCGGAAGAATAAATGCCATGATTATAGGAGGCATTTACATAGCCGCCGAAGTCGCCCGGTATGGCGGCAAAGGGTGATGGAATTGAATCGCCGGCTTGTATTTCAACACCGTCGTAAGATTCCTTGCCGCCGTTACGGGTGCTTGAGAGACCAGTCGTCGGGTCGGTGAAGGTGTTAAAGATGCTGCTGAAATCCTCGCGATAATAATCGGCACCCAACGCAAGGCTGCCGCTGACATAGCGTAAGCCAGCTTCATAATCGGTCACATGCTCCGGATGTCCGGTGACAGGCACGTTGACCGTTTGGCCAGTTACCGCGTTGGTCTGCAGTTCACTGTTGTAATAGGCCGAGATGTCGGGGAACTTAACATTCTGACCGTACGCCGCGTAAACATCCAAGCCAGTCAGCAATTCGTAGCTGGCACTCAAGGTTGGCGAGAGATAATGTGAATAATTCGAATCGCTCGCAGCCGCAGCGTAATAATATGCGGCCTGATCGCTATTCTTGGTTTCAGCCCAGAGATACTTAACACCTGGGATGATTTTCAAACGGTCACCAAGCAGGCTGATTGTATCCTGAATATAGGCCGAACCTTCTGTGCGAAGCATATGTTCGTTCCAGAAATCATTGCCTGAGCCATTTGCCTGCGGATTAGGAATGACGGGTGAGGTGCTGGAGAAATATTCGCGCGAATGTTCATGGCTGAAGGTGAGGTTGCTGCCGATCTGGATGGTGTTGTAGGGCAGGTTCCAGGTCAGGCTTGGCTGCACCCCAAACGTGTTGGTGTAATACGCATAGAGATGGTACGGGCGGTGCGAGCCGTCCGGCAGCGAGTAGATGCCAACGAATTTGGTTGAAAAGGAATTACGGACGTAATCATTTTCCCCAACGAAACCCTTCAAATCCAAGCTGAGTGTATCGGTCAACTGTTGCGTAACGCCGCCGATTGCCAAAAAGTTGGTGGAATTATTTTGCTTATAATAGGCCGATGTCGGGAATTGATAGGTACTGCCATATTGTTGCAGCAGGTCAACCGGCATGAGCTGGCTCACATCGCCAGCGCTTTGGCTGTAAACAAAAGTCCCATAGATTTTGGTTTTGTTGTTCGGCAACGGTGCTTCGAACGAATAGAACAGGTTAGAGTTGGCGTTTTTGTCCTGCTGCGTCCAGCCATCGCTGGTATTGCGGTCAAATGAGAAAAGCTGCTTCACACCAGCAACCAGACCAGTGTTCACTGTTGCATGATAGTCAAACGTATTGAAGCTACCATAGCTGGCGCCAACTTCGCCGTTGAAATTGTCGGTTGGCTTGCGGGAATTGAAGTTGATAGTGCCGCCCAGTGAGTTATAGGAGTTGGTGGCAGGGTTGTTGATACCGCGATAGACATCGATCGAGTCGAAGTCATTCTTGGTGATGAGGGTATTATTGTCATTATCAGCCTGCGCCACGACGCCCGCCGTGAAGGGGTCGTTCAACGGAATGCCGTCATAGGTTTCGGAAAACTCACCGCTCGAAAAAGCGCGGAACGTGACGCTTTGGTTCACACCGTTCGGGCCGTTATTGGTGACATAAATGGAAGGCTCGCGAGCCAGAATGTCCTGTGCGGTGGTGGCGGGTGAAGTGTTTTCAATCACCTGCTTACTGATCACGCTTTGGGTGTAAGTGGACTTCAAAGGAATTTTGATCGGCGCTTTGGCGGCAGCTGTCGCTGCGGCGGCGGATTTGCTGATGCCCTGAATCGGGGTCACTGCGTTGCTATCTTGCTGCGCAAATGCAGTACTTAACAATAAAATATGTTTTTTCATGAGAAGCCCCTTGTTGGAGCACGCTGTTTAGTAACGGTTCATAACAACCATGTGACAGTTTCATGGTATAATCATGAATTATCGCGGGCGGCGTGGGTGATGGAAATCGCGCGGGTGAGGTATTGTTGATGTTGCATATAAACGATAGCGTAACTAATCATTGTTATATCATAATGAGATCTAATGACGTATAAAGCTAGCGTTTTGGCGTTTTTGTGGTGTTGGGCGGCAGTTACGGGTATATAATTTCCGGCGGCGCAACCTTAAATTACAACAAGAAGCATCCGCAACCCTAAGCTTGAGTTATTGGATGCTGAATTGTGACGTGTTGATGACATGTAAATTTTGTCATGTGTCGCGGCTTGTGCGTGCGGCGGTTTCTCATACAAAGACAGCGACAATTACGTTTGTTGGATAAGCGTTATTACCATGGACATGCAGCGAACTTCCGCCGCCGCCGCAGTGGCCGCTCTTGGGATGCTTCTGCGCTCGAGCGAGGCCGAGGCGCCGACCAAGGTCGGGCAGCTGGCCCAGTGGAATGAGGTTGTAAGTATTGGCGATACCGCCGGCAGTGTTGAGAAACGCTTTTTGGACCAGCCGACTTTGCCCGGATTTATCGTCCATGCCGGCGGTAAGGTGGTGGGGGTGCTGTCGCGCCGGACCTTGCTGACCGCCATCAGTCAGCCTTTTGGGCGGGAGGTGTTTATTAAGCGCCCGCTTCATGAGTTGGCGAATTATCTCGATAATAAGCCGCTCATTCTGGAATCTAACACCAGCATCGCGGCGGCTTTGCGGCTGGCGATCGGGCGGCGGGACGATTTGCGGTTTGAACCGTGCCTGGTGAAGACCGGCCAAGTGGTCGGCCTGTTGGAAATGCATACGTTGATGCTCGCACAGGCGAATTTGCTCGAAGAGGCGGTGACGTCCCGCGAAACATTGATCGCGAAGATCAAAATGATCCTGGGTGATCATTAACCGCTTTAGCCGACGCGCAAGTCTGGCGGCGGCCCACCTTTGGCGACCACCACCATGCCGGGGCGCAGCAAGCGGCCATTTAGCGTCCAGGTCTGGCTCCAGGCGTGTAAGATGGTCCCGGCTGGTAGGTTAGGGTTTTCCTGCTCGGCCATTGCCTGATGGTAATCTGGGTTGAATATAGCGCCGGTCGGGTCTTGCCGGTCGATGCCGTTGCGTTCCAGCAGGGCCGCGAAGGCGCGTTCGATACCGCCGAAGCCATCGCGCATTTTGGTGACGATTTCTGGCTCACCGGGCTCGGGTTTGGGCAGGCTGTCTATGCCGCGCTTGAGATTTTCAGCGGCTTCAACAACGTCGCGGCCAAATTTATGGATGGCGAAAAGCCGCGCATCTTCAATGTCGCGGCGGGTGCGGGCGCGCAGTTCAGCCATGTCGGCTTCGGCCTGCTGCAACTTGTCCTTCATGTCTTGCAGGGCCAAGGCGAATTGGCCAAGCAGGTTGGCGAATGACCGCCCAACATCGTCGAAGCCCACACGGAGCTTGCCGATAACCTCAGGTTCAGCCATCCCGGCTTGGACACCTGCGAAGTCGGTATTCAGCGCATTATTCTCAGGCATGAGCTGCATGTAAGCGTTCTCAAGACGTGAAACAAGCAGAAAACGAGTGCCAAATAAATATGACGGTTACGTTACAAACACCTGCGGGTGAGCCAGAGTTTGGTGGGCCCGAATATGCGATTAGGAGGTTGTTTCACGCGTGATATTGCGCCGCTCTGCGGTTCAATGTCACACCAACAGGCTCTGAAATATATCCGAAGGGCGCTTCACACCGAGGTGATGGAAGGCGCCGTGAATGAGCCAAGAAACGTTCGTCAATCGAACTTATGTGATGATAACATGGTTTTGCCGATGCGCGCCCGGCTATAAATTACAGCCGACGGTTTTTCGCGCGCGCAATTTTTCAGGCTGGCGTTAATTAGGCGTTGATTATTTTGCGGTCTCAATGGTGGGCATTGTAACGGTTCGAGGATTAAAATGCGTCTGACCATTTCCCGCTCGATTATGTTATTTGGGTTAATGACGTGCCTAGGGGTGCTGAGCATCGTCGGTATCAGTACGGTGGCGCTTGATAATCTGGAAATTACCGGACCGCTTTATAAGCATATTGCCGCCGGCAAGGATTTGTTGGGGGATATTTTGCCGCCGCCAGAATATGTGATCGAAGCGTATCTGGACGCTAATCTGGCGGCGCAGAACCCTTCGGATCTGTCGCAATACCAAAAATCGCTGGCGGATTTGCAGAAGCAATATAATGATCGGCGGGTTTATTGGCAGAGCGCAGACTTGCCGCCGGATTTACGGGTGGAACTGACCGAGACATCGGACGCCGATGTGCAGCAATTCTGGCAACAATTAAATAATGCGGTCATTCCGGCGATTGCGGCAAATGACAACCAAGCGATCGCCACGAGCATGGCCAAGTTAGGGGAGATTTACCGGGCGCATCGGGCACTTATCAATGACATTGTTACCAAAGCCACCAATGCCGATAATGATAATGAGGCGGCGGCAGCGTCAAATTTGTCATTTTACCGAATGCTGATGTTTTCCGTGCTGGGGTTGGTGATGCTGCTGGTGATGCTGGGGCTGTATCTGGTAGGCCGAAAAATCGTTGAGCCCATCAGAAAACTATCTGATTATATGGTCGCCCTGGCGGAAGGGCATCTAGAGGCTGAGGTGCCTTATATTGGCCGGGCTGACGAGATTGGGGACATGGCGAAGGCGACATCCTCATTTCGGGATTCCATCGTCAGTCACCAGCGCTTGCGTGAGGAGCAGGAGGTTGAGCGGGCGAGTGCTGAATATGACCGCAAACGCAATGAGGCGGCGCGCGAGGACGCGCTCAAGCAATTGGATATTGTGGTGCATGCGATGACCCTAGGGCTTGATAAAGTCACCCGGGGCGAGCTGACCTTCCGGCTGACCGACTGGTTCCCTGTCGATTACAAAAAACTACGAATGGATTTTAATCAGGCGATTGACCAACTGATGCAGACCATGAAGGCGGTGGTGCGCAGCACACGGGCGGTGACCGCGAGTGCCAACGAACTGACCCATGCCTCAGATGATCTCTCACGCCGGACTGAGCATCAGGCAGCCACGTTGGAGCAGACGGCGGCGGCTTTGGATGAAATTACCGCGACGGTGCGGCGGACCGCGACCTCCGCTGATGAAGCCAATGACATTGTCAGCAAGGCGAAAACCGATACCGAGCAATCCGGCGTGACCGTAAAGGCAACGGTGGCGGCGATGAGCAGCATCGAGATATCGTCCAAGCAGATTGGCAATATTATCGGCGTGATCGATGAGATTGCGTTTCAGACCAATTTGCTGGCACTCAATGCTGGGGTCGAGGCGGCGCGGGCCGGCGATGCGGGGCGCGGCTTTGCGGTGGTGGCAACCGAAGTACGGGCACTGGCGCAGCGTTCGGCAGATGCTGCCAAGGAGATTAAGCAGCTGATCTCGACCTCTGGTGAGCAGGTGGTGCTGGGTGTGAAGCTGGTGGGTGATACAGGTAAGGCCTTAACCCGCATGGTGGGGCAGGTGGACCAAATAAGCCGGATTGTAAGCGAGATTGCGGCAGCGGCGAAGGAGCAATCAAGCGCGTTGGGGCAAGTGAATTCCGCAATCAATCAGATGGACCAGGTAACGCAGCAGAACGCCGCGATGGTGGAACAATCAACCGCTGCTTGCCATGGGCTGGCAGCAGAGGCGCGCGAGTTGGGTAAATTGATTGCGATGTTCAGGACCGAAGAAACCGGTGAACCAGACGCAATGCGGCCAGCTTTAGCGGCGGAGTGACAGACACTCTTGCCTCACCAGCGCGAAAAAGATGGGAATGATTCCTTCTACGGCGCGGGCAGTTTGCCAAGGCAGCGTGCGGTGAGAAACCCATAGCCGGGGATTACAAGAATTAACCAAACGAGCGGCGTGGCGGCGAGGATGAAGGGGACGCCGAACCTTGCTGCGAAAACGCATTTTAACTGATGATGGAAGCAGAGATCAGGATCAGTATTTGTGGTTTTAAAATGGCCTTGGCGTTTAGGAAGAGCGATGCAATGTTGGGGGCGGTGGTCACGATAATCCAAGCGGCCATGGTACCAAGTAATAGGGGCGTCATTTGAAAGTCATGATGCAGCCACAGGCGTAAAATTGGGCCGCCGCCAGCGAATAGACCGAAGCTGCCGAAAACCGCAAGCGTAATGACCCCGATGGTGCCGTGGCGGAGCGTGCGCGTAAGCCACGCATGGTCGTTGGTGGAGAGTGCGTCGGCAAAGCCCGGCCAGAACGGCATGGTGATAATTCCGAGCAACCCGCTGGCGGTGGTACAAATGCGCGCCGCCAAGGTGATCGCAAATAATTGGCTGCCTTGGGTGAGCACCGTGCGCATCGCCGTGCTGCTGAGATGCCAGGATGGGCGTAAATTTGGGTAGCTGATGAACGCATGGGTCAGGATGGCGGCACTCGTGGCAAGAGCTGGCGCGTAGATGGCGGCGGTGAGTGCGCTAACACCTGCCTGGCACAGCGCACCTGTGCTGACCAACAATAAGGTGAGGATGGTTTGTGCTAGTTGCCAGCCGGCGGGCACATAGGCTTTTTGCAGTCCAAACCAGATATTATTGCCGGCGTTCAGCGGAATGCTAAGCCAAAGTGCTATCGCCGCGATCAGGAAAACCGGCCTGAATTGCGGCAGCCAACCGAATGCGATGGCCAGCACGACAACGCCCAGCAAGGTGATTGCGATTAAGCAACTACCGATGAGTACGGCGGCGACATAATCGCGCCCTTTGTGATCCGCCTCTGCCATGCTGCGCGGAATCAAGCTGATCAAGGCAGCGCCGAGGCCGAAATCGAGATTACCGGCCAGCCACGCTAGTGACGTGGCAGCCGCCCAAACACCGAAGCCCGCGACGCCTAAATCATGCAGTACCAGCGGATAGGTGATCAGGGTCGCCAGAATTTGGGCACCGCGCTGCACCAGCCCTGTTGTTGCGGCGGCAAATATCCGGCGGTTACGCACATGCTCCATGCAACCGAGTAAACGTGATTGCATGATTGTTGGGAAGCCGGTTTAATTCCGCGGAAGCGTTTGGTACAAAATTAAAATTATAAGCGGCGGCGGCCCATTACGGCATGGTAGCCAACCAGCACCACCACGGAGCCAATGACCGCAACGAACAGACTATAGAGATTGAGCCCCGTTACCGGATGTGCCCCGAGCGCGTTGAAAATAAAGCCGCCGACCATCGCGCCGACAATACCGAGCACGATATCCAGAATCGGGCCCTTGCCGCCATTATCGACAATGTTACTGCCGATCCAGCCGGCGATGAGTCCAAGAACGATCCAACCAAAAATTGACATGATGAAGATCCTTTAAACCAATTTTATACTGCACCAGAGATGCGCACGCGACTAGGGCTGAACAAGCGGCGGCAATGCGTATTCACGCAGACGAAACATGCATGCTTTATTGAATGGCGGCGGCCCGCAGGCGTTTGGCTTCCAAAGTCTGCCACGCCACTAATACCGGTACCGCGATCACGAAATCCCGTGCCCGGCGTAGCAACGAGAGTGACAGAGCGATGTCAGGTGGCACACCGAAAATACCAGCGAGAAGCGTGTAAGCGCCCTCCTGGATGCCAACCCGGCCCGGCACAAAAAATGCCAACGCCATAATGGCGTGCAGCATCGCTTCAATGGCAATTGCGTCCGAAAAGGAGAGCGGTACGCCGAGTGCGTGAAACCCCACGAACGAGGCGGTGGCGGTGCCGAACCAACAGACCAAGTGAAAGAAAGCGGCCCAGGCCAGACGGTCGCGCTTGGCATACATATTGTCGAGCGATTGTTGCAGCCGGTCCATATGTAGAATGGCACCCTCGCCGGCGGCACCGGCGAGTTTTTCGGCGATGGCCCGGAAGATTTTGCCGCCGCCGCGCTGCACCAGGATTAGCCCGACCGCCATCACGACCGCGATGCAGAGCCCGATGGCGACTGGGACCAACAGATCGCTGGACGGGGCTAAATGGGCGAGAATGGCCAGGCCAACACCGATAAACACCAGCTCGCCCAAAAATTCGGTGGTCACATCGCCGATGGTGGAGGCCACAGCATCCGGCACGGTAACCCCAGCCAGCGTGATGACCCGTGCGCCGAGCACGAAGCCGCCAACCTGGCTGAAGGGCAGGAACTCGCCGGTGGCATCGCGCACCAGGCGACCCCAGACCAGCAGCGGGAAGCTGCCGCGGCTTTTGCTGCGCAACAGCATGCGCCAACACAAGGCGAGCCCCAATGTGATGCCAAGCTGGGCCCCGATATATTCAATAAAGCCGTAAATATTGACCGAGGTGAGAACCCGCAGCACGTCCCCCGCGCCGAAATAAATGACAAGCCCGGTGACGATGGCGACCCCAGCCAGTGCGAAAATGGCTGGGATAAGACGTGCGTGTTTTTTCACTTAACGTGTTTTTTCACTTAAACGGTGCGTTTCTTGGGGCGAATGAAGAGCCGGGCAAAGCGCGCCAGTTTCGGCATGGTGGTGGGGCGCAGCAAGCGGGGGTCGTAGCCGGACATGCGCTTTTTGTCTTCCTCAAGGCAAATATCAATCAAGGTTGCAGGGTCCATTTCGTCGGCCAGGGCCTTGGACCCGTTGACCGTGAAATTAGCGTCGCCATTCTCCAGCCCGTCAACATCCTTGGCAATGCCGATGCGTTCGTAAATCAGAAACAACCATACAGCGATGATTTTGCAGAAGAAATACGGGCGGCGCCAGAGCGGCATGGTGGCCTTATGCCAAGCGATCCAGTTCGTGAAAAATAGAATATGGCGGCCCTCTTCCTGCACCACCGGCTCGAAGGTTTCTACCAACTCTGGCGGGAAATAGCCCGAGCGGCGGGCCATTTCGAATAATCCGTAGGCAAAGAAGCTGTCCACGCACTCAGAATAGCCGGTTACCATAAAAGCCCATTCGGGATCGCGCGGCTGCTTGTAAACTTCATCGGGCTTCAGCGGAATGTCGTAGGCGGCGACCAGCCGGGAGAGGACATCCTTATGGCGGGCTTCCTCCCGCGCCATATGAAGCAAAGCGGCTTTAAGGTCCGGGTCCTTGATGGTGGCGGCAAAAGCCTCGATCCGCATGCTGGCCTTGATCTCGGTCTGCACAGCAATGTCCCAGATCGGCAAGGAGGTGATGCGAGCCAGCGCGTCTGGCTCCAGCTTCGGCCAGTTCAAAACCGCCGGTTTATAGGGGTTATAGGTCTCAATCAGCAGGCGCGTGAGCATGCCGTAATGCGTTGCATCCCCTGCTTGGATGTTGCCGGTTTGTGGGAAATTCCAGTGCCGCGCGTTGAAATCGGCGGTGGCGATCGCATCGTCCATTTATCTTCTCTCTATCCCATGCGGTTACGTGTTGCACCTGAGCCTGCTATGCGTTCTACACCAGCCTCAACCCACTTTGTATATAAGCGGGGGAACAAAGCTGTGAACTGCGGAGTATCTGTTTGGCCTCTGACGATCTTGTTTTGGTGACCGGGGCCACTGGTTTTGTGGGCGCTGCCGTGGCGCGTGCCTTGCAGGCTGAGGGCTTCCGCCTGCGGCTGACCGCCCGGGCAGGTAGTGATAGGCGCAATCTGGCAGGGCTGGCGGCGGAGATTGTGACGGCAGACCTAGCCCAGCCGGAGAGCCTTGCCCCGGCGGTGCGAGGGTGCCGCTATGTATTTCATGTGGCAGCGGATTACCGGCTGTGGGTGCCGAACCCGGCTGCCATGCGCAAAGTGAATATTGATGGGTCGGTCGCACTGCTGAAAGCGGCGGCGGCGGCGGGGGTTGAGCGATCGGTTTATACCAGCTCGGTCGCGGCGCTGGGCCTGACCAAGGATGGCACGCCAGCGGATGAAACCACGCCGGTGGACCCCGCAAATTTGATCGGTGCTTATAAGCGCAGCAAATATGACGCCGAGCAGGCGGTGCGTGCATTGGCGGCGGCAGGGCAGGATATTGTGATCGTAAACCCCTCCACACCCGTGGGGCCGGGTGACGTGAAGCCCACGCCCACCGGCCAGATGGTGCTGGATGCCGCCAATGGCAAAATGCCGGCTTATGTGAATACCGGGCTGAATATTGCGCATGTGGATGATGTGGCGGCGGGGCACGTGCTGGCGCTGCGCAAGGGCCGCCCGGGCGAAGTGTATATTCTGGGCGGCGAGGATTTGATGCTACGGGATTTTCTGGGGTTGATCGCAAGCCAGACCGGTCGTCAGCCGCCGAAAATTGCGCTGCCAATCGGCCCGCTCATGCCGGTGGCCTGGGCGATGGAGCGGCTTGCGGAGCTTACTGGCAAGCCGCCTTTGATGACACCGGAAGTGCTGCAAATGGCGCGCAAAAAGATGTTTTTCTCCCCCACTAAGGCAGTCCGCATGTTGGGTTATGCGCCGCGCCCGGCGGCGGTGGCGGTGGCGGATGCGTTGGCGTGGTTCAGCGCTGAGGGGATGCTCACATGATCGCGGCTCTGGCACTCTGCGTTTGGGTTTATCTGGTGTTCGCACATGGGCGCTTCTGGGAGTCCGGGCCGGAATTGCCGCCGGCTTTGCCGTCTGAATTGCCAGATGTGGATGTGATCATCCCCGCCCGTGATGAGGCGGAGACGATTGCGGCGGTGATAGAATCGCTGCTGAAGCAGGATTATGCGGGGCGGTTTCGGGTGATTTTGGTAGATGACCGCTCCACTGACGCGACGGCGTCTCTGGCGAGGGCGGCGGCCGGTGATGCGGCTAATTTTACGTTGCTCACGGCGGCGGAAAAACCACCTGGCTGGTCGGGTAAATTATGGGCTTTGGACCAAGGTGTCGCGCACAGCACGGCGCCGGTTTTGTTGTTCGCCGATGCTGATATTGTGCATGATCAGCGGCATCTATCCTCGCTGGTGGCGCGGCTGGTGCATCCGCGCGTGGATATGGTCTCTGAGATGGTGCGGCTAAATTGTACCAGCTTGGCCGAACGGGCATTGGTGCCCGCCTTTGTGTATTTTTTCCAGATGCTCTACCCGTTTGCCAAGGTGAATGACCCGTTGAGCAAGGTGGCGGCAGCGGCAGGCGGGACGGTGTTAATTCGGCGTGAGGCGCTGGCGCGTATTGGCGGGATTGCGGCGATCAAATCCACCTTGATTGATGATGTGGCGCTCGCGATTGCGGCCAAAGCCTATGGGCCGATTTTTCTGGGCCATTCCGGGCTGGCGACCTCGATCCGCCCTTACCCGGAATTTCGTGATATTTTCAAAATGGTCTCGCGCACGGCGTTCACCCAGCTACGCCATTCGGCCGTGATATTGGCGGGGACATTAGTGGGGCTGACCTTGGTATGGCTGGTGCCGGCCTGGGACGTGCTGTTTGGGCGCGGCTGGAGCTTCGTTTTCGGGCTGGCAGCGTTTTCGCTGGCAGCGGTGAGCTATCTGCCAACCTTGACCCGCTACGGCCAAAGCCGGTTTTGGGCCTTGACGCTGCCATTAATTGCGCTGTTTTACATGGCCGCGACCTTAAGTTCGGCGTTGGATGTCTGGCGCGGTACCGGGGCGCGCTGGAAAAACCGTGATTATAAGGCAGGCGCATGAGTGCGAATGATAATAAACGAGCGCTCCCGGCAAGCCCGCCCGATGTGAATGTGGAAAACGCATCGGGGAAAGGCAAAGGCGATGAGAATTTTCCGGTCGGATCGTTCCTGATCCGGGCCAATCTGCGCCGCCATGTGCATGCGTTTTATAATTTCGCCCGGAACGCGGATGATATTGCCGACCACCCAACGCTGAGCCCCGAGGATAAGGTAGCGCGGCTGAATGTAATGGAAGCCGTATTGACCGGTATGCAGGATACCGGAGCCCCCAGCGCGCTGGCGCTGCGAACTTCGTTACAAGAAACTAATGTATCGGACATTCATGCACGGGAATTGCTTGTGGCATTCAGGCAGGATGCAACCAAAACCCGTTATGAAAATTGGGCAGCTTTGCTGGATTATTGTCGTTACTCTGCAGCACCGGTCGGGCGTTATGTGCTGGATTTGCACGGTGAGAGCCGCGTGACCTGGCCCGCGTCAGATGCGTTATGTGCGGCCTTGCAGGTGAATAATCATTTGCAGGATGTGGCACTTGATTTGCGTAATTTGGACCGCTGCTACGTGCCGCAAGATTGGCTCGCACAGCATCATGTTTCCACCGATGACATCGCGCGCGGTGCCAGCGTGCCCGGGCTGCGGGCGGTGTTTGATGCTATGTTAGTCGCAACCGATAAATTGAACGAAGCCGGGTTGGCGTTGCCTGGTTTGGTAAAGGCGCGGCGGCTGCGGGTTGAAACGGCGGTCATTGCGCGTTTGGCAATTTGTTTGACGATGAAATTAAAGCAGCATGATGCGCTGGCGATGCGGGTGAAATTGGACAAATTTGATTTTATAAAGGCGATGATGTTCGCCAGCCCGAGGTTATTATGGAACTAATACCGGTACTGAATCAAGCTGATGTGGACGCAGTAACGGCGATTGTGCGCGCCTCTGCCACGTCTTTTTACCACGGCATGAAAATGTTGCCGCCGGAACGCCGGGCGGCGATGTATGCCATTTATTCCTTCTGCCGCTTGGTGGATGATATCGCTGATGAGGACGCGCCACTCGCCGCCAAGCGCAAATTACTGCATGGTTGGCGGCAGATTATTGCCGGTGTGTTTGCCGGGCGTACCAGCAACGCGCTAACCCGGATTTTGCGGGTGGCAGTGCTGAATTACCGGCTGCGGGAAGCCGATTTTGTTGCCATTATCGATGGTATGGAAATGGATGCGGGGGCGCCAATTGTGGCGCCGCCGTTACCGATCCTGGAGCTTTATTGCGACCGAGTGGCATCAGCGGTCGGGCGGCTATCAGTGCGGGTGTTTGGTGATTCCAGCACCTCCGCCGAGGATACGGCTTATGCGCTAGGCCGGGCGCTGCAACTAACCAATATTTTACGGGATGTGCGCGAGGATGCCAGCCGTGGGCGGTTATATTTGCCATATGAATATCTGCGCCAGGAAAGTGTGCCGTTAGACCCGCAAGGGGCCATGGAGTCTTCGCGGCTGCCATTCGTCTGTGTGAAACTCGCCAGGCTGGCGATGCGCTATTATAAAGAGGCGGAAACCTCGATGGCCTTATGCGATCAGAAAGCCATGAAGCCGGCGCGGATTATGCTGGCCAGCTATAAGCCATTGCTGCTGAAGCTGCATCGGCGGAGCTATGATTATAAAAAGGGCCGGGTGTCCCTCTCGCCAATCGAAAAATTGAAGCTGGCGGCGCAAGTTTATCTGCCATGACGGTCACCATCATCGGTGGTGGCGTGGCGGGGCTCGCCGCCGCCTGCACGCTGACAGAATGCGGCGTGAAGGTGGTGCTGCACGAAGCGGCGAAGGCGGCGGGGGGGCGGTGCCGTTCGTATTTCGACCCCATGCTCGGCTGCCGGATTGATAACGGCAATCACTTACTGCTTTCGGGCAATTATGCTGTCATGGCGTATCTGGCGCGGGTCGGGACGCTGGATAGCTTAACCGGCCCAGTGCGGCCGGTATTTCCGTTTGTGGATGTGGCCAGCGGTACGCACTGGAAATTGCGAATGAATCGCGGCAGGTTGCCATGGTGGGTGTTTTCCAAAGCCCGCCGGGTGCCAGGGACGCGCACCAGTGATTATCTGGCGCTGTTGAAATTGCGTAAGGCGGAGATCGACGATTTGGTGGCCCCCCTGGTGGGGGGCACAGGTGCGTTGTACCGCAATTTGCTGGAGCCGTTGGCGATTGCTGCCCTCAACACGCCGCCTGATGTGGCTTCCGCCGCACCGTTGCGGGCGGTGATTGCGGAAACCATCGAGCGTGGCGGGGCACATAGCATTCCGCGCTTTCCGAAGGTGGGGTTGTCTGAGAGTTTTATCGACCCCGCGATAGACTGGCTGATGGCGCGTGGCGCAGATGTGCGGCTGGGTAGCCGGGTGACGGACCTAACGCCGGGGGCGAAAACCATTCTGGCGGTACCGGCCTGGGTCGCGGCGGAATTAATGCCGAGCCTGCGCGTGCCGAACGAACACCAGGCGATTTTGAATCTACATTTCAAATGCCGCATCGACCCCGGCGAGGCCGGGTTCTGGGGGCTGGTCGGTGGCGTGGCGGAATGGGTGTTCGCCAAAGGCGATATTTTGTCCGTCACGGTTTCAGCGGCCAATAAATATGCCGAGATCGAGAATGATGTGCTGGCAGCGAAGGTTTGGGCTGATTTGGCCACAGCATTCGGGCTGGGCGCTGAAATTCCGGCGCACCGGGTGGTGCGGGAAAAACGCGCGACCTTTGCCGCGACCCCAGCCCAGTTGCGGCTGCGCCCGCCAACCCGCACGGCAGACCCGAATATTATGCTGGCTGGCGATTGGACCGATACCGGCCTGCCCGCCACCATTGAAGGTGCCATCCGCTCCGGCAATGCCGCCGCTATGGCCATGCTGACCGGCTATTGAGTATATTCTGCCCATGAACGCCATTCTTGAACAAACCATCGACCGTGCCCGCGCCAGCTTGGTTCGCGAGCAATGCCCGGACGGGCATTTTGTGTATGAGCTGGAAGCAGATGCCACCATCCCGGCGGAATATGTGCTGCTGGAACATTATCTGGACCGGATAGAGCCGGAACTAGAAGCCAAAATTGGTGTCTATTTGCGCAACATTCAGGGCGACCATGAAACCAACCCTGGCGGTTGGCCATTATTCCATGGTGGCAAGTTTGATATTTCGGCCAGCGTGAAAGCCTATTTCGCGCTGAAATGCATCGGCGATGATGTGAACGCGCCGCATATGGTGAAAGCCCGCAACGTGATTCTGGCGCATGGTGGGGCGGCGCGGACCAATGTGTTCACCCGCATTCAGTTGGCTTTGTTCGGCGCGGTGCCATGGGAAGCCTGCCCGGTGATGCCGGTGGAACTGGTTCTGATGCCGGATTGGTTTCCGATCACCATGCGTAAGGTCTCGTACTGGTCGCGCACCGTGATGACGCCGTTGCTGGTGCTGATGGCCAATAAGCCGATTGCGCGGAACCCGAAAAATATACGGATTGATGAGCTGTTTGTGGTGCCGCCGGCGCAGGTGCGGGACTGGATTCGCGGGCCGTATAAATCGCCCTGGGGGTATTTTTTCAAAGGGCTGGATGTGGTGCTGCGGCGGGTGGAAAGGTTCTTCCCGGCTTCATCGCGCGCCCAAGCGATTGAAAAAGCCATTGCGTTTGTCAAAGAGCGTTTGAACGGTGAGGATGGGCTGGGGGCGATTTACCCGGCCATGGCCAACACCGTAATGATGTTTGATATGCTGGGCTACGCGCCCGAGCATCCTGATTTTGCGATTGCCTGGGCTTCGGTGCGCAAATTGCTGGTGGTGCAGGAAGACCGCGCCTATTGCCAGCCCTGCCTCTCGCCGGTTTGGGATACCGGCCTTGCCGGGCACGCGCTGGCGGAGGCGGGCGCACCTTTGGGGGCGGCGTGCGACTGGCTGCTGGAGCGGCAGGTTTTGGATGTGGTGGGTGACTGGGCGGATAATACGCCAGGTACGCGCCCGGGCGGCTGGGCGTTTCAGTATAACAACCCGCATTACCCGGATGTGGATGATACCGCGGTGGTGGGGATGCTGCTGCACCGCGCCGGTGACCCGAAATACGCGGACTCAATCGCGCGGGCGCGCGAATGGATTGTGGGTATGCAATCCACCAACGGGGCCTGGGGCGCGTTTGATATTAATAACGACCGGCAGTATTTGAACCATATTCCGTTTGCCGACCACGGCGCGCTGCTGGACCCGCCGACCGAGGATGTGACGGCGCGTTGCATTTCGTTCTTGGCGCAGTTGGGCAAGCCGGAGGATAGGGCGGCAATTGCTCGCGGTGTGGCGTATTTGCGGGAAACACAGAAGCCGGATGGCTCGTGGTTTGGCCGTTGGGGCACCAATTATATTTACGGAACATGGTCGGTGCTATGCGCGCTGAATGCGGCTGGCGTTTCGCCCGAGGATAGCATGGTGAAGCGGGCGGTCGGCTGGTTGCTGAATAAGCAACGTGAAGATGGCGGCTGGGGTGAGGACTGCGAAAGCTATGGTGACGCACCACCCGGTGAGTTTCATGGCCATGCCGCGCAAAGCCTACCCTCGCAGACCGCCTGGGCAGTGCTGGGGCTGATGGCGGCTGGCAAAGCGGAGCATGAGGCGGTGACGCGCGGCGTTGCGTTCTTACAGAGCAAGCAAGGGGCGGATGGGAGCTGGAAAGAAGCGCCCTATAATGCGGTTGGGTTCCCGCGGGTATTTTACTTGAAATATCATGGCTACCCGCGGTTTTTCCCGCTGCTGGCGCTCAGCCGTTACAATAATTTAATGGCCCGCAATGACCGCGTGGTAGAATTTGGATTTTAGGTCGTCATGTTGTGCGGTCATGCCGGCTGTTGCCGGACATGACGCGCGCAACTTGGCTTAAACAAGATTTGGTTTAAGCAAAACCTGGATTACACAAGGCCGGGTTTGACCGAAAATTCGGCTTCCGTTTGCTTGCGGATTTCATCGACCGTTACCTCTGGGGCAAGGTCGATGAGGGTAAGGCCGGGTGTTTGGCCCTTATTGACTTCGAAGACGCCAAGATCAGTGATGATCATGCTGACAACGCCTTTGCCGGTCAGCGGCAAATTGCATTGTTTAAGGATTTTCGCCTCACCTTTGGCAGTGTGTTCCATCAGCACCACCACCCGCGGAATACCGGCCACCATATCCATGGCACCGCCCATGCCTTTGACCATTTTGCCGGGGATCATCCAGTTGGCGAGATCGCCATTTTCAGCCACCTGCAAGGCGCCGAGGATGGTGATGTCCAGATGTCCGCCGCGCACCATGGCGAAGCTGGCGGCAGAATCGAAAAAGCTGGTGGTCGGAATCTGGGTGACGGTCTGCTTGCCGGCGTTAATCAGGTCAGCATCCTCCTCGCCCTCGTAAGGGAACGGCCCAATGCCCAGCATGCCATTTTCAGAATGCAGCTGCACGGTGATGTTTTCAGGAATATGGTTCGCCACCAGGGTGGGAATGCCAATGCCGAGATTGACATAAAAGCCATCTTGAATTTCAGCGGCGGCGCGGGCCGCCATTTGGTCACGTGTCCAAGGCATGTTATGCGGCCCTCTTGCGAACGGTGCGTTGTTCGATACGTTTGTTGATGGAGTCAAGTTTGACGATGCGTTTGACGAACACGCCGGGGGTGATGATGGAATCGGCGTCAAGTTCGCCCGGTTCAACCAGATGTTCCACCTGCACAATTGTCATTTTAGACGCGGTTGCCATCATCGGAGAAAAATTCCGGGCGGTTTTGCGGTAAACCAGGTTGCCCTCAGTGTCGGCTTTCCAGGCGTGAATGACGGTGAGGTCGGCTTTCAAGGCACGTTCCATGACGTAATGTTTGCCGTCAAACTCACGGGTTTCCTTGCCCTCGGCAATGACGGTGCCGTAGCCGGTGGGGGTGAAGAAAGCCGGAATACCAGCACCGCCAGCGCGAATGCGCTCGGCCAGCGTGCCCTGCGGGTTGAATTCAATTTCCAGCTCACCGGCGAGATATTGTTTCGCGAACGTCGCGTTTTCACCCACGTAGGAGGAGATCATTTTCTTCACCTGGCGGGTTTGTAGCAGCACGCCGAGGCCCGCATCATCCACACCGGCATTATTCGAAATGATCGTGAGGTCCTTCACGCCGGAATCACGAATGGCGTCGATAAGGGCTTGCGGCACGCTGCACAGGCCGAAGCCACCCGACATGATGGTCATGCCGTCATGCAGGAGGCCAGCCAAAGCGGTTTTAGCGTCGGGATAGAGTTTGTTGATGGCCATATTTGGATATTTCCCAGAGAGAAGATCCCCGCCTGCGCGGGGATGACGAAGGGGTAATTGTTCTTAGCGCTCCACGCACATAATTTTATGTGCGCTCCACGCAAGCAATTTTACGTGCGCTCCACGCAAGCAATTTTACGTGCGCTCCACGCACATGGCATTTTACGTGCGCTCCACGCACATGGCAACGCCCATGCCGCCGCCGATGCAAAGTGTGGCGAGGCCTTTTTTGGCGTTGCTACGCTTCATCTCGTGCAGCAGCGTGGTGAGGATGCGGGCACCCGAAGCGCCGATCGGGTGGCCGATGGCGATCGCGCCGCCATTCACATTCACCTTTGCCGGGTCGAGGCCGAGCACTTTGTTCACCGAGCAGGCTTGCGCGGCGAAGGCCTCGTTGGCTTCGATCAGGTCAAGCTCGTCGGCTTTCCAGCCAGCGCGGGCCAAGGCTTTTTGTGAGGACGGGATCGGGCCGGTGCCCATCAAAGCCGGGTCCACACCAGCGGTGGCGAAGCTCGCGATGCGTGCGAGCGGCGTTAAGCCACGCTTGGCGGCTTCCTTCGCACTCATCACCACCAGCGCAGCCGCGCCGTCATTGATGCCTGACGCATTACCGGCGGTGACGGTGCCTTCCTTGGTGAAGGCCGGGCGCAGTTTGGCCAGCGCCTCGGCGGTGGTTTCGGCGCGGATATATTCGTCCTGGTCCACCACCACTTCGCCTTTGCGGGTGGTGAGCGTCACGGCGACGATTTCATCCTTGAATTTGCCGGCCTTCTGGGCGGCGGCAGCTTTCTGCTGGCTGGCCAAGGCCAACGCATCCTGGTCGGCGCGGGTAATTTGGTATTCCTTCGCCACGTTCTCCGCCGTAATGCCCATGTGGTAGCCGTTGAAGGCGTCCCACAGGCCGTCGCGGATCATGGTGTCGATGAAGGAGAGGTCGCCCATTTTATGGCCCGCGCGTAAGTAAGCGGCGTGGGTGGAGAGGCTCATGCTCTCCTGGCCGCCAGCGATGACGATATTGCTCTCCCCGGTACGAATTTGCTGGGCGGCGAGGGCGACGGCGCGCAGGCCTGAGCCGCAAACCTGGTTGATGCCGAAAGCGGTTTTGGAATCCGGAATGCCAGCGCCGCGGGCGGCCTGGCGGGCGGGGTTCTGGCCTTGCGCGGCGGTGAGCACCTGGCCGAGAATGGCTTCGTCGATATCTTCACCGGTCAGGCCAGCGCGCTCAATGGCGGCTTTAATGGCAGCGATGCCGAGAATATGGGCGGGGGTCGAGCCAAATACGCCGTTGAAGCTGCCAACGGCAGTTCGCGCGGCTGAGACGATTACGATATCTTCCATGTTTAGGTTCCCTTGGTTGAATTTTTGCCCTTAATGGCAGCTATAGGCGGTGCAGCCAATCCCCGAAAGGCTTCCACAATGCGTCAAGGGCATTGGTGCCCGCGATCATGCCGATATGCCCGGCGGCGGGTTCAATATAGGTGCAATTTTGCAATGACTTGGCTAAGGGCCGGGCCGAAGCCGGTGGCACCAGCTTATCGCGTGCCGGGGCGGCGGCGAAGCAGGGGATGGTGAGGCTGGCGGGCAGCACCGGCAACCCGGCGACGCGCCAGTTAAGCTTGGCGGGGGAATTTTCGCCGTACCAGCCGCCCAAGGTTTCGCGCGCCACGGGGGCGGCCAAAGGCACACCATCGGCTAACCAATCTTCCATCGCAACAAAACGGCGGGCGCGGGGCGTGGAATGGTCAAGTGCTGCAAAGCTGCGGTATTTTTCGCCCACGCCGAACGGGTCGATCATAGTGAATAAGGTTTGCAGCGCGTCGATGGGCAGCGTGCCGCAGGCTTGCAGCATCGGCTCCAGCATCAGCAGGCTGCGGGCCAGGGTTTGGGCTTGCTCCTGGGTCTCCGCGTGGAAATCCCAGGGGGTGGCCAGCAAGGCGAGGGCGGAAATTTTGCCGGGCAGGCGGCAGGCGGCGGCCAGGGCCAAGAGCCCACCCATGCAGTAGCCGGCCAGAATGACCGGGCCTTCAATGGCGGCAATGGCGCGTTCCAGCCGGCCGGCGACATAGTCCGTGAGGGTGAAATGGCGTTCGGCCTCGCCGGGCCAGCCCCAATCCAGCAAATAAGGATGGGTGCCATTGGCGGCCAGCCAGCGCAGCATTGAGGCGTCCGGCATCAAATCCAGAATATAGGCGCGGTTGATCAGGCTAGGAACGAACAGGATTTTGGCGCCGCTGCCGCCATAGTCGAGCAGGCGCGTTTCAGATTCTTCCCAAATTGTCGGCGGGTCTGGAATGTCGCGGCTGTAAGGTGAGGCGCGGTAGGCAGCGATGCCAGAGATTAGGGCGCGGTCCTGGGCGGCGACGGCGGCGAACAGTTCCGCCAAGGCTTGCCCATCAGGGGCTTGTGGGTTCGGCTCGTTCCAATTGGGCCAGGCGTTGCTCCAATTCGGCGATGCGGCGATTGAGCTGCTCGACCTCATCCAGGCGAGGCTGAGATGCAGCAGCAACGGGCGCGGCCCCCGGCGGCTGAGTGTGCTGGGCTGTTCGGGCCGCTTGGTCATACGGCGTATGCATCATGCTGAGTGCGGCATTGGCAGTGCTGGCCCACAGCGCCACCATGGCGGCCATGGATTCCCGCAATTCGCGGTCCGACGCCATTGCGGTCAGCTCGCTTTGCCACAAGGCCACCCAATCTTCGGCCAGTCGGTCTCGCATGCAGCATCATGTCCCCGAAAAAAGCCACCCTTACAAATGGTACTACCCTAAAACGAGGTTCCCCCGCTATATGGCAATTGCGAAGATAAGTTTGCACTGCGGAAAAACATGTGGGAACGTCTGGTTGGAAGCCCGTATCTGGGCCAGGGGGACATTCAAGAATGAGCGAAGCTGCATCTGAAACGCCAAACCCGGTCATCGTAAAAAAATACGCCAACCGGCGGTTGTATAACACTGAAAGTTCCAGCTACATCACGCTGGATAATCTGGCCGAAATGGTGCGTGAAAACCGCGACTTTGTGGTGTATGACGCCAAGTCCGGCGAAGATATCACCCGTTCGGTGCTGACCCAAATTATTGTCGAAGAAGAAGGCAAGGGCAAAGCCATGTTGCCGACCAACTTCCTGCGCCAACTGATCGGCTTCTATGGCGATAATATGCAAAGTGTGGTGCCACGTTATTTGGACCAAGCGATGAGCAGCTTTGCCAAGCAGCAGGAAACCATGCGGGCAGCGATGCAGAAAACCGTTGGTGCTTTCATGCCGCCGGGTATGGAAGATGTGGGCCGCAAGAATATGGCAATGATGGAACGGGCAATGACCTTGTTCACGCCGTTCTATCGCGAAGGTGACGCGCAATTAGGGCCACAAGCGGTGAATGAGTATCAGGAAGAAATTATGAGCCTGCGCGCCGAGGTGGAGCGTTTGCAGCAACAATTGGCGATGATGCGCGCCAAGCCCAAAAAGGCTGAATAAGCGGCCGTTACAATTGCTTGCGATTTGACAATTTTTTAATGCGTCGGCGCGGTTAACTTCAGACATCGTTCATTTGTTTGAAGGAGTTGTCTGATGAAAAAATTACTGGTGGTTTTGATGCTCGCACTGACTGCCGCACCGCTGACCGGTTGTGTGGTGGTGCCAGCCCGGCCTTATGCGGGGGCGGTATGGGTGCCGGGACATTATGGCCCGAATGGCTATTGGATTCGCGGCCATTACACGTAAAATAGGGTAAAACTCAGGAGATCGTGCCTTCTTCAGCAGCAATGGCGAACATTACCGGGCGGCCCCCTGGACCCAGTTTCTGGTGTTCATGGGGTTCCTCGGCCTGTGTTTATGCGTCGGTGGCACGGCTGGCTGGCTGACCGTTGGGCCCGCCTTGGGGTGGTACGCGAGCCTGACCCACCCGCCGCTTAGCCCGCCAAATTGGCTGTTCGGGCCGGTTTGGACGCTGCTTTACGCGATGATGGCGGTATCTGCCTGGATGGTGTGGCGCGATGCCAACCGCCCCCGCCGGCGGCGGGCGGCACTAACCGCCTGGGGTGTGCAATTGGCGTTCAATGCGTCCTGGACCCCGGTATTTTTCGGGCTGCATCTGCTGCTACCTGGGCTGCTGGTGATTTTGGGGCTGCTGGCGGCGGTGGCCGCGACCGCCTGGAAATTCTACCGGGTGGACCGTGCTGCCGGGTTGTTGTTGCTACCCTATATTTGCTGGGTGAGTTTCGCGACTTATTTGAATGCAGGGTTCTGGTGGCTGAACCGTTGATGAGCTAAACAAGCTTCTATGAGACAGATTTTACGCCCCGCGGCCCTGATACTAACGGCTTTTTGGTTCCATCCGGCTCTGGCGCAGATGATGCCAGGCGCTAATGCCGTCGGTTCCGGCCTGTCACCGCCGCCGTCGCCGCGGGCGCATCCGCAGGATTCCGCACCGGCGGCTTTGCCGGGCGTGGGCAATACAGGTGGCATCGCCACGGCGCCGAAGGTCGCGAAAGTGAATTCGGGTGACCCAACAACCGACCTGTTTACCGCGATCAACGCCAACAACTACGCCGACGCCCAGGACGCGATCAGCCGCGGTGCCGACCTCAACGCCCAAGACCAGCTTGGGGAAACCCCGCTCGACCTCTCGATTGCGCTGAACCACAACAATATCACCTTCATGATCCTGTCCGCCCGCAACGAAGCCGGCAGCAGCCCGACTACCAATGGGCCCGCATACAGCCTGGCAGCGCCGAGCAAAACGCCGGCTAAAAAACTGAGCGCCGCCAAGCCAACCGTGCATACCGTGCCGGTGAAAATGGCTACTGTGCCAGCCCCAGTAAAACCCGCGCCAACACCAACCAGCAACGCCGCCACCGACCCCGGCCAAGCCAACGTATCGGTCGGGTTTTTGGGGTTCGGGCAAAAGTAAGTAACGTCAGGGGACGCCGTCCCCTGGCCTTACTTGCCTAATTTCAGACCCGTTCCAAAATCAGGGCGATGCCTTGGCCGCCGCCGATGCACATGGTGGCCAGCGCGTAGCGTTTTTGGGTGCGGTGGAGTTCATAGATGGCTTTAATGGCGATGATGGTGCCGGAGGCACCGATCGGGTGGCCGAGCGCGATGGCACCGCCGTTGGGATTTACTTTGGCGGGGTCGAGGTTGAGGTCGCGGGAGACGGCGCATGCCTGGGCAGCGAAGGCTTCGTTGGATTCCACGATGTCGATGTCGGCGGCGGTGAGCCCGGCTTTTTTCAGGGCTTTTTGTGAGGCGGGGATGGGGCCGAGGCCCATATAGCTGGGTTCCACGCCGGCATGGCCGTAGGCGACGATGCGGGCGAGCGGATTGGCGTTTCGCTTGGTGACTTCACCGCTGCTCATCAGCACCACGGCGGCACCGGCATCATTCAGGCCAGAGGCGTTGCCCGCTGTCACTGAGCCGTCTTTTTTGAAGGCCGGTTTCAGGGCGCTGAGTTTATCGGCGCTGATGTCATCGCGCACATGCTCATCGGTGGTGAATTCAACCGGGCCTTTGCGGGACGGCAGTTCGACCGGCGTGATCTGGCTGGTGAAGTAGCCTTGGGCAATGGCGTGGGCGGCGCGCCGGTGGGATTCGAGCGCGAATTCGTCTTGCTCGTCGCGGGTGATTTGGTAGCGTGTGGCGATGTTTTCGGCAGTGATGCCCATATGGCCATTGCCGAACGGGTCGTGCAACGCACCAACCACCATATCCATAACTTTACCATCGCCGAGGCGCGCGCCCCAGCGTTCGTTGGGGAGCAAATAGCCGCCGCGCGACATCGATTCCGCGCCGCCACCGATGGTGATATCGGCATCGCCGAGCATGATGGTTTGGGCGGCGGTGATGATGGCCTGCAGGCCGGAGCCACATAAGCGATTGACGGTGAGGGCGGGGGTTTCGATGGGAATACCGGCATCGACCGCGGCCACGCGCGAGATATAGGCATCGCGCGGCTCGGTGTGGATGACATTGCCCATGACCACATGCTGAATTTCGGTGGGGGCGAGCCCGGCTTGGGTGAGGGCAGCGCGGATGACGATTTCGCCGAGTTTGGTGGGCGGGATGTCTTTCAGGCTTTCCGGAGACGATAAACACATCTTGCATGAGGCTTTTCCTTGCAGGGATTAGGTTATTTGCAGGTGGAGGCGGGGATGGAGAGCTTATCGAGCGTGCCACGCATTACGAAGTCACCGAAATCGAGCATGATATTATCGGCGACCCCATCATCGTAATAGCGCATCTGGCTGCGGAAATTTGGGTTTTGGTCGGCGTGTTTGCTGTCGTAGAAGGCGATGTCCACATCGCTGCTGGGGAGTTTGGCAAGTGCCGGATATTTGTTTTTCAGCGGGCCGTTATGGCCGAGGATGGCGATGAAGGTGTTTTGGGCGCCGGAATCTGAGGTGCCGTCGAATAACGGGACAGCGATTGTTTTGGCGCCATCGGTGCCGCCTTTCAGCAATGTTTCAGTATGCGCCATGGGGAACAAGGTGCCGGGTGGCAGCTTCATCAGGCGGCCAGCAGGGGTGGTGTAGACCACCTGGCCAGCATTGTCGGGGCCGGTATGGGTGGCGGTGCCGGCGTCATCCGTGGTGAGTTTACCGTCATTATCGCGTTCACGCAGGGTGAAGGTGAGGGTTTTACCGTCCTTGGTTTCCCAGGTCATGTAGTCTGAGACTGATTTGTTCAGCGAGCCGTCAGCGTTGCGGATGAGGAGCGTCATGTGCTGGGTGGTGCCCCAGCCGGTGCAGCCATCAATCACGGAGAAGCGCATCGCGCCTGTAGCACCGGTGACATCATGCGTGCGGACTTTGGCGAGGGTGAGCGTGTAGGTGGCATCCTGGCCGGTAAGGGCGCTGGCAATATTGTCAGCCAGTGCGAGGCCGGGGGTGAGGGCGGCGAGAACGGCGAGGGTAGGAAGGTATTTCATGAGGAGACTATAGGAACAGTTTGGCCGGGACAGTCAAACACAGCACAATTTATTTGTGTTGGCTTATCCCTAATGGTGCGGCGTGCGCGCATTGTCACAGTCCATTTTGCTTGGCTGGTGCATCGGTTATCATGGATTGCTCTGGCGCTGCCGCGTTTCGCAATGACGGGGGTGGCATCAACGGCCTTTGCTGCGGCGGCCTTTGCGTAAAGCGGGGTCGTACCCGCCACCGCCTGGGCCAAGCGGGACGGGGCCGGAGTTTTTGGGTTTGCGGCTTGAAGGCGGCGGTGGCGCGATGCCCAGCGCAAGGGCCTCCAGGCGTTTGATTTCATCGCGCAATCTGGCGGCTTCTTCAAATTCCAGATCAGCCGCGGCGGTGCGCATACGGGTTTCCAGCGTGGCGATGGAGGCGGCGAGGTCTTTGCCGACGAATTCATCGACCGCGGAATCTTTAACAGGTGAGACGGTGACGTAATCCTGCTCGAACACGGAATGGATCACCTCGCCGATATTTTTGCGGATGCTTTGCGGGGTGATGCCTTGCGATTCGTTCCAGGCGGTTTGCTTGGCGCGGCGGCGGGCGGTTTCATCCAACGCTTGGGTCAGGCTGCGGGTCATCACATCCGCGTAGAGGATCACGCGGCCATCGACGTTACGCGCCGCCCGGCCGATGGTTTGCACCAGGGATGTGACCGAGCGCAGGAAGCCTTCTTTGTCGGCATCCAGAATCGCAACCAGCATACATTCGGGAATATCCAGCCCCTCACGCAGAAGATTGATACCGATGAGGACATCGAACACACCGACGCGTAAATCACGGATGATTTCGATGCGCTCCAACGTATCCACATCGGAATGCAGATACCGCACCTTGATGCCTTGTTCGGTGAGGTACTCGGTGAGGTCCTCGGCCATGCGTTTGGTAAGCGTGGTGACCAGCACGCGGCCACCTTTGGCGGTGACCAGGCGGATTTCACCGAGTAGATCATCGACCTGATGTTCGACCGGGCGTATTTCAGTGACGGGGTCAACCAGGCCGGTCGGGCGGATCACCTGTTCGGCGAACGTGCCGCCGGTGCGCTCCAATTCCCACGGGCCAGGGGTGGCGGAGACAAACACTGATTGTGGGCGGAATTTATCCCATTCCTCGAATTTTAGCGGGCGGTTATCAATGCAACTCGGCAGGCGGAAGCCGTAATCGGCCAGGATGGATTTGCGTGAAAAGTCGCCTTTATACATGCCGCCAATTTGCGGGACGGTGACGTGGCTTTCATCGACCACCAAAAGCGCATTGGCGGGCAGATATTCAAATAAGGTCGGCGGCGGGTCGCCAGCATTGCGGCCAGATAGGTAGCGCGAGTAGTTCTCGATGCCTTTGCAATGGCCGGTGGTTTCCATCATTTCAATATCGAACGTGGTGCGCTGTTGCAGCCGCTCGGCTTCCAGCAATTTGCCTTGCGCGACGAATTCATCGAGGCGCTCTTTTAATTCTTTTTTGATTTTACCGATGGCTTGCGTGAGCGTGGGGCGCGGGGTGACATAGTGGCTGTTGGCGTAGATGGAAATATTTTCCAAAACAGCTGTTTGCTCGCCGGTGAGCGGGTCGAATTCGGAGATTTTCTCGATCTCGTCGCCGAATAATGTCACGCGCCAGGCGCGGTCCTCGAACTGGCTGGGAAAAATATCCACCACTTCGCCGCGCAGCCGGAAGGAGCCGCGGGCAAACGCCACATCGTTACGGCGATATTGCAAACCTACCAGTGCCTGCGCCAAGGAATCGCGGTCGATCTGGCCGCCGGTTTCCAGCCGCACCACCATTTTGGAATAGGTTTCAACCGAGCCGATGCCGTAAATACAGGAAACCGAGGCGACGATGACAACATCCGAGCGTTCCAGCAACGCTTGGGTGGCGGCGTGGCGCATCCGGTCGATGGTCTCGTTGATGGCGGAATCTTTTTCGATATAGGTGTCCGAGCGCGGCACGTAGGCTTCCGGCTGGTAGTAATCGTAGTAGGAGACGAAATATTCCACCGCGTTGTCAGGGAAAAAGGCTTTCATCTCGGCGTATAATTGCGCGGCCAAGGTTTTGTTGGGCGCCAGCACCAGCGTCGGGCGTTGCAGCTTTTCGATCACCTTCGCCATGGTGAAGGTTTTGCCGGAGCCAGTCACACCCAGCAGCACCTGGTCACGCTCACCAGCAGCAATGCCAGCGAGAAGCTGTTCAATCGCGGCGGGCTGGTCGCCGGCGGGCTCGAACTCCGAGACCACGCGCAGCGGTTTCAGCGGCGCGCGTGGTTCGGGTTTTTCGGGAATGAAGGTGACGGGGGCGTTGCGGGCAAAAACCTGAGACATAGACCTTTATATGGCGGCTTTAGGGCCGGCTGCCAGAGCCTTCATCACACCGTCTGGGTGGGCAGTGAGAGAATGGCGCGTACCCCTGGGCGGTTATCGGCCAAGGTCAGCGTGCCGCTATGCAACTGCGCGACCGCCGCGACCAAAGACAGGCCAAGCCCAGACCCGGCGGTATGGCGCGCCGATTCTGCGCGATAAAAACGCTCAGTGGCGCGGCTACGGTCTTCTTCGGGAATGCCAGGTCCATTATCAGCGACGATAATCTCAATCACCCCGCTTTCGATCTGCGCGGTAAAGCGGATATAACTGCCTTGCGGCGAAAATTTCAGCGCGTTGTCTAAAAGGTTGGTCACCGCCTGCTGAATAAGCTGGCGATCACCCAGAAGCGGGAGTTTTTCTGCGATGGTGGTTTTGAGGTACAGCCCATTTTCCTCGGCCACCGCATGGTAAAGCTCGTCGATATCTATCAGGAGCGGTGTTAAGTCGATTTTGGCAAAGGCCGAACGCCGTGCCCCGGCTTCAATTTCCGCGATGCGGAGTAAGGCCTGGAACACGGCGACAATGCCGTCCAGGTCATCCGTGGCTTGTTCGATGGCGGCTTTCAGCTCCTGCGTTGTGTTCGCGTGCAGGCTGGCATCTTCCAGCCGGGTGCGCGCACGGGTGATTGGCGTGCGCAAATCATGCGCGATGGAGTTGGAAACTTCCCGCACCCCATCCATCAAGCGGGTAATACGTTCCAGCATGTCGTTAATAATCTGGGCAAGTTCATCGAACTCGTCGCCGTCGCCGGTTTGTGGCACGCGGCGGGCTAAATCGCCACGTGAAATGGCGCGGGTGGTGGTGGAAATTTCGCGGATCATGCGGCGGAACAGGGAACGTATGACCAAGGCGCCGATCAGTCCAAGCACGGCCATCATGCCCATGGCCCAGAGCAGCCCGTCTTGCAGCACGTGCCGCAATTCGGCGCGGGCCCGCACGTCACGCCCCACCAGCAACTGGTCGCCCCCAACCACTGTGTAGGCGCGCAGCAACGCGATGGAATTCACCCCTTGGCGGGTGACCGGTAATTCGTACCAGGTTTCGGTCTGCGTGAGGCCCTGCGGCCAACGGTCCAGATTGCCGACGATATGGTTGCCGAGCGGGTCGATGAGCAAATAGATCGCATCGCCATCCACATTATTGGCCAGACGATCCCGAATGGCCAACGCCAAAGATGGCACCCCGCCGACGGTCAAATGGTCGCCCAGCGCCGTAGCGTCGTTACGGATCGCCACTTCCACCTGCCGCTGTAATAGCCCGACGGTGGAATACCAAAGTGATACCGCCAACGCGAAGGCGCTAAGGCCAAATACGGCGGCATAAACCAGCGCCAGCCGGATACCGGCCGAACGGATCAGCGGCTTCGCGCGCCGCCTGACCCGCTTGGGCTTCACTGGCTCAGTGATCGTCAAAAGATCGTCCAATCTACCCCGCCGCAATTGCCTACAGGCAGATTACACGTCCTCGCTGCGTAACATATAGCCCGCGTTGCGCACCGTATGGAGCAACGGGATTTCAAATGGTTTATCGATTTTCTGGCGTAGGCGGGAAATATGCACGTCGATCACGTTGGTTTGCGGGTCGAAATGATAGTCCCATACGCCTTCCAGCAACATGGTGCGGGTGACCACCTGGCCAGCGTGCCGCATCAGGTATTCCAATAGGCGGAACTCGCGCGGCTGCAGGTCGATCTTTTGGCCGGAGCGCTTAACACCACGCGCCAGCAAATCAATCTCAAGGTCACCCACGGCAAGCTTGGTGGTAGGACCGTCGGTTTTGCCGCGACGGGTCAGTGCTTCAACGCGCGCCAGCAACTCGGCGAAGGCGAACGGCTTGGTCAGGTAGTCATCGCCGCCGGCTTTCAGGCCCTTCACCCGGTCATCCACCTGGCTCAAGGCTGAGAGGAATACCACCGGTGTGACATTATCCTGGGCCCGCAGGGTTTCCAGCAAGCGCAGGCCGTCGATCCCGCCCGGGAGCATCCGGTCCAGGATGATGGCGTCGAAATTCTCGGATGCCGCCAAAAACAGCCCGTCTCGGCCATTATCGGCATGTTCAACCGTGTGGCCCGCTTCGCGCAGCCCCTTCACGACGAAGCCGGCTACATCCTTGTCGTCTTCCACGACGAGTATCCGCATTTCAAATCCTCCACCGCGCACTGGCCGGCGCGTCATTAATGCAACATGAGCCAACGATATATGGACGTGGTCATCCAATGTTCAAAGCACATTAACAACGGGTGGGTTTCAAGCAATGGTCCGTGTAGTGTGAAATAATCGTAACAATTTTAACAATTATGAGATTATACCGCCGTATGATTGCCATGTTTGCAGTCTATGCTGACCCGCAACAAATAGATTTTCTTTAATGTTGAAATGATCGCCGCAACGCCCGACATCATATCTACCAACGTGAAGGAGTATTCCATGGACGCGTCTTCAACTGATACCGCGACTGTTGACCTTGAATTCCTCGCCCAAGAATTTAACCGGTTCCGTTCTGAACTAGCGGGTATGAAACACAAGCTGAGCGACAATGCCGCCGCCGCGCTCGACCAGATGGGGGCTTACCTGAACCGCGACGCGGTGTCCTCGCGCCTCTCCACTCTGGAAGCTGAGTTTGATAAACTCTCTGGTAAGGTAAAAGATTCCAGCAAGGTCGCGGTTGACCGGTTGGAAGCCGAAGTGACCGAGCGGCCGCTGGCAGCGCTGGCGGTGGCGTTCGGGGTGGGGCTAATGGCCGCACAATTGCTGCGCCGCAAGTAAGCGCCCCTGATAACCTCTTGCCGACAGGGCGCTGAACCATGAATTTCTCCCGCCGTTTCAGCGCCTTGTTGCAGCATTACGGACTCGGCTTGGGGCTTGGGGTTGCCGTGCTCATCATCGGCCTCTCTGGCCTCGGCTTTCTCATCGCCGCCTATTTTATCTGGCTGACAACCCATTTTGCCCCAGCCCCGGCGGCTGCCATCACCGGTGCTACCCTGTTCATCCTCGCCGCTCTGGCCGCCATCATTGGGGCGCGGGTCATCAAAGCCGTGAAGAAACCGCACGCCAGCCTGTTTGGCGATCTCAGTATGCTGAGCATGGGCATTAAGCTCGCCTCACTGCTGGTGCGCCGAGACCCCAAGAAGGCCGTTATCCTGGCCGCCATAGCGGGTGCCGTGGCAGAATATGTGCTCAGCGAGGATAAGACGTAGCGGTTAAACGCCGCCCCTCAATGTTTGGCGAGGTAGGCAGCGCCAGCCAACAAGCAAGCCGGTAACACGAAGCCTGCCATAATTGCGGCCGGGGTGTGCAGCAATGTCACGGCGATCACGATACAAGCGCCCGCGACACTCAGCGTATATTTGTCACCGAATATGGTTTTGATGAAGCCTTGCATTAGATGGTCCCTGCGGTGAGAGGTTTTGCACGGTAAAGCCGGATCAGTCCGAGGCCGCCGAGGATATAGAAAGCGAACAGCGCCAGTAAGGACGTATCGCCCAGCGGCCAGTCATAGCCGAGTGATTCTAAAATCCAGAAGGTGCCGAAACTTAAAATGCCGGAGCCGACAGTGAATTTGATGGTGTTTTCTGGCACTTTGGCGAGCGGCTTGCGGGCCAGCGCACCGGCGATGCACACCACCAACAACGCGACAATGGCAGCGCTGCTGGCGGCCAGTGTGTGGTGCGTTTGCACGCCGAGGGCGACGACAATGAGCCAAACTTCCAGCCCTTCCAGCAACATGCCGTTAAACGCGATCCACCAGGCAGCGCGTTCTTCGTGAATGTCCGCGCGGGCGCGCAAACCGGCAAACTCAGCATCCTCATCATGAAGCTTCTTCAGCCCGGCGCCGCGCGCAATGGCTTTGCCCAGCCAGCGCACCCCAAACAAGGTAAGAAACACGCCGATGACGAATTGCAGGATCGAGATGTCGTGAATCATGGTCAGGATGACGCTGCCGATGGTGGTCAGCACCGCCAGAAACAGCAAGGCCGCTCCCGCCGCGCCGAGCGCACGTGGCCAGCCGATTGAGAGGGCGACGGCCAGAATGATGGTATAGGCTTCCACCCATTCAACCGTGGCGGTGAGGTAGGTGGCAATTAAGGCTCCCATCATGGGCGTTGGTCTCCGGTTTCAGGAAATAAAAACAATTTCTCAGAGTTGAGTATAATGTGGCCGGCACCGGTTGGCACCGCTTCTGGTTCAAAGCTGACCAGCGGACGAGACACGCCAGGCACCTGCCAGCGCACCCGGAAACGGCCAGCATCAAAATGCACGGACATTGCTTGTGCCGGAATGCCGGTGCCATTCGCAGCGCGGCAAACCCCGCCCTCGCGCCAGAATAAGCGGGCGCGTGCCGTGGCAATATGCTGCGGTATCACGATGGCTGTGCCGCCAATATCGAGAATTGTGCCATCCGGGCTGGCAGTGACGGGCACCGAGATGCCCCCCGCAGCGCCGGTGAAACGCGCGATATAGGCCGATTGCGGCTGGCGCCATAACTCCTGCGGTGTGCCTTGCTGACGGATCACGCCATGTTCCAGCACCGCCACATGGTCTGCCATGTGCCAGCAATCTTCCGGGTCGTGGCTGACCAGCAAGGCCGAGATGCCCGCATCACGCACGGTTTCCAGCAGTTCCTCGCGCAATTTGTCGCGGGTTTCCATATCCAGGCTGGAAAGCGGTTCATCGAGCAGCAGCAAATAGGGTTTGGCGGCGAGCGCACGGGCGATGCCGACGCGCTGCTGCTGGCCACCGGAGAGCAAAGCCGGGCGGCGCTGCGCGAAGGCGGCCACACCCAGCCGGTCCAGCAATGCCATGGCAGCCTTGTTGCGGTCAGCGGTTTCAGGCGGCACCGCCAGGGCAACATTTTCGAGGCAGCTTAGATGTGGCCAGAGGGCAAATTCCTGAAATACCATGCCAAGCCGGCGTTTTTCAGCGGCGATGAAGTTGTTTTTGGAATCATCGACCAGCTTGCCATTAATCGTGATGCTGCCGGTATCGGTGCGGTCTAGCCCGGCGGCCATGCGCAGCAAAGTGGTTTTGCCAGACCCGGATTCACCCGCGAGCACCAGAAATTGTCCCGGTTGTAGGGCGAGTGAAATATCCTTCAGCACCACGCGGCCAGCAAGCTTGCGGCTGGCGCCGATGATCTCCAGGCTCATCGTCATGGCGTGAGGGGTCTTTCAGCTTGCGGGCGGGTGACCAGATGGATGGCGAGGCTGAAGCCGAAAGCCAACACGCCGATGGCGGCCATGCCGAGCAAAGCCAGCCGGGCAGCATCACCGTAGCGGGCCATCATATCATCGGTCACAATGGCGACACCCAAAGGCATGGCACCGGGCACATAGAGAAGTTCAGAAATCGGCAATTCATACATCACCCCAGCAGTGACCAGCAGCCAGGCATAAAGGCCCGGTTTGGCGAGCAAGGTGGCCTCGATATCGATGATCCGGGTGAGGGTGGGGAGGGCAAATATACGCGCGGCTTCATCGAGCTTTTTGTCAAGCTGGCCGATCGCCGTGCCCATCAGGCGGATGGCAATGGGCAAAGCACCGGCGGCGTAAGCGATCACCAACAGCAGCACTGTGCCGTAAAGTGGCAGATATTGGTTATTGAAGGCGATCACGTAGCCCGCCCCGAGAATCAGCCCCGGCACCGCCATGTTGGCCGAGAGCAGGCCTTGCAGCAAAGCTGGGAACCAGAGGCTCCGCCCGGCTTGTAGCTTGAGGATGATCACGGCGATGGCCAGCGCAATGCTGGCCGCTAACATGCCGTAGCCGAGCGAGCGGAAAATCGCATCAAGTGATTGGGTCTCGGCAACATCGCCGGACATAGCGATTGCCAGTAAAGCCAGCGTTGGTGCGGCGACGCCCAGGCCCCAGAGTAACCCGGCGCTGATGGTTAAAAACAGATTTTCCGCGCGCGTGCAGGGGCGCGGCGGGTTACGGCGGGCGCGGCCATGGGTGAGCGCGGCCTGGTTGCGTGCCTGCACGCTGAGTTGCAGCACGGCCAGCGCCCCGGCAGTGAGGATGAGCCACCAGCAGAGTGAGGCTGCACCGGCAAAGTCGGTCGGGGTGGTATTGAGGCGCTGGTAGATTGAATAGGTGATGATCGGCAGCTTATTCGTGATGCCCAAGGTGGCAGGGATGCCGAATTCCTGCATTGTCTCGATCGCGGCGATGGTGAATGAGGCTGCCATGGCGGGGAGTGCCAGACGTAGCCCCAGCATCCGCCGCCGCCAGACATTGACGCCCAGCACCAACGCGGCCTCAGCCAGTGCTGAGCTGCGTTGGGCAAAGGTGGCGCGGGCCACAAAGGCGGCGAATGGGACCGATTTCAGGCAATATAAAAATACCAACCCGGCCGGGCCTAAGAAAAGTTCACCAAACAGGCTGTTGCGGGCCAGCGGGTTGGTAAAAATGACCAACCAGCCGGTGGTAAGTACATAGCCGGGCGCCAAAAACAGCACCCAGAGCACCAGCGATAACGCGCCGATCATGCGGCCCTGCATGGTTTCCAACATATAGGCGAACATTGCGCCCAGCGGTGCGACGATCACGCCCACCAGCAGCGCCAGGATGAGCGAGTCGAAATAGGCGCGGGGATCGACCCCGCTGGCGGCAGGGCTGAAAAGCGGCAGGCTGAGCAGGCGCGCCAGCGGGTAGACAAACAGGAACGCCAGCAGGGCCAGCAACAGCCCGCGCAATAGGCTCATGGCGCAGACATGGTCTTTGCAAACCAGCTATCAATGTCGTTCTGCAAGGAACCCCAATGGCTGGGGTCCAGCGTCACGGTATTGATGGTGCTGAGGGCTGGCATTTCGGGCAGCGGTGCCGGTGCGTCGGTGCTGATCGGCCAATATTCGCCGTCAGAATTGCCTTGTGTCTGGCGCAGTGCCTGGACATCTGGGCGCATCACGAAGGCCATGAATTTAGCAGCATCCTGTTGCTTGCGGCTATTCAGGCCAGCAGCTTGCACCATCACATTTGGCAGCACAAAGGCCGGGTTGGGGAAGATGATTTTCAAGTCGGGGTGCGATTTTGCAAAGTAGATCGCCGCGGAAGATTGCACGATCGCGAGGCTGATGGCCTGTGATTGCAAGGCGGCCAGGGTAGCGGAGTTTTTGGAATACATGTGCAGCCCATTGGCCTTAAGCCCTTGCACATAGCCCTGCCCTTGTGGCCAGCCACCGGCGTTGTTCAGCATGCCGGCGAGCATGGGGTAGGTGGGGCCTGAAATTGAGGGATCATTCATGCCAATCTGGCCTTGATAGGCCGGCTTTGGCAGGTCAGCCCAGGTTGCCGGCGGGTTGGCCAAGCGCTTCGGGTCGTAGATGTAAACGCCAGCCAAGGTCACGCCGGTCGGGATATAGGCGCCTTGCGGACTGAGCATGGTCTGGCCGGTGGCGGTCAGATTGGCAGGTGCCGGAAGGTTATGGGCCAACAGACCAGCTTGATCGAGCGAAACCGCTGCGGTGGCGCCGTCAAACCACGCAATATCCCAGTCCGGGTGCGTACCTTGCGAGACGATACGGGCCATCAGGCTGCCGGTTGAGAGGCTGACCGCGCTTACTTTAATGCCGGTTGCCTTGGTAAAGGCGGCAGCTACGGCGGGGCCGTAATCGAGCCCTGAATAGAGCACTAAGCCGGGGTCGGGTGTTGGCCACAACAATACCGCGCCGATCGCGATGATGATCGCTGAAACGACACCCGCCAGTAATTTCCGCATGATTTCCACCTGCCATTTAACCTGTGAGGCAATAGGCAGCGTTGCGAGATGATGCAATCGACCGCGCACCATGCCGAACAAAATTCACAAAAGCTTCTAATTAATTTCACAAAACCATCAGACTGCAGTGACCTCTGGCGTAACCACCGCTGCGGCCTGGTCACCCGTGATTGTACCTGACGGATAGGGGCAATCTTTGAGGGGCTGAGAGGCGCTGCCCAAGGCGTTTGTGTTGGTTCCTCTTGAACAGAGAGGATGGGAATTAGAAATCGACAAAGACGTATAGAAATGTCTGGCGCGGTTGGCTTGCAGGGTGTCGATTAAGGAGTGAGCGGTATTCATAATGTGACAGGCAACCCAGCATTAGTTACAGACATTCAAACATATATTCAAAAATAAGCGCCATCGCGTATGAGGCGCGATTATGGGTATTAAGTTTCGCCGTAACGCGCAATAAAAACGAGCCGTTTTGCAACGATTATTGCGGGCATTTTGGTGCGGCAAGCATGCGCATTGCGGCCCGCAACCGAGGTGTCGCTTGGGGTTAAGGTGAGATGCGCGTGTTTTTGTCATCATCCTACACGCAGTCGCGTTTATCGGCCTCGGAGCAGCCAATATCTTCAACCCCGATACGACGAAGCTGTTGATCTTTGATCCCACGACAAACCAATTGGGTTGAAGTCACGTCATCCGGCACGGTATGCAAAGTCTTCTGGCGCGCCGCCTGTAAGGCGGGAACGCCAAATTGCCAGGTTCACTAAGTGTGGGCTAAGTGTTTCGCGCTATAGTTGGTCCACAGGTTTAGTGATGGGTGATGCAGTGGTTCTGAAATTGCTAAAGCAAAAATAATGTTTTCGATGAAGGGAAGTCGCTTATTGCCCAAAGCGCCGGATATGTCGCGGCAGTGGTTCTTGCCGCTGTTATTCATTCTTTCGAGTTGTGCGCATTATCAGCCTGAACCGCTCGTGACGAAGGCCAATCTAGCGACCAGCCTCGCAGCTCTGCAACGCATGGTGCCGGTGACGGACCTCAACGCAAAACCGATGATTTTGCCGGAGACCGGACCACTTTCGGTAGACCAGGTTGGCTTACTGGCGATTTTGAACGACCCTGACTTGGCGGCTGAGTTTGGCCAGTTGCAGCAAGCCAAGGCATCGATGGTTAGTGGGACCGCGTTACCCAACCCGCAACTAGGGTTTGGTGTTATGGCTCTGCTCGGCGGGCCGGCTTCCACCCCCTCATACGCTGCATCGCTCTCGCAGGATATCACGTCGCTGATCACTTATCAGCCGCGGGCGGCGGCGGCGCGGGCGCAATTTGCCTCCGCCAATGCACAATTGCTCTGGCAGGAATGGCTGGTGGGGCAGCAGGCCCGCCTGTTGGCTGTTGCCATCTATGGCACCACGCAAGAGGTTGAATATCGAACGCAGGAATTAGCTGTTCTGAATGATGAGTTGGCAGAGATTCATAAAGCGGCCCTGGCCAATAATCTTACTTTGTCAGATGAGGGTCCGGTGGCCGCTGCTGTCGCGACTGCGGAATCTAGCCTCGCTACGGCGCGGTTGAGCTTGCAGCAATCGTGGCAAAGCCTCGATGCGTTGCTTGGCTTACAGCCATCTGTTCGATTTCAAATTTCGCAGCCTTCCGCTGTTGAATTGCCGGGCGACCTCGCGCCCTTGCTGGCCAGTTTGCCAGAACGGCGGCCAGATTTGCTGGCGCTCAAGCTGGGCTATCAGGCCGCTGATGAGCAAGTACGCGCTGCGATCCTGAGCCAATTTCCAGCACTCTCGCTTGGGCCTTCTTATGGGTCAGACACGTCTAATGTGCGGTCATCGGGGCCGCAGATAAATTTAGCGCTGCCGATTTTTGACCATAACCAGGGCGGCGTGATGGCGGCACAAGCCACACGTGAGACATTGCATGCGCAATATCAGGCCGAGCTTGATCGCTCAGAAGGTAAGGTTGGTGCATTGGTTGCCGATATCGCAGCGTTACAAGCAAATCTGGCTCATGCGCAGCAGGCGGCGGCGCATGCGAATGATAGGCTGGCTAGCGCAAACCAAGCTTATTCGCAAAATAACCTCGATCAACGTGGGTTGGCTGACTACCAGACCGCCGCCTTCGAGCGTGCGCTAGATGAGATCAATGATCAGACCGAATTGACCAGTGACGAGCTCGCCATTCAAATCGAGTTAGGGCTTGGGCTGCCACAAACCCGGATCACTCCACAAATCGACCCAAGCACTGCGCCAGGTCAAAGGTGAGCAATTGATGTTTCAAAAAGTTTTTTTAACGGTGTTGTTAAGTGGGTGTCTCGGCGTAGGACTGAACGTGGCACGCGCAGATGACGGCTCATCCATATTGGTTACAACGGCTGCCATCACCCAAGGCAGTTTGCCGCAAGTTGTTACGATGTATGGTAGCATCGCCACAGCAGCACCCGCACAGCAAACATTGGTCGCGCCATTGCAGGCGCAGGTGAGGGATGTGTATGTGCGTGCCGGGGCGGTGGTTGCGCAGGGAGCGCCGCTGTTGCGGTTTATGCCAACACCGGCCAGTGAACTTGCCTACACACAGGCTGAATCAGCGGCAAAGCTGGCAACCGCTCTACAGCAACGCACCGAAACGCTGGTGATGGGCCACATGGCCACCGACCAGCAATTATTTCAAGCAAACAAAGATGCCGCAGATGCGCGTGCCACTTTGGCATCATTGAAGGCACAAGGCGCTGATGGGCCGCATATTATGCGTGCGCCCTTTAAAGCCATAGTGACCTCGGTGAATGCAGCACCTGGCGCGGTGGTGGCAGCCGGCGACGCGCTGGTGGGAATCGCGCCTCCTGACAAGCTTGAGCTTGCTGCCGGTGTTGTTCCAGACCAAGCCAATGCTGTAAATGTGGGTGATGCGGTCGTCCTCACGCCGATCGGGCAAGGGCCTGCAATAAATGGCAAAGTTTCTTTTCGTGCCGCTGTTGTTGAGGCTTCCAACGGCTTGGTGCCGGTCGATATCGAAGTGCTTGGTGGGCAGGCGATGCTGGGTGAAATGTTCCGCGCCGATGTGACGGTAGGGCAGGTCAGCGGTTATATTGTGCCACATGATGCGGTATTGGTGAATCCGGCAGGCCAAACCTATATTGTTCAAGATAATAAAGGTGCCGCAAAATTCGTGGTGGTGCAGGTACTGAATTCCACGCAGGATCAGGACGTGGTCAGAGGTCCGGTTGATATCAATGCGCCAGTGATCCGTTCCGGCAATTACCAGTTGAATGATGGCGATAAGATCAGACTTTCTGACGATGCCGGGGATAGCGGTAAATGAAGTTTGTCGAATGGATCGAGCATCATCGCCGGTCGCTTATATTTGTTGCGGTGGCACTTACACTGGCGGGGATGTTTGCGGCGTATTCAATGCCGGTTGGCCTGTTCCCGGTTGTTAATTTTCCGCGCATAAGAATTGAAGTGAATGCCGGCGACCGGCCGCCGCGGCAGCAGCTTTTGGATGTTACCGCGCCCATTGAAGAGACCCTACGCAGCATTCCACAGGCGCTAAATGTTGAATCGACAACTTCGCGCGGTTCGAGTGAAATATTTGTCGATTTCCCGTGGGGGGCGAATATGGACCTCGCTTTGCTCGGCGTGCAATCGGCGATTTCGCAAATTCTACCAAGCCTGCCGGCCGGAACATCGTATAAAGCCATTCAGATGCGACCGAATGTACTGATGCCAATGTCGGCCTACGCGCTGATATCGGACAGTGTTTCGCAGGTTGATCTTAAAAACCTGACGACACAACAAATTGTGCCGCTACTCTCGAGCATTGAGGGGGTTGCGCAAGTAACCGCGTTAGGCGGACAAGACCGTGAGGTTGAGGTCAAGCTCGATCCTTCGAAGTTGAAAGCGTTTGGGTTAACGGTTTCCGATGTTACCACTGCCCTTAAAGATGGCAATAATCTTACGGCGCTGGGTCATTTGCAGGATAATGATCTGCTGTATCTCTTGCTCTCCAATAATGGTTTCACATCGGTTGATTCGGTACGCAATATTATGCTCCGAACGACAGGAGATAAAATTATTCCGCTGACGGACCTTGGCAGCGTGCAAGAAGGTACAGTGCCCCAGCAGCTTTTGGTTGAAGACCAGGGCAAGCCTTCGGTTGAATTTGATGTATTTCAGCAAGCCAACGCAAACTCGGTTGCACTGCAGGCGCAAGTTGAGGCCAAGCTCAGCACGTTTATGAAGACGCAGCCAGCTTCTGTGCATCTCGTGAAATGGTATGACCAGACGCAGCTTGTCCGTGCATCAGCCCAGGCGGTTGAGGAAGCGATTCTGATTGGGCTGGTATTAGCGGCGATGGTTTTGCTGCTGTTTCTACGAAATTGGCGGGCCACCTTGGTGGCGATCCTGGTTGTGCCGATGTCGATGTTTATAACTGTTTTGCTGCTCTATGCTCTGGGCATGTCATTTAACATTATGACCCTTGGCGGGCTGGCCGCGGCGGTTGGGTTGTTGATCGACGATGTGATTGTGATGATTGAGCAAATTGCGCGCCGCGCCGGTGCGCCAGATGTGCTGTTGCCACAAAGTTCGGTACTGCTCGCGGCGACCGAGTTTTTGAAGCCCTTAACCGGCTCCAGCCTGGCGACCATTATTATTTTTATTCCACTTGCTTTTCTGACGGGTGTGACGGGAGCATTTTTTCGCTTTTTGTCTCTGACAATGGCGTCAGCGCTGATTATTTCCTACCTGCTAACAGCATTTACAGTGCCGCTACTTGCCCGCACAATCATCGATTTTAAGAAATGGCACGATCCCGACCATGGCAAAGAAACGTGGCTGAAGCGCACCCATGGGAAATTACTGCGCGGGCTATTTGGCCGCCCCTTTATCATTGCCATCGCCGTGGTTGCGATGGTGGTTGTGGGCTATGTAGGTTTTGGGCATGTGGGGACTGGTTTTCTTCCCAAAATGGATGAAGGGGGCTTCGTTCTGAATTATCGGACCAACCCTGGAACGTCGCTTGCGGAAAGCAACCGAGAATTGCAGCAGATTGAGGCAATTCTTAAACAAGACCCGGATGTTGCGGCGTATTCGCGGCGCACAGGTGCTGGCCTTGGAGGAGACCTGAACGAGCCCAACCAGGGCGATTTTTATGTGCGTTTAACTGACCCGCGCCAGCGGGCGGGCATTGATAAAATTATGGCCCGTATTACCGATGAAATTAACGCCAAAGTGCCCGGCGTTAATTTCGATACGGCGCAATTATTGAATGATCAGATTGGCGACATGGTGGGCCGGCCGCAGCCCGTTGTGATTGACCTGAGTGCCAAGAACCCAGCGGTGCTGGGTGATGTTGCACAGAATGTTGCGGCGGCCATTGCTGCCGTGCGTGGCGTGGATCCGGCATCGGTGAATAATGGCGTGGTGCCGGCGGGTGACGCGCTTGATATTCAGGTTGACCCTGCGGCGGCTGCCATTGAGGGGCTGACGCCTGCACAGGTGCAGGCTCAGGTAAACACATATTTCGAGGGTGATGTTGTAACGCAATATCTCGGCATCGCGCGCGATGTTGGGGTGCGTGTTCAAATGATGGGGTCACAAACGGACCTGCGCCGTAGTGAGCTGTTGAACATACCAATTACAACGCCGGATGGGCATGTTTTTCCGCTGAGCACGGTGGCCAAAATTAATTTTGTGGCTGGGCAGCCGCAATTAACCCGCAAAAACCTTGCACAAATTGTGGAGGTAACGGCCGAGATATCGGGACGGGACCTTGGTAGTACGATCAATGATATCAAGCAGGCGCTGCAAAAGCCAAACCTATTGCCAGCCGGTGTAACTTATACGCTGGGGGGGCAATATCAGCAGCAACAAATCGCCTTCACCGGTATGCTGGAAGTATTTGCCGCCGCTTTGGTCGCTGAGATTATATTGCTGCTGTTTTTATATGAGCGCTTTATTTTGCCGATTATCATTATTGCAAGCTCGGTTCTCTCAACAGGGGCGGTTTTTGTTGGCCTGTGGCTGACGGGGATTGAGTTAAATATCACTGCCATGATGGGGATGGTGATGATTCTCGGCATTGCGACCGAGATGGCGATTTTTTACGTCTCGGAATATCAGGAGATGGAAAAACATATGCCGCCACGCGAAGCGCTATATGAAGCAGCGTTGAACCGTTTACGGCCGATTGCGATGAGCACAGTTGCGATGATTTTGGCGCTTTTACCGCTGGCTTTGGCCATTGGTGGGGCAGGAGATCAAATGCAGCAACCGCTGGCGGTGGCGATTATTGCCGGTATTATTGTGCAGTTACCGATCGTTCTGCTTGCGATGCCAGTACTGATCGGTCTTACTTTAAGAAAAGCGCGGTAATAAGCTTAAGCCCGCTTTGCACGTATTACTTGCCTGTGCCTGGCAGCATACGGCGTAGCACGTTATCATGCAGCACATAATGATGGACCAAGGCGGCTGCAGCGTGAATGCCGGCAAGGCCCATTATGATCCATGCATTGATATCGTGGATCTGATCCACCAACTCACCGGTCGCTTTGGAGCAAACGCCCAGCGGCGATGGAATTAACAACCCGAACACATCAAGCGGGTGATTATCGGTCCAGCGGGTGAAAAAGCCCAATGGGATCTGACAGACGAGCAACGTAAAAAGCAGTAAGTGAAATAGCTTCACGACGCGGTCAAACCGCGTTGGTGACGCTTCCGCCGCGATTGTACCCCAGAATAATCGCCAGATGATCTGCAGGACCAGCGCAATCGCCAGTAAGAACCCGAGCGACATATGGCTAAAAATCAGAAAGTGTTTTTCGGGACGGGGAAAGTAATCCCAAAACTCAGCTGAAAGAAATTGATAAGCCACAAGAAAGGCGATGAGCCAGTGCAGCATGATTGTACGAAGGTCGTACCTGCCAGCCGAACCTAAACGACGCGATCTCATTTAATTTCCAATTTGAAACAGGAACAGCGATTTTTGGGGATATATTATTGCGCTAGTACCCATTGGGAGAATGATTTGGCAAGTTAAAAGATTATGTCATGAGCGCCATATCGCTGCCAGTGCACGGCATTTGAGTGCCTGCTTTAAATTTATACTTACACCAAAAATATTGTTGGTTGAGTCCGGGATGTTTCCGGAACCTAGTATTCAGTAAGGTTTTTTGCAATTTTATTGTTACAATCGAAAAATTAAAGTGTCAGCATTGTCTCGCGCTTAGCAGAACAATATGGCTGAACTTTATTTGGCTATGCCGCTGTGATCATCGAGAGGCCGGCTGCGAGACATTGGCGCAAATGCGGCGGGCTAAGCGCGATGCAGCCGGCGGTGGGCTCGTAGTCTTGGGTGGCGATGTGCAAAAAAATGGCGGAACCACGATGTTTGATCGTGGGGGCGATGTTCCAGTCCAGCACGCCGATGATGTCGTAGAGGTTATCGGTGCGATGGAGGGCTTCGTGGCTGGCGGCAAACGGCAGGGTGACTTGTTGGTTGTAGGATGGGTGCGCCGGGTCGTCGCACCAACCGTCGGCGGGATGGACGGGTTCGATAGGGACAACACAGAGGGGCGGCTTTTCACGGTCGGCGCGATAGAGGACGCGCAGGAGCCTAAGGCTGCCAGTAGGGGTGGCGCCATCACCTTCCTGCTTGAGGCGGGAAATGCCGGCGCGGCCATAAGATGCAGGGAATTTCAGGCCCGGCCCTTCGAGGAAGCCAGCTGGGTTAAGGTGGAATTCTACCAAGCTCAGCCTAACAAATGGCCGAAGCGCTTGGCTTTGGTTTCCAAGTAGCCATCGTTCACGCCGTTGGGCGCGATGATGTGAGGAACGCGGTCCACCACATCGATCCCGCAGGCCACCAGGGCGCTGATTTTGTTCATGTTGTTGGTGAGAAGGCGGATGCGGGGCATGTGCAGGGCTTGCAGCATAGCGGCGGCGATTTGGAAGTTGCGCCCATCAGCGTCCCAGCCGAGCGCGCGGTTAGCGTCTAAAGTATCAAGCCCACCATCTTGCAGCGTATAGGCGCGGAGTTTGTTGATAAGGCCGATTCCGCGGCCTTCTTGTGCGAGGTAGAGCACCGCGCCCGAACCTTCCTTGGCCATGCGGGCGATTGCCCCTTGTAGTTGCGGCCCGCAATCGCACCGCAGGGAGCCCAGCAGGTCGCCGGTGAAGCATTCGGAATGGATGCGCACCAGCGGGGCTTCCTCGCTGGCGGGGTCGCCAACCAGGATGGCCATATGCTCGATCCCTTGATCAGTGGCGCGGAAAGCGACCAGGCGTGCATCCGGGGCGGCATCCAGCGGCACGGCGACCTCGGCGACCTTGGTGAGGGAGGCCGCGAGCAGGCTGGGGTAGGCGAGCAGGTCGTCCGCCGGGACGGACAGCAGGTCGGCACCCGCCGCGAGCGAGGCCCAGCCGGGGCGGACCGGGGCCACAACCATGGCCGGCAGCAGGCGGGCCAGTTTGCCAAGTGTAAGGGCGGCAAGGCCGGCTTCAGGGGCGGTGGTGCGCTCAAAGTTCGGGAGAATTTGTTCGAGGGTGGGGTCTGCGGCAGCGCGGAGGGTTGCCAGGTCGATTAACGGGGTCGCGAGTTTGAGGGCGATGACCTCGTCGGAGTCTGCGATTCCATGCGGCAGGATGGCGGCAGCGCGGGAGGGGGCCAAAATTAGGCTGGCTGGCTGGGCGCTGAGCAGGTCGATAATACGCAAACCCTCGGCGCCGATGGTCTCGGCGGGCGCGACGATGAGCGGGTGGCGGGCCGCCAGTACTACCGGCACACCACGCCGCATTTCGGCAATGGCGCGATGCACCGCCCTGGTGCGGGGCGTACCGAGGGAGGTTTCAGAGATGTTCAGCCGTTGATCCATGACCCTTAATTAGGCCTTGCGGGATGAATTTGCCATGCCAAGTTGCGATCACAAGAGAGACAGCGAAGGAATGGTGCCACCAAACGTTCGCCGAATCGCAAAATTAGTCTATAAGCTTGATTAAATTAAGGAGACATCATGTCCAGCCCGCACCCGATCCTTGTTGTTGACGACGATATGGCTTTGCGCTCGGCCTTGGTTGAGCAATTGGTGCATGACGGCGAATTTGCCCCGACCGAAGCCGGTAATCTGGCCGAAGCGCAGGCCAAGCTGGCGGCACCGAATGCCCGCTATGACGCAATTTTACTGGATGTGGGGCTGCCGGATGGCGATGGTAGGGATTTCTGCAAGTCGCTGCGGGCACAGGGGATAAAGGTACCCATCATCATGCTGACTGGCTCTGCTGATGAGAGCGACATTGTAAGGGGTCTGGATTCCGGCGCCAATGATTATCTGGCCAAGCCGTTCCGGGTGAATGAATTGCTGGCGCGCTTGCGGGCACAGTTGCGCAGCTTTGAGAATAGTGATGATGCGGTTTTTACCATCGGGCCTTATGTGTTCCGTCCGGCGGTCAAACAGTTGTTGGAGCCGGTGAAAAACAAGCGGATCCGTCTTACCGACAAGGAAGCCGCGATTTTGAAGTTTCTATACCGGGCCGAGGGCAAGCCGGTGGCACGCCAGGTGCTGCTGAACGAGGTGTGGGGCTACAATGCGGCGGTGACGACCCATACGCTGGAAACCCATGTTTATCGGCTGCGCCAGAAGATAGAGCCGGACCCAGCAGTGGCCAAGTTGTTGCTTACCGAAGGCGGCGGCTACCGGTTGGATGCGACACCGGTTTCGTAAGTTATTTGGATCGGGTATAGCGGGGGCAACGTCTCCGTAGCTCAGCAGGATAGAGCACAGGATTCCTAATCCTGGGGCCGTGGGTTCGAATCCCGCCGGGGACGCCAATAAAACTCTCAGTTTTTGGTGGTTTTGCTTTTCAGTTGGACTGCTTTTTCACGTACCGTGTGGCAACAACCGATTTGGCTGCGCGCTCCGTGTCAGCCCACCAGCAAGGCGCTGGCGCTCATTTTTTGTTTGCTGCGATGCGCCCAATGAGGTTCAGCAGAATTTGTGCGGCCAGGATGGCGGTGATGCCGGATGGGTCGTAGTCCGGCGCGGTTTCGACCAGGTCGATACCGGCCACATTGCCACGCTTGGCCAATCCCGCCAGCAATTCCAGCACCTCGTAATAAGAAAAGCCGCCATGGCTGGGTGTGCCGGTACCAGGCGCGATGGAGGGGTCAAAAGCGTCTATGTCGATGGACAGGTAATAGCGCCCTCCGGCAGGAATACGCTCCAGGACCGCCGCAACTCCCAAGGCACGGCATTGCCTGACGCTGAGAATATCTGACCCCATGGCACGCGCCGCCTCATAGCCGTCCCGCGCAGTGGAGGATACGTTGCGGATGCCAAGTTGCGTGAGGCCGGTGATATAGGGCTGCTCAGCGGCACGGCGCATCGGGTTGCCGTGGCCATGGCGGACGCCGTGGCGTTCATCGACAAAATCCAGATGCGCGTCGATTTGAATAAGATGCATCGGTGCTTGTTCGCTGAAGGCGCGGATGCAGGGTATGTTGATGGAATGGTCGCCCCCGAGCACCACGGGAACGGCACCGGCTTGGAGGATTTTACGCACGCCAACCTCGATGTTGGCGTGGCTTTGGTCGGTGTTGGTGTGGATGATATCAGCATCGCCAACATCCACGATCCGACAGTCGGCGAGGTAGGTTACATCGTCCTCATGGTCGTAAGCGCCGGCATGGCCGAAAGCGAAGAGCGTTGACGCTTCGCGGATGGCGCGGGGCCCAAACCGTGTACCGGCGCGCCATTGCGTGCCGCCATCAAACGGTGCGCCGAGAATGGCGAAGTCTGCATGCAGGTTATCCCAATCCAGCTGGATAGGATATTTTCCGAAGCTGCAAATACCGACGAAGGGCAGATCGAGTCTGCCGGTTTCATAGCTATGCGCCATGTTATTTGGCCTTCGCGGTGATAGTGCATAGCAATTCAAACATCATGGTCGCGCCGGCTAAAGCCGTGAGGCCGGAGGGGTCGAATGGTGGGGAGACTTCCACGACATCCGCACCAATAATGTTCAGGCCGCGTAATTTGCGCACCATGGTTTGGGCTTCGCGGGCGGTGAAGCCGCCAATTTCTGGCGTGCCGGTGCCAACCGCAATGGAGGGGTCGAGGCTGTCAATATCAAACGAGATATAGGTTGGGTGCGTACCGATGATCTCCCGAACCTCCGAGATTACGTCAGCCGGGCTGCGTGTGCAAAATTCTTCCATGGTGATGATACGAAAGCCGGTGGCCCGGGCGAAGTCGAGGTCAGATTCATGGTAGTAGGAGCCACGAATACCAATTTGAACGGCGCGTTTAGGGTCGAGCAAATTTTCCTCTACCGCGCGACGAAAAGGCGAACCATGCGTATAGGGATTGTCGCCGAAATATTTATCGTTGGTGTCTGAATGGGCATCAAAATGAATGAGCCCAACCGGATGGCTGGCGATACCACGCAGAATGGGCAGCGTGATCAGGTGATCGCCACCGGCGGTGATCGGCACGGCGCCAGCGGCTGCAATGGGCTTGAAAAAGGCTTCGATTTTGGCGAGTGCGTCGAGCAGATTGATCGGGTTGATCGGCGCGTCTCCAAGGTCAGCGACCCGTAATGAATCATAGGGTGAAACGCCGTTCGCATTGATGCGGCGCATCAGGCTGGATTGGTTGCGGATTTCACGCGGACCATGGCGCGTGCCAGCGCGGTTGGTGGTGCCGCCATCAAACGGTACCCCAACGAGGGCAACATCAACCAATGTTGGATCGTTCAGGAACGGCAGGCGGAAGAAGCTGGGCACACCCGCGAAGCGTGGCACCAAGGCAGCATCAAGTGGTTCGTACATTAGACACCGAATTCCTTTTTGACCGCCTGGGTGATGAGAGAGACGTGGTCATCCATCAACCATTGGCCGATTTCCGCACGCGATCCGCGGGCATCAGCCAGCACGCCGCTTAAGCGCAAATAGCCTGGCGGTGCCGGGTGAATGTCGTATGGCGGGAAGGAAGCCCGGCCTTCTTGGGGAATTTTAGTTTCGTCCACTAAATCTGGCCGCAGCAGCAGCATGAGCGAGGTTTCGATGAGGCTGGCATGCTCAAGCTCAGTGCCTGGGAAGCCGTCGGGGAAGATTTTGTCGAGCGTTTCACGATGTACGAAATCCCAATATTCCAGCTTCATGGCGGTGGTATCGGTAATGCCGTCACGGCGGAGTTCACGCAGGCCAAGGTCAAGCCCCTCGACGACCGGCCAGGAGTTCTCAAAATGTCCAACAATGAGCACGAAACGGCGCGCTCCATGGGCACCCATGTCACGAATGATATCACGCAAGACCAAGCTGAGTGTGTTGGCATCAAGGCTGGTGGTGCCCGGGAAGCTTTGGCCACCGCCGGAACGTGGCATCGATTTGTAGCCGTACTGGATGGTGGGGGCGACCAAGCCGCCAACTTGGCGTGCCACCCGCTCGCATACGGCGGTGGGGAGAATCACATCCACATTCAATGGCAGATGCGGCCCGTGCTGCTCAGTCGCGCCAACGGGGATAAAAATAATGGCGCCGTTTGCAATCTTCTCTTGCCACTCTGGCCATGAAAGTTCTGCCATATAGATACTGTCGACCATATTTACTCCTTAGTGCATCGCGGCGCCGCCATCGACGCTGATACATTGGCCTGTGATGAAACTTGCTGCCGGGCTACAAAGGAAGAGGATTGCCGCCGCGACTTCTTCTGGTTTTCCGATACGACCAAGCGGATTTGATTTTTCGGTTTTCTGGAGGCTTTCACTCATACTGTCGAAATTTAGCAACGGTGTATCAATGGGGCCGGGTGCCACGGCGTTAACCAGAATATCGGGGCCAAGTTCACGCGCCCAGGAGCGCGTGAGGCTGAGAATAGCCCCCTTGGTGGCGCAATAGCCTGACGCATTGGCGCGGCCGAGATAGCCGAGCTCGGAGGCGATATTCACGATGCGGCCGGGCTTGGCCAGATATGGTAAGGCGGCGCTGGTGACCAGCATCGGACCGCGCAAATTGATGGCAAACATCTTATCGAGCGCGGCGATATCGAGGTTTGATAATGGTGCATCGTATTCTACGCCTGCAACATTGATGATACAGTCGAACCTGCTGAGCCGTGCGGCGGCTTCGTTGACGGCAGATTTAATGCTGTTGGGATCAGCAATGTCGGTTTTAATATGCGCGATGCCGTCTGGCGGTGTGGCAATATCAAGCCCGATGATGCTGGCGCCAGCGCCGATGAAGGCACGCGCAGTGGCCAGGCCAATGCCACTGGCAGCGCCGGTGATGAGCACGCGCAGCCCTACCATGGCATTTCCCCACGATCCGCCCCGATGGTTTGGCCGGTAATATTCGCCGCATAGGGCGAGGCGAGAAACATATAAACACCAGCCATATCCTCGGGTTCCATAAAGCCCGGGAGTGCTTGGCCTTGCAGGATGTCGTTCAGCAGTATGTCCTCAGTGATGTTGCCGCGTGCCGCCATGGCGCTCAGCGAGCGTAGCGAGGCAGCCGTTTTTACCCAGCCGGGTGCTACTGCATTTACGTTAATGCCACGCGGCCCCAGCTCTTTCGCCCAGCTTTTTGTCAGGCCAATAATGGCATGTTTTGACGCCACATAGGCACTAAACAGGGGTTCACCGACCCGGCCCCACACCGAACTGGTGCTGATAATCCGAGCGCCGGAACGCATTTTTGGTAGCGCAGCGCGCGTGACGAGATAGGTGCCGGTGATATTGATATCGATAATCCGGCGGAACAAAGATGCGGCTTCAGGGCTCGTATCATCAAGTGGTGTTAAATGTTCTAGTCCGGCATTATTGATCAGCACATCAATGTTGGACAGACAATCAAATGCCGCCATGATGTCGGGCTCAAGCGTAATATCGACGACCTTGCCAACGGCGCTTAGACGATAAGCGGATTCGATAACCTCAGGGTCATCCGCCAGCAACAACAAATGAGCGCCAGCTTTAGCGAAGCCTTTGGCGATACCGAAACCAATCCCGCGGCTAGCACCGGTAATCACCACAGTCTGGCCTTCGAAATTCATGCCGCAGCCGTGTGGGCATTGCGCAGCATATGAAGAATTTTTGTGCGCAGATTGAAAAATGCCTGCCCGTCGCGGGTGGTCAGGTCGCGTACCGCACCGAGGATGGACGTAACATCGATATCGGCCCTGATGGTGGCAGGACGGGGTGAAAATACGATGACGCGGTCGGCCAGAAAAATTGCCTCTTCAACGTCGTGCGTAACAAAAATGATGGTTTTGGTGTCTTCGGTCTGGATACGGCGTAGCTCAACTTGCAGTTCTTCGCGGAGCTGGGCATCAAGCGCGCCAAACGGCTCATCCATGAGGAGAATTTCAGAGCCAGCCGCCAAAGTACGGGCGATCGCGACACGCTGGCGCATACCGCCTGATATACGATTGGGGTAGGCTGCGCCAAAATCCTGCAACCCAACAAGTTTTAGATAATGCAGAGCGCGCGCGCGCTTTTCTGAGGGTAATAGATCAGTGCGGTACTTCATGCCGAACAGCACATTTTGTTCAACTGTTAACCACGGAAATGAGGAATAGGACTGAAACACCATGCCGCGCCGCCGGTCTGGCCCCCCAACCGGCGCGCCTTCCAGGAGGATGCTACCATCGGTGGGCGTATCCAGTCCGCCGACCATCCGCATCAGGGTTGTTTTGCCACAACCTGAGGGACCAAGAAACGCCACAAATTGGCCGCGCGGGATTTCAAGGTTAAATGGTGTCTCAACCACATGCAGCGTGCCGAAATTTTTTGTGACAGCGACGAAGCTTAGGTAAGGCACAGGCAACATTATAAATACCGGAACATCATGCGGTGAGCCAGGCGGAACGCTTGGTCACTGACAAGGCCGATGATGCCAATGACAAACACGCCAGCCATGACTTGTGAGGTTTCCATATATCGGCGTGCCGTCCAGATCACGAAGCCGAGCCCATTATCAGCTGCGACAATTTCGGCGATAATCAGATATGTCCAGCACCAGCCGAGCGTGATACGCAGATTATCCACCAAGGATGGCAACATTGAGCGCAAGGCAACACTGGTGAGTGCGGCGCGTGGCTTTGCCCCCAGGGTGTAGGCAATTTCAAAATATTCTTGTGGCACACGCTTCATATCCTCAGCGACCAGCAGCACAAGCTGAAAGAATGTACCCAACCAAAGCAGAAAGATTTTAGTCTCCTCGCCAATACCGAACCAGATGATGGACAGCGGCACTAACGCCGGAACCGGCAAATAACGGATAAAATCAATCAATGGCTCTAGCGAAGACCCCACGATCCGATAGCTACTCATCATAATGCCAATGGGAATTGCCATGACGGCGGAGAGCAAAAACGCACCCCAAACACGGGCGATGGAAATACCGGCGTCAGTCAGTAACCCGTTTTGAGTCACCATAATCCAGAGTGCTTCAACCACATCAAGCGGTGAAGGAAGAAACACCGGGTTGGTCCAGCCAAACGCCGGGGCGGCCGACCAGATGGCAAGCGCCAAAAGGGCGGTACCGCACCCGGCGGCTAGCCTTACGTTACGCGAAAGCGCTCCACGAAAGACAAACAGCCGGGCCAGAGGTGCAACGCTCTGGCCCATCATTACTTCAGATCGCTGGCGGAGATCTTGGTAATCACTGAATTGTCGATGGCTTTTGTTGCACTTAGCTTGGTGGTGGCGGCGCCGTTCTCAAGGTTCAGGCCCATCAGCGTGTTGAAAACACCGTAGAGCGAGCCTGGCTTGGCGGTGGTGCCAATTTCGCCCTTGGTTTGGGCCAAGCTGGTATAGACCAGCGAACCATCGATGCTGGCCTTAAAGTCAGCCGGCGAGAGGTTGAAGTGGGGTGCTGCAAGTTTGATAAAGTCGGTCGGGTCAGTGTTGTAATAATTGATCGCTTTATAAATACCGATCAGGAAGTTGCGGTACTTAGCGGGATTTGCCTTCAAATCATCAGCCCGCACAATGATCACGTCGACAATATAGCCCGGATATTTGGCCGAGGAGACAATTTCTGTGGGGTTACGAAAGGCATCAACCTTTTTGGCTTGCGAGAGATAAGGCTCGTAACTGACCACCGCGGAGACTGACTTGTCGGCGAATACCGAAACCGTGTCCGCTGTCGCGATTTCCTTAAGCTGGAGATCTTTCAGCGTCATGCCGTGCTTTTTAAGGTCGAGCTGCAGCAGCAAGCGGCCTGGAATATTTAATTCGGACGCGACAACTTTACCTTTCAGGTCGGCGATCGACTTGATGGACCCATCAGCAATCACGCCGTCGCCACCGAGCGATTCATCGATCGTGCCGATGATCACGCCAGGCGTGGTTTCATCGCGCGGGCGACCTTGATATTCCCCGACGGTGCGAAGGTCCATTTCAATATCGCCACGGGCCATTGCGGCCATGACGTCAGCCCGTTCGTCGTCGAACTTTATGTTCACGGTGAGGCCCATCGCTTTGAAGTACCCGAGGTCGGCGGCCACGAAGATGGGGGCGTAGCCGGACCAGGTAGGACATAAAATGCGGATTGTATCGTCCGCCTTGGCGCCGGCCGCGCTAGAGAGGAAGGTGGTGGCAACAGCGAGGCTTAAGAAAGCACGGGAAAATTTCATCTTAGGGCCCTTGGTTGGAATAGCGAGAACACCAGCGTGGCCCACATTCACATTCAAGCATATCAAAAAATTTAGATAATAATATCGATATTTCTCGATGTGTTGTCCGACGCTGTCAGGTTAGCGGAAGGTGTAATACATCGATATATATCAATAAAAACTGATAAAAATTTTGATGGTTATGGATGTTTGTGGTCGCCATTATAGATCAGTTGTGTCGTTTTACATCTCACAGGATCACAATTTTGGGCAGCTTACAGGCGACATTTCGCTATAAAGACGGTGTTTTGCCAAATATGCTGATCGTTGCGTATGCCGGCATTGGGTATGCGCTTGGGGTGTTATTGCTGACTCTGCCGGGCATCGTCTGGAATGGGCTGGGGGTTTTGTTACTGTCCCACACGCTGATCGTTTCGGCATATATAATTCATGAATGCACGCACGGAACCATTTTTGCCAAGTCGGTTGATAATGACCGGTTAGGTGAAACGATGGGCTGGTTGAATGGGGCGTGCTTAGCGCCCTACGCCGGCTTGAAGGATAAGCATCTGCGTCACCACGCGGACCGGTTGGATGTGGTGACCTTTGACTACCGCGCAGTGCTAAAGTCGGGACCAGCATGGTTTCGCAACGCCGTGCTAGCACTCGAATGGGCCTATATTCCAGCGGTTGAGTTTTTAATGCGCGGAATGGTCATTTACACTCAATGCACGGAGGGAGATCGCCTTCAGCGGCGCCGTGTATTGCTGGTGTTAGCCAGCCGGGTATTTTTATTTATGCTCCTCGCTTTGGTTTCGCTAAAGGCCGTGGTTTTATATGCGGTTGCATATATATTATTTATCCACGTCTTACGGTTTCAAGACGCATTCCAGCATACGTTCGATGTATTCGCGACCCGCACTAAAGCGCCGGTGCCCCTTGAGTTAAGGCGCGATCGTACTTACGAACATACCAATACGTATTCGGATGTTATTTCATATGGTCATCCTTGGGCGAATTTATTGTTGTTAAACTTCTCCTACCACAACGCCCATCACGCCAAGCCAGCCGCCCCTTGGTATCAATTGCCGAAGCTGCACGAACAACTTTATGCAAATGATATGACGCAGGTTTTACCGTGCAGTAGTCTATTCAAAAGCTACCATAAATACCGGGTGTCGCGTGTGTTGGCTGATGATTACGGCGTTGTGGCACCTGACGGCCGGCGCGCCGACGGGTTTTTGGGCGCTGTTGGCGTATCATTTTTAACGGCCATCTGATGGGCGCCTTCAGGGGCTCATCACACATAAAATTTCAAAGGCTAAATTCGCCGCTACGAGGGCGGTGGTACCAAATGGGTCAAATGGCGGTGAAACTTCCACCACATCAGCACCGATAAGTTGGACGCCCTGCAACCCACGAATGATCTCCAAAGCTTGCGGAATTGTAAGGCCGCCAATTTCAGGCGTGCCAGTACCAGGCGCATAGGCAGGGTCAAGACTATCGATATCGTAGGTCAGGTAAACTGGGCCAGCCCCGAGATGCGCGGTGAGTGTCTGCATCAGTGGCGTGAGCGATTGGTGCCAGCATGCCTCCGCCTGGATGACTTTAAAACCGTGGTTACGTCCCCAGTCAAATTCTTCGGCAGAATAGCCGGTTCCGCGCAGGCCAATTTGCACAACGCGATGACAGTCCAGCAAACCTTCCTCCACAGCACGGCGGAACGGCGTGCCATGCGTAATTTTTTCGCCAAACATCGTATCGTTTACATCCGCATGGGCATCCACATGCACCAAACCAACTTTGCCGTATTTCCGGTGCATCGCGCGTAGAATGGGCAGGGTAATGGTATGGTCGCCGCCGAGTGTGATGGGGCGGCAATGATGACTGAGGATCGCATCATACGCCGTTTCAATTCGCGCGATGGAATCCAGAAGATTATATGGATTGATCGCAACATCACCAATATCCGCAACGCGCAGATGCTCAAAAGGGGCTTTGCGTGTTGCCATATTATAGGGGCGCAATAATACCGATTCTGCACGAATCTGGCGGGGACCAAAGCGTGTGCCGGTACGGTTTGAGGTGCCGAGGTCAAACGGAATGCCGACAAAACACGCATCCAACCCACTGGCATTTGCCTGTACGGGCAGACGCATCATGGAGGCGATACCACCGGAGCGTGGCATCTCATTACCGCTCAGCGGTTGCGGGAAGTTGCGGACGTGGTCTGGGTGGGTCATGGCATTATTCTTTCGCGCGTTCGCTGGCTTGTGCGCGTAATTCGCGCAGGAATATTTTAATCAAAGGCTGGTCGGCTTCGCTCCGCCGGTAGGCTGCAAAATGCTGTGAGGTAAATTGATAGGTTTGTGGCCGCAAGGCACGCATCTGGCCTTGTTCGGCGAATTCATCACCCATATGGCGTGGGAGAAAACCAATAAACTGACCAGATAAAATCAGCATCGCCTGCGCCTCCATATGGATGACGGTTGCACTGGCACGAGGGTGGTTGACGCGGTAGAGATCTTCCAACTGCCGGTAACCCCGCACGGAAAACAATGAGGTTTCGATGTCTTTGACGGTTATCTTATCTTTTTTGAATAAAGGGTGGCGGTGACCGCAATAGAGCGCCTGTGCTTCCAGGTGTAGCGGCACATAGACGACGCCAGGACCATGTTGAGCAAAAGGACCGATGACGATATCGCGATTACCTTCGGCAACCCATTGCTCCAACTCATGTGGTGTGCCCAAGCGGAGATCCACATACACATCTGGCGCTGCCGCGATAATACGTTGAATTGAGTCTTGCAGCGCTAGCTTTGGATTTGTGATGATACCATCGACAATACCAATGCTTAGCCGCCCAATGAGTTGCCCTGTGGAATGGCTGATGCGGCTTTGGAATTTATCGATGTCATCGAACAATTCACGGGCGGCGCGTAATGTGGCTTCACCGAACGGGGTGAGCCGAAACCCCCGGCGTCCGCGCAAGCATAAGGCACCCCCCAAAGAACGCTCTAGAGATGCAATGTGCGTGCTGAGCGTCGATTGCGAGAGATTGAGGGCGATTTGCGCACTGCTGAAACTACCAGATTCAACGAGGGTGAGGAAAACCCGCAACAGGCGAAGATCGATGTTATCAAGGCGGCGCATGAGCCAAGTATACATCGAATTTAACCAATGGAAACTATGAATTATCGGTATGGTCATGAATGCAAAAACCTCATAAATTGTTGGGATGCTAAATATCGAAGATCTCTCTGGCTTATGGACTCGCTCAATTCAGGTATGGGCTGATGGGCGGCAGGATGTTTCCACCAAGGTCGGGTGGCTGCAGGGCAAAAGCGTTTTTGCAGACCTTCGCCAGCCACCGGATATTACCGGGCAGTTCAGGCACGCAAAGTGCTTGAACGATTTAGGATTTTCCGACTGCGAAAGATTGGCCCGCCAACAGGGATTTGCCGGCATATTCGCAGCACGTGACGGCTATTTTGAATGGATGCGGAAAATAGATTATCAGCCTGTGCAAGGAAAGATCGACGCGGGGAACCTATTTTGGCAGGGAGATATTCTAGTTGAGGAAGGCTTGCAGAAAGAGCATTTTGAGCATTGGCACCGTGACCCAGCCTTAAAGCTGACCCCATGTTGGGGGGTTATTCTTAAAAATGCTCATGATGGCATTTGGGGAAATTTGCTGCGGGTTGGTGATTTGTTCATGTATTCACGCGACCGTGGCACGCAATTGGCAAATAGCAGCTTGATCGAAGCTGTGCGTGGTGCGGTTAATGTGAAGGCAGCACGCGAGATGATCGATTTTGAAATTTCATTTGGCCGAATTTCAAATGAAGGATGGCAGATTACGCGCTCCAGCCTGCCATATCGTGAGAATACAATGTTCAATTTTCAGCTAAGCGGGGATACTGGTCTGGCAAACGAAGATTTAACACCCGCGGGCGAAGTTTTTGTGCGCCAATGGGAGGTTGTAATGGCGGAAGGTGATATGCATGAGGCAAGATGATATTGCAGCGTATTTGAATGCGGCCTCGCAGTTTTTGGATTTGCCAATTCATCCGGAGCATTATGAAGACGTGTTAACGGCTTTTGCAGTAATTTGCAGCCACGCAAAACATGTTATGGAATTCACCCTGCCGGTGGAGATTGAAGCAGCACCGCGGTTTACACCATGAGTTTGACATCCAAAACCGCCATCGAAATTGCGGGCATGGTGCGGGGCCATGAAGTTTCAGCGCGAGACGTGTTGGAGGCGCATATAGCGCGTATTGAACGTTTTGACGGACGGTTGAATTGCTTTACTGACAAAACATTTGCACGGGCGCGCACAGAAGCTGCGGCTGTTGATATCAAACTGGCAGCAGGCATTGATCCTGGACCACTCGCGGGCGTGCCTGTTGCCGTTAAGAATTTATTTGATGTTGCTGGACTCGCCACGCGCGCTGGCTCAAAAATTTACCGGTACGCGCCGCCTGCCAGCCACGATGCTGCATGTTTGCAAAAATTGATTGCTGCCGGTGCCGTGTTGCTCGGTGCGTTAAATATGGATGAGTTTGCCTTCGGGTTTGTAACTGAAAATGCCCATGATGGGCCGACACGCAATCCGCATGATGTAGCGCGTATTGCAGGGGGGTCGTCAGGCGGTTCTGCGGCATCAGTTGCGGCCGGGTTTGCGCCGATCACGTTGGGTTCGGACACGAATGGTTCGATCCGTGTTCCTGCCGCGCTATGCGGGATATTTGGATTGAAACCGACTTATGGGCGCATTGACAGAACGGGCACATTTCCATTCGTCGATAGTTTTGACCATGTGGGGCCGTTTGCGCGTAGCACGGCGGACCTGGCTTTGGCCTATAAGATTTTGCAAACCAACGATGACTTAGCAATCGTGCCGGAGATTGATCCGGCGCGTGTCGCGGTGTTGGGTGACTGGTTTGCTGATGGCGTAATTGCAGAGATGGCTGAGGCGGTGGCGATTGTCGCGCGCGGCTTAGGCGCAACGAAAACCGCGATTATGCCTGAAGCAAGCCGGGCGCGTGCTGCGGCTTTTTGTATTAGTGCATTTGAGGGAGGGCAGTTGCATAAGCAGAATTTGCGTACTCGCCCGCAAGATTACGACCCCGCGACTAGGCCCCGTTTATTGGCAGGTGCATTACAGCCGGCTGAAACCATATTACAAGCTCAGCGTTTCCGTGCCTGGTTTCAAGCACAGGCAAAGATGTTGTTCAAAGAGTTCGATATTTTGCTAGCCCCCGCAACGCCTTGCGTGGCGCCACTTATTGGCCAGAAGACCATGATGGTTGGGGGACTGGAAATTCCGGTCCGCCCGAATTTGGGACTTTATACTCAGCCGATCAGTTTCATTGGGTTGCCGGTTATTTCGGTGCCGGTAGTTGCAGATGGTTTACCGCGCGGTGTGCAGATTATCGGGGCCGCTGGACGGGAAGATTTGGTTTTTGCGGCCGCCGCGAAATTGGAAGCGGCAGGGCTTGTCGCATCTGAAACGGTGGATTTGATATGATGATTAACGACGACAACGTGATGGCAGAAGTCAGTGCAGAATTTAACGCCTACGAGGCCGCGTTGATGGCCAATGATATTGAGGCACTGGACAGATTTTTTTGGCGCTCACCATTGGCGGTGCGGTTCGGTGCGGGCGAGTCTCTGTTTGGTTTCGAACAGATCGCGGCGTTCCGCTCGGCGCGCGCGGGGGGTTCGCCGGCCCGCACGTTGCAAGCCACGCAGGTTGTTTGCTTTGGCACTGACCATGCCGTGACAACAACCGAATTTAAACGAGCGGATGATAAAAGAACCGGGCGGCAAACCCAGGTTTGGGTGCGTTTTGAAGGTGATGGTTGGCGTATTGTAAGTGCCCACGTCTCGTTCTCGGCCGAAAAGTCGTGAAAATACCGGACTAGCTAGGGGTACGGCCAGGAAATTCGATGTTGATAAAGGGCCAGTCCCTCTTCAGCCAGTCTTGCAATCTGGCGAATAAAATTTGGTCTAACAAAGAGGCGTGGCTGGCCCGGACCCAACAATAAACTTTCGCATCATAGTCTGCGGCTTCGTGCGGGTAGATATATAGGCAGCCCAGGCAGGTCGACTGGTCAGGGGACATTACGGTGTATGCAAAAGATGAGCGGCGTTGGAACTCTTTCTGATGCCAGCCGAGGTCGATGATATCTTGCTCTAGACTGAGCTCACGCGTGGGCCAGTCAGACTCAGGTCCGAAAATACCTTGTAGATGATCAAGGCTTGTCATCACAGCATCATAGTCTTTGACAGCATCTGAGATCATTAAGGGGCGGATGATAAAATCTGCCGTTTCAACACACAAAGGGATTTTGAAATCGGCCGGCACAAGAGTGGTCATGATGATCTCCGCCATAAAATACTCAAAGAGCCTACATGGAAATGATCGATAGGCAAGAGCGCGCTTGGTGCTATAATTGCAGCGTAATCACGCCAGATATATAGCTAGATTTGTAAGTTATTAGGTGCAGCTTGCCAGAGACAATTGAGCTTCTTGCCAAATTGGTTGCATTCAAGACGGTCAGCCGCGACCCAAATGAAGCGCTTATTGCTTATATAGCTGATTATTTTCACCAGCGTGGCGGGCGCGTGCGCGTATTGCCCGGTATATTGCCGGGCAAAGCAAATTTGCTGGCGAGCTTTGGGCCTGAAGGCGCTGATGGTTTGATTCTTTCGGGCCATAGCGATGTGGTACCGATAGATGGTCAGGCCTGGAGTCAAGATGCTTTTACCTTAACTGAACGAGAGGGAAATTTGTACGGCCGCGGCGCGGTTGATATGAAAGGGTTTATTGCAAGTACGATGAAATTGGTCGCATCCATGCCGCGCCTACAAAAGCCTTTGCATATTGCGATTTCCCATGATGAGGAAATTGGCTGTGTGGGTGTGCGCAGTATGTTGGCAAAATTAGCTGCCGAGGGTTTTAAGGCTTCCGGTTGCGTGGTGGGAGAGCCGACCGGATTAAAAGTTGCCATAGGGCATAAAGGTAAAGTGGCGGGTTGTATTTGTTGCCGCGGCGAGGCTGCGCATTCGGCGAACCCGGATTTGGGCTGTAACGCGATTTATTTGGCAGCGGACATGATCCTTGAATTACAAAATTTGCAGCTTTGGCTGCGGGCCAATGGTGCGTATGATGCGGCCTATGCTGTGCCTTATAGCAGTGTGCATGTCGGGACTATTCACGGTGGTACGGTGTTAAATATTGTACCAAATGCGTGTGATGTGACGTATGAATTCCGTTTGCTGCCCGGCGATGATGTGGCTGCGCTGCTTGCACGGCTGCGGGATGCAGGTGCACGTTTGACGGATGCACAAAAAGCCCGCGGCCGATTTGCCGCTGTGGAGATAACCGAGGATAATGGGTATCCAGGGCTTGATACGTCGGCTGATTTGCCATTTACCACCCTGGTTCAAGAAGCCGCCGGGCAGCGTGGCCTCACCAAGTTAGGCTTCGGTTCGGAAGCCGGTTTGTTCGATAGAATGATCGGTTTGCCGGCGGTGGTATGTGGGCCGGGCTCGATCGACCGTGCCCATAAGCCAGATGAGTTCATCACGCGTAATGAATTGGATGAGTGTGACGTGTTCTTAAGCAGGTTGCTGGCAACATTAACTTAAACTGTGCCTGGTAATTGTTTGCCCGCTAGTAACTCCCGACATAGCTCAGTGAAGGCATTTAATGTTGGCGTGCGGCGGGCACCTTTTAGGGTGAGAATCCCGTAGGTCAGGCTGCTTAAAGTGGAGTCCAATTTTAAGTAGGCCAGATCGCGGCCATCGAGCGAAGCTTGGTTTTTCGGGCGGGCATTGGCAATGCTATAGCCTTCACCACGTGCTACCAGGCTACGAATGACATCGAAATGCGGGAACTTGCCACCAATATTCGGCGTAACACCGGTTTGAGTAAACAGACTGAGGAAGTAATCGCGGCTCATTGGCAAATCAAGCAGGATAAAAGGCTCTGCGGCGAGGTCGGCTAGTTTGATCGTTTGGTTTTTAGCGAGCCGGTGGTTGGCCGACACGTAGGCGTAAGGGGCTAACGCTGCGAGCGGGGTAAATTCCAAGTCAGCGGGAATGCCCATGGCGTAGGTGAGGGCCATGGAAATATGCCCGGTCCGCAAATTTTCAAATAGCTCAGTTTGATGCCCAGCCAGCGCGTTGACACGGGCATTGGCATGGCGTTGTTTGAACCGGTATAAAAGCTCAGGTATCACCAGCGGGTATAAGGTTGCCAAGCAGCCAATCTCAAGGGGGCCCGCCACACGCTTGGAAATCTCAGAACCAGCATTTTGTAGCTCATCAGCTTGTTGTAATAATAGTCGTGCCTCACGCAAAAACCGTTGGCCATCTCCGGTTAAGGATAGACCCTGGGCATGATGACGAATGAAAAGCTGCAGGCCGAAATTGGCTTCAAGCACCGCAATAGCCGAAGAGATGGAAGGTTGGGAGATATTTACCCGCTCAGAGGCAAGTGTGATACTGCCAGTTTCGGCCGCTGCTACGAAGTAAGAAATCTGTTTAAGGGTAAAATGCATTGGTTTGTTTTTACTGAAGCTGTGTGATTAAATCAAATGATTTGCAAAATCAGCAAAGCATGATTTTATACTGTAATGACATTTTCCATCGTCGCGCGCTGTGCGCGCACCGGGCAATTGGCGGCGATGGTCGCTTCCTCCTCACCTGCGGTTGCAGCACGATGCGCGTATGCCAGGGCGGGGATTGGCGCTGTGACCACGCAGAATATCACAGACCCGCGGCTAGGCCCGGCGATGTTGGATTTACTTGCGCGCGGTTTGAGTGCTGAGGCTGCCTTGGCCGCCGTGCAGGCTAAAGCGAGCCATTTGCAGTATCGGCAATTAACCGCGATCGATGCTAAAGGTGGCACTGCATTATTTTCGGGCGCACACACGTTGGGAGTGCATGGGCAAGCCCACGGCGTTAATGTGGTTTCCGCCGGCAATTTGTTAGCGAACGCGAATGTACCGGCGGGAATCGTCGCGGCGTTTGAGGCGAGCGATGTGGCTGACGAATTAGGTGCACGCGTTCTGTCCGCGATGCAAGCCGGAGTTGCGGCAGGCGGAGAAGCAGGGCCTATCAAGTCAGTAGGGTTGGTGTTGGTTGATAAAGAAGCGTGGCCGCTCGCGGATTTGCGGGTGGATTGGCATGATGAACCACTCACCGCGATGGCTGCTTTATGGGATGTTTGGCGGCCACAAATGTATGATTATGTCACGCGGGCATTGGACCCATCGGCAGCACCTTCTTATGGCGTTCCGGGAGATGAGTGATTACGGAAGTTCCGCAATCACATCAATTTCTACCAGCCATTCTGGGCGGGCAAGTGCAACCACAACGAGACCGGTGAAGACCGGGAACACGCCTCTCAGCCATTGGCCGGCAACGCGATACACCGGTTCCCGGTAGCGAATATCGGTCAGGTAAACCGTAACCTTGCAGATACATTCAAGGCTGGCGCCAGCTTCTTTGAGTAATAGCGCAATGTTGCTCATCACTTGCTCGGCTTGGCCTGCGGGATCACCAACGGCAATATTCTCGCGTGTCTCGAGATCCTGTGCCACCTGCCCCCGCAAATAAATCGTTTTGCCAGCGATTACGGCTTGGCAGAGATCGTTATCGAGCTTCTGCTCCGGGTAAGTGTCACGGGTGTTGAAGGGGCGTATGCGCGTGTGCAGCATATTATTCTGCCGCTGCGGGTAAGTGCTTGGCGCCACCTGGAACATTGTCTGAAAGTCCGGCGGCTTTATGCACCACCCGTAAGGTCTCATCCCAGTCAAAATTACGGTACACTGCGGCTAAATGCGCAAATGGCGCTGATTGCGCGAAAAGCTGGAAGGTCAGCCGGTGCCCGGCGTAATCCGAATTCACCAAGTCGCGCGCAAATGAGAGTAGTTTACGGCGGTCATCGGCCTGCCAATTATCATTCACATTGTAGAATTTCTCAAGCCACGGGCCGGTTTCTGGGTTCGCGAAGGATGCAGCATCAGGTGTCACACAAATCTGGCCGCCGCAAAGTTCGCGGGTCAGGTGCATCATGTTATGAAGCTGCGAGCAAGCCAGAACGCGACCCGTATATAGCAGAGATTGGTTTGGCATCATCAAACCACCAGGGCTGCGCTCAGCCGTGGCGATTGCAGCGGTGAGATGCGCGTTGATACCCTCGCGATAAACCGCCAACGCGCTGAGTTTTTCTTGCACCGCCTGCTGCTTATCAAGCCCGGTCTGGCGGGCGTTAAATAATGCGGCGCCGATCATCATATCCGCAAGCTTCAAGTTACGCTGGACAAAAGCAAACGCGCTGTAGCGGTGTAACGTGGAGCGGATAAAAGTGGCCGCTTTGGTGTGCCGGTAGAACAGCACATTTTCCCAAGGAATCAGCACATTATCGAAAATGACCAGCGCTTCAACTTCGTCAAACTTGTTCGAGAGCGGGTAATCATCAGCGGGCGCGCGGTCAGCAAAGCCGGTGCGGCAAATGAATTTTAAGTTCGGCGAGCTGAAGTCGCAGATAAAACCAACGGCGTAATCGGAGAGTTCAGAATCACCCCAGTTAGCAATGGTGGGTTTGGTGAAAGCCTGGTTGGCGTAAGCAGCGGCGGTTTCGTATTTAGCGCCGCGAACAATAATGCCAGCGTCAGTCTCCTTCACCACATGCAGCAGCATGTCCGGGTCTTGGTCCTGCGGTTTTTTACTCCGGTCGCCTTTCGGGTCGGTATTGGCTGAGACGTGGAAAGGATCGTTGCGAATCGACAAATTAATATGGCGCCGAATATTTTCTGAAAATTGTGGGTTAACTTCGTTCAAGACGTCTTGGCCGTCATAGAGGGACCACATCTCACCGATCGTCTCATCGCCCACGCGGGTGACAATGCCTCCCACCTCATCCAGAACCGCATCAGTGGCGGCGCGTTTGGCATGCCAGTCTGCTTGAGTGAAGGGGAGTTTCAAGCCCGTTGCGGTAACATTGCCCAATTCATCATGCGTGGTCATCACCGCTGCATGTTCCGGTTCGTGCTGCATATCGTAAATACGGGCGCGCACATCGACCAGCGGCTTCAGCATCGGGTGTTTGGTTACATCGAGTACGCGTTCTCCATTAATCCAAACCTGCCGACCATCGCGGATGGAGTCTCTATATTGCTGGCCTGTACGAATCATATTTGACACCGAATCAATTGCGACAGAATCAGTATGCGAGGCGCGTTGCTTCAGGTAAATATGTTCTTAGCGTGGTTTGGCTTTGATTTTATTAAAGCTACCCAGCTAGTGCTAAAGCCGCCCGCACCAGTTCGCCATCTGCCGCCTGTAACGCTTGCAGAATGGTGAAATGGTCAGCCCCGGCCACCGGTATCAGGGCACCTGGGGAATGGGCGGCGGCGCGGACGGCGTGCAGATCGCGGCTGTCGATGACCAGAGCGGGCAATTCCAAACTACCATAGGCAATCGTCATCGGCTTATGCACCGCTGGCAAACGAAGCGGGGAGAAAGCCGCGATCTCGTCTTCAGTGAGATGCAGCTTCGCATTCAGATAGGTGTCGCGCAGTGGCCCGAGTTCATAAACACCAGAAATGGCGAGGCCCGCAACCACGCTTGGGTGGTCAAGCACCAAGGCGGCCAGCTGGGCACCTGCCGACCAGCCAGAGATGATGATCTTGCCTGCAATGCCATGGGCAGCGCCATTGGCTGCCAGCCAGTCTAGCGACGCACGCATTTCTGCAACAATCTCAGTCATGCTCGCGTCTGGCCCGAGCGAATAGCCGGGCATGGCGACCGACCAACCGTGGGCGGCAAGCCCTTCGGCAAAAATGGCGAAGTCCTCGCGGCGGTTCATTTGCCAATAGCCACCATGAATGAAAACCAGGCAGGGGGCGGCGGGGCTTTTGGATGGGTATAAATCCCATTTTGCCCGCTCCGCTGTGCCATAGGGAAGATCAAGATGACCCGTATGAGCTGCACGATAAAGGGCGGATTTTTCATTGCGGTCTTTGACAAGTTGCGCGCTATTGGCAACGGCCGCTGCATTGTTATACGCGCGGTCGCGCTGCGCTTGTGTTAACATTCCCCAATTCATGCGGCGAGACTTTCCATAGCTGGTGGGATAAGAGGGCTAGTGGCCGCGATATATTCGCCGGCGCGCAGGCAAAAGCTGGGTGTGATCATTCGGTTGGTGGTTACTTTCACGCCGCTATTGTCGGCAAGTTCAAACGCACCTTGGTGCAATTCCACCACCGAAATATCTGCATCAAACCCGATACCGAGGCTGCCAATCTGATCAGTCATGCCTAGCATTTTGGCTGGGTTGCTGGTCACGGTTGCCACTACTTCCGGCAGCGACATGCCAAGATAGAGAAGTTTGCTCATCGCGTTCGTCAGATTAAACGGGGCAACGCCAAAGAACGGGTTGGCGGCGGCGTCCTTGCCAGCATGGGAGATTTTTACGTTGTAGCCATGCATGTCAGCGCCCAGCGTATAGGGTTTGATCCCGGCTTTCATCACTTGTGCGGCCATATCGAAGCTGAAATGCGAGCCATGCCCAACATCCACCGTGACGCCGCGCTCTAATGCTGCCCAGACAATCGGGTGGACATTGCCGGTTTCGGTCGAAATAAAACCGCCTGGGTGGCGGGTGAATGGGTGGGCCAGCACGTCCCCTTCATCCATAAGCGGGACAAGTTCGCGGACCAACTCATCAGGGTCGATATGCGTGCCTTCTTTTTCGGGCCAGAGCTGGCCGAGATGGATATATAGTGGCAGGCCAGTTTCAACGGCAATTTTTTTGCCAAGTTTTATAACATCCAAACCCCAGCGCGACGCGCCACCAATTTCGGCGTGGGCTTTAATGCCACGCACAATATCGGGGTTTTCTTTGGCGGTGCGTGCCGTATGCGCCACATTAACTTGGCCAGGCCCGTAAAGTTCCGGGTAATAATGACCTTCCAATCCGCCGACGAGATAGGCAGAGATAAAGCACAGCACGCGGGTTTTGGAAGGCGTGGCAATGAAGGCGCGAAAACCAGGTAGTGTCATGCAGCTTGGGCCGCCTTGGTCCACCACGGTGGTCACGCCTGATTGTACGCCAACCATGTCGGCATTCAGGCCAAATTTGCCGGTGACATGCTCATAAATATGGCCGTGCGTATCGATCATGCCCGGCAGAACGAGTTTGCCGGAAACGTCGATGATGTTCTTGGCTTGCGATGCGGCCAGTGAAGGTGCCACGGCCGCGATTTTACCGTTCAGGACGCCAACATCTAATAAACCGTTATGCCTGGCTGCAAGGTCAATCACGTGGCCGCCGCGTAAAATAGTATCAAACATCATCGGGTAATGACTCCGGATAGATTGTCAGGCTAATTTCATCTTTACCAACGCAATATAACGTACGTATACTGACGATATGAACGAGCTGCAAGCAAATTTGCCGATGCATGAGGGTGGTGTTGGGGTGCGCGTTTTGCGCACAGAAGATGACCGTTATTTGCGCGGACGTGGTGAATTTATCGCCGATATAAAGTTACCCATGATGCGGGAATTGGCGTTTGTACGCAGCCCATTGGCGCATGCGCGGATTAAAGCCGTTATAAAACCCAAGGGTTTTGAAAATTGTGTGTTTGTGGCCGCAGACCTGGTAGGCGTGAAGCCGATTACGGCGGTTTCTGGCCTGCCGGGCTTTAAGCCATCCTCTCAGCCTATTTTGGCCGATGTGAAAGTGCGCCATGTGGGCGAGGCGGTTGCCGTATGCGTGGCCAATACCCGCGCTGAGGCCGAGGATATTGCGGCATTGGTGGAGCTTGAGTTGGAAGAGCTGCCGGCGGTGGTAGATATGGTGGCGGCGCGCTCGGCTGAGAGCACTCTGGTGCATGAATCCTGGGGCGATAATGTATTTTTGGAAACCCGTGTTGATTACGGGTTTGAAGCGGCGGCGGCCAAGGCACCGATTGTGATTACCAAACATTTGCGCACGGCACGACAATGCATGTCACCCATGGAAGGGCGTGGCGTGGTAGCGGCGTGGGAGCCGCGTGTGGGGCAATTGGTGCTTCATACATCCACACAGATGCCGCATATTGTGCGCACTGGTTTAAGCGAATGTTTGGGTCTGCCAGATGAGCAAGTACGCATTATTGCGCCCGATGTTGGCGGCGGATTTGGTTACAAGGGTATTTTGCTGCCTGAAGAAGTCTGTGCAGGATACTTGGCCCGTTATTTGGGTCACCCGGTACGTTGGATCGAAGACCGGCGTGAGCAACTTACGGGCAATGCGAATTGCCGCGAGCATGATTATGAATTGACAGCCTATGCTGATAAAGACGGTATGTTACTGGCGCTAGATGCGCGTGCGACCGTGGATGCCGGCGCCTATTCCATTTATCCATTCTCGGCCTGCCTGGAAGCCGCCCAGGTGGCGAGCATTCTGCCCGGCCCATACCGGATGAATGGCTATCGCTGCATCACATGGTCAGCGGCCACCAATAAACCGGCGATTTTGCCGTATCGAGGTGTCGCGCGGGCAGGCGTTTGCTATGCGATGGAATTTTTGATGGATGCGATTGCGGTAGAAACCGGCATTACGCCTGAAGAAGTGCGGCGGCGCAATTTGGTGCCAGTTGAGGTGATGCCGTTTAACAACATCACGAATAAGCATTTTGACAGTGGCGATTATGCGCAAGCCTTGCGTCGCGTGGTGGAGGCGATTGATCTGCCAGCGGTTCGGGCGCGTCAGGCGGCGGCGAGCGGGCCTGTGAAAATTGGCGTTGGCCTCTCGGTATTTTGCGAGCAAGGCGCGCATGGAACGTCTGTCTATTCCGGTTGGGGTATTCCGATGGTGCCGGGTTTTGAACAGGCAACAGCGCGGCTAACCGCTGATGGTGGGTTGGAATTGCGGGTGGGGATACAGTCTCATGGGCAAGGTTTGGAAACGAGCCTAGCGCAAGTGGCCCAGGAAATCCTCGGTATCCCAGTGGGGCGCGTAAAAATTGTGCATGGTGACACTGCGTTGACACCTTACAGCACGGGCACGTGGGGTTCGCGTTGCATGGTTATGGCGGGTGGTGCGGTGGCAACAGCTTGCCGTGAGTTGGCAGCGCGCATTGCCCCGATTGGCGCGCATTTGTTGCAAGTTCCCGCTGCGGATGTGGTGGTTGCAAATGGCTATGTTACCGCGGGCGCGCAACGCGTGAGTATTGCTGATGTGGCCTATACGTGGTTCCGCAGACCGCAGGACCTGCCTGATGATATATCAGGTGGCGGTTTGGATGTGACGGCAGGGTATAAAGCGGTGCGTGATTCCGGTACATTCAGCTACGCGGCGCACGCCGTGGTGGTTTCAATCGATACTGAAATGGGCGATGTAAAAATCCTCGACTATGCCATTTGCGAGGATGGCGGCACATTGGTGAACCCGATGATTGTGGATGGGCAGCTCATCGGCGGTGTGGCGCAAGGTATTGGCACGGCACTTTATGAGGCAATGCGGTTTGATGCGCATGGTCAGCCGCTTGCCTCCACGTTGGCCGATTACATGTTGCCGGGTGCGACCGAAGTGCCGGTGCTGCGCATTGATCATATGGAAACACCATCGCCCTATACGTTCTTCGGCCAGAAGGGCATTGGTGAAGGCGGGGCGATCGGCCCACCGGCGGCGATTGCCAATGCGGTGAATGATGCGTTGCGGCCTTTGGGCGTTGAGATCCGGGAATTACCGATTACGCCGCATGGGATTCTATCTGCGCTTATCAAGCCAGTGCAAGTAGCAGCATGAAAGCGGTTGATTTTTCCTGGGTTGCGGGTGCGACACTTGAGCAAGCATCTCAAAAAGCCAAAGCCGGTTCAAAGATTATTGCGGGTGGCCAGTCTCTTGGCCCCATGTTGAATTTGCGGATTGCGCAGCCGGATGCGCTGGTGAGTATTGCCGGTCTTGCTTTACTGCGCGGTGCAACTGAAAACGACACTGATGTGACGATCGGTGCCTGCGTGACCCATGCGCAAATTGCGGATGGGTTGGTACCAGATATTGGTAGCCAGATTTTGCCGCGCATTGCGGAGAACATCGCGTACCGCGCGGTGCGTAATCGTGGCACCATAGGGGGTAGCCTCTGCCATGCGGACCCGGCAGCTGACTGGGTCACAACATTGCTTGCCCTTGGTGCAAGCGTTGTGATTGCTGGTGCAGATGGTACCCGGCTCGTCGCGTTGCGGGATTTCTTCCGGGGTGCATTTCGCACATGCCTTGCACCGGGCGAGATTTTGCAAGCGGTGCGTATTCCTAAATTGAACGACGGTCAAAAATTCGGCTACTACAAAGCCTGCCGTAAGCCAGGTGAATTTGCTCATGCCATGGCAGCAGTGTTGCAAATGAAGAAGACCACGCGGGTGGTGATCGGCGCGATGGGTGCGATTCCCTTGATATTTGAGGGTGATGAAGCGACGCTGCAATCCATCGCGCCGGCTTTTACCGCACGGGCGGGAGGGATCGATGATGTCACCCGCCATATGCAACTTATCGCGGTAAAACGCGCATTTGAAAAATTAAGCGCATGAATGAAATTTCCTTCCATGTGAACGGCAAGCCTATCACTGCCGAGATTACGCCGCGTACGCACCTTGCGGATTATTTGCGGGAATCGCTTTGCCTAACCGGTACGCATTTGGGTTGTGAACATGGTGTGTGCGGAGCCTGCACCTTGCTGGTAGATGGTGAGCCAACGCGTAGTTGCATAACCTACGCCGTTGCATGTGCCGGGCGAGATATTCGTAGCATCGAAGGGCTTGAACATGATGTTGTCATGGCAGCGCTGCGCACAGCATTTTCGGCAGAGCATGCTCTGCAATGCGGCTATTGTACGCCGGGCATGTTGGTCACGGCGCGCGATATTGTGCGGCGTTTGCCGGATGCTGATGACGACCGGATACGCCTGGAACTTGCCGGCAATTTATGCCGCTGCACAGGGTATAATGGCATCGTGCGGGCGATCCGCCGTGTGTTGGATTTACGGTTGAATTTTGAAACGGTACCGGTTGACCGCGTTTCGGAAATGGCACCGATTGAAACGGCAACGACCAAGCCAATCCTAAAAATAGCAAAGCCGATTCAGCCGACGGGTGATGGTTTGCGCCAGACCCTTAGTTTTGCGGTGCCGCGCGATATTTTATGGCGGGCTCTGCAAGACCCCGCTTTGGTGGCATCCTGCGTGCCAGGCGCAACAATCCTCAGCATTGCGCAGACCCATATCACCGGTGAGATGGCCGTTGCATTTGGCCCCATTCAAGGCAAATTCAACGGCAGCGCTGATGTTACCTATGGTGACTATGAAGGCACGGTGTTGGGTGAAGGGCAGGATAAAATTTCCAAGACCAAGCTCACTGCCAAAGCATTTTTTTCAGTTACAGAGGCTGACGTTTCTAGCTCGGTTCTTGCACTTACGATAAATTATAGTTTGCGGGGTGCGTTAGCGCAATTTGCACGCGGGCCGGTTGTACAAGCTTTTGCCGACGAGATTGCCGGCATTGTGGGGCAGACTCTACAGGCTAAATTAAGTGGCTCCGGTACAATGATCGCGCCCAAAAGACTGAGCGCATTTCGTCTGGCCGGGCTGGTATTTTGGCGTTGGCTTCGAAAGCTGCTAAACTTGGCGTCATGACCATTGAGCTTGACATAGCCGGGGCGCTGGCCGAACGGCCCGGGTTCCTCATTCGCCGGATGCACCAGATCCATTTGGCTTTGTTTGCCGAAGAATGCGCAGCTTTTGATATCACGCCGGTACAATATAGCATTATGACGGTGGCAGACTCCCAGCCAGGGCTGGATCAAGCTCAGCTTGCGTACGAGGTTGGGGTTGATCGGGCGACTTTGGCGAATGTTGTGGCGCGGCTGGAAACCAAAGGCTTGTTACGCCGCCGGCCATCTGTATCTGATAAACGCGTAAAGCTTGTCTCGTTATCGTCCCGCGGCGCGGCGTTGCTGGAGAAAATGCTGCTCCCCGTTCAGCGGGCCCATGACCGCACAATCGCCGCTTTGCCGCCAAAAGACCGTGAAACATTCATGGCGTTACTGATGCGTTTGGTCAACGCTGAGAATGATTATGGCCGGGCGCCGCTGAAACTAGGCTAAAATAGCCAACCTTTTTTCAGCATTCCGTGCACGCCTTTTTCCCCATTCACGGTTTGCGTGACGTGGAAATCAACGGCAAGCGAACAGGTTTTATAAGCCTCGATGGGTGTTAAATGCGTGCGGCTGCAAATAAAATTGATCATTTCACGCAGCGCAATTTGTACCGCTTGGTCTAAATCTTCGTGCATACCCATGCTGATATAGTGGGTTGGCGTTTCCGCCCGTGGGTACAGCAGTGGTGCGGTGGCAGGGTCCGTTGTCTGGTGGAGAATGAAGGTAAACATACCGTTCAAGCAAATTTCTAAAGCATTCACGCAAACTTCGCCGTCCCCCTGTATGCCGTGGCCGTCGCCTGCGGAAAAATTTGCCCCTGGAACAAACACCGGCAAAAATAAAGTGCTCCCTGCCGTCAGTTCTCGGTTATCCAAATTACCACCATGGCTGCGCGGTTCCTTGCTGGAGAGTGCGCCATAAACTGGCGCAGGTGCCACGCCCATCACACCGAAAAAAGGCGAGAGCTCAAGGCTTGGTCCCCACGGCAACTTCGCGGTGTTGGCGGCACGGTCAACAGGAATATAAGAAATATCTTTTTCAAGGTATTCGGCGGGCAACGTGCCGAGCAGCGGAAAAATGCCACACCAGCCCCAATCAGCAGCGATTTCAATTTTCTCTATACGTACTTCCAGCGTATCACCCGGCAACGCACCGGCAATGGCGATGGGACCGGTGATAAGATGCGGTCCCAGTTGCGGTAAGTTGGCATGGTGAATGGCCGCCAGGGCTGGCGGAATCACAAAGCCTGATTCCGGCATTTCGGGCGCACCGCCTGAAACTGTTTCAACTACCACCGTATCACCGGATTGGATGGTGAGGGATGGGGGAATGCTGGCATCAAAAATACCAAACCGGACTGTTTTGGGGGTGGCGGGTAGATGATGTGTGGTCATGCGGATGCTCGCGTTGCAATAAAATCAGCCTGCCGAATGGCAAGTGCGACGATGGTAAGTGTTGGGTTGCAGGCACCGCCACTCGCAAAAGCGCTACCATCGACGATAAAGAGATTTTTCACTTCATGGGTTTCACCGTTACGGTCGACCACGCCGTCTTCCGGCTTCGCACTCATGCGGTTAGAGCCGAGATTATGACTTGCCGGATAGGCCGGTGCCTCGATGCAGCGCTTGGCGCCGGCCGCTTGATGAATGCCGGTGAGCGTTTTGTAACCATGGTTGCGCATCAGCAAATCGTTCGGATGATCGTCATAATGTAAATTGGCAATAGGTACGCCAAACGCATCAAGCTCGGATTCGTTCAACGTCACGCGATTGCCTGGCTGGGGCATGTCTTCGCCGGTCATGAACATGCCAGCCATATGGGCATATTGTTCGATCACGTTGGTAAAATCATAACCCCACCAGCCTGGATTCATAAAGGCGGCGGTGGTGGGTAAGCCCATAGCGTTGAGCTCGATATAATAGCCGCCGGCAAAACCGCGTGCGGGGTCATGTTCGGCAAAATCAGCAACGAGCCCTCCCATCAATTCACCGCGATGCATATTCACCGGCTGATCGAAAATCGACCAAACGGTTTGGATAATATGACGCAGATAGTGCCGCCCGACATGGCCGTAGCCATTGGCCAAACCATTTGGATAACGGCCGGTTTTTGAATTGAGTAACAGCCGTGGTGACTCGATACAGTTGCCTGCCAAAACCACGATCTTAGCAGTCTGTTTATGGGTTGTGCCCGCGGCATCAACATAGACAACGCCGTTTGCTTCACCAGCTTCATTATGAAGGATTTGAATTGCCCGGGCACCAGTCCGCAAATCGAGTTTGCCGGTTGCCTCCGCACGTGGGATTTCGACATTTAGGGTTGACCAGCGGGCGCCGTGCTTATCACCGGAAACTGAGAAGCCATCTTGGATGGAGGCAGGGCGGCCATCATAGGGCACGGCATTAATCGCATGGTTGCCGGTCGAGATTTTGGAAAGCCCAAGGCGTTTCGCGCCCCAATACATCACTTTGAAATTATTATTGGCGGGAAGCGCGGGCAGGCCGTTGGTGCGGCTAACACCCATCTTGGCTTCGGCGCGTTCATAATAAGGTTCAAGCTCGGACAAGCTGATTGGCCAATCAATCAAGCTGGCCCCCGGGATATCGCCATAAGTGCTGCGCGCCTTTAACTCATGGTCTTGAAACCGGTAGGTGCAACCGGACCAATGGGTGGTGGTCCCCCCCACAACTTTGCAGTGCCAGGAGGGTGCGTCGGGAAAGTCTTTCGCGATACGCCAATTTCCGGAAGCTGAACGACGGTCCAGCCATGAAAGCATTTCATAGGCCGCCCAGTCATCATTTACAAAATCTTCTGCGGTGAGGTGTGGGCCTGCTTCCAGCAGCACCACTTTTAAGCCGCGCTGGCAAAGCTCATTGGCCAACGTCCCACCGCCGGCCCCGGAGCCAATAATGACGACTGCATCGGAATCGTTAAAAGCATAGGTTGGCATCGCGTACCTTACAGATCATTCGGAAGTGGCGGGAGCCAGTTTAGGTCATCGAAGCCACGCTTGATGTAGCCACCAAGATGATAGGAGGCGCCTTCATACCCGAAGCTCGCCCATATTTCGAGATCATCGTATAAATAGCGGACACTCATACGTTGAACGAATATAAATTCTGGCGTTGTCTCGATCGTTTTAAGAGCTGAAATCCTGTAAGTTTCGGCAAGTTCAGTGAACGAAACAGGAGACGCTGCGCTAAGCTTATCACAAAACGCCAATGATAACCTTGCGGCAGAGGGTGTCTGGCTGGCTAATTTATCAAAATTGACCACCACACGGCGGTAAACTGTTGGGGCAACACCACGATGAGGATATAAAGTTTGCACTGTGGCAACCAACAATGTGGCTTGTTCAGGATTGAAGAGATTTAGGATGTTTGTCCAATCTGGCCCGTCAGATACATGCGGCAGTGGGGGAAGTTTAGGATCTTTATGTGCTGTTACACCGTTTTTAGTGATAGATCTGGTCACGATGCTAAATATCTCCAAAGAAAGCCGTTCCGGCTATTGTGCCGGAACGGCTTGTACGCGCGACTAACTTACTCGGCTGCGGCAGTGACCGCAGAAGACTTCATCAATGCTTTTGACACGTAGAAATAGAGAGGGCTGACAACGGCAAGGCAAACCACCCACGAGATGTCGGCCCCGCCCATCATTTTCGCAATCGGGCCGGTATAGAGCGTTTGCGACATGAATGGAATTTCCAGGACAAACCCGAACACGTAGCAAGCAATTGCCGGCCACTGGAAGCGCCCATAGATGCCACCGTCAGACTTTACGAACGACTCGATATCGTAGGACCCATGGCGGACCAAATAATAGTCAACCAGATTAATGGAGGTCCATGGCACCAAAACGTACAGCAGTACATACAGGAAGTTCATGTAATTGGTGAGGAAGTTGGCCTGCCCGACAATGCCCACCACCAAGCCGATGGCAAAGATCAGAAAGCTCATCACCACGCGTGCGGTTTTACCAGGCATCCAATTGGTTACAAAAGTCTGCACAAAAGTCAGCGCTGCAAGCACGCCGCAATAGATATTCACCGCGGTTGCACAGGCCAATGCGAATGTGAAGATGATCACGATTGGAACGGCCAGAAACCCGGATGCATTGGTGAAGCCTGCGACAACATCGCCATTGCCAACAACGATCCCAATCATCGCCCCAAGAATCTCAGGGAAGACCGAACCAAGTGCTGTGCCCGTATAAGTTGCCCAGAAGGATGGCACCACACCGGTGTTTTCCGGCATGTAGCGCGTGTAGTCCGAAACGTAAGGCGCATAGGACAATGTCCACAACGCTGCGAGAGACGTCGCGCCGATGAAGTTTGGTAGGGTGTAGGTACCAGTGGACATGAAGGTTTTTGGTAAGCCAACCGAGAAAACCATCGTGCAAAATACTGCAAACAGCGCGATACCCGTAATGATCGAGACATATTTGCTGTATTCATGGATCAAGTCGTAACCATAAACAGCCGCGACCAGGCTGATGACCGCCAAGAAGACCACGCCGGTATTAATGCTGATACCGGAGGCAACCGAGTGAATGGCCTGTCCACCAAGCACCATGTTGGAGGATACAAAACCCATATACATCAGCACCACAGCAGCAACGACAACGATTGCACCGACCGAACCAAATTGGCCGCGGGTCTGCACCATTTGTGGAACGCCTAGTTGCGGCCCTTGCGCTGCATGCAGCGCCATAAAGATGGTGCCGATGATTGTACCCAAAATGAGCGCCAAGCTGCCCGAGACGATGCCCAGGCCAAACAGGGTTGTGGCAAGCGCGCCAGTGACCACGGTCAGGATGTTCATGTTTGTCCCGAACCAGATGGTGAACAGGTACGAGAAAGTCCCATGACGCTTGTTTTTGTCGATGGGGTGAATGGTGTTGTGTTCGATAGCAAAAAGCGGCGGGGAATCCATGGCAACTCTCCTAGGCAGAAAAACTGCCAGTTGTGTTATAGGTACAATTGCCGTGTTTAAGCGTAGCCCTGAATTTTCAGGATGTTGTAAGACAAAGGTTAACCCTATGCCCCCACTCCAATTTATCCCTAATCGTTAGCGTACTGCCGATCCGGGTCAATAGAAAAAATTTGATGTTTAAGATATAATTTGTTGAATTGCGCGCCTTGCCCCGTTGAACCGTGTTTGACGATTTGCACTTTGCTAAGCGTTGCGCGCCTAGCGTGAAAAGTTCCTGTTTCAAACGAGGGTTTTTGAAAGCTCATAATTGGGATGGTGGGGCGGGGGCGTTTAGCTTGCTTGCCATAAAAGCCCGCCAACCGCCATAATGAGTAATGTCCTCAGCCCCTTCAAGTGCGTGTGCTTCACAGAGGAACCCTGTATGCACGGAGCCGTCAGCTAAAGTGACTTTTCCAATTCCCATCGGTGCGGGCAGCGCTGAAACAAAGCGGCCAAAATTTTCGGCAGTCAGAGACCAAATTTCAATCGCGATGCCGTTTCCTTGAAAATTTGGCGTTCGTACAAGGCCTGGTTTTGGCGGTTTGGTGCTAAGTGCAAACAATTTATAGTTGCCAGCAGTTGTCGTCTCGGTCACCAACTTGGCACCGAGAGCTTGTAACTCATGGTTCAGCACCATACCAGAAAGATGGGCGCCAGCCACGACAATGGTTGTTTCAGGCGCGGGGTGTTTGAAGCTGGTGGAGGGTTTCAGGCAATCCTTACCTGCGCCCGCACCGAGAGAGCGATGCAATGAATCCGCGTAGGCGGCAAGTGAGCTTTCCGTGAACGCTGCGCCGATCAGGCTAACACCAAAGGGCATACCATCGGGACGGAAACCCACGGGCAATGCGATGGCACCAAGATCCATGAAATTCACGAAATTAGTATAAAGACCAAATGTCGCATTTTTCGCAAATGGGTCTGCCAACATCTCATCCACCCGGTAGATAGTGGGCGATGTTGGTAGCAATAGCGCATCACATTTCGCGCGTTCAGCCTCTGCAATACGGCATAAGCGACGGATTCGGTAAATTTCCTGAAATGTATCTGCTGCGCTATATTTTTGGGCTCCTTCAATAATGTCACGCACAACTGGGTGAAGGGCCTCTGGGTTCGCTGAGAAGAAATCTTTAATCGCAGCCAGCCGTTCTGCAACGAACGGTCCGCCATAGAGCGCAGCGGCGATGGTCTTAAAGGGGGCGTAGTCAATTTCAACCAGCTCCCAGCCTAAATGTCGGGCGTGCACAAGGGCTGTTTCATAAAGAGCTGCGCAATCTGCATCGCCGGCAAAATCCCGTTGAGCCGGCGGTAAAACCCCAATGCGCGGTGTGGCGGGCAAGAAAACCTCAGCCGGTGGTCTGGCGTAAGGGTCGGCCTCATCATATCCTTGCAGAATTTTCAGAATATGAATTGAGTCGCTCGCTGAATTTGCAAAAATGCTAATGCAGTCGAGACTTCGGCAAGCGGGAACGACCCCTGTGGTGGGTATTCTACCAATAGAAGGCTTGAGGCCGATGAGATTGTTAAATGCCGCTGGCACCCGGCCGGAGCCGGCGGTATCAGTGCCCAGGGCGAACGCGGCAAGTCCGGCACCGACACTAACGGCGGAACCAGAGGATGACCCGCCTGATACATAGTCTGCATTAAACACGCTGCGCGGCGCACCGTAAGGCGAGCGTGACCCATTCAGGCCGGTTGCAAACTGGTCAAGATTGGCTTTGCCCAAAAGAATCGCCCCGGCGGCGCGCAAGCGTGCAACGGCGGTGGAATCTATGGCTGGCGTGTAGGCAAAATCTGGGCAGGCGGCAGTGGTTGGCATGCCTGCCGCGTCGATATTGTCCTTCACGACATAGGGAATACCAAGCAACGGCTTCCTTTCTATATCGGCGACATCCAGGGCGTTAGCCTGTGCGAGCGCGTCCTCGCGCGATATGCGTGAGATGAACACGGCTTTATCAGCGTACGCCTCAATGCGGTCATACAATGCCGCGATGAGTTCAGCAGGCGTGAGTGTTCCGGCACGGTAAGCGGCATGGATGGCGGGAATTTCGAGTAAGTCGGGGATCATAGGCGTATCACTCCCAGCCGCTGGCCAGCGCGGACAACCTGGCCTTTCGCAGCATTGATGTTTGCAATTATGCCAGCAGCGGGGCTGCGCACGGTGACCTCCATTTTCATGGATTCAATCACCATGATGCCCTGACCGGCCTGCACGCTTTCACCCGGGGTGACCAAAACCTGCCACACGGTGCCGGGCACTGGAGAGGCGATACCCGTGGTCCCCGCGGGAAGTGCGGTTTCTGCAGGAGCCGGTTCGGGTTCTTTTTCCTCAAACGTATGCAGCCCTTTCGCTGCCCAATCCGCCCGTTCGGCGGCGAACGCGGCACGCTGGGTCGTTTGGAATGCATCGATTGAGGCAGCATTCTGCGCACAGAAGTTTCGATAATCCTGTAGGCAGAAACTAGTTTCCTCAATCTGTAGCGGGTACTTGCCGTATAGGAATTTTGCTCGCGCATCCTCCAGCTCCTCATTGGAGACTTCAAAGAAACGTATCTGGTCAAAATGCCGGAACAGCCAAGGGTTTTCAAAAGGTGCGGTTTGTCGGTGGGTATTCCATACTTGAATTGTGCGGCCAAAAAGCTGGTAGCCGCCGGGGCCTTCCATGCCGTAGATGCACATATAAGCACCACCAATGCCAACGGCATTTTGTGGAGTCCATGGGCGGGCAGGGTTGTATTTGGTGGTCACCAAGCGGTGCCGCGGATCGTAGGGCGTTGCAACCGGCGCACCAAGATAGACATCGCCTAAACCCAGCACCACGTAGGAAGCATCGAAGATGATGCGTTTGACGTCATTGATGGAACCGAGACCATTAATGCGACGGATGAATTCAATATTATCCGGGCACCAGGGTGCGTTCGGGCGGGTGGTTTCCTGGTATTTACGCATGGCGAGCTGAATTTGCGGGTCATTCCAGGACAGTGGCAAATATATAATTCTGCTCGGCACCACCATATCTTCTGGTTTCGGCATGGTGCTCAGCGTTGCGCTAACCATATCCAGAATATGCGCGCGGGAGACGGCCCCGCTGTCATAATGAATTTGTAAACTGCGTATGCCAGGTGTTAAGTCGATTATACCGGGAATTTTCGCTTCATCCAGCGCATCGCGTAGCGCCTGAACGCGCAGTCGCAGCGTGAAATCCAGTTTCAGATCGCCAAATTCGATCAGAATATTTTCATCACCGGCACGCCGGATTACGATATCGTCGGTCTTTATGAGAATAGCCAGCGCATCATCAGCACGGATGAAACGCACTTTATCACCGGGCCGTAGTTGACCCATTTTCCAAAGATCATCCTTGGTAATGACCGCCGGGCAGACAAAGCCGCCGAGCGAGGGACCGTCTGGCCCAAGTAAAATTGGCATGTCACCAGTGAAATCGATCGAGCCAACCGCATACGCGTTATCATGAATATTGGAGGGATGCAGCCCGGCCTCGCCACCATCTGGCCGCGCCCAGTTTGGCTTGGGGCCGATCAACCGCACCCCAGTGCGGGCGGAATTATGGTGAACCTCATAGGCGGTGGAAAACAGAATTTCGATGTCCGCGCTTTGGAAGAAATCCGGTGCGCTATGCGGCCCCGTGCGAACAGCGATTTCCCATTCATGGGTCAGCGTTGCAAAATTTGGGATGGTTGGCGCAAGCGCGGCATGTGCGTTGGCAAGGCGCAGCGTGTCACCGGCTTTTAGCGTGCTTGTACTATGGCCGCCAAATCCACCCAGGCTAAAGGTGGCGGTTGAGCCCAGGTAATCATGTGCAGCAAAACCACCAGCGACGGCAAGGTAGCAGCGCTGGCCGGCATTTTTAATGGCGCCAATGTTGAGAATGCTCCCCGCTTTCACGGACACAGCTTGCTGGTGTGGAACCGCCACGCCATCGAGCATTGCCACCATTTCAGCACCCGCCAGAGCGATGCTGGTGTCAGATTGGAAGCGCAGAGTTGGCCCGGTGAGCGTCATTTCCAGCGCTGTGGTGCCTGGCGGATTGCCGATCAGCGCATTGGCGGCGGTGAAACTTTTTGCATCCATCGGGCCGCTGGGTGGAATACCAACTTCCCAATAGCCCAAGCGGCCAGGCAGTGACTGCAGTGATGATTGTGCCCCACCATCCAACACCGCAATGCTGGCGGATTGATAGTCAAATCCTGCGAGCGTACGGGTCGTCATGGTGGCGTTGGTAAAGACCGGTAGGCCGGTAATTTGCCAGTTGTAATCTGTATTGGTTTCAATACCGCTGATTTTTAAAGCGCTCAAGCCATCCCGCAGTTTTGCGATTGCGGCGGTGCGGTCTGGGCCAGATGCAATGAGTTTAGCAACCAACGGGTCGTAATAAGGTGATACCTCAGTGCCATTGGCGACCCAATCATCAACCCGCAAACCGGGAGGTGGGGCGTAATGGGTGATGATCCCAGAGGCCGGGCGAAAATTTTCGGCTGGGATCTCGGCGTAAATCCGCGCTTCAATCGCAGCGCCTTGGGGTATAAGACTATCTTGCAGGGGCAGGGAAAATTCACCTGCTGCTTGGCGGATCATCCATTCAACCAAATCCACCCCATACACAGCTTCGGTTACGCCATGTTCAACTTGCAGGCGGGTATTGACCTCTAGGAAATAGAATTTCTGCGTTTCAGAATCATACACAAACTCAACTGTTCCTGCGGATTCGTACGCGCAAGAGGCTGCAATTGCGATGGCCGATTTCTGTAAATCGATGCTGGTCTGTTCGGAGATATTGGGCGCCGGCGTTTCTTCGATCACCTTTTGGTTGCGCCGTTGCAGGGAGCAATCACGCGTGCCGAGCGAGACCACATTGCCTTTGCCATCACCGAAAATTTGCACTTCAATATGCCGCGCCGCGCTGACATATTTTTCAAGAAACAATGCGGCATTGCCAAAATTATTGGCGGCCAAACGCGCGATGCTCTCAAACTTGGTAGCGAGTTCAGCATCATCATGGCAGAGCACCATACCGATACCGCCGCCGCCAGCCGAGCTTTTCAGCATCACCGGGTAGGAAATACGTGCTGCTTCCGCCAAGGCATGTTGTGCATCATGCAGCAGACCCGAGCCTGGGAGCATCGGCACACCAGCCTGCTGTGCCAAGGCCCGGGCCGTATGCTTCAACCCAAAGTCGCGTAAATGCGCAGGTTGTGGACCAATAAAAGCAATACCGGCGGCCGCCAGGCGCTCTGCAAAAACCACCGATTCAGATAAAAACCCATATCCCGGATGCACCGCCTGCGCACCGGTCTTCTGGCAGGCGGCAATAATCGCATCGATATTCAAATAGCTTTCCGCCGCTGGGGCTGGGCCGATAAACACCGCTTCATCTGCCGCCAGCACCGCCGGCGCAAACCGGTCAGCCTCGGAATATACAGCAACCGAAGCGATATTCATGGATTTCAGCGTCCGACAAATACGCGCCAGAATTTCACCACGGTTTGCAATGAGGACTTTATTGAACATAGGCCTCAGGAATCTGAAATAATGATTTGAATTGGCGTTGGCTTGAAGCCATTGCACGGGTTATTCACCTGCGGACAGTTAGATATCAAAACCAACACATCCATCTCGGCACGCAATTGCACATAGCCGCCGGGTTCGGAAACACCATCATCAACGGTTAATTCGCCGTTCGGGCGAATGGGCACATTCATGAAGAAATTGACGTTGGAGACCAAGTCGCGCTTACCCATGCCATATTTGCCAAGTTCACGTAGAAAATTCTCGCGGCAAGCGTGCATAAAGCGTGTTTCATGGCCAAAGCGCACGGTGTTGGATTCACAGCTACACGCGCCGGCACAAGTATCGTGATAGCCACATGTGTCATCAGTGATGGTCAACATCGGGCGGGCCTCGTTTGAGAGCAGAGCCGAGCCGGTTTCGAGGTAAAATTTCCGCCCCGCTGCCGCCTGCGCTGCCAATGTATCCTGCGCCGAATAACGCTCTGATGGATCAGCAGCATTATAAAATAGTGCGTCCACCGCCTGTTGGCTTTCCAAGTCAATAATCCGCATGCTCTGGCCCTTTTTAAGGGTAAAAGAGCACGGTTCGCGGGCGGGTATATAAATATCTTGAATCACGCTCATGCTGCAAAATACTCTTCTGTATTGATAAAGCCGCGCTTTGCTTCATCGGAGAATGTCCGGCAAAGATCATCCGGGCTCGGTGGCGGGGTTTGATAAACCACAAAGCTGATGGGACCGGTGGCTTGCGTCTCGGTGCTCAGCGCGTGTGGTGTATTGGAAAGAGCGATCAGCAAATTCATCTCTGCCCGCAATTCTACCATTGCCCCTGCCGGCGGCGGCGTGAGGTGTAAGCGGCCGTTTTCATCAGCCGTCAGCTTTGAAAATAGGCTGATGCTCGGCCCGACATCGGTTCGGGTAAGGCCAAATTTTGCAGCCGCCAAGCGCAAATTATCGCGCCCGTTGCGGCCCGCCCCAGTTTGTACCGGACTATTCGGGCCAATAATGCTATCATGCCCCGCTTTATTATCCGCGGTTATCGAGGCCAGGACACGCCCCATGTCGGAGAATAATACACGCCCGGTGGTCAGCACTGTTGTCCATTGAAGTTTCACCGTATCGCCGGAATTATAGCGCTCTGAGGTATCCTCAGCATTCCACATAAACAACGCCGCACCTGGTGTACCGGTTAGGTTGGTAATGCGAATGGCGCTACCGCGTTTTATCTTGATCGCCACATAGTTTCCTGGTGGGATCACATCTTTTTTGATAATCCCCGCTTCGGGAATCTCCGTTATCGCAGCTATACTTGGCAGGTTGGCCGCCTTGTTACGGGCAGCCTCCTGTAAGGCTTCATAGCGCGCCCGGTATTCGGCTGGCGTTAATTTATCAAGGTCGATCATGCGATCATGTCCTTAGAAAAATTTCAGGTAGCGTTCGCGTTCCCAGTTGGAAACATGGTGGCTGAAGCTGTTCCACTCATCGCGCTTATAGTCCAGCCAGGCTTTATACATCGATGGCCCAAGTACCACACTGCTCATGCTGTCAGTGGCAAACGCATTCAGCGCTTCATCAAGGGACCCTGGTAGGCTTTGAATCCCAAGTGCTGCCAAATCTTCTGGTCCTTTGAGGTACATATTTTCATAGTTGGGCGCCCCTGGGTCCAGTTTCTGCTCAACACCTTCAAGGCCAGCAGAAAGAACCATCGCGGCTGCCAGATACGGGTTGCAGCTACTATCAGCCGCACGTAATTCCACACGCCCGCCACCCATGGGGATTCGCAGGGCATTGGTACGGTTATTGTTGCCATAGCAGCAAAGGACTGGCGCCCAGGTAAAGCCTGAGGCACTGCCTTGCTTAATCAGGCGCTTATAGCTGTTCACCGATGGTGCCACCATCGCGCAAATGGCCGGCAGATGCTTCAGAACACCCGCGATGAAATGATAGCCCAGTTGCGAAAGGCCGCAACCTTTTGGATCGTTCTTGTCTTTGAAGAGGTTCTCACCGGTCTTCAAATCCGCGAGCGACATATTAAAATGCGCGCCACTGCCAGCACGGTCTGCGTAAGGCTTGGGCATAAAGCTGGCAAACCCGCCATGCTTGCGGGCAATCTCGTTCGCCATCATGCGGAAAAATACATAGCGGTCCGCCATCGTCAGCCCGTCCGCATAATTAAAGTCTATCTCAAACTGCCCAATGCCGTCTTCATGGTCGAATGAGTACACATCAAAGCCAAGCTGATCCATCGCGGCAACCAGCTCTTTAATCCAGGCGAAATTATCTAAAAGGCGGGATAAATCATAAGCGGGTTTGGCTAAATGTTGGCGGTCTGAAAGCGGGGCGTAGCCGCCATCTGGCGTATCTTTCAGCACGAAAAACTCAGCCTCGATGCCGAAATTAAACTTGTACCCAAGTGCTGCGGCGCGGGCCAATTGCCTTTTCAATATGGTGCGGCTGCAAGCTTCAAAAGGGGCTCCTTGGTAGTGAAGGTCAGATGCATACCAGGCGATCGTTGGTTCCCACGGCAAAATATTGCAGGAGGCAGGGTCTGGCATCGAGCAGACCTCATCATCACTCACCGCCTGCGGCACGCCGTCTAGCGCAGCCCCCGTGAACATCTCAGAGCCCGCCATCATTTGGGCATGATGAGTGATCGGCGTCATTTTGGTTTTTGAGACGCCATGCATATCCACATAGCTCGCCACACAATATTCAACGCCAATGGCAGCCAAAACGCTCGCATCGCTACCATCCGGACGCGCGGTTCCAGTCAAAGACTTCATAAGATTTCCTTGCTAATTTGAAAATTTGTGGTCTGCATCGCCGGCTCCTTCAAGTACACAACAACCTTGAAACGAAGCGGCATAACAGAGGGCGCATGCAACTTCGCATCAAAACGCTCTCCCGGGCTTTTGTCCCGCCGTGTACTCTACGGATGTCTCCCGCAAAGCTGTTGCTCTCGGACCAGTCACCGGACAATTGTCCGGCCGGAACCCTAGCGACTGCAAAACATCATGCTAGAATCGTGCCAACATTATACCTGCGAAGAATTTAATCTTCTGGCAGATAATGGCCTGAACGATGCGCGAAACCTGTCCGTTAAATAGGCTGAATGGCTAATTTAAGGTCGTTTGAGAATTGTTGGTGATTAATCCAACGCTGCTTAGGCATCTGCCGAAAACCACCCGCGATCGATAAAATGCACCGCGCGCGTACGTGGGCTAGACTGTAGCGTATCGAGCGCCAAGCCGATGATTTGGGCGCGCACCCTGCGCTTTGTATTCGCCTAACCCGGTTTAAGTTTGATTTTGATGACTACCCACAAAGACCAAGTGTCTAACAACACACAAACGAGCCACCCAATCGGCGCGCTGAGCGGGGATCAAAATTCCAACGCCAGTTGCCGCTTTGCCATTGTCGTTTTCTCTTTCTTGATCGCCCGTTGGCGCTGCGGGTGATCATCCTCCAGCCTGCGGGTGCGGCTGCCATGCTTGCGGAAAACCGCCTCAGATGCAGTCCGGTAGCCCGGTTCGGCACGCACCTGGCTCAAACGGGCACGGGCGTCGCGGATGGCATGGTGGGGGTCAACCACCGGGGCGGGCTGCCCGGCCTCGGCCAGCCAAGGCGTTTGCAGCAGCGCCAACGGCAGTTCAGCCAACTCCGGCACCCAGCGCCGGGTGAAAGCGCCGGTTGGATCCTGATCAAGCCCCTGCTTAACCGGATTATAGATGCGCGGCGTGTTGATTCCGGTCTGTCCGCTTTGCATCTGCACCTGTGGCCAGTGAATGCCGGGCTCGTAATCGGTGAACAACCGGGCGAGGTGAAGGCCGCAGGCGCGCCAGTCCAAGCCTAGATGGTGGACCGCGAAGCTCATCAGCATCGCCCGCATACGGAAATTCAACCAGCCTGTCGCGATCAGCGAGCGCATGCAGGCATCGGCAAAAGGATATCCACTGCGCCCTGTGGCCCAGGCAAGCAGCGTCGGGTCATCCGCCGCCGTTAGCACCCGTGCCCGCTCATGCGCCGGATGCACCGAGTGATGCTCCATCTGCGGCTCGCTCTCCAGCTTCTGGATGAAGTGACAATGCCAATGCAGCCGGGAGATAAGGCTATCAATTGCGGTTCGCGGCACCGCGGCTGGCTTATTGCGCGCGGCATAACAGGCCGCCAATGCTTCGCGGATCGAGATCGCACCGGTAGCGAGCGGCACCGACAGGCGTGAACACGCATCAGCGCCGGCAAGCGGGTTCGACATGGCGCGGCGATAATGCGCCCCGCGCCCGGCGAAGAAGCTGTTGAGCAATGCCAGCGCCGATTGCCGGGTGCCTGGCTGCGGCTGACCGCAGACATCCTCGGGGAGGCCGAGTTGCTCCGGCGTGGGGATCTCGCCTGCTGGCGCCCTTGTGGCAGCAATCAGACATGCCGGCTCGGGCAGCGGCGGCGCGCGCAAAATGGCCGCTGAGCGCGCCCCCCACTCGTCGCGGTTGCGCAACCCTCGCACCACGCCAAATTGTGGATATTCAACGAACGCGATGCCCGCGTCTCGGCAAAAACGGCGCACCGCGCGGTCACGCGCGAAGGTCCATGCATTGCCGGTCTCCTGATGCGCCAAGATGCGCGTTAGGCCGACGGCGCGGTGGATTCGGCTCAGCTGCTCGACCACTGAGCCAATGCGGATGATCAGGGGGGCGCCTAGCTGTTCCAGCCTTAAGGACAACGCCTCCAGGGCGCTGCGCACCGCCAGATATTGCCTGCGGGATGTATCAGGCAGTGCCCAGTATTCCGGCTCGGCTACATAAAGCGGAATAACCGGCCCGCTGGCGGCGGCTTCGGCCAGCGGGCGGTGATCGGCCGTGCGCAGGTCGCGTTTGAACCAGACCAGTTGCACCATCGCGCTAACCGGCAGTCAGCATGGTGTGGGCGAGCGTTGCCGCGCGTGCCGACGTTGCACCAAACGCCGCCTCCCGACGGCAGCGCTTAGCCTTGGATTTCGAAGCGTTCAGGTGGAGTAAAACCATCACGCCTGGGACAATAACAATATTGCAGTCCCGAACGATGGTCATAATGCAGCCCTCCTTTCGGCGATTGGCAACGCACTGTCTATTGGCGTCTGGCAACGCAACAAAACTCTCATATTATCAGCATGGGGCTGGATTGGAATATGTCCCGCATGCGTTACGCTTTGATATAGCCACATTGGCGAGAAACCCAACTGATGCCGCGAACGGCGGGGATGAAGCGCGTTGTTGTTGGCGTATCGCCGGTCACACATCCCGATACGCTGAGCCCGTTTTCCGTGGCGCCATCGCTGACAAGTTTTGAGACGAAAATTTGGTCGCCACCTTCTATCATTCACCCGGCGATAGGGTCATTAATCGGCCAGCTTCGGCCCAAAATGGGAAAAAACCTCGGGTTGCATGCGGCCATTTTTCACTGTCCCAGGATCGGCAAATCCGGTGCAATCGAATACCACTCCCGGCGAGTTCAACTTCGGCGGCTGAGAGCCAATCGGCGGTCCAGCCGGCCGGTGCATAGGGCGTAATCACCGTCTTGCATCCAGCCGCATCAGCCCATGCGGCGACAGTCTCGATAGGTGCTGCTGGAACGCTGAAATGGCGCGATGCCCGCTCCAGCCCGTCCACAAGTGCGCCGCGGACCCAGGCGGCGGCTTGGGGCGCGCAGCCGCCCGGCCCGCGCGCCTCCGGCACCGCCATGCCGCCGATGGCCACCACCTGCGCGCCGCCGATGGGCAGCGTCTCCGCCATGAGGTCATCCTCATGCAAAAGCAGGGCAACACGTCCCTGCGGCGGCGGTTGCGGGACGGGCAACGCAACCCTCGGCTCAGGCGCGCCGGCCTTCAGCGGCAACGGCGCTTCGTTCAACTGACCCACAGGGCTGAAGCGGCCGCCGGTATAGCGTGCGATATTCTCGGCCCGCGCCACATAGTGCTTGCCCGGCGTTTGCAGTCCCGCGACCCAGCGCCAGGACAAAGTGTTAGAGGCAGCGTCGGCATCCAGCAGGTGACGGAGAAACAAATCAGCCCCCAGCTGCCACGGTAGGCGCAGCGTAAAGCACCAAATGCTCGCGAACCACATGCGGGCGTGGTTGTGCAAATATCCCGTTTCCACCAGTTCGCGGGCCCACGCATCCATGCAGGCGATGCCTGTACGCCCGGCCACGACCGCCGCCACCTCGCTGGCGCTTCTAGCCCCCGCCTCAACTACGGCATTTTTGTAGTCGTGCCAGACCGATGGGCGCTGTTCCAGCCAGCCTTTCCAGTAAGTCCGCCATAAAACTTCCTGGATAAATTTCTCGGCGTTTTGCGCGCCGTGTGCGCTTATGGCTGCCGCAACCGCCTCTTCTTCGGTTACCAACCGGTGGCGCAGCCATGGCGACAGGCCGGACACGGCAGAATGGGCACCCGGCCCGAAATCCTCATTGCGCCGCGCCGCATACGCACTGCCCATTGCGGGCACGAAGGCCGTTAAGCGCGCTAAGCCCGCAGCGCGTGTTGGGCTCACAAAACCAGCCCAAGTGAATTGGTCACGGCGCGGGCCATCATCATAAACCGACGGAGAGTTGGCCATCACATAGTTGCCATCATACGCGCCGGGCGGCCATAACGGCCAGCGCACTACCGGTGCCTACCAGCCACTTCCATGCCTGTGTCAGCAGGCCCGTGGTCGGCGTGCCTGCGGCCCGGGCCTCGTCACGATGTTCCACCTCGTCCGCCTGGCAGGCAATTAACAACGTGCGTAGTGCCCCGCCTGGCCCGTGATCAGGCAGCTTGCGCACCTGTTCCTCGTAATGGTGGTCAACGAAGGTCTCGACCGCGTCGATGGTGGCATAGACCGCCCGCGGCCCCACCAGCGCGGGCAGTGCCCCCGTAAGCCAGCCGGCGACATGCCAAATCGGCAGCAAGATGCTGCGCTGACCCGGCGGCAGCAACGCACCGAGTTGGGCGAGGTGCTCCCGCTCGGTCGCCAAATGCGCCAGCGCGAAGTGCCGGACCGCCGGGTCGCGCGATACCGCCAAAATCCCTTGATAGATCGCCACGGCTCCGGTCTCCCCGGCATGGTCGGACCGCAGGTCGCCAATCAGTCCGGGAATGTCGCCTGAAAATCCTGCGACACTCGCCGCGTCGAGGTCGCCCTTCATGAGATTTGGTTGATAAAGCGCCATGACTTTTAAATGGGGGCGCGATCACTTTGCGCAATCCTAATGCGACCGCGATCGCGGGCACAATCTGGCTCATCGCAACGCTGCAGGCGCGGGGGAAACCAAAAATCCTGCAACCCTAAACCATCCCCGGAGAGGCTGGCGAAGACCATCCGCCGGGCGGCCCGGAAGGATTATTCAGCGCAGGATAAAATCCGTATCCTGCCGGACGCGTTGCGAGATGCCCGTAATTTTATCACCAGCCCGGCCTTCTTGGTTATGGAAGCGCCGGCTGAATTCCACACCAAAAGCGACGCTTGCTTCAGGGCAAAAAGCTGCGCAAAGATAACTAAACTCATAGGTCAAATATGCCCCTGAGTTAAAACGCAAACTGTCTTAAATAATGCGACGACAGATCGTTGGTATGCTGGGTGCGGCTTTTATATGCAATATTTAAATTGTGTGCGGAATCAAAAGTGCTCTTTTGGGCGGTGAAAGTTTTTTTAGCAAATTTAGTAGCCTCGGCCGCGTTGTCCGTTCGAGTATGCCAATCCTGAATCTCGCAAAGGAAATCTTGAAATTTTCACCGCGTAATGAAAAGTAAAAACCTTATTATGGTCTCAGTGATGAGACCTATCCGAACAAGCATGAAATAAGTCGTAAAATGATAATTTTTTCACGAAATAATTTTTTTGGATTTATATATAACGGTGGTTTGGCCCCCAAATGAGATACCCCACGCACTTGCGACGTAGATTTTAATTGGGGGCGGTAAAAAGGTTGATTTACGTCGTCCCGGCTAATGCTCTTTAAATTGACCGAATTGCAAGTTTTGCAGTGATCGAATGCCCGGCCAGTGTCCACAGACCCGACATCTGGACTGAAGCCCCTGCAGCCGCCACCCGCCCCGGGTTAGTTTTACTGCCCACGGTCATATTTTTATAAACCAAAAAAGTATCACGAAATGGCACATGTGTCCCTTGACCGAAACAATTGATCAAGGTTATGGTTTCAGCAAGGCTATTAATTTTTTGTTATTCATCAGTTTGTAACTAACGGGCGGCACTCCATGAACCACGTTTTCAAGTTAGTCTGGAACCGCGCTTTGGGCATGTTGGTGCCGGTACCTGAGGTGGTTACTTCCCCAGGGCGGGGTGGGCGGCGGATGCCGCGGCGGGCGCGGCGCAAGGTGGCGGCGCAAGGGCGGGTGCTGGCTGCGGGGGCCATACCGCTTAGTATGGTATTGTTTCCGCTCTCAGCCGTAGCGTTGCCAACCGGTGGGCAGGTGGTGAGCGGGCAAGCGACGTTACAGACTACTGGCAGCACGCTGAATGTGAACCAGACCAGCCAGAACGCGACCATCAACTACCAAAGCTTCAATGTCGGCGCGAACGAGACGGTGAATTTCCGCCAG
>NCAT01000088.1 GCA_002255575.1 Acidocella sp. 20-57-95
CTGCCATGTCGTCTTGTTTGTTTCCGCTGCTCAATTTGATCCCGCAAATTTTGACCTCGCTGACCAACCTGATGCCAGAATTCCGCCTCGCTCTGGCGACTGACCAACGGGCGACGGGCCACTCTGGCCAGAAGTTCCGCCACCTCCGCACTGATACGAGCAAAACGCGCCAATGCCCCGCCATGACGGCCCAATTGCGCCGCCAAGCCGGGCAGAATCTCGGCGACCGCCTTTGCAACCCGGCGGCTCATCACCCGCTCAACCAGCATCGACGGTCGATCGCCGACATCCCCGCGCACTTCCGCGGCCCGGTGGACGTTCTGCATCGCCTGGACCGCGCCACGCCGCAGGCCAACGGCACGATCAATCAATGCTAGCGCCGCCTCCTTCTCGGGCGCTTGAGCAAAATTGCGGATGACGTTGTTCAACAGATCACCGCGCCCAATCTCGCGCTGGTCGCCCAACGGCCGCCGGGCAATCACCTCGGCCCGCTCCGCCCCTTCCGATGTCACGATAAAACTCTGCTCTCGATGTCGACTTCCCGATGTATAGGCCCCAAACGCCGTGACCAGTTTCGTGCCGCCCGGCATCGCATGAATATGCTCCGTCACGGTGGTGCCCTGCGCGGTATTTGTGGTCAGCGCATCACCATAGGCCAACTGAACTCTGCCGCTGTTTTCATCGTGCAAGGTATCCCAGGCAACAGCGCCTTCCCTGCCCGCACCATTTCTCAAGGTCAGGCCGGCGGCGTCGAGGGCTATAATTTCCAGCACTGACCCGTTGCGGCCGATATTCCCGACCGTGCCGGTCTCTGTGAATTTGGCGTTTGTACGCCGAAACAAGCGAACCCAATCCCCCACGGCAAGCGCCAGTTCATACTCCCGTGCTCCCGCACCATCGGTGGCTTTGACTGGCGCTGCTGGCGGATGGCAAGGCTGATATCATGCGCCTCCGCGTTACTCGGCGCGCTCACCGAAATGCTGAAGTCCGGTCGATCCCGGTTTGCCTCAAGCCGCTTTCGCCAAAGCCCTGCGACACGTGCGACCGCTTCTTCATACCCACCCGGCACAATCTGCAACGTACCGTTTGCATCCTTCCGGCGCACGGCCTCCTCTGTCTGGCCATTGCGGAACATCAGCACGGTCTCGCGCTCTTCCTCCGCTTTCTGCCTGACAGAAGAGCCCAATTCCGGCACCTTGCCGGCGCCCAGCGCCCGGCGCAACAACTCGATCACCGGCCCAGCCTCCACCGCCTGCATCTGCTTGGGGTCGCCAATCATGATCAGTTGGAAGCCCTTCCGCAAATTCGTCGGAGAAGATCATGCGGAACGTGTTTGCGACACCCAAGCAGGCAGCCGCGGCGGCTCCAAACGGGTTACCAGAGTCGAGGCTTCCGACAGGTTCTGCGCTATCAAGCAGGGCCGTCCACCCACAGGACCCGAGGAAAATCATTGGGGTGTCGGTACTTGGCGCAAGGCTCCCGACGACCAAACAAAGTGCCACCTTCGACGGCTTCACGCGAAGGTCAATGCCGGGATGGATCGCGCTCGCGGCCTTGCCAAGTCTTGCTGCCAGCGAGGAAGTCTCGGCGCAGGCGTCCAGCGGCCGTAACCGCAACTGCGGCAGACGCATTGATATCCATGGCACTTCTCCATGACAGGCGCCGGAAGCCTCTCCTCTGGACTAAAACCTGTCATGAAGCGCTCAACCCAACTCTCCCTCTCAGGCCCGCACTGGGACCAAGACCGCTACGGTTATTGGCAATATGGCACCCGAAGAAGACGTTCAAAGTCGTTGCATTTTTTGGCAAGGCCAAAAGAAGCGAATAGCAAGCGGGGTTCAACAACTCACACCGATAATTTCTAAAAAAAAGCGACGTGTAGCTTTGTTTATCCAGCCATACGGGTCACTATGATCGGGCAAAACTAGAGTCTCGAAATATCATTTCGACGACGTTTAGCTAATTGATCCGTATCAAGGCGGCGGCATCCAGTTTCTTCTACTTATGCCCCTGACGTCGTGTTGCTGCATCGCTACGGTGCGGCGCTTCCGTCATAAAGGGGTATGATATGACAATACATTTTCGTCGCGTTGGGTTGAGCGGTATGGCCGCGCTGATGCTGACCGGGTTTGCCGCCAGCGCGCTGGCGCAAACGGC
>NCAT01000046.1 GCA_002255575.1 Acidocella sp. 20-57-95
AAAGGGGTTCACGGTAGTCATGGTCGTCCATGTGGGGGGCAGGGTGGTAGGCTATTACGGCCTGGCGCCGACCGCCATTGTGCCAGCCAGCCTGCCACGTGCGATCCGCACCGGCCAGCCACCGAACCCGGTGCCGTGTATTCTGCTCGGGCAGCTTGCGACAGACCGCGCTTGGGGTGGGCGAGGGATTGGCCTGGGATTGTTTAACCATGCACTTGCCCGCAGCGTGAACGGCGCCGCGCTGATCGGCGGACGGGCGCTTATCGTCAATGCCATTGATGACGAAGTGGCCGGGTTTTGGCGCCGCCGGGGCTTTTTGCCGTCGAAGGACGATGCGCTGGTGCTGTTCCGGTCGATTACCGATATCGCCGCTTCGCTGGAGGCGGCTGATGTCCCCGCAGAAAATTGATCACCTGATTGATAATGAAGGGGATTATCTCAGTAACTCGGCTTGAGAAAATGACTCCCTGAACGGGTGGTGAACGGTCAGTCGGTCTGCTGATTGCTCTGACCCACGATCGTGGAATTGAATTTGGTCGACATCCCTACCTGCTTGCGCGCTGATGCCGACACCTTGAGCCATCTCTTATCCTCTTTGCGGCTTAAGGCGACCAAGTGGCTGAAAGTGCTTCTGCTTGACGTAATACAGTTTGGACAGCGGCATCTTGCAGATCAGGCGGATAACCATATCTCCGGAGTATCCGCTTCACGAGGACCCGCATGCGTGCCCTAGCACTCTCCCGGTGTGCCCAATCTACCGTCACGCTGCCCTTCAAGTTGACCAACAACTCATGTGCGATGATCTTGAGTGAATCGTTTCCCATCAATTCGACGGCGCTCTCGCTCTCGGCCAGTGCATCGTAAAAGGCGATCTCATCTTGCGACAAGCCCTCCTCCTCGCCGCGTCGGCGTGCGGCGCGCACTTCCTTCGCGAGGTCTATCAGTTCCTGCAAAACCTCAACGGTGCTGACTGCGTTTGTGTGATACCGGGCTATCGCGGCTTCCAACCGTTCGGAAAAGCGCTTCGTCTCCACGACGTTGGTTTTGCTGCGCGAGCGGATCTCGTCATTCAGCAGTTTTTTTAGAGCCTCAAGCGCCAGGTTCTTTTTTTCCAGCTGCTGTATCTCGGCCAAAAATTCGTCCGACAAGATCGAAATATCCGGGGTGGTTATCCCTGCGGCGGCCAGGATGTCGACAATCTCCGTCGATACCACAGCACGATCGAGAATCTGCTGGATCGCGAATTCACGGTCGGCTCCGGTGACGCCGGCGCTATCAGCCGACTTCGCGAGAGCTGCGCGCACCGTTTGAAAGAAGCCGACTTCGTCACGGATGGCCCGCGCATCGTCGCTCGCCGATGCCAGAGCGAACGCCTTTGACAAAGTGAGCACGCCATCTTGATAGCGTCGATTTTCCCTTCGCTTTCCGTCTACGCTGGTCTGTCGCGCGGCAGCTTCATGTTGCTGATCGAGTATCCACTCGATCGCTTCTGCGAGCACGACGAGGCGCTGATGCGCCGTTCCAGCAAGGCCGCGAGCATAATCGAACCCGTGAAACATGGTCTTCACGACCTCGAACTTTTCAAGAAGCACCGCTATTGCTTCGGCCTCGTCAATGCCTGCCTGTAGCTGATCTGAGCCGGAATACTGGCCGAGGGCATTTTTGAGGTTCTGCGCGATCCCGATGTAATCCACCACAAGACCCGCAGGCTTGTCGCGGAACACGCGGTTGACGCGGGCGATCGCCTGCATCAGCCCGTGGCCCTTCATCGGCTTGTCGATATACATCGTGTGCATCGATGGCGCGTCGAAACCGGTCAGCCACATATCGCGCACGATCACGAGTTTTAATGAATCCTTCGGATCCTTTGCCCGCTTGGCGAGTAGGTCACGCCGGCCCTTTGTGCCGATGTGGGGTTGCCACGCTTGCGGGTCGGCCGCCGATCCGGTCATGACCACCTTGATTTTGCCGGCTGCGTCGTCATGGCTATGCCAGTCAGGGCGGAGCGCTACGATGTGCTGATAGAGAGCGACACAGATACGCCGACTCATGCACACGACCATCGCTTTTCCATCCATGGCGGCTACGCGATCCTCGAAATGGCGAACCAGATCAGCCGCCACCATCGAAAGACGCTTCTCTGACCCAACGAGAGCCTCGACCGTTGCCCATTTGCGTTTGATCCGCTCCTGCTCGGTTGTTGCCTCGTCTTCCGTCAGTTCCTCGATCTCGGCATCGATCTTTGGCTTCTCTGCCTCGGGTAATTCGATCCGGGCCAGGCGGCTCTCGTAATAGATCGGGACCGTCGCGCCATCCTCTACCGCACGGCTTATATCGTAAATATCGATGTACTCACCAAACACGGCCGGGGTGTTGACGTCGTCCTTCTCAATCGGCGTCCCCGTGAAGCCGATGAACGACGCGTTTGGCAATGCATCGCGCAGATATTTTGCGAAGCCGTAGGCGATCTCGCCTGTATTCCGCTCGATCTTTGCGCGGAAGCCATATTGGCTGCGATGAGCTTCATCCGCGATCACCACGATATTACGACGGTCAGACAGCATGGGATAAATTGTCTCGCCGTTTGCGGGCGAGAATTTTTGAATCGTCGTAAAAATCACGCCGCCCGATGCTCTGCTGAGCGCAGACTGGAGATCATCGCGGCTATCGGCCTGAACCGGCGTTTGCCGGATCAGATCGCGACACATGGAGAAGGTGCCGAACAGCTGATCGTCCAAGTCGTTGCGATCTGTGATCACGACAATGGTTGGATTTTCAAGCTCGGCGCGGCGCACGAGCTGACCGGCGTAAAACGTCATTAGAAGGCTCTTGCCGGAGCCCTGCGTATGCCAGATCACGCCGACCTTGCGGTCTCCCTGCGGCGCCGAAGCCTCGACCGTTTTTTCTACCGCGTGCCGGACTGCGTGGAACTGGTGATAGCCTGCGATGATCTTTGAGATGCCCGATCCGGTCTCACCGAACACCGTGAAATCATGCAGCAGATCCAGCAGCCTGCGCCGCTCGAAGATCCCTTCAATCAGGGTGTCGAGCTCCGGCTGGCCTTTGGCTGCTATCACCTTTCCGTCGGTCGTGCGCCAAGGCATGAACCGTTCTTGATCGGCGGTCAGTGAGCCGATCCGCGCGGTGATGCCATCTGAGGTCACGAGGACAGCGTTCGTGCGAAAGAGCGCGGGGATCTGAGCCTTGTAGGTCTGAAGCTGGTTATGCGCGCCGCTAAGTGTGGCGTTCTCACCGCCGGGGGCTTTCAATTCGATCACGCCGAGGGGCAGGCCGTTGACGAAGATCACAATGTCGGGCCGTCGATTGATGCTGCCTTGAATCACCGTGAACTGGCTGGTCGCCAACCAGTCATTTGCGGCCACATCCGCAAAATCGATCAGGCGCACCTTGTCGCCCCTGATCGTGCCGTCCTCAGCGTAGAATTCGACATCGACGCCCTCCACCATCAGTTTGTGAAGGCGGCGGTTCTCCTCGACGAGAGACGGTTTTTCGGTCGCCAGAACTTTGCGCAGCGCATCTCCGCGCGCCTCAGCCGGAATGGCCGGGTTGAGCTTTTCGATGGCGGCGGCTAGGCGCTTGACCAGCACAACATCCGCGTAGGCTTCCCGTTGCGGCGCTTTCCCATCCGGCCCGATCTCGGCGTCGGATAAAATCGCATAGCCGATGCGCGCTAGATGATCGAGTACGACCTGTTCAACGGCGGCTTCAGAAAGATAAGCCATCAGGCGACCTCCGTGTCTAGCGGCGCAGCCGCCTTTGCTTCGCAACAGGCGTTGAGAACAAGCTTGTAGGCCTCGCGATCAACACCGAAGAGCAGACGTGATGTCTCAACGGCGAGAGGGACCTCTTCGCCATCAGGCAGGATAACAACGGCGCGGAGATAGCCCTCGTTATCCAGTTCCGCCCTTAACGTGGTATGTCCATCGATGATCGCGTTCGACGCTTCAAAGCGCTCATACGGTTCGAATGTTCGGACGGGGTCAGGTTCGCGTTCGCGATAAGCTTCATGCAAAAACGTGACAATCGCGTCTGCCGCGAGCAGTGCTGAGCGACGGTGATGCGCGGAAAGCCTTTTGCTTAGGCCCTCCTTCCCATGGCTCACTGTACCCGCGATGTCACAAAATTTGCCAAGCGCTTCGGTCAGGCTGTAGTGCTGGGATACCACCTTGCTGAACGGATCGTCACGGCGCTCGACGATCGCCATCAGACGAAAAGCTGCCGAGACCAAATTACTGAAACTCGGGTGTGCGTTCCGTATTGGGCTATCTGGCCATTTTTCAATTGGGTTCAACGGGTTGTCTAGTTCCTGGATCAACAGTCGGCAGGCGCACTCAACGAAGCCCTTGGCTGCGTCGATGCACGCGTCGTTCTCGTCGGCAAATTCACGTTCGAGGGTCTCAAATGTCTGCTGAAGCATCGGCGCGTGCCGCCAGTACATGCTGAATGCCTTGATCCCAGGATACCAGTCGGCTGACATCTCGGATGGCCTCCTATACTACAAGCCGTTCGCGGAACTGATCGCGCTGACTCCAAGTAACGGGAATGATCCCGTAGTTTCGAAGTGCATCGGTCACATTGCCCGCGATGGTCTTTTCATTGTCATTGAGGAAGGCGAAGGGTTCAGAACTTTCCGGCCGACTGTCCTTCGTGTCGATCCATGCCATGATCAAATTTTGGGCCGTGCTGCGGCTCGGATTGTTGATTGCGCGGATAATGCGTTCCGAGGCGACTTTTGATCTCGGGATCACGAAATCAAACATGTGATCGAAACCGCTCTTGCCCGAGAACTTAACGCGCGGCGTGTAGCGGACATCGACGCTCTCGAGCCACGCCGCGACGTCCTCGAAAAACAATGCTTCGATGGTCGATGAGGCCAGGAAGAACATGTCATGCACCGATAAAATCGCCTGGATCAGGTTGTGCTTGCGCAGCGCAAAATTGTCGCTTGTCGCCGTGACCTGCAATTCACTGGCTTGGTGCTCGATTCCGAAGCCGTTGAGGATTGTTCGTAAGATCGCTTGCCGCTTCGGGCTGTCCATCAGGCATCCCGATTGCTCAAGGTCGAGCAACGTTTCACCGCCATCGGTCAGAATGAAACCCCTGTCCGTCTTCCGAGCATAAATTTGGAGATAGTCGTTGTGGCGGTCGAGATATGGTGTAGTGATCTCGGTCCAGTCCTTCAGCTGCTTGATCGCGGTTTTGTCCCGCAGCCAGCGCCAATAACCATCGATCAGAACATCGATTTCGCTCATGTGAACAGCCCGCGATCAAATTCAGGCGGACGAGTGACGTTGCAAAACCGCATGAAGTCGATGAGCGTCTGCCAGTGATCCGTCGGCTGTGTGAAAATTTCAGGTGAAATTGGAAACGCCCAGCGGTCGGCATATCCCTCGCGATAGAGGTGCACGTGCGGGCAGGCAATTTCCTCGTCGTCCGGGTTACGATGGGGCGCACCGCCAAAATCGATCCGCGCTAGCACCATTGTTGTTCGCGACCGGTTCTGGATCTTACCCTTGGCGAGATTGATCCGTCCTCGGCTGATATCTAGATGGAAAGCCTCGGCCCCATCTACGGAGACCAGCGGCACAACAATGCCGCCGCCCGTGTCGGGCAATCGCCAGCGCTGCTTGTCCACACAATGTTTTTCAACTGCGATCAGCGCATCGGCCTCCGTCTGGGGCAGCCAAACTGTCATGTGGCCTCCGCGGCAAGGTTAGGAAAGCGGGATTCAAGGTCAAACGATTCCAGCCCGGCGCAAATGCGCGCCAAGGTCAGCAGATGGAGATTGACGGAGATTCGGGTCAGTTGATTGCCTTCCTGCTAGCCGCCACAAATTTTTCCGGTTTGTCTTTAATTAGTTCTAATTGATAACGGCGGCGGTCGAGTACTTGCAGGAATGCCATTTCGTCGCCTTCGGCAATGGTGACTTTGCCCTTTGATTCAGATATGTTAACGCCTGTATTTTTGCACAGTTTCTTGAGGGCTGATTTATCGATGTTCTTCATTTCCTCTTGTCCACGAATCGAAGCAAGATAGCGTGCTGCGCGGGGATGTTTGGCGGCGTATTGTTCAATACCTCCAAACTCAATGAACGTCAGTTCCCGCTTGATCACCGCTACATTGGCTGGCACAGCATCTAAAATGGCCTGCTGCAGTTTTCCTGTAAACTCGAAGCCGCTGGGTCGTAGGATGTGGACATGTTTCGAATCAACAAGTAGATCGAATTCGTTGTCCAGCTTGAAGATCGTGTCTTCAATTATCTTCAAGGTGTCGTCGAGCAAGCGAACCAAGCGGCCTTTGTTCTTAACAATTCCTTTAAACTGGCCTGCTCGTCGCACTGCGGTGAGCTTGCGCTGGCTAGTGTCAGTCAACCGTGCGAAGTAACAAAACAAGTCATCGATTCTGGCCAACGCTTCCGTATCAACGGGAAGATTCTCCGCAAGATATAAATTCCGTACGGTAGTGGCTAAGTCATCGGTTACCGGCAGATAGAGATATTCTAGACCACCGTGTTTGTCTGAAGGTTCATATTTGTCTGGGACACTTGCATCTCGTTTCATCTCGGCGAAAGTTGCCAACACCATTTCGCTCAGTGCCGTCTGAACAGAGGCGTCTACCGGAACAGCGGTAAAAGTCTGGCCAGTATCGTCGTCCCGTCCGACGCCGAATTCGACAGATTTTACATGCTTCAGATCAAAATTCAGATCAAAAGTCATTTGACCTCCAAATAAACTGAATTGCTCAGGCGGTAGGCGATGAATTTTTCGCCAGGCGAAAGGCTTACGCGACGGGTAATGACAGCATAGCGAGTTTTACCGGTTAGGGGGTTGCCGTCGACAGGCGGATACACTGTGAAGACCCGATAGCCAAACGCAGCAAACAGCAGGTTCATGTAGTGTAAGTCCAGGTGCCAGAAAAGGAACACGATGAACGCCAGTGCGGCGAGCGTTGCGGCAAAGTTGCGTTCCGTCATCAGGTTTTCCGAATAGAAAGGCAACAGCATGGCGAAAAGGTATACAAGGATATGATCACGGTGATCTTCGGCGGTGCCTACCACGACCTCTCGCTCGTCTTTATTTCGTTTTGCAATACGGATGCGCAACCAGAGAAAGGCATTTGGTAAAACGACCATCAACGCGCAGGAGCTGATGAAGCAAGGATCAGGGATCAAACTATTTCCGCGAATAGCCCAGAGAATGAAGAGCGGAGACATGCTGCTCAGAACCATAAGTAGCCTAGCGGTCTTTAGTCCATTCCTGTGTCTAGCCACAGGTGCAATGTTCATGGAACTGCCCGTTCAGCGAACTTATCGGCTTCTCTCAAGCGGATTTCGCCGGACATCAGGCCGGGGAGAAGCAGGTCGCGGGTGGCGGCGAGGGTGCGGTTTTCCAGTTTGTTAGCTTCTGCTCGATCAATCAGCGCACGGGTTGCAGCACTGAATGCGGCAAATACTACTTCCGGTGCAGTGACAAGAGCCGTTGCCACAACAAGCTCCGGGCGCACGGCCGGATAAGCTCCACCATCGGCCAAGTGCGAAAGGCGGTCGATGTTGTCCTTTGACGTGGCCGCAAGGTAAACGACTTCCCGAAACTTTTTCTTGACTGGTCGAAGCGCGGCAAAGCCCGTGCTGCCGGTCAGACCATGCTCTGAAACGAAAGCATACGATCCGTTTCCGGGGCGGACAGTTCCAACAATCGTATGAGCCCGACTTGGGGCGGTGCCGCGAGTAAAGTGTGTGATCGCCTCAATGGTTCCCCATTTTGTATTTGAAAGATCGACATAATCGACCGTTTCCGGATAGTTCGCACGGGACCAGCTTTCCGGGTTCAAGCTTGCAATGTCCGACAAGGAGCCTTCGCCCCATCCTTTCGGTTTGCCGTTGCCATCGAGGCGGTCGGGGAAGAGGGACCAGATATCCGGGGCGAGGTAGGGGGCGCGGCCTTCCATCTTGGTGCGGGTGGGGCCGAAATCGACAAACCAATCCTTGAACACCGCCCGCGCCATCGCCTCCAGCGTCTCGTTCATCTGGCGGTTGAGCTCGATCTTGTTGTCGAGCGCACACAGTATTGAAGCGACTACACGCTGTGTGGCTAAATCGGGGGCCGTTGCTGGAATGTGGCTAAGAATGTCTTGGTTAAGCAGGGGCTGGCCTGACCCAGATCGCCAGTTGTTAAGGCCCAAAATGCTAAGCAAATAAAATAAAAAACGGGGGCAATTGCCTTCTTTAGCTGTAGCTCGGATTGCATTATCCGTTACCCAAGAAGGCTTCTCGCTGAAATAGATTGATCCACAGTAGCTTCCGACACGGCCAATGATAATCGATTTTTCTGACGTGTTGTACTCATCAGCATAACCAATAATTCCGTTTGAACCATAGACCTCGTATGGGAGATCAGCGGATCGAGGAGGGCTTGACCTTCCGTTTGTAAACGACAGAAGCTGGCCGAGATGGGTCTGGCGAAAATCACTCATGGCGATCTCCCTTCCGGCATGGCAAGAAACAGCCCCACAAGTGCTGTATTGATATAATAATTGTTCCGCCCGGATTGGTGCTTTTCCACAAACCCCGCTTCGGCCAAAGCATCAAGATACTTCGCCGCCGTCTGCCGGGATTTCAGGTCTAGCTCCTTCTGCACATATTCGATGCGCGTGTAAGGATGGCGGAAAAGATTATTCAGAAGCTCCTGGCTATAAAATTTTGGCAGTTGCGCGCGCATGCGTTGTTTCACGCTGGCCATCTGGCTGCGTATGCCTTCCACCAAGCCTAAGGTGGTGTGCGCCGTCTGCGCCACGGCCTCCAGCATATATAGCACCCAAGCTTCCCATTCCCCGGTATCGCGCACGGTTTGCAGCAACCGGTAATAATCCGATTTTGTGCGGGTTATGTGGCCGGAGAGGTAGAGAATGGGAATGTCCAACAGCCCCGTGCGGGTGAGGTAGAGTACGTTGAGGATACGGCCGATGCGGCCGTTGCCATCCGGGAAGGGGTGAATGCTCTCAAACTGATGGTGGATGAGCGCCATTTTTATCAGCGGGTCGAGGTCAGAGACGCCATCATCGTTCACAAACCGCTCCAGCGCGGACATATGCGCCAATATCTCCTGCGCATCCTGCGGCGGCACAAAAACAATCTCGCCATTGGCCTCGTTCTTGAGCGCCGTGCCGGGCGCGGCGCGGAACCCATCGTCTCGGCGCTTGAGCAGACGAAACATGTCGATGAGTGTGCCATTGCGGATCAGCCCACCGGTTTGTTGCAGGTGGGCATAGCCCAGGCGCAGCGCATCGCGGTACAGAGCAACTTCCTTGGCGGCGGGCGATTGCGGGCCTTCGGGGAAAAGGTCGGCCTGGAATAGCTCATCCTGGGTGGTGACGATGTTTTCCACCTCGGAGGAGGCTTTTGCTTCCTGCAAAGCCAGCGTGTCGATGAGGATGCCCTGGTTGGGGATCGTCGCCGCCCGGCCCTTGAGCTCGGCCAGTGCGCGGTTGGCGGCTGCCAGCGCCTTCAACACCGGGACGGTTTCAAGGTCCACCGCCGGGGGCAGTGGCGGGATAATGTATGTTGGTTTTAACATGAGAACCCAGACATGTTAAAAAAACTGCGTTTTATGAACATATTGGGCAGATGTGTCTACGAAAACTTGGTTTTGAATGCATATTGTCATGCAGACACTGCCTTCAGCCGCGCCCGGATTGCGGCGGTCAGCTGATCAGCCTCGACAAACTGAGTCTCCAGCGTGGCTTTCAAGGCGGCGAACCGCTCGGTGAAGGGCACTTCGTCGTTCTCAATATCTGCTGCACCGACATACCGCCCTGGTGTCAACACATAGCCGTGCGACTTGATCTCCTCTAAACTCGCCGCCTTGCAGAAGCCCGGCACGTCCTCATAGGTGCCCGCGTCGCCCTCGCCGCGCCACGCATGAAAGGCGCGGGTGATTTTTTCGATATCGGAGTCTGAGAATTCCTTGCGCGTGCGGTCCACCATATGTCCGAGGTTGCGCGCATCAATGAACAGGACCTCGCCCCGCCGATCGCGCAGCTTGGCGTTGCGTGCGATGCCGTTCGATTTGTCGCGGGCGAGGAACCACAAGCAGACCGGGATCTGCGTTGAATAGAAAAGTTGGCCGGGCAGCGCCACCATGCAATCGACGACACCGGGCGCGCCGCCCACGCCCTCGATCAGTGCGCGGCGGATTATGTCCTCGCCGCTTTGTGTGGAGGACATTGAGCCGTTGGCCAGGACCACGCCGGCCACACCCGCAGGCGCTAGGTGATGCACGATGTGCTGCACCCAGGCGAAGTTGGCGTTGCTAGCCGGCGGTGCGCCATATTTCCAGCGCACGTCCTCCCGCAGCCGGTCGCCGCCCCAATCGGAGATGTTGAACGGCGGATTGGCCAGCACGAAATCTGCCTTGAGGTCCCGCAACTCATCCTTGTGGAAGCTGCCGTCGCTGTTCCATTTGATCTCGGCATCGATGCCGCGCACAGCGAGGTTCATTTTGCACAGCCGCCAGGTCGTGTAGTTCGACTCCTGGCCGTAAACGGCGATGTCGCCGATCCGCCCCTCATGTTCCAACGCGAATTTTTCGGACTGCACGAACATGCCCCCCGATCCGCAGCAGGGATCATAGACGCGGCCCTTATAGGGTTCGATCATCTCGACCATTACACGCACGACCGAGCGTGGGGTGTAAAACTCGCCGCCACGCTTGCCTTCCGATCCAGCGAACTGGCCGAGGAAATATTCATAGACGCGACCGAGAACATCGCGTGCTGAACCTTTCTGCTGGCCGAGGGCAATGCCGGAAATAAGGTCGATCAGCTCTCCAAGCATGACGGCATTCAACGCCGGGCGCGCGTAATCTTTCGGTAGAACACCTTTGAGGTTCTCGTTATCCTTCTCGATAGCGATCATTGCCTCATCGATCATCTTGCCGATCGAAGGCTGTTTGGCGTTGGCTTGTAGATGTGACCAGCGCGCGGTTGGCGGCACCCAGAAGACGTTGTCGGCAGAGTATTCGTCGCGGTCTTCGGCGCCGTCAGGATAGTCGGCGAGCAATGCGGAGTGCTTGGCCTCGAAGCTGTCGGAGATGTGCTTTAGGAAGATCAGGCCGAGTGCCACGTGCTTGTAGTCCGACGGCTCCATGTTGCCACGCAGCTTGTCGGCCGCCTTGAACAGCTCGGCCTCGAAGCCAAGGTTTCCGCCATTGCCGTTGGCGCGCGGAAGCTTCACAGGTGCTGCTGAAATCCGAACCAGAGTCGGCGGCGTCTCCTGTTTGGCTTCCTCCTTCTGGGCGGTGGCGAGGGACACTGAGCCGCCGCGCCCGCGCCTGGGGATTATGACTCCCTCGGCAATGAGTTCATCTTTCACGGCAGTATAGGTCGTCTCAGCCCATTGCAGAGCTTCGCGCAGGCTACCATTCCCGGCGGAGCCTCCTAGCTCGATCAGTACCGCCACAAATCTGTCTTTACGAACTTGCCCAGCCATTCCGCCCCGTTTCACTTCGTATTGTCAGAACGTGGCGCCTCATTGCGCTGTTCTGACTCGATTATTTTCAGCCGCTCATATTCTTCGACGGCAAGCACCACGACGACAGCCCGGCCGTGCTTTTCGACCGTAACGGGCTCAGCCCGCGCTGTATCGATAAGACGACCGAAATTATATTTCGCATCTTTGGCCGATAGTGTTTGCATGTCCCGCCTAAAGCTGCCCCCTTTTGCGAACTTATGGCCAAAATGGCCGAAATTTCAAGGGCTGGGTTGTAGGATTGAGAGCGCGTGATAACGGGTGGTTGTCATTACCTATAGCCGACGATTAGGATGTCCGATCGAGCCTGAATCGGTATCCTCCCTCTGATGCCCGAATGGCGCGCGCGATGGCTTTGTTGGTTGCTTCGAGATCAAAGTGTTCAGGGTGGAATTTGCGGCCAGCCCATTGACGCATGGTTTTATGCTCTTCGTGGTCAGGATCTCCCCAGGCCTCAAGAAAATCGGCGTAGCCCGAAGCACCGCCGACGTCTTCGGGCGGGCCTGAGCGCGCGCCGGCGATGCAGCGAGGGTATTTGGCGCCATTTTCGCGCGGAATACGCCGTAGGATCAGATCATGCTGCCAATCATCGCCAAAATCGTATTCGTAGAGAATGCTGAGTGTTGAGTCTTCCTCGCGCGGGAAGGTGAGGTCTTGAAGGCGG
>NCAT01000047.1 GCA_002255575.1 Acidocella sp. 20-57-95
CGGTGTTTCATATCGTGTGTTTTTTACCAACCTAACGGAAATGGAACAGTGGCTCAAGGCCCGAACAATCGTCGCTTTGGACGAAGGGGTGTGGGATAGCAGAGCGTCGAGGGAATATCTATACGAACGTAATAGAGGTTCTGTCACCGAGCAATGGATATTAAGGATCCAAAATGATCTTTTTGATGATTTTGGGAATCTGAAGCCTATGTTGCCAGGAGATTGGGACGATAAAAAAGTTGTCTATTCTAAATATGTTGAAGTGCCAGCACAGGTCGCGTCATCAGGAGCGTCCTCCCTAGATGACGAGATACCATTTTGATTGTATTTAATTAGGAAGCTGGGAAAGAATAAGCTCACCGCTAGCCATCGCTTTTTTGCAACGCCGGAACGGTGATGGGTTCCGCTTGCACTCATCCACCCCCAAACACATCCCACTCATACGCCACACTCACAAAATACAGCCCCTCCGCCGGGGCTGTCGGCCCGGCCACCGCGCGGTCGCGGGCTTCCAGCACGTCGGCCACGCGATGTTCCGGCCACGTGCCTTCGCCGACCATTTTTAAGGACCCCACCATGTTGCGGACCTGGTGGTGCAGGAAGCTGCGGGCCCGCGCCTTTACGATGATCTGCGTGCCCTCACGCGTCACGGTTAGCTCATCGAGGGTTTTGATCGGGGATTTGGCCTGGCAGGCGGAGGCACGGAAGGAGGAAAAATCATGGTGGCCGAGCAATAGGTTGGCGGCGCGCTGCATGGCGGCTTCATCCAATGGCTGGCGTACATGCCAGACGCGGTTGGCCTCGATGGTGGGCCATACCTCGCGGTTGGAGATGATGTAGCGGTAGGTGCGCTCAATGGCGGAGAACCGCGCACTCCAATTCGCAGGTGCCGGCACCGCCCGCAGCACCACCACCGGGTGCGGCTTCATATGGTAGTTCAGTGCCCGCAGCACCACCACCGGGTGCGGCTTCATATGGTAGTTCAGTGCCTCGCGGATGCGCTTTGCAGGCAGGTCCGGCAGTTCCATTTGCACCACCTGGCCTAGCGCATGCACCCCGGCATCGGTGCGGCCGGAGGCCACCGCCGCTGGCACCACGCCCTCGCACAGCATGGCGCCAGCTTCCTCCATCACCTGTTGAATCGCCAGCCCATGCTTCTGGCGCTGCCAGCCCATGAAGGGCGTGCCGTCATATTCAACTTCCAGCGCCCACAGCAATTCAGGAGAACCTGGAGCCCGCAGCCACTGGAAAGCCTCGCAGGAATTCCAACGTAGACATGGCGGTTTTGCCCGCCCGTTGCAGGCGGGTGGGGCGAAGGGCGCCTTCACCGCAGGCAATCGTCAAGCGGTCATCCAGAATTTCCCCCGGCTCGCCTCGCCCTCCACCAGTTCGGCGCCGAGAAACTTGATAACGGCGGTGCCCAGCAGAGCCAGGCTGCCCGGCCAGGGGTGGAAGGCGCGGATCTGGCGCTCAAGCAGTAGCGCCGGTTTGGTGAAATCGAGCCTGGCATCCTCGCGCGATAGTTTCGGCGCATAGGTGGAGGCGGCATCATCCTGCGGCATCGGGGTCGGCAGGTGGGCAAGGGCCTGCAAAATCAGCCGCCCGCCGATTTCGGCCAGCCGGTCGTGCAAATCCGCCGCGGTGTCGTGTGGGCCAATCGGCGTGGCTTCGCGCAGCAGCATCGCCCCGGTATCCAGCCCGGCATCCATCTGCATGATGGTGATACCGGTTTGCGTGTCGCCCGCCAGAATCGCGGCCTGGATGGGGGCGGCACCGCGCCAGCGCGGCAGCAGGCTGGCATGGATGTTCAAGCAACCCAGCCGGGGGGCGCTGAGAATCACCCCCGGTAAAATCAGCCCGTAGGCTGCCACCACCGCCACATCCAACTTCAGCGCGGCAAAAAATTCAGCTTCCTCAACATTGGCTCGCAGCCGTTTGGGCGTGCGAACTTCCAACCCCAACGCCAAAGCCGCCGCATGAACCGGGCAGGGGGTCTCGCGCTGGCCGCGCCCGGCGGGCTTGGGGGCCTGGGCATACACCACCGCCACCTCATGCCCGGCATCCACTAAGGCTTGCAGCGCCGGCACCGCAAAATCCGGCGAACCCATGAAAGCGAGGCGCATACTAACGGCCCTTCCGCTCTTTCTGTTCCTTGGCGAGCTTGCGCAGCAGCATGTTGCGTTTCAGCGAGGAGAGGTAGTCCACGAACAGCACGCCGTTCAGATGGTCGATCTCGTGCTGCAAACAGGCGGAAAGCAGGCCGTCGCCCTCGATTTCGTGCTTGTGGCCGTCCTCATCCTGGTAGCGCACCTTCACCCAGGCTGGGCGGGTGACGTCGGCATATTGGTCCGGCAAAGACAGGCAGCCTTCCTCGCGGGTGGCTTTCTCGTCGCTCTGGGCGATTATTTCCGGGTTGATCAGCACGATGGGGTTGGGGATTTTCTCCGGCGCCAAATCCATCACCACCAGGCGCAGCAGCGCGCCCACCTGCGGCGCGGCGAGGCCAATGCCGGGCGCCTTGTACATGGTGGCGAACATTTGCGGGATGAGGGTTTTCACTCGTTTCATGTCCTCGGCCGTCACGGGCCGGCAAACCTTACGGAGCAAGGGGTCTGGAACGATTAAAATGGGAAGTAATGTATTTTCGTTAGCCATCAGGTGGCTTTAGCTTGGCCGCCGCCGCCCGGCAACGCGCCCCCTTGCAAGACGCGTAGAATATGACAACATACCATCGGTGGATGCCGCTTTTGGGTCCACATGTCTGCTTCGCTCAACCAGGGGGAGCCATTATGAATACACGTGTTTTTACATCGCCTTTGTTTCTCGGTTTTGACCATCTCGAACAAATGATCGAACGCGCGGCAAAAACCTCGTCGGACGGTTACCCGCCCTATAATATCGAGCAGCTTAGCCCGATCTCGCTGCGTATTACCCTTGCTGTGGCCGGGTTCACCATGGATGATCTGCAAATCACCCTGGAGGATAATCAGCTGGTCATTCGGGGCCGCCAGGCTGATGACGGCAACGGGCGGGTGTTCCTGCACCGTGGCATCGCGGCCCGGCAATTCCACCGCTCCTTCGTGATCGCGGAAGGCATTGAAGTGAAGGGTGCGTGGCTCGATAATGGGTTGCTACATGTCGATCTCGTGCGGCCGGTGCCACAGCCGGTGGTGAAGACCATTCCCATCACCAAAGGCCAGTCCAAACCCCCAGTATGCAGCCCTCGCACAGTTGATGGACATTCCTCGGACGAATAGACCGCCCCGCATTCGGCCACAAAATATCTGTAAAACTTTTTGGCGCAGAAAGGATTTTTTGCTGTGAACGTAAAAACCCATGACGGTACCGCCAATATCCATCCCGGTACTGTGTTCGATATCCACCATATCTCGGTTGCTGAACTGGCTGCGCTGGGTATGGAAGAAATCGCCTTTGTGAAGCCGGTCATGACTGATAAAGGCCCGGCCTTTGCCATTCACGCGGCAGACGGCACGCCGATGGCCATCGCGTCAGATGCGGTGCTCGCGCAAGCGGCGATCATCCAGCACGACATGTTGCCGTCTCTGGTGCACTAACCTTGTTCCGCGCTACCCTGGGTGAAAATCCTAGGGAGCGCGATATGAGCCAGCCAATCATTTTTTATACCAACCCGGTGTCCCGCGGCCGCATGGTGCGTTGGATGCTTGAAGAAGTGGGCCAGCCTTATGAGACGCAGGTGCTGGGATACGGAACCAGCATGAAGTCTCCGGAATATCTCGCCATCAACCCCATGGGCAAGGTCCCCGCCATTCGCCATGGCGATGTTGTGGTCACGGAAGTGGCAGCCATTTGCACGTACCTGGCTGATGGGTTCCCTGAAGCAGGTCTTGCCCCGCCGCCCGGCAGCCCGGCGCGCGGCGCCTATTACCGCTGGTTGTTTTTTGCCGCAGGCCCCGTTGAAGCCGCGCTCACCAACAAAGCCTGCGGCTTTGAAGTGCCGGCGGATAAACGCTTCATGGCGGGCTTTGGAAGTTTCGATGATGCGATGAATGTTCTGGCGCACGCGGTGAGTGCCACCGAATATCTGGCAGGCGATCAATTCTCAGCGGCGGATTTATATGTCTCATCACAAATCAGCTTTGGTTTGCGGTTTGGTATGATCACCCCGCGCCCAGAATTTTCCGCCTATTGGGACCGCATCAAAACCCGCCCTGCCGCAGCCCGCGCGGCAGAATTAGACGACGCGTTGGCGAAAAAATGACGGCGTGGTGTGGGTAAGCGCAGCGCGCCCCACCTTTTTACGATCCAACCTCAACAATCTTAACCCGCTTGCCTTGGGCCGAAAGTGCAATTTCACCCTTAATCAATCGCACCGCATCCGCCCCAAACATCTCGCCGCGCCAACCTTCATTTGCCGCATTCGGCGCGCTTTCATCGAGTGCTAGCGCCTCGATCTCCTCAGAACTGGCCAACAAGCGCGGTGCGACATTGTTCTGTTCAGCCCGCGCATTCAGCAGCACTTTCAACAACGCGACCAACGCCGGGGAGGCGCGCGGTGCCTCCCGTGCCCGCTCGGTGCGAGGCAAATTGTCATCAGGAATGGCTTTCGCCGCCGCAATCACTTCCAGAAGTGACGCGCCGGACTTCCCTTGTGCAAATCCGGCCGAAATGCCCCGCGCCCGTGTCAGTGCCTCGGCGGTTTCCGGTGCCAGCGCCGCAATCTCGGGTATTTGCTCATCTTTCAACAAACGTTGGCGCGGAATGTTAATCCGCTGGGCTTCGCGCTCCCGCCAAGCGGTGATGGCCTGAATGATCGCCAACTGCCGGCGGTTACCAGTGCGCAGCTTCAACCGCTCCCAGGCGCGTTCCGGGTCAACCCGGTAGGTATTGGGGTCAGCCAGGGCGGCCATTTCCTGGCCCACCCAATCCATCCGGCCATCAACCCGCAGCCGGGCGGTCAGCCGCTCATAAACTAGTCGCAAATGGGTCACATCCGCCGCCGCATAGGTGACTTGCGCCGGTGTCAAAGGCCGGGCCGACCAGTCCGAGAAACGGTGCGCTTTATCGATATGCCCGCCGGTTAGCGCCTGCACCAGCGCGTCATACCCCACCTGGTCACCAAAGCCCGCCACCATCGCAGCAACCTGGGTGTCAAACAAATTTGTCGGTACCGCGCCGAACATCAGCAGAAAGATTTCCACATCCTGGCGGCAGGCGTGGAACACTTTCACCACGTCTGGCTTGGCCAGCAGGGCGCCCAGGGGCGTCAAATCGAGCCCTTTGGCCTGCGCATCCACCACCGCGACGTCATGCTCACCAGCCAGCTGAACTAAGCAAAGCTCCGGGTAATAGGTCTTTTCCCGCATGAATTCGGTATCCACCGTCACGAATTCTTCCGAGGCGAGGCGCTCACACAAGGCGGCCAGTTCGGCGGAGTTGGTAATAAAGGCGGCGGGCGGGAATACCTGTTGGGCTTGGTTCATGCCCCTTTCTATATTTGGGGTGCGGCTATTTCACAAACAGCCCGGCCAAGGGAGCTTGACAGGCGGCGGGGGGTCGTTTCTTTCCGCATCCATGAACATATCCGCTCTCCACGCCTACCGCACCCATCATTGCGCCGCCCTGCGCGCTTCGAACATCGGCCAGACCGTCCGGCTCTCCGGCTGGGTCCACGCCAAGCGTGACCATGGCGGGCTGCTGTTCCTGGATTTGCGGGACCATTTTGGCCTGACCCAATGTGTGTTTGCCGCCGGCTCCGCCGCCTTCACCCAGGCCGAGGCGCTGCGGGTAGAAAGCGTTGTCACCGTGGATGGCGTGGTGGTGGAACGCGCCCCCGGCACCAATAACGCGAAACTCCCGACCGGCGAGATTGAACTGCAAGTGGCTAGCCTGATTGTGCAATCCACCGCCGATGTACTTCCAATGCAGGTGGCGGGTGGCGAGAACTACCCGGACGAATTGCGCTTAAAATACCGCTTCCTCGACCTACGCCGCGAGTCGGTTCACAAAAACATCATGTTGCGGGCGGGTGTTATCGCCTCGTTCCGCCGCCGTATGATCGAAAGCGGCTTCACCGAATTCCAAACCCCGATTCTCACCGCATCATCACCTGAAGGGGCGCGGGACTTCCTGGTGCCATCGCGTAATCACCCCGGTAAATTCTACGCACTCCCGCAAGCGCCGCAGCAATTCAAGCAGCTTCTGATGGTGGCGGGCTTCGATAAATATTTCCAAATCGCGCCATGTTTCCGCGACGAAGCCTCCCGCGCTGACCGTTCGCCGGGTGAATTCTACCAGCTCGACTTTGAGATGAGCTTCGTGACGCAGGAAGATGTGTTCAACACTATTGAGCCGGTGATTGCCGGGGTGTTCGAGGAATTTGCTGATGGCCGCACGGTTACCAAGCCGCCTTTCGTGCGCATTCCTTACGATGAATCGCTGTTGAAATACGGTTCGGACAAGCCGGATTTACGCAACCCGTTGATCATCCAGGACGTGACGGAAGCCTTCAAAGGCTCCGGCTTTGGCTTATTCGCCAAAATCATCGATGGCGGCGGCATTGTCCGCGCCATTCCGGCCCCCGGTGCTGGTGCCAACCCGCGCAGCTTTTTTGATAAGCTTAACGACTGGGCGCGCACCGAAGGGGCAGGCGGGCTTGGCTACATCACCTACAACGAAGCCGGTGCCCAAGGTCCGATTGCGAAAAACCTCGATGCTGACCGCGCCGAAGCCATTCGTGTTGCCTGCGGCCTGCAAGCGGGCGACGCAGTATTCTTCGCCGCCGGCAAGCCGCTGGATGCCGCCAAATTTGCAGGCACCGTGCGCACCAAACTCGGCAACGACCTTGGCTTGATCAAAGCCGGCGAATTCAAATTCTGCTGGATCGTCGATTTCCCAATGTATGAGCTGGATGAAGACACCAAGCAGATTGTTTTCAGCCACAACCCGTTCTCAATGCCGCAAGGCGGGCTGGACGCACTCAACAACCAAGACCCGCTGACCATCAAAGCCTTCCAGTACGACATTGTTTGCAACGGCATCGAGCTTTCCTCCGGCGCCATCCGTAACCACCGCCCGGACATCATGCTCCGCGCGTTTGAGATTGCAGGCTACGGACCCGAAGAGGTGGAAGCCCGCTTCGGCGGCATGCTGAACGCGTTCCGCTTTGGCGCCCCCCCGCATGGCGGCTCCGCCCCTGGCATTGACCGTATCGTGATGCTGCTGGCGGACGAACCCAACATCCGCGAGGTGATCGCCTTCCCGCTCAACCAACAGGGCGAGGATTTGATGATGGGTGCGCCCGCGCCGGTAGATGTGAAGCGGTTGAAGGAACTTTCTTTAGCACTGGCTCTGCCGCCAAAGGCTGTGAAAACGCCATAGTGTTAAGACAAGTCGTGGATGTGGGCTTGCGCCGACTTTCACGACTTTTGTGAGCGCCAAGTCACTCAATATTTGTTGATATCACCCTCAACCACGTGCGCATCGTTCTTGCGCTGAAACAACCGGCGCAACGCCACAAAAGTGCCAGTCGTTACCAGCCCAAATATCATGATATCCCGGCCCATCGCGAGGCCGCCGAACATGAGCTCAAGCAACGACACGCCGAAACAGCCGACCCCAAGGCTCACCGCCACATAGGTCCCGGTAGCCATTTCCAGCCCCAACAGAACCCCACCTGCAATCAGCCACCACGCGAAGCTCTGCAGCATGGCGCGTTAGCTCTTTAGCTTCGAGAGCGCGCCAGTCAGTGCCGCCAGAGCATCAGCCGGTAGTATCACGACCTTTGTGGCATTGCCTTGTCCAAGCGCTTTGATGGCATCTGCCTGGATTTTGCGGACATCAAAATCAATCGCCGCCTGACCATTATCGGCAATCGCCCTCGCGACGGTCTGTACCGAGTAGGCTTGGGCATCGGCCAATATACGCTGCGCCTGGGCCTTTTGCTGTGCGGTATAAAGCTCTGCATCTGCACCGAGATTCGCCGCCGACCGCTTGCCTTCAGCTTCAGTCACAACCGCGCGGCGGGTCCGCTCAGCATTCAGCTGCATCGCCATCGCCTTGCGGGTTTGCTCGTCCACTTCAACATCGGTGATTTCAGTGCGGGTCACATGAATGCCCCATTCATCCGTTACATGTTGAATTTCGGTGGCAATCACCGACGAGATCTGCCCGCGATTTGACTGCACCTGGTCAAGTTCCGACGACCCGATGGTACTGCGCACGATGCTGATAATGATCGTTTCAATTGCTTGATCGATATTCTTGATCCGGTACCAGGCTCGTCCGGCATCGGTGACGCGATAGAGAATCGCCAGCCGTATCGTGATCTGGACGTTATCCTTGGTAAAGGCGGGAACGACTTTTTCCGGAAGCTGTCGCTCCACAATGCTTTCGCGGTGGGCGACTTTGTCATAAAGAGGGATAACAATATGGACGCCCGCATCGAGCGTCCGATGAAAACGGCCGAGCCGCTCGACGAGCCAATTCTCGGTCTGGGGCACAATTTTGAGCCCCGTCATTACCAGAACGACAGCGAGCGATACGATGGTCAGAGCAAACACTGCAAACGGATCCATATTTCCCCCGCGATTTATGTTACTTAGCCTAAACCGCCCGACCTTGCGCCGACAAGGGTAGGAAAGCCGAGCCTCATTCCAAACGCCGACTCCTACCCATTCAATCCTGCCCCGATCATTCCCACGAAAGCAGAGATCTCTTGCCATATTCCTCTTCCGCCCCAATCCGCGTATGTACCGCCAATGACCGAAACACCGACTGACCTGATCCGTAATTTCTCCATCATCGCCCATATCGACCATGGTAAATCCACCCTGGCCGACCGGCTGATCCAGTATTGCGGGGGCCTGACTGCCCGCGAGATGACCGAGCAGGTGCTCGATTCGATGGATATCGAGAAAGAGCGCGGCATCACCATCAAGG
>NCAT01000011.1 GCA_002255575.1 Acidocella sp. 20-57-95
CTTGCCAAGGTTGGGGTCGTGGGTTCGAATCCCATCGCCCGCTCCAGTAAATCGGCATTATCAAAGCTTCAAAAAACGGTCCTTGCGGGCCGTTTTTGGTGTCTGGGTTTGCGGCCTGCACCATTGGTGCTTTGATGGGTTCAGCAACGAAGTGAGACCTTAAAATGCCCGCCGCCACCCCTGCAATTCGTTATGTTCGCACCCAATGGCTGGAGATCGCTTACGAGGAATCGGGCCGGCCGGATGGCGAGGTGATCATCCTCCTGCATGGCTTCCCCTATGCCCCGCGCTGTTTTGACGAGGTCGTGCCGCCGCTTGCCACCGCCGGTTACCGCGTGATTGTGCCGTATCTACGCGGCTATGGCGGCACCCGGTTCCTCTCCAGCCATACGATGCGTTCTGGCCAACAGGCGGCGGTTGGGCAAGACGTGATCGACCTGATGGATGCGCTTGGCATTCAGCAAGCCGCTCTGATGGGGTTTGACTGGGGTGGCCGTGCCGCCTGCATCGCAGCGGCCTTGTGGCCCGCGCGGGTACGTTGCCTGGTCACCGCACTTGGCTATGTCATCCAGGACATCGCCGCCGCCAGCGCGCCGCAATCCCCGGCGGCTGAACATCGTCTGTGGTACCAGTATTATTTCCACAGCCCGCGTGGCCGGGCGGGGCTCACGGCCAACCGCGCCGAGATCGGCAAATTCCTCTGGCGGCTCTGGTCGCCCAGCTGGCATTTTACCGATGCTACCTACGAAGCCACCGCCGCCGCTTTCGTGAACCCAGACTTTGTTGATGTGGTGGTGCATTCCTATCGCCACCGCTTTGGCTACGAGCCTGGTGATCCAACTTATGAAGCGCTGGAGCGGGCTCTGGCCCGCCAGCCCGTAATTAATGTGCCCACCATCGCGCTGTGCGGTGGGGATGAGGGTATTTTCCCACCACCCGCAACCGCGGCGGATTGCGACAAATTCACCAGCCGTTACGATTACCGGGTTCTGCCCGGCATCGGCCACAACATCCCGCAGGAAGCCCCAGCGGCTACCGTAGCGGCCTTGTTCGACCTGCTGCAATAAAGGCTGCTGATGACAATGCCAGGCCGCATGCCCATATCATTCGTCTGAAGCATGAATGATCCAAACCCATGAAGATCCTATCGCCCCTGCTCGCCATCGCACTCGCCGGCTGTTCCGTGGTTGGCATTCGTAGCGGCACTGAGGAGCCGCGCTATAATTTGGTGGCCACGTTGGGGGACATCGAAATCCGCACCTATGCGCCGCGTCTGGCAGCCAATGTCACGGTTCCAGGAGATGAAATCGCTGCCCGCAGTGCGGGCTTCCGTCGCATCGCCGCGTATATTTTCGGTGCCAATCAAAGCAGCACCTCGATCAGCATGACAGCCCCTGTCGCGCAGGCAGCCGCCTCAGACAAAATCGCCATGACAGTACCGGTCGCGCAAGCCAAATCAGGTCCCGGCGGCTGGACCATTACCTTCTTCATGCCAAGCAAATACACCGCGGCCACACTGCCGAAACCAAATGACCCCGGCATCATTATCACCGAAGTGCCCGCGCAAACCTATGCCGTGTACCGTTATTCCGGCGTTCCAGGGCGGGACGCCGTCACAGCCGCCCACGCCGCCTTATTCACAGCCCTTGCAAATACGTCCTGGGTAGCCACGGGTGACGCGACAGATTGGTTCTACGACCCACCATGGACTCTCCCATTCGCCCGCCGTAACGAAGTGGCGGTGCCGGTGACGCCTAAATCCCCGTAATGTTAGCTGCCGCGTCACTTAGCTGCGGTGTAAAACGGCGCCGGTGCGGGCCTGCACATCCTCAAATGTCAGGCCAGGCGCGGTATCACGCAGCACAAACCCTTTCGGCGTCACATCAATGACCGCGATATTGGTATATATGCGCGTGACCGAGCCAAGGGCGGTCAGCGGGTAGCTGCATTTCGTCACCAGCTTTGGTTCCCCGCTCTTGGTGGTGTGGTCCATCAACACCCAAACCTGCTTGGCACCGGCACCAAGATCCATCGCCCCACCCACCGCCGGCCCGGCATCATTGGCGCCGGTGGACCAGTTCGCGAGGTCACCATTTTCCGCCACCTCGTAACCGCCCAACACGGCCAGGTCGAGATGCCCACCCCGGATCAGCCCAAAGCTATCGGCGCTATCAAACGTGGAGCCACCGGCCATCATGGTGATATATTGCTTGCCAGCATTGATCAGCCAGGGTTCAATTTTGCCCTCGGCAGGCTTTGGCCCAACCCCGAGCAGACCGTTTTCGGAGTGGAAAATCACTTCCCGGCCAGAATCGACATAATTGGCCACCAGGGTTGGCGCACCGATGCCGAGATTAACATACCAGCCTTCCGGAATGTCAGCGGCCAGACGCGCGGCCATCTGTTCACGGGTCATCGCTTTAATGGGGGTGAGTGTAGCGGACATTTCACTTGCTCCTTTACAGAACGGGGTCGCCGTAGGGGACATGAACGACGCGGTTAACATAAATACCGGGGGTCATAACATCGTCGGGCGCGATTTCACCGAGCTCAACCTTGTGCTGGGCCTGCACAATGGTGAGCTTGGCTGCCCCCGCCATAATCGGGTTAAAATTCCGCCCTGCCAGCCGGTAGGTTAAATTCCCCCAGCGGTCGGCCTGCCAGCATTCCAACAGCGCAAAATCGGCGAAGATTGCATGCTCCAACACGCATAATTTACCGTTAATTTCGCGTGTTTCCTTCCCATGCGCCAACTGCGTGCCAGCTGCCGTGGGGGTAAAAAAGGCCGGCACCCCGGCGGAGGCGGCGCGGATACGTTCCGCCAGAGTCCCTTGCGGAACCAATTCCAGCTCGATTTTGCCGTCCCGGTACAAATCTTCAAACAAGGTGCTGCCAGCGCTGCGCGGATAGGAACAAACCACTTTGCGCACCGCGCCGGTTTTTAGCAGCATTGCCAATCCACCAAAGGCCGCACCGGCATTATTGGCAATCAGTGTCAGCTCTTTCACGCCGGTTTCGGCCACCGCATCAATCAGCTGGTTCGGCAGCCCGATCGCGCCAAAACCACCGATCATGATGCGTGCACCGTCATGAATACCCGCAATCGCGGTCGCAATATCAGGAACAAATTTATCGATCATCAGCCAAGCTCGTTTCCAATGTTTTGATGGGAGTTTAACGCGCGCTGGATAAACGCGTCTATGGCGGGCGGTAATTGTTGTGCTGGCAGCAAAGCGAGGTTTTTTGCCATCGCGGCGGGGAACAGTTCCAGCCCCGCCAGCGCCTCGGCCATCGCCGCAATCCCGCCGCTGGCGCACAGCATCAAAGCTGGCCAGGTGGCGGCTTCGGCCTGCCAAGCCCCGGCGGCACGCTCATGCTCCTGGTCAGCCGCCGCCAGCAGGGTGGCCACAAAACCGGGCATCCGCACGGCGGCGGCCCGCGCGGCGATGGAGAGTGTCGGGTTGCGCTTATGCGCCATCGCCGATGAACCACCGCGCCCTGGTGCAGCAGGCTCACGCACTTCTGCAATTTCAGACTGCATCATCAGCGCAATATCGGTGCCGATTTTCCCCGCTAACCCCACGGCAGCGGCGATAGCGGCAGCTAAACGGGCCAGCGGCGCGCGGCTGGTATGCCAGGGCGTTGGGCCGACCCGCAAATTCAGCGCTGCCCCAAACGCATCCAAAAATTTAACCGGGTCGGTTTGAATCACATCCAACGTCCCCGCCGCCCCACCGCATTGCAAAACCAAGGCTTCGCCTGCCCCTCGGGCAATCGCGCAGCGGGACTCATCAATCGCTACCAACCAGTTCGCAGCTTTCAGGCCGAATGTTGTCGGCATCGCGGCCTGCATCAAGGTCCGGCCCAGCATCGCTGTTTTGGCATGGGTTGCAGCCAGTTTGGCCGCTGCGTCCGCCATAGTGGCGAGATCCGCCTGCAACAATGCAATCCCGGCGCGCAACTGCAACACCAAGCCGGTATCAATAATATCCTGGCTGGTGCCCGCGATATGGGCGTATTTCGCGTGCTCCGGCAGGGCGGCCTTCAACCATGTCACCAGTGGAATGACGACCGTGCCCGCCAGCGCGCCGTCGGTGGCAAGCTTGCTGGTATCAATCGCTTCGGCATTGCAGGCGGCTTTAATTGCAGCAACGGCTTCGGGCGGCACCAACCCCACCGCCGCCCCCGCAACGGCCAGCCCTGCCTCAACATCCAGCATTGCCTGCGCGGTGGCGCGGGCTGAGAACACCGCCTGCATCGCGGCCGTGCTGGCAATTTGTTCAGCCAGCAGCATCAGACTTTTTCAATCATCACCGCGATACCCTGGCCGACACCAATGCACATGGTCGCGATCGCGCGTTTGCCGCCGCGCGTTTCCAGCCCGTTCAGCGCCGTCATGGCAATACGGGCGCCGGAAGCGCCTAGCGGGTGGCCAATGGCAATCGCGCCGCCATGCGGGTTCACACGCTCATCATCATCAGACAAGCCAAGTTGGCGTGTCACGGCCAGAGCCTGTGAGGCGAAGGCTTCGTTCAGCTCAAAAATGTCAATGTCCTTTAACGAGACCCCGGTTTTCGCCAATAGCTTTTGCGTGGCGGGCAGGGGGCCCATGCCCATAATCCGCGGGGGCACGCCAGCTGTTGACATCGCCACGATGCGTGCGCGCGGGGTGAGCCCCTGTTTGCGGGCGGCGTCCTCACTTGCCACAATCAACGCCGCCGCCCCGTCATTCACGCCGGAGGCATTGCCGGCGGTCACCGTGCCCGGGTTACGGAACGGGGTTTTCAGCTTCGCCAGACCTTCAAGGGTAGTATCCGCGCGTGGATGCTCGTCGGTATCGACCACCACATCGCCCTTACGGCCAGCGATGGTGATCGCCGCAATCTCGCGGGTGAAATAACCCGCAGCCTGGGCGGCGGCGCATTTTTGCTGGCTGCGATAGGCGAACAAATCCTGTGCTTCGCGGGTAATCTGGTAATCAGCCGCCACGTTCTCACCGGTTTCCGGCATCGAATCCACACCGTACTGCGCCTTCATAAGCTTATTCACAAACCGCCAGCCGATCGTGGTGTCGTGAACTTCGTTGGATCGCGCAAAGGCTTCGGTGGCTTTCGGCATCACGAATGGGGCGCGGGTCATGCTTTCGGCACCACCTGCGATCATCAGGCTGGTATCCCCGGCACGGATGGCCCGCGCGGCGGAGCCCAAAGCATCCAGCCCTGAGCCGCATAAACGATTAACGGTTGAACCAGGCACCGAAACCGGCAAACCCGCTAGCAGCAGAGACATGCGGGCGATGTTGCGGTTATCCTCACCGGCCTGGTTGGCACAGCCATAAATAACATCCTCAACCGCTTCCCAATCCATCTGCGGGTGGCGGGCCATCAGCACTCGCAGCGGGTGGGCCCCCAAATCATCAGCCCGCACATCTTTCAGCGCCCCGGCATAACGGCCAATCGGCGTCCGCACAAAATCACAAATAAACGCTTCAGCCATTTTATTTCCGCTCCCTCATCGCAACTCACGTCATACTAATCGCCACTCAAATCATGCTCGCGCAGGCGCGTATCTTCTGCCTTCAAATATCAAAGAACACTGTTTCGGCCTCGCCCTGAAGATGAATATCCAGATGCCAGACCCCCGGTTTTGTCTCACGCGCCAGCAACGTGTTGCGCCGCGCTTTATCCGCAATCAAGGACAATATCGGGTCGTTTTCATTGGCTGGCTCGTTTTCAAAATATAGCCGTGTCGCTAAATGAAACATCAACCCGCGTGCCAAAATCGTCACCGCCAGATGCGGCGCTTGCAGCGTGTTGCCGGGGCCAGCAACCGGGCCGGGCTTAATGGTTTTGAAGGAAAATTTTCCAGCCGCATCGGTTGCCGCCCGGCCAAAGCCCGGAAACGCATCGGATGTTGCAGGCGAGGTCTGCCAGATTTCCACACAAGCATCGTTGGCGAGCGCGCCCGCGCCGTCCCTGATGTTACCTTCAACGGTGATAACCTCACCGCTCGCGCCGAAGCGCGTCAGGTCTGACCAGGATTTATCCTCGATCAGATGCCAGTACGGCCCGATGGTCTGGCTGGTGGTGGTGGGGTTAATGGTGGTCTGCATGGTTATCCTCCATCGGGGTGGCGTTACGGCCGCGCAGATAAATATCGAACCGGTAGCCCAGCGCCCAATCCTGCTTGCCGACATTCAGATCAAATTTCGAAACCAACCGGTTGCGTGCGTTAGCGTCGGCGGTGGCAAGGAAGATCGGGTCCAACTCCAGCAGCGGATCGCCGGGGAAATACATTTGCGTAATCAGCCTTGTGGCAAAGCCAGCACCAAAAAGTGAGAAATGAATATGGTTGGGCCGCCAGGCGTTGGCATGGTTGCTCCACGGGTACGAACCCGGCTTGATGGTAATAAACCGGTATGCACCATGCGCATCGGTGAACACCCTGCCTGCGCCTTTGAAATCCGGGTCAAGCGGGGCGTCATGCGTATCGCGCGGGTGATTATAGCGCCCCGCCGCATTAGCTTGCCAGATTTCCACCATGGTATTGGCCACCGGGCGGCCATCTTCATCGCGCACGCGGCCTGCCACGATAATCCGCTCGCCCACCGCCTCATGCGTGCCGTTCACCGCGATATTTTCGGTCGGCGGAAACTGCGCGGGCGAGAATTGCGGGCCGGTCAGTTCCGTGATGGTTTGTGGAATTTTCAGCAACGGTTTGGTTGGATGGCGCAAGCCTGTGCTGCGATAGTGCGGCGAATTATTATCTGGCTGCGTGCCTGGCACATAAGCCCGGAAGGGGGCGAACGTTTCGCTCATGGGTAGATCTCCTTGAAAATTTCCTTCGCAGTTCGGAAAGCCGAATTGGCCGCCGGCACGCCGCCATACACCGCCACCTGCATCAGCACTTCGGCAATGTCCGCCGGTGTCGCGCCGGTATTTTTGCTGGCGCGCAAATGCAGCTTCAATTCTTCCTCATGGCCCAAAGATGCCAGCATCGCGATCGTCAGCAGCGAGCGCGTGCGCCGGTCCAACCCCGGCCGGGTCCAGACGCTGCCCCAGGCCGTGCGGGTGATGAAAGCCTGAAAATCGCGGTCCAAATCAGTAATATTGGCAGTCGCCCGCGCCACATGCGCTTCGCCAAGCACCTGCTTGCGGACATTCATGCCGTCTTCAAAATAATCTGTCGTTGAAGGGCGCAGGAAACTCACAATCGCATTGGTTATTTCAGCAGGTTTCTCAACCGACGGAATATGGGCGGCGCCTTCAATAATCACCAACGAGGAACCCGCAATGGCCGCGTGCAGTGCCTGTGCGAAGGCCACTGGCGTTGGTTTATCCTCGCTGCCCACCAGCACCAAGGTCGGTATTTTCAAGGTCGCGGTGCTCGCTGATAAATCCGCCGCGGCAATCGCCTCGCACGCCGCCGCGTAGGACTCCGCCGGTGTGCGCAATAGCATCGCCCGCAACCCGGCGGTCTCAGGCGCATTGATAAAGCCCGCCGTCACCCAGTTGGCAATCACCGCCTCCTGGATCACGCCAATCCCCTCGGCGCGCACTTTGGCAGCACGAAGGGTCCAATTCTCAGCTGGCGGAATCGCCATGGCGGTATCGCACAAAATAAGTGATGCCACTTGGTCTTGATGGTTCGCGGCAAATGCCTGCGCGATCATCCCGCCGATGGAAATACCAGCAATATGCGCTTTTTTCACCTGCAACGCTGCCAGTAGCGAGGCCAAATCATCGGCCAGCAACGCCATGCTGTAGGGGCCATCGGTGGCCTCAGTCAGCCCATGGCCACGTAAATCTGGCCTGATCACCCTGAACGAGCGGGAAAGCTCGGCAACCTGCGGGTCCCAGATATGGGCGTTGGTCCCCAGCGAGTGCAGCAAAACCAAAGGCGTGGCGCCGGGCGGCCCTTCGATGAGCACATGGATATTGATATCTTTGACGCGCAAAAACACGGTTTCCAACCCCTTATTTTATGTGGGCAACTGGCCCTGGACTTCCTCAAGCGTTCATGTATTTTTTTAACTAAACAGTTCATAGTATAGTGATGAAATATAATCAACACCAAAAATTCACGCGCAATGCAATTTTTTAACGCAGCTTTTTACCCGGCGCGGGTCGGCAACCAGATCGTGAAAATCGTGCCTTGGCCTTCCACACTATCAATCAGCATCCGGCCCCGATGCCGGTTCACCACATGCTTCACAATCGCAAGGCCCAACCCGGTGCCGCCAATGGCGCGTGAACGCCCCTTATCGACGCGATAAAACCGCTCCGTCAGGCGCGGAATATGTTCGCGCGCAATGCCCACGCCATCATCAGCCACACTCACCAGCACGCCGTTCGGGGCGAAGCGGCTATCAGTGCTGGCCGCCGCGGCGCTGACCTTAATGCAGCCGCCGCGCTTACCGTATTTGATCGCGTTATCGAGCAAATTGGTAAAAACCTGCGCCAACTGGTCGGCATCAGCGGGAATGCGCGGCAGGTCGTTGGGAACTGAAAGCTCGATCCTGGTGCCGGTTGATTGCTGCATAGGCTCCATCCCCGCCACGATCCGCTCCAATAGCGGCGGCAGAAATAAAATCGTCTCGGGCGGCTGGTGCTCGCTGATTTCAATGCGTGACAGGCTGAGCAAATCGGCAATCACACGCTGCATCCGGTGCGCCTGCTCGGCCATAATCCCCAAAAACCGCTGCTGGGCCTCAGGGTCATCGGCGGCCGGGCCGCGCAATGTTTCAATGAAGCCGATCAGGCTGGCCAACGGCGTGCGCAGCTCATGGCTCGAATTGGCGACAAAATCAGCCCGCATTTTCTCGACATTCCGCTCCCGCGTGCGGTCAGCAATCAGCACATAAACCAATCCGCTGACAGGGATGACAGTGGCATCCAGGTCGCGTGGCACCGGTACCGTCAAAGCGATGCTTTTCCGCACCGGCACGCCTGATTGCCCAGCCTCGCCCAAGGCGGCGCGAAGGTCTGGGTGTCGCAGCAACGCGGCGGTTTCCAGCCCGAAGGTTGCAATCGCGCTGGCATTACGCCAGATCACCGCGCCGTTTTCATTCAAGCGCAACAGCGGGTCGGGCAGTCGTTCCAAAAGGGCGTGGTCGGCGGCACTGCGGTCGCTCAGCCGGGCCTGGTTCAGCCGCTCAGCGCGGATCAGGTTCACCGCTTCCCTTGCCAATAAGCGCATACCCGGCACCAGCAAATTCATCTCGCGCGGCAAATCCTCTGGGCTCGTGCGCAGGCCACGCACCAGTTGCGACATCACCCCGATATCGCGCCCCAGCAGCAGGCCAAAAGCCAGCGCCACCGTGATGCAGATACCCCAACTGATCAGACCGGGCAGCAACGCCAATTCACCAAAACCGATGAGCAGACCAAAAATAATGGTTGGCAGGGCGCCGAGGGCCAGAAAAAACGCTAATGCCGCCGGCCAGGCTTTGTCGGTTAAGGCGCGATCCGTAAACGCTTTTTCGGCCATCCCGGATTCTGGCATCAGCTGGAGGGGCTGTTCAAACTGGTCGGGGCCGGTGAGGTGATCACCGGGCCGCTCGGTGCCACCTGGAACACAGCCAAGCCGCGCTGTACCTGACCGTTGGGCAACATGCGCAACACACCATCGGTACCGGTAAAGCCTGCCGGGTCCGTCAGCAGCGCGCTGGTATAACCGCCTTGACCACTGATCAGTCGCGCGATGGCGGCGGCGTCAAACCCTACATCGGCAATGCCGGGCGGCGGCGCGCCATAGACGCTCTGATATTTCTGGTCGAACCCGGCCGAGGAAGCCGGGTCCGGGGCCGCGTATAATGCGCCAGCGTAAATATGGTTTTTGCCCAACGCCGGCGCGATGGCCGACCATAAAGCCGGGCCAAGCAACTGCACTTGCGGTTGGTTAACTGAATAAAAGGGCAGCAAGGTGGCAATTTCAGCCAAAATATCGCCGTTGGTGGCCCCGATGAACAAAGCATTGAAGGCGGGCGGCGGGATTTGCTGATGCTGCAACTCGCGGGCTTTTTCACGCCCGGCGGCGGTATCAAGCTCACGGGCGGCTTTAATTTGCGCTTCTAAATTTTGCCCCCGGTCAGCGAAGTCAGACAAGGTGCGCACGGCTTGGTTTAGGTTAGGGAAGCCATCCTGATAAAAAGTGATGCTGGGGCTTGGTTCGCTCAGCGCCGTTGCCTCGGTTTGCAACGCCGTTGCCAAAGAATGGCCAAAATCGCTGTCAGGCAGCAGCGCTGCAACCTGGGTGCGCCCGGCCGAGGCGGCGCTGGCAACCACGCGCGCCACCTGCTGGTCCGGTGAAATACCAAGCGGCCAGATGCCCGGCGCCGCCACCGAGCTATCATTGGTGAAGGTCAACACATTCACCTGTGCGGCCTGCGCGATCGGCGCGACCGCTTTCGCTTCGGCTGAGGTCAAGGGGCCAAGGATAATGCCGTCGCCAGCGGCAATGGCAGCCTGGGCAGCGCTGGCGGCACCAGCGGCTGTGCCGCCTGTGTCACGAACATCAAGGGCAGGGCCGCCACCAGCCGGAAACGCCAGCTTAGCGGCATTCTCTAACGCCTGCCCGACCGGCGCTAAATCACCGGTCAGTGGGACCAGCAACGCCACCGGCCCGCCGGTGCGGCCAGAGCTTGGTGCTGCGTTATTGGCCAGTGAGGCTGGTGTACCCGGAATGGCAGCCGGCAAAGCGCTATTATATGTCGCCGTCTGCGGGTAGTCTTGGCCACAGCCAGCCAGTGCCACGCTGAGTGGCAGGAGCGCTAATGACCGAAGCAGATATGTTTTCAAACCAACCAAACCTTGTCTCCTCACCCGCTGCAGACCGACAATCCGCGCCAGCTCTTTTGCTGGTTTCCACGCCAATCGGCAACCTCAAGGATATGTCATTTCGTGCACGCGAGGCGCTGGAACAAGTAGACGCGATTTTATGTGAGGATACCCGCACCAGCGGCGTGCTGATGGCAGCACACGGCATTAAAACCAAACTGATCGCGCTGCATGACCATAATGAGGAAGCCCGTGCGCCGGGGCTGATTGCCGCCATGCAAGCTGGCGCGCGGTATGCGTTAATTTCAGATGCCGGCACGCCTCTGCTCTCTGACCCCGGCTACCGGCTAACCCGTGCCGCGATTGATGCGGGGCTGCATGTTGGTGGCATTCCCGGTGCCAATGCGGCGGTATTGGCGCTCACCTTATCGGGTCTGCCACCACATCCGTTTTTATTCTCGGGGTTTCTGCCGGTGAAAGCAGGGCCACGCCAAACTGCCTTGACCAGGCTCGCCAATGCCGAGGCGGCGGGCTTGGCGGCAACGTTGATTTTCTACGAGGCCCCGCATCGGCTGGCGGAAACCTTGGCCGATGCGGCAGCCATTTTTGGCGATCGCCCAGCGGCGGTGTGCCGGGAGCTCACCAAACATTTTGAAGAAGTGGTGCGCGACACATTGCCCAACCTTGCCACCCGCTACGCTGTCACGCCGCCGCGGGGCGAAATCACGTTGGTTATCGGCCCGGCAACCGTCGAGCCCACCAGTGCTGAAAGCCTGGACGCCGCTTTGCAATCAGCCTTGGCGCAGTTGAGCCTGAAGGATGCGGTCGATGCCGTCACTGCCGCCACCGGCCTGCCAAGGCGGCAAGTCTATACGCGCGCTCTTGAACTGAGCAAAAAACAATAATGCAATCAGGAACCGCGCTTTTGCCAGCGCAGGTGCGCACCATTCGGCTGTTTTACTTCATGGCCGGCATGGGGGTGTCCACCTGGGCGATCATCGTGCCCTTTACCAAAATCCGTTTTTCGCTGGATGACGCAACATTGGGTCTGATATTGCTGGCCCCCGGCATGGGCGGGATCTTGGCCACCCCGCTGGTCGGGCTGCTGGTCAAGCATATCGGCAGCAAGCGGGTTTTGCTCATCTCGGGGGTGATGTTCGGCATCATTCTGCCGCTGCTGACGGTGGCACCCGGCGTGGTTAGTTTCAGCTTCTTGCTGTTCCTGTTTGGCGTTAGCTTTGGTGGCATCGACATCGGCATCAATGCGCAAGCCGTGGTGGTAGAAGCGCGGAGCGGACGGCTGTTAATGTCGTCCTTTCATGCGCTGTTCAGCATCGGCGCGCTCAGTGTCGCACTGGCCACCAGCCTGTTGTTACGGTTTGGGTTTTCCAATGCGCTATGCTCGATTTTTTGTAGCGTCGCAATTTTCGCGATCCTCAGCCAAGGCGGGTTGTTAGTCCGCCAATCAGAAGATCTACCAGCCGATGGTCCGGCCCTTGCATTGCCCAACCGCGCCACCTTGGCGCTTGGCCTGTGTTGTTTCGTGTGTTTCCTCACCGAAGCGGCGGTTACCGATTGGAGCACAATTTTGCTGCGGTTTTCCCGCCATGCCAGCTTAGCGAATGCAGCCTTCGGCTATGCCGGGTTCGCGGTGATGATGGCGGCCGCGCGGCTGGTGGGAGACCGGGTGGCCACGCACATTGGCGCGGTGCGCCTGGTGCGGTGGGGCTGTTATCTTGCCGCGGCCGGCATGTTGCTGGCCGTCACGGCACCCCCACTTGCGCTTGATATTATCGGCTTTGGGCTGGTTGGGCTCGGCTTGGGCAATATCGCGCCGCTCGTATTCAGTGCGGCCGTGCGGGTGCCTGGCATGTCACCCACAGCTTCAGCGCCGGCCGTGGTCAGCCTTGGCTATGCAGGGTTTCTGATCGGCCCGGTGGTGATCGGGTTTGTCGCTCATGAAGTCAGCCTGCCGGTTTCACTGGCACAGGTGGCCTTGCTGCTAATGGCCATCAGCTTCGCCGCCCGTGCCGTGACGCCAGAAGGTACCGTTACGCCCAAAGATTAAGTGGTCTCGAAACCCGCTTCAGTCGGTGCCAGGGATTTCAGCAAATCGAACACACGCTTGCGCACAGCGGGGTCGGTAATACGGTAATAGGCCCGCACCAGCTCCAAGGTTTCGCGCTTGTTCATATGGTCATCAACACCCGGTGCAAACGGTTCCTGCGCTTCAGCAAACCCATACATGCGGCCGCGTGGGCCGGAAATCGGGGTTTCATTCATGCCTTCGGGCATATCGTCGAAGAAATAGCTGATCGGCACATCCAGCACGCGGGAAATATCGAACAGGCGGGAGGCGCCGACGCGGTTTACCCCACGTTCATATTTCTGAACCTGCTGGAAGGTTAGCCCGAGCGCGTCACCCAGGCGTTCCTGCGACATGCCAAGCAGGGTGCGGCGCAGACGGACGCGGGAACCAACATGAATATCGATGGGGCTCGGGCGGCTTTCGCGTTCGGGCCGCTCGGTGATCTCTTCAGACATCTAAAAATTCAACTCCCAAAATAACCGGCCCAAAACGGGCCATCAGCGCTGCGCCGGTCATACACAATCATTTCAGTCACCATTTTGGCGTCTAAAAACCCTTCTTCACACGAACTTCACAGGCAGGATAACGTTTATTACAATATTCCACCCGCTGGCCGTGTGACTAGCGTAAGCATCAAATACCAGAGGTTAACCTCTGAGACAATACAAAAACAACAGTGATGATTTATTAAATAGACATAATGTACGCAGAATCGCTATTATTTGGCGGCTCGGCGTCGCCCAAATATCAGTCCGGCCAGAACAAACAGCAACGCAAGGCATTCGGGGATCGCCAATCCGAATTTCGAATATAAGGTGGGCGGCAGGGCCCCGGGCAAGGGGGCAACAAGGACACCGCTACGATTTAATCCAAGCGAGGCGGTAACCCGTCCAAACGCGTCGAACATGGCGGAAATCCCAGAATTGGCGTCGCGCGCCAGCGGCAGCCCTTCCTCGACGGCGCGCAGCCGTGCATCGGCGAAATGTTGGCGTGGCCCCGCCGAATCGCCGAACCATGCATCATCGGTCACATTCACCAGCCAGGCAGGGCGGTGCGCTTCATCGACGATCTGGCCAGAAAAGATCGCCTCATAGCAAATTAGCGGCCCGACTGGCGGCAGCCCGGGTATGTTGAGCGTTTTAGGACCGTTGCCCGGGGTAAAGCCGCCGCCGGGGGTGATTTTCACGGGAATCCAGGCGGGCGTATATTCGCCGAATGGCACCAATTTCCATTTGTCATAAAAATCCACGGCGGGCAGCGGGCCATGCGTTACAACCAGGGCGTTCCGGTAGTCAGTATCACTCACCATGCGGATACTGCCGGCCAGAATAGGTGCCGTGCCAGTGACGGCGGCCAGTTGGCTGCGGGCGGCTGCGTCGCTGTCCAGCAGCCATGGGCTGGCGGCTTCCGGCCATATAACGGCGGTAGCACCCGCGTGTAGGCCAGCCGCACTCATAGCCTCCAGCCGCGCCCAGCGGGCCAGCAATGCGGAGCGTTCAAAACTGCCGGGCACCGAAAAATCCGGCTGGACCAGCGCCAAGCTTATGCCGGTGGGGCTCGTGGGTGTGCTCAGCCGCCAGACTCCAAAGCCACCCCAGGCCAGCAGGCAAGCTGCCAGCACAGCCAGTCCACGTCGGCCGAATAAGGGCGTCCCGGCCAGCAAAATTGTGGCCAATGTCATGCCGTGCACGCCAACCAGGCTGGCGAGCTGAATGAAAACATCGCCAAACTGGCCCGGAACAGCCCAATCTGTGCCCCAAAGATTCCAGGGAAACCCAGAGAACGCATATTGCCGAAGAATATCAGAGGCCACCCAGGCGCCCGCAAACACCAGTAAGCGCGGCAGCCCGGGCGGGGTGTAATAGGCAGCCGCAGCGGGAATGATGCTGTAACATGCCACCGCGAATGCCAGCAGCGGGTCAGCAAACGGCACCAGCCACCAAAATTCGTTCACTTCCGTCAGAATCGGCTCGGTAATCCAGTACAGCCCGGCAACCGAGGTTCCAAAGCCAAATAGCCAAGCAATCAATGCTAGTTGCTTGAGGTTTTTAGCCTGCCCGATTAGCTGCAAAAACGCCGGAATGCTCAGCAGCAGCACCGGCAATAAATGCACCGGCGGCAGCGCCAGCGCAGATGCCAGCCCCCATAAAAATGCCCGCCCGTAAGGCGTGGCAAAGCCACGGCGCAACCCGGGCAAAACGCGCTTCATGAAACCCGTGGCAGCCCAAATTGTGGCGCCACTTCGGCAAAATTTGCCGCCACCGCATGGCGCGTGCTGGCGATGGTGTTATCATGTGGCCTTACCAGTTGGCAGGTGCGTAAACCAGATGCAGCGGCGGCATCCAACTCAGCTTCCACATCCGAGAGGAACAAAAATTCATGGGCAGAAATATTCGCCCCCCGGCAAATATCCGTATAGCTTTTAGCCGCCCGTTTTGGCCCCACGAATGTGTCGAAAAACCCCTGAAATAACGGCGTCAAATCACCTTCGGTGCTATGCCCAAAGAGCAATTTTTGTGCATCAACTGACCCTGACGAATACACAAACAACCGCAACCCGGCTTTGCTCCAGCGTCGCAAGGCGGGCGCGATATCCGGGTAAATATTGCCTTTAATCTCGCCGCTCGCATAGCCTTCCGCCCAGATCATGCCCTGGATGGTTTTCAGCGGCGTGATTTTCTCATCGCGGTCCATCCAGCCGAGCAATGTTTGTACCACATCCTGGCCAGGGGCGAGGGCCGCCACCGCATCAATCACCGGCGCGGTGCAATTTGTTTTGCACCAGCCCGGCAAGCGTTTGCGCGCATAGGGGAATAAAACATCATGCACAAAGGCAATCGGCGTGGTGGTGCCTTCAATATCCATCAGCACCGCGGCGGGGGGGATCATGTCGGTTTAAGCGACCGGAAAGCGTTCGGAGATATTATCACCGGTAAAATGCGCGACCCATCCGGATGTGTCGGTAAACACGCGCAAAGCTGTAAAGAAGGGTTTTTCACCAGCATCGAACCAATGTTTGGTGTTGGCGGGCACCGAGATCAAATCACCTCGCTCGCAGAACGCATCATACACGCGGTCATTCACATGCATCACAAAATGCCCGCTGCCATGCACGAAAAAACGTATTTCGTCTTCGGTATGGATATGTTCGGCCAGGAATTTTTGGCGCAACGCGGCCACGTTGGGGTTATCAGGTGTCAGCTTCACCACATCGGCTGAGCCAGCGCCCTTGGCCCCCATTAACTGGTCCAGATACGGCTTATAGGCATTCAAAATCACCTCGGCCGAATCATCCGGGCTTAATGATACCGGGCTCTCCCAACGCTCAAACTGCACGCCGATCGCGGATAATTCACGCGCTATCACGTCAACATCAGTGGTGCTCACGATCGCTGCCTTGGGCTTGGCATCTTCGAAAATCTTCAGGCCGCTCATTTCAAACGTCTCCGTTCCAGCTCGCACTGGAGTAAAAATTCCAAAGCCTCCAGCCGCCAAAAGGCGTGCTCCACACTGGTGCCCCAGGCATATACACCATGGCCGCGAATCACGTAACCAATCGGCGGTTCGGCAATCAGGCTTGGTTCGATCGATTTCGCCAGCCTTGCAATATCCTGGTCATTTTCAAACACCGGCAAAGCCACGCTCACCTCATGGCTGGCAAAGCCAAACGCCTTGATAATTTCATAGTCGGTAAACTCAATCGCCCCTGCCATCGAAAGCACGGTGGCGGCCACTGAATGGCCGTGCAGCACCGCCCCGATCGGGGCAAACAGCCGGTACAGCTGGCAATGCAGCAGCGTCTCGGCACTTGGTTTGACACCAGGCTCAGCAGCCGTGCCATCCAGCCCCACTTCGATGATATCAGTTGTCTGCAAGCGGCCCTTATGAACGCCGCTGCGGGTAATGGCTAAACTCTCACCGTCCAGCCGGGCGGAAAGATTTCCCGCCGAACCCGGCACCCAGTTGCGCGCATCCATCCGCTGTCCCGCCGCGACCAGCGCGGCAGCTTGTTCAGCCAAGCGCGACATTTAGCCGTTATTGACGGTGGTGGTCTTGGCCGGTTCCGGCAGCGGCGCGTTCAGCGAGCTATTGGCCATCGAGGCATCAGCTGCCTTCTTGCTGTCATCATCAGCGATATTCTGCTTGAAAGACTTAATCCCCTTACCGAACTCGCCCATCAAGCTGCTGACCTTATTGCTGCCGAACAGCACCAGAACGATGCCCAGAACCACCAGCCAATGCCAAATGCTGAAACTACCCATAAATTCTCTCCAACCCTTCACAAGACTATTTACCCTTGAGGCAAAGCTTGTACGCCGATCAGGCCACAATGCCAAATGAAGCCGGTTTAACTAGCCCCCCCACCAGACAACCCGGCTGCCAGCATCAGCCCGCCATTATAGAGCACATGCAGCAATATCGCGGGCCGGATCGAGTTAAACCGTACCCGCAGCCAGGCCGCGGCCAGCGCCATCAGCCCGACATCAATGAAGCCGGGCGGGTAGTAAATTTTCTCCGGCGCGTGCACGGCCACAAATAATGCCGACGTGATCAGGCCCGCCCATAGCGGCGAAAGGCGGCTGGCGAGGGCGGCAAAAATACCGCCGCGAAACACATACTCCTCCACCGGCGGGGCGATGAAGACGGCGAGGATAAGCAGGCAAAGAGCAGCAATACCGGGTGTGGCAAATAGCTTGGCCGTCTCATTATCTTTCAGCGCGCTAAGGTTGGGCGGGAACACATCCACCAGCACCATCACCAGAACAATAATGGCGCCGGCCAGCAAGGCGGCTGTTTTATACGCCTCACTCGTCGCCGACCGCCAGCCAAACCCGGTTGGGCTGCCGTCGCGCTGCTTTGCCCGGCCTTGCCGGTTGATATACCAAAGGCTCCAGAGGGTGGCTGCAGCATAGCCAGCCAAGGTTGCCGCCACCAGCCCTGCCGCCGAGGCCGGGGCACTGCTAACCGGCTGGTGCGTGATCAGCTCGTCCAGGATCGTAAAGCCGACGGCGCCAACCAACTGCATGCCCAGAAAGCCCAGCAACAACCACACTGCCTGCCACACGCCCCAACGCAGCGGCTGCGCTTTGGCAAGACCGGGCAGCCAGTTTCGCCACACGGCGAGTCCAAAAACACTAAGACCCGCGGCCAACCCAATCAGCGGCATGTGCAGGCGGGCGGGCAGGGGCGCGTGCAAGGGCGTGTGCACGCCGGCAACAACACCCGCTGCACAGAAGGCCAGCAACCATAACACACCAAACAAAACCCGCCTCATGCTGCCCCACTTTCTACGCCACTATGTGAGGCGGCAGGTTGGTTCTGCAATTGCGCCAAAACCTCGTCGGGCGTGGCACCAGCCTCGCGCATCGTGCGCAAGCGGGGGGCGGCGTCGCGTTTGGCAAGGCGTTTGCCGGTTTCATCGGTCAGCAATTTATGGTGCGTGTAAACCGGCATCGGCAAACCCAGCAGGCTTTGCAACAGCACATGGATATGGGTCGCGCTGAATAAATCCTCGCCGCGGGTAACATGCGTAACCCCCTGCAGCGCATCATCATGCACCACGCATAAATGATAGCTGGTTGGAATATCATTGCGCGCCAGTACCACGTCGCCCAACGCGGCCGGCTGGGCATCGACCCACCCAGACCCTTCCTCAAAAAACCGCAGCGCCCCGGTTGCGCGCATGGCACGGGTCACATCCAATCGGCGGGCATATTTCTGGCCATGGGCAATGCGCCGGGTCCGTTCAGCGATGCTTAAACCCCGGCACGTGCCAGGGTAAACTGGCTCACCGTCGTGCGGGGCTGTTTGGGCGCGGGCAATCTCAGAGCGCGTGCAAAAACACGGGTAAAGCAGCCCGCCCGCCTCGAGTCGGGCCAAGGCTGCGCTGTAATCGGCTAAATGCGCAGACTGCACCCGCACCGCCCCATCCCAACTGAGCCCCAGCCAGCGCAAATCCTCCAGAATGGCAGCGGCGAACGCCGGCTTACAGCGCGTGCGATCAATATCCTCCAACCGGAGTAAAAATTTGCCATGGGCAGCGCGCGCCTTTGCCCAGGCAGTATGCGCCGCATAAGCGTGTCCCAAATGCAAATAACCCGTCGGGCTAGGGGCAAAACGCGTGGTTATGGTCATCTCGCGCAACATGACAAAGCGTTGACAATCTCACCAGCACCTTGCGGCTTTTCTTCGCATTTGTCATAAAACCCACATGACACGCAGACTCCACCATATCTGGCAGGGCTCGCTTCTCAGACCCCAACATTTAGTCCCATTCTGGGACAGGTTCAGTAATGCCTGACGGCGGGTTCAATTATCCCGCCCTTGTTTTGAATGCGGATTTCCGTCCGCTATCCTATTTTCCGTTATCGACCTGGAACTGGCAGGATGCTGTAAAAGCAGTGTTCCTGGACCGTGTTTCGGTGCTCTCTGAATATGAGCGGGAAGTGCATTCCCCCAGCTTCACCATGCGGTTGCCCTCGGTCATCGCACTGCGCGACTTCATCCCTTCCGCCCGGATGCCGGCTTTTACCCGGTTCAATGTTTTCCTGCGCGATTGTTTCACCTGCCAGTATTGCGACAGCAAACGCCCGGCCCCGGAACTCACCTTCGACCATGTGATCCCACGCGCCCGTGGCGGCCGCACCAGCTGGGAGAACGTGGTGGCGGCCTGCGGCGCCTGTAACTTGCGCAAAGGCAGCAAATTGCCGCGTGAATGCCAGATGATCCCGCGCCACGAACCGCGCCGCCCCACCAGTTGGGAATTGCAGGACCGGGGGCGTGCATTTCCGCCCAATTACCTGCATGAGAGTTGGCGTGACTTTCTCTATTGGGATTCGGAGTTGGAAAATTGAGCCTGACCTTAGTTGATGCGCGTAAAATTCTCGATGCTGCCTTGGATTATTGCATCGACCATAAATTCAAACCGATGGCGATCGGCGTGATCGACGCCCGCGGTGCTTTGGTTGCCTATGCCGCGCAGGACGGCACCAGCCTCAAGCGCGGTGCCATCGCACTCGGCAAGGCCAATGGGGCAGTGGCCCTTGGCATGGGGACCCGGGCTTTGATGAAGCGTGCCGAGTCGCAGGCTTATTTTATCGATGCCGCCACCGCTGCCATCGGCGGCTCGCTGATCCCGGTGCCGGGCGGCGTGTTGATCAAGAAAGATGGTGTGCTGGTGGGTGCCATCGGCGTTTCCGGCGATACGTCTGACAACGACGAAGCCGCCGCCATGGCCGGGATCCTCGCAGCCGGGTTCGAAGGCGACGCCGGCTAATCCAGCCTCAGTATTCGTCATGGCCGGGTTCACACCCCGGCCAACCACGGTTTTCGCTTTAAGCCGTCATTCCCGCGTTTAACCGTCATTACAGCGTTTACCCGTCATTCCTGCTTTTCGCCGTCATTCCCGCGCAAGCGGGAACCTCCCCAACCCACCGCCAGCCCGCACCTCGTCATGGCCCGGCCTGACCCGGCCACCCACGCCTTGCGCGTTTCGCCGTCATTCCCGCGCAAGCGGGAACCTCCCCAACCCACCGTCAGCCCGCACCTCGTCATGGCCCGGCCTGACCCGGCCACCCACGCCTTAAAAACCCTCAAAACCCACAAGTTTTTCCCTGTCTCATTCCAGAGATTATTGTTACTAACATAGCGTTATAAGCCACAAGTGACCTGAAATGCGTCACGTGTAACATTATGTTAGTTGAACAAACTGGGCTGCCGCGGCGCGGCGGTCACATCCACATCGCCATCTACAAACTTAATCTTCAGCGCTGCCCCCGCTGCGACCGCCGCCGCCGAAGACACAGGCGCTCCTTTCGGCGTCGTCACCAGCGCGAAGCCGCGTGCCAGCACCGCCGCATACGAAACCGCCGCCAGCCGTGCTGCCAAACTTTCCACCCGCAGCCGCGCTTGTCCCAGCCGGTTTGGTAATGGCACGGTTAGCCGTTGCTCTAACAACGCCACCTGGTTGCGGCTGCGGGCCAAAATTTCGCGTGGATGCACCAACCGGTTGGCCAGGCGCTCCAACCCGTTGCGTTTGGCGGCGGCAAAATTTGGCAAGGCCAGCACCAGCCGCTCGGCCCGGTCATCCAGCCGCTGCCGCGCAGCACCCAAAATACCGGGTAAATCCGGCAATTTCGCGCCAGCGCGGTCCAGCCGCAAGCGCGCCGCCCCCGCGATGCGTGAGAGCGCACCGGTCAGCCGGGCGGTTTTCTGCGCCAGATCCGCCTGCAATTCCAACCGCGCCGGAATCGCCATTTCGGCGGCAGCGGTGGGGGTGGGGGCGCGGCGGTCGGAGACATAATCGATCAGGGTGGTGTCGGTCTCATGCCCCACCGCTGAGATCAGCGGAATGGTGCAGGCCGCCGCCGCCCGCAGCACGGCCTCATCATTGAAGGCCATCAAATCTTCCAGGCTGCCGCCACCCCGCGCCACAATCAGCACATCCGGGCGGGGGATATCACCACCCGCCACCAGCCCAGAAAATCCGTTAATCGCGGCGGTGATCTGTGCGGCTGCCGCCTCGCCCTGCACTGCCACTGGCCACAGCAAAATCGGAGTCGGGAAGCGCCGGGCGATGGTGGTTTTAATATCCTGCAACACCGCCCCCTGTGCCGAGGTAATCACCCCGATCAGCCGTGGCAGCATCGGCAAAACCCGCTTCCTCTCGGCGGCAAACAGCCCTTCGGCCGCCAGTTTCACCTTCAGCGCCTCGATTCGGGCCAGCAACGCGCCGGCACCAGCATATTCCAGCCGGTCCACAATCAATTGATATTCCGAACGCTCCGGGTAGGAGGTGATTTTGCCGGTCGCGATCACTTCCAGCCCATTTTCCGGCTTCAGCCCAACTCTACCCGCCGCAAATTTCCAGATAATGCCTTTAATTTTCGCCCCTTCATCCTTCAGGGCAAAATAGGTGTGGCCAGAGCCATAGACCTTCATCTCGGTAATTTCCCCGCGCACCCGCACCCGGCCAAACGCGCCTTCCAGCGTCTGTTTGACGGCACCAGCAATTTCAGAGACGGAAAATTCTGGCGTATTGGGCAAGTCGCTCATGGGCAAACTCTATGATAGAGCGCCGGGCAGCAACAGGGGGCAGTGGGATATGCGGGTATTGATCATCGGGTCTGGCGGGCGGGAACATGCGCTGGCCTGGGCCATTTCCGCGAGCCCGCTGCTGACCAAATTATACGTGGCTCCCGGTAACCCGGGCACCGCCGCCTTGGCCGAAAATATCGCCATTCCTGCCAGCAACATCGCCAAGCTGGTGGAATTTGCGAAAGACCAGAAAATCGACCTCGTCATTCCCGGCCCGGAAGCCCCGCTGGTGGCGGGCATCGCCGATGCCTGTGCGGCGGCTGGCATCGCGTGCTGTGGCCCGACCGCCGCGGCGGCGCAGCTGGAAGGCAGTAAGGCGTTCTGTAAGGAGATTGCGGACGCCGCCAATATTCCCACCGCGGCCTGGGCTGAGTTCACCGACGAAGATGCCGCGCATGATTATGTTGATGAGCAGGGCGCGCCGATCGTGATCAAGGCCGATGGCCTGGCCGCCGGCAAAGGCGTGGTGGTGGCCACCACCGAGGATGAGGCGCATGAGGCGATCAGTGCCATCATGGGCGATAAAATCCATGGTGAGGCGGGAGCCAAAATCGTCATCGAGGAATGTCTGTTCGGCGAGGAAATTTCGGTCTTTGCGCTCTGTGACGGGTTGGATGCGCTTTATCTGGGGGTAGCCGCCGACCACAAGCGTGTCGGCGAAAACGACACCGGCCCCAACACCGGCGGCATGGGCGCCATCTCGCCGCCGCCATGGGGCAGCCAGCCGGTGCTGGATGCAACCATGGAACGCATTATTCGGCCCGCACTGGCCGCGATGGTGGCGCGCGACACGCCGTTTCGCGGGTTCTTATTCGCCGGGCTGATGGTGACTGAGGAAGGTCCCAAGCTGATCGAATTTAATGTTCGTTTTGGCGACCCGGAATGCGAGACGCTGCTGCCTTTGCTGCGCTCAGATTTGCTCCCCGCGTTGCTGGCCGCAACCGATGGTTCGCTCAAACATGTTGACCTGCGCTGGAAAGATGCGGCCTCCGCCACGGTGGTGATGTGCGCCAAGGGGTATCCCGGCGCTTACGCCACGGGCAGTGAGATTTTTGGCCTGGCAGAGGCCGATGAATTGCCCGGCGTGACCGTGTTTCAGGCCGGCACCATGGCCGAGCAAGGCGGCATCCTCGCCAATGGTGGCCGGGTTCTGGCCGTCAACGCCATCGGTGCCACGCTGCACGAGGCGATCAGCCGCGCCTATGCGGCGGTTGATGTGATCGACTGGCCGGACGGGTTTTGCCGCCGCGATATTGGCAAACGGGCGCTAATTTAACCGGTACTAATTTAAGCGGCGCTAATTTAGCGCCTGCGCCCGCACCAACCGGGCAAAAGCGCCATCAGCCGCCAGCAATTGGGCATGGGTGCCGTGTTCCACCGCGCGACCATTGGACATCACCACAATTAAATCGGCATCTCGCACGGTCGAAAGCCGATGTGCCACCACAATGGTGGTGCGGCCCTGCCGCAATTGGCCGAGGGCAGCCTGCACGGCGGCTTCGCTTTCGGTATCCAAAGCGCTGGTGGCTTCATCAAGCAGCAGAATGCGCGGGTTGCGCAAAATGGCGCGGGCCAGCGCCACGCGCTGGCGTTGCCCACCTGAGAGGCGCTGTCCGTTCACACCAACCTTGGTATTATAACCGTCCGGCATCGTGGCAATAAACTTACCGCAGGCGGCAGCCTCGGCGGCGGCGGTAATTTCATCCTGGGTGGCGCCAGACTTACCCATCGCGATGTTGGCCGCGATGCTGTCGTCAAACAGCAACGCGTCCTGGCCCACATAGGCAATGGCGGCGCGAAGGGAGCCCATGGTCACATGGCTAATATCGGCGCCATCGATTAAAATCTCTCCGGCTGAAGGGGTATAGAGGCGCGGGATCAGCGCAAGGGCGGTGGATTTACCCGCTCCAGAGGTGCCCACCAATGCCAGCATCTTGCCGGGGGCGGCAATGAATGAGAGGTCTACGAGCCCAGGGCGGCCATCCGGGTAGGTGAAGGCCACATGATTAAACAGCAATTCACCAGGGCCTTCGGGCAGGGCTGAGGCACCGGCCACGTCCGCGATGGCGGCAGGCTCGTCGATCACATTGAATACCCGCACGAGCCCGGCGAGCCCTTCCTGGATGGCGGAATTCATCGTGCCCAACGCCCGTAATGGTCGCGAGGCGATCAGCAGTGCCGAGATAAAACCCATAAAATTACCAACGCCGGACCCGCCCAAGGCATTGCGGTAGCCTTCAAACCCAATCACCATCGCCACTGCCACGCCACCCAACACTTCGAGCATCGGGTCGAGCCGCGAGCGCACCCGGGTCATGTGCAGCAGCGATTTGTAGAGATTTTCAAACATGGCATCGGCACGGGATTTTTCCTGTGCCTCAAGCCCATAAGCACGCACCGTACGGGCCTGGGCAAAGCTTTCATTCAGAGTGGCGGCGGCCTGACCCATGGTTTCCTGCATCCCGCCGGAGGCCCGGCGCATGCGCTTGCCGATTTTCTGCACCGGAATGCCAGCCAAAGGATACAAAACCGCTGCAATCAGGCTGAGTTTCCAGTCGATTGCGAGCATCGTGATCACCAGCCCAATGAGGGTCGCGGCGTCCGCCACCGCGTTCACCGAGCGGCCCATCGCTTCGCGCACAACCGTTGCATCGGTGGTAAAGCGCGCCGCCAACGTGGCCGGCGCTTCGCGCTCCACACGGGCCAGTGCGGCATCGGTCAGGTGCCCGAACATGGCCACCTGCAAGCGCCGAATGACCAACAATACCATGTCCTGGGTAAGCACGGCCTGAAAATACATCGACAGGCCTTTGATCGCTGTGACCACCAGCACCATGATGGGCACCTGGTACAGGATGCGGGCATCCTTGTTTGAAAACAGGTTAAATGCCCAATCGATAATCGCCGGGTATAGGGCCGTGGTGCCAGACATTAATAATGTCATAACAACGATCAGGATAATCCGGCCCCGATAAAATTTGATATGCTCGCGCCAGAGGCGGCGAACCAGCGTGCTGGTGGAGGCGGAGGCAAGGTCGGCAGCGAAAGCATTCATAGGCTTCGCTTAGCCAGAATTCCACCCGCCGACAAATTGCGGTAAGCGGGCAGCCATGGGTACTGTCTATAAAGGCGATCTATCGACCAAAGCCGGCCGACTTAATGCCTGGGTCGATGCGTTGTTTATGGATCACGCTATTTTGCGGATTTTTTGGACCAATTTCGCAGTGGTCAAGCCGGGGCGGCTATACCGCTCAAACCATCCCACACCGGGCAATCTGGCGGCTTTTGTCCGCAAGGCAGGGATTAAATCTGTGATCAATCTGCGCGGTCAGGCCAAGAATGGCGCGGACGCACTCTCGCGTGATGCAGCGGCCCGGTTGGGAATGGATTTTTATGATATCGCGCTGGAATCCCGCGGCGCGCCGCATCGCGACCGGATTTTGCGGCTGGCCGAAATTTACCGCGATATGCGGGGCCCGGCGCTGATCCATTGCAAATCCGGTGCTGACCGGGCGGGGCTCGCGGCCGGCTTATTCGTGCTGATCGAAGGCGGGACGGCAACCGAAGCGCTAAGCCAGCTAAGCCTGCGCTACGGCCATATTAAACAGGCGAAAACCGGTATTTTGGATTTGTTTTTTGTCACTTACGCGCGCGACGGCGAGGGCAAAAAGCCATTTCTGGACTGGGTGCGCGATGATTATAGCGAGGATGCGCTGCGCGCTGCTTTCAAAGCCAATTCGATCGCCGGATTTATCAACGACAAAATTCTGGCGCGCGAATAACGCAAAGGTCTACCGCTGAATTAAGACCCTGCCGCTTTATGCATCGTGGCGTTTTGGATGGCTTCGTTGATGCCATTGGCACCTTCGGTGGCAGCCACGGCGGCAACATCGCCCCAGTAGGGGGTGATATCGGCCGGTTTCAGATCATGGATTTGGGTGATCTGGCCGATTTTGCGGTTATTGGCATCTTGGAGCATCCAGTCGATCTCAACCAGGATTTGGCCGTTGGTATCGGGCTGCGATTTCACCTCGCCATTGATCGTGAAATCAGCCTGGGCGACGCTGTTCACGAGCAGTATGCCAAATGTCGGCAGGTCGCGAGTCATATTGAGGGCAAGTGCGCTATTGCCATCGCCGGGCGCACCGGTGACGCCGGTGAAATAGATCCGCGGCGGACGGTTTTCGAGCGAGTTCGGGTTGCTTTGCTGAATTTGCGCATTGATCGCAGCAAGCAGCTTGCTGAGCGGTGTGGCATCCGCTGTGGCAGCTTTGTTTAATAAGTCCGGGCTGGCATTGGCCCATTCAGCTGCCGGAACCGGGTTACCATCTTGCTGGCCGTAGGATTTACCATCCGGCCCGGTGATGGTGTAATGCGGCGTGACATTATTGCCAGCCAGGGTTGCCGTGGTGATAATTTGCCAATCGGTTTTAGTGGCGGGTTTGGCAACGCTGGGCACGTCAGCGGCGGCGAGTGCGGTGGCAAGGTCGCCCGCATAGAGTTTCGCGGCATCATCACTCAGCATGGCATTAGCGGGCGTGGGCACCACCAGCACGGGCGCCGGGGGGATTGAAAGCCTGGCCCCTTCCGGGCCGGGGTTGCCATAGAAAGGCTCAGGCAGCGTGCCACAGCTTGTCAACAGGAGGGCGGCGAGGAGTGGCGCATATTTCATAGGCGAATGACCGATATCTGATGGCCGATGGCGGTCTCCTGACGAAGCGTCCGGCGGCGGTGGGAGAAGAAATTTAGCGTGTCCGCACAAGTATCATGCGGTAGAATTGTGGTGGCGACCTTGATGGCCTGCAGGCGGGCGGCGCAATAGCCGGGGAGGTCGAACTGCCAGCGGCTGGGCCGACCAACTGCAAAAAATTTGGCGGCATCTGGGGTTTGCGCCAATACAGCGTCACGCAAGTCTGCGGCCACTTCATAACTTTCCTGATGAATACAGGGGCCGATCACGGCGATGATATTTTGGCCGCCAAGTTTTTGCATGGCTGTCACGGTGGCTTCCAGCACCCCCAAAACTGCGCCGCGCCAGCCAGCATGGGCCGCACCGACCACTGTGCGTTCTGCATCGCAAAACAATACCGGGACGCAGTCGGCGGTGACGATGCCAATGGCAAGACCTGCTGTGGCCGTGACCAGCGCATCGGCTTGCCCACCCTCGCCAAGTTTCCAAGCTGCGGTTGCGGTGATTACATTTATACCATGAACCTGCTTTACACCGAGCAGCTTGTTAGGTGCCACGCCGATAGATTGCGCCACCAGCGCGCGGTTTTGCAGCACGTTCGCCAAATCATCTGCGCCGGAGAGGCTGCAATTCAAGCTGGCATAAGGCCCGGTTGAAACCCCGCCAAGCCGGGTGAAAAACCCATGCCGGGCGGGCAGGGCGGCGGTGATGGGCGCAAGGCTCATACTTCAAATCCTGGTAGGGTTGGAAATCCCTTAGGGCAGATCGCCAGCACTTTGAACAGGCTGCCCATAGCCTCGGGTGCGGTGATGCGCTGGGCGGCGCGGCGAAGTTTATCAGACATTGCCGGGTTGCGCTGCGCCAGAATGTCGGTGCGTTGCATAAAGCCAAGTGCGGTGAGGAAGGCGTTTAGCTTCACCGGCCCCTGCGCTTGGGCGCCGGCGGTGGCGGCGGATTGGACCAGGGCGGAAAAATCGACATGGGCGGTGATGTCAGCCTGGCCAGGCGCTTCCAGCGGGTTGGCGTATTTGCCATTGCGGATGGCTTGCACGCTTTCACCAAACCCACCCTGCAGCGGCCCGTAATCAATGAACAAGCCAACAACTTCGCGTTCGGCCAGCTGGGTTACCAAAGTGCCGGCAGCTTCGTTGATTTCCTGCACACTGCCTTCCGGGGCAGCGGGCAAATCAATGTCAGAAACTTGTTCAACATAAATTCCATCGGCCACATAGCGTTCGCACCAGCCCTGCGCGCGCCTGATGAATTGCCGAACTGGCAGGGCATCAAGAAATTCATTGGCAATGAATATGGTCGGGCGGTTCGGCAGGCTGGTGAGATTGTCATGCCAGATTGCGTTTGGCACATGCTTGGCCTGTTCGGCCCGCAGGCGCGGTGAGGTTTCGATGAAATGCACATTGGCAGCGCCAAAGCCACGCAGCATGTCGGCCATCATGATACCGCGGCCGGCACCCGCTTCAACCAACTGCAAGTCTGCAGGGTTGCCCATCATTTGTGCCACCACCCGCGCCCAGGCGCCCAAAATTTCGCCAAACACCTGGGTTAATTCAGGCGCTGTGGTGAAATCCTCGAATGGGTTATGGGTGGCATAATAGGCGGCGTTCGCACGCGCCATGAAATGGTCGAACCGCTCAGGGCACATCGTCGCGGTTCGGTGAGAGTTTGGCACCGAACGCAATGAATCCAAGCCCGATCACGATCATCGGCAGCGAGAGCAACTGGCCCATGGTGGCGCCAAAGGAGAGGAACCCGAGGAACGGGTCTGGCTCGCGGAAGCATTCCGAGAAAATGCGGGCACAGGCGTACAGTATCAGAAATAAGCCGGTCAGCTTGCCCGGTGATGCGCGCAGCTTGGATGAGCGCGAGGCTAACAGCATGAAGATAAAAAGTAGCACCCCCTCAGTGGCGGCCTCGATCAGTTCGGAAGGGTAGCGCGGAATCCCGCCAGCATCTGGCGACGGGAAGATCATGGCGAAGGGGGTGCCGGGTGCCGCCGGGCGGCCCCATAATTCGCCATTAATGAAGTTGGCGATGCGGCCCAGCCCCAGCCCGATCGGCACGGCAATGGAGATACGGTCGGCAAAGCGCAGAATATTCAAACCCTGTTTTTTGCAGAACCAGATAATGGCAATGGAGACGCCGATGAACCCGCCATGCGAGCTCATGCCACCATCCCAGACCGCAAAAATAGCCGGTGGGTGGGTGAAGAAATATCCTGGCTGATAGAATAAAACATAGCCGAGCCGCCCGCCCAGTATCACGCCGAGTGTGGCCCAGGTGAGGAAATCATCGACTTGCAAGCCAGACGCCGCGACCGGTTTTTCGGCGCACATACGCCGGACCAGCCGCCAGCCGAGCAGTAATCCGGTGATATAGGCCAGCGCGTAATAATGGATGAAAAGCGGCCCGATATGAAACCCTTTCGGGAATTCGGGCAAAATGATCGGGCTCAACGGTAAATATCCGGCTGGCGAAGGAAATGTTGAATATATCGCTGCACGCCATGCTCCAAGGTTGCGAAATGTCGGGTAAACCCGGCGGCGCGTAGCCTGTCCATGCGCGCTTGGGTGAAACTTTGATATTGCCCGGCGAGATTTGTTGGCATGTCGATATAGCTGATTTTCTCGGAAACCCCGTTGGCGGCGCAGACAGCACGGGCAAGGTCAGCATAGGTGCGGGCCTGGCCGGTGCCCAAATTGAACAGGCCGCTCAACACCGGGGCATCGAGCATAAAACGCAGCGCCGCCACTACATCGTCGATCCAAATGAAATCACGCGCTTGTGCGCCATCTGCCAGCCCCGGCTGGTTGGAGCGGAACAAGCGCGCTGGTTTGCCGGCGGCCACTTCGTCGTGTTTGACCTTCACCACCGAGATCATTTTGTCTTTATGATACTCGTTGGGGCCAAATACATTGAAGAATTTTACGCCCGCCCAGGCCGGTGGCGAAGGCGCGCCGGATTCCACCTGGTTGGCGACCCATAGGTCAAACGCGTGCTTGCTCCAGCCATACAGGTTCAAGGGCTTCAGCCGTTTGAGCGCCACGGTTGAGCATTCATCATCAAAATCATGGCTGCCATCGCCATAGGTGGCGGCGGAGGACGCGTAAATAAAGCGCACACCCTGGATCGCGCACCAGTGCCAGAGCATCTGACTGAGGGCGACGTTCGATTGCCAGACCAGATCGCCATCGGTCGCGGTGGTCTCAGAAATGGCGCCCAGATGGTAAATGGCGCTCAGCGGCGGATTGTCGGCCAAATAGCCGAGCAACGCTTCGGGATGGATAATTTCCAAAGGGGGGTGCTTGCGTAGATTCCGCCATTTGCTCTCCTGGCCCAGCCAGTCACAAATTATGACATCATGACCCTCCTCATAGAGGGCTGCCTGCAAATTTGAGCCGATGAACCCGGCTCCACCCGTGACCAATATCATGGGGGCGCTTATATGAGCCTGACACCTTTGATGAAAGACCCGTCCCCATGAGCGATCGCCCAAAGTTTTTTGACGACCTGGCCGGTGTGGCCGGTGGTGCCATGTCTGCGTTAGCCGGCTTGCGCGAAGAGATAGCCTCAATGGCACGCGCGCGGGTTGATGAAGCGGTACGGCGGCTGGATTTGATCAAGCGCGAGGAGTTTGAGGCAATGATAGACCTGGCCACCCGCGCCCGGGAACAATCTGAGGCATTGGCGCTACGAGTCCAGGCGTTGGAAGACGCGCTGGCGGCGAAGGAAAAATAAACATGATGTGTTGGGACGGTTGGATCGTCCCAACAGTTGGAAAATAGCTATTATTGAAACAGACCCAAACTGTATTTTTTGCAAAAATGGCGCTAAATCGTGAAGGTTTTGTGCATTACACAAAATTAACAAAATGCTTTTGCGGCGAGGGCGCATGAAAATAAAGGGATTTTGACGATTTCCGTCGGTTTTTGACTTTTATACTGCCAAGCATATTTCTTGACTGTTGATTACGAGTGGGCGCAATCTTAAGACCTGTTAATATAAGGGATAAGGCCGATGGCGCTGAAGATTTCAGATTTGTTGCCGTGCCGTGCTTTTTTTCTTGCGGGCAAGCCGGTCGCCGGGTTTGTCGCGTTACTGATGCAGGTCAGCGTTTTTTTCTGGCCACTGGCAGCTTCCTGGGCGCGCCGTGTTGTGAGGCAACCGGATGGGTCGGCGCGGGTAAAGCCAAATGTCAATGAGGTGCTTGAGGAATTGGTGAAAGCCAATCGTGCGCCGGTTGATCCCTATGCGAGGGCGACAAAGAAATTCCGCCAAACCGCTTGAGCGCCGACCGCGCGCCTGACGAGCATTTTATTCGCCATTTCACGTCGCTTGAATGCCCGGCCTTTGTGCCGGGTATTTTATTGTGTCTCGCCACTGAGATCACGCCGCTTTGGCAGGCGACTGAGGCGTTCCTGCAGCAGCACAACATCGCCCCGCCCTTTTGGGCCTTCGCTTGGCCGGGCAGCCAGGCTTTGGCGCATTATGTGACCGCGAATCCCCATATTGTGGCGGGCAAGCGGGTGCTGGATTTTGCGGCGGGGTCGGGCCTAGCAGCCATTGCCTGTGCCAAGCTTGGTGCCGAGGTTGAAGCGGCCGATATCGACCGGCTGGCCAAGGTGGCGATGGGTATGAATGCTGCCGCCAATGGAGTCGCGCTGGAGGTGCTGGCGGAGGATGTGGTCGGGCAGGATTGCCGCTGGGATGTGATCCTGTGTGGCGATGTTTGTTACGAGGCACCGATGACGCGCCATATTCTGCCATGGCTGCGGCGCTGTGCCGCGCACGCGCTGGTGATTATCGCCGACCCTGGCCGTGCCTATGTGCCGCGTGACGGTTTCACGGAATTGGCTCGTTTCGTGGTGCCAACATCGCTGGTGCTCGAGAATGCCACATCCCGCCAGGTGGTGCTGATGCGGTTGGAGCCGATAATTTTGGAAGCCTGTTCCGCATAGCGGTGCGTTGACCATGCCCATCGGCAGGACTAAGCAACCGCAACATAATTCCATATTGTTCCCGTGAAAGGTGATCCATTCCGATGAAGGATGTTCGCGAGGCCCTGATGGTGGGGCGTAATAGCCAGGGCAAACTGGTTCGCCGACCAATCTCTCCACATTTGCAGGTTTACAAGCCGCAAATGTCCTCTGTTTCTTCAATTTTTCATCGTATTACCGGTGTTGCGCTGGGGTTGGGCACTTTGTTGCTGACACTTTGGTTGGTTTGCGCAGCCTCAGGTGATGGTGCGTTTTCAATCATACAGGCGTTTTTATCCTCCTGGATTGGGCTGATCATTCTATTCGGCTTCACGGCTGCGTTATTTTACCATTTCTGCAACGGCATCCGCCATTTGGCATGGGATGCGGGTAAAGGTTTTGAGCTACCTGCTATGCATAATTCCGGCCGCATCGTGTTTGCTGCCACCGCCATTCTCACCGTCGGCTTCTGGGCCGTCGGTCTTTATATTTGGTGATCCTGATGAGCAATTTGAACGCCGATCCTTCGATCCATATTCGCCGCAGTGAGCTTGGCCGGGCGCGTGGCCTGGGGGCTGCGAAATCTGGTCTGCATCATTGGTGGGCGCAGCGCGTGACCGCCATCGCATTGCTGCCGCTCTCGCTGTATTTCGTGCTCTCGGTGTTGATGCTGAAGGGTGCCTCGCATGCCGGTATGGTCAGCTTTATGGCTGAGCCCTGGAACGCGGTTTTGTATCTTTGCCTCATCGCCGCCCTTTTTTATCATCTCAGCCTGGGTTTGCAGACCGTGATTGAGGACTATGTCCACAAAGATAGCACACGTCTGGCGACCATGTTGGCGGTGAAAGGTCTCATCGTATTTTGCGCGCTCGCTGCCGCTGTGTCGGTCCTTAAATTGGCGCTTTAATCGCCTTATCGAATGGGTGTTGAATCATGAATGCTATGTCGAAACCGGCTTATAATATCATCGACCATACTTACGATGTTGTGGTGGTCGGCGCTGGCGGCTCGGGCCTGCGTGCCACTTTGGGTATGGGCGCTGCGGGCTTAAAAACCGCTTGCATCACCAAAGTATTCCCCACCCGTAGCCACACCGTGGCAGCGCAAGGCGGCATTGGTGCCGCACTTGGCAATATGGGCGAGGATGATTGGCGCTGGCATATGTACGACACCGTAAAGGGGTCTGACTGGCTGGGCGACCAGGACGCGATTGAATATATGTGCCGCGAAGCGGTGCCGGCGATTTATGAGCTTGAGCATTACGGCGTACCATTCTCGCGCACCGAAGATGGTAAAATTTATCAGCGCCCGTTCGGCGGCCATATGAAGGAATACGGCAAGGAGCCAGCCATGCGCGCTTGCGCCGCCGCAGACCGTACCGGCCATGCCATTCTGCACACTTTGTATCAGCAGAGCCTGAAGCACGAAGTTGAGTTCTTTGTAGAATATTTCGCGCTTGACCTGATTATGGATGACGAAGGTGCTTGCCGGGGCGTGATGGCGTGGTGCCTGGAAGATGGCTCGATGCATCGCTTCCGTGCCCAGCAGGTTGTGCTGGCCACCGGCGGTTATGGCCGTGCTTACCTATCTTGCACCTCCGCCCATACGTGCACCGGCGATGGTGGCGGCATGGTGCTGCGAGCTGGCTTGCCGGTGCAGGATATGGAATTCGTACAATTCCATCCGACCGGGATTTTCCCAGCCGGCTGTTTGATCACGGAAGGTGCGCGCGGTGAAGGTGGCTATCTCACCAATTCCGAAGGCGAGCGCTTCATGGAACGCTACGCGCCAACCGCGAAGGACCTTGCCTCGCGTGACGTGGTGTCTCGCTCGATGACCATCGAGATTAACGAAGGCCGCGGCGTGGGTCCGAATAAGGACCATATTCTGCTGCATTTGGAACATCTGGGTGCGGATATTCTGCACGAACGTCTGCCAGGTATTTCAGAAACCGCGCGGGTGTTTGCCGGTGTGGATATCAACAAAGAAGCCATCCCTGTGCTGCCGACCGTGCATTATAATATGGGCGGTATTCCGACCAATTATAAAACCGAAGTGCTGCGCCCGACTGCTTCCAACCCGGATGCGATTGTGCCTGGTTTGATGGCGGTGGGTGAAGCCGCTTGCGTTTCCGTGCATGGTGCCAACCGTTTGGGAACCAACTCGCTGCTTGACCTTGTGGTGTTTGGCCGCGCTGCTGCCAACCGTGCGGCTGAGATTGTGAAGCCGGGTGCCGCCCAGCAACCATTGCCGTCCAACGCCGGTGACAACGCGCTGGCGCGGTTTGATAAAGCCCGTAATGCCAAGGGTGGCACCAAGGTGGCTGATTTGCGCGAGCAGATGCAGCGTACCATGCAGGGCCACGCGGCGGTGTTCCGCAATTCCCAGAGCCTTTCTGAAGGTGTCGATAAGATGAAGAAGCTCTGGACCGGCCTCGAAGATGTGGCCGTGACGGACCGCAGCTTGGTCTGGAACTCAGACCTGGTGGAAGCGCTTGAGCTGGATAACCTGATGGGCAACGCCATGACCACGATGGTGAGTGCGGAAGCGCGTAAGGAAAGCCGTGGCGCCCAAGCGCATGACGATTTCCCAGACCGTGATGATGAAAACTGGATGAAGCACACGATCAGCTATTGCAACGACAAGGGTGACGTGAAGCTGGAATATCGCGACGTGAAGATGCAAACCCTCACCAACGAAGTTTCAGTGTTCCCGCCCAAGAAGCGCGTTTACTAAGGAATTTTCCAATGGCAGAATTTACCCTCCCCAAGAATTCCAAAATCGGCGTTGGCAAGACCTACAAGGCCCCCGCCGGTGCCAAGCGCGTCAAGGAATTCAAAATTTATCGTTGGAACCCGGATGACGGGAAAAACCCATCGATGGATACGTACGAAGTTGACCTTGATGCGTGCGGCCCGATGGTGCTGGATGCGATCATCAAGATTAAAAACGAGATTGATAGCTCGCTGACATTCCGCCGGTCCTGCCGTGAAGGTATTTGTGGGTCATGCGCCATGAATATTGATGGCACCAACACGTTGGCTTGCTTGAAGCCGATTGACGATGTGAAGGGCGCGGTTGCAATCAACCCGCTGCCGCATATGCCAGTGGTGAAGGACCTGGTTCCGGATTTAACACAGGCTTATGCGCAGTACCGTTCTATCGAGCCATGGTTGCAGTCCGACACACCAGCGCCGCCGGATGGCGAGCGCCTGCAGAGCAAGGAAGAACGTGCTGAGCTCGATGGGCTGTGGGAATGCATTATGTGCTTCTGCTGCTCCACCTCCTGCCCCAGCTATTGGTGGAATGGTGACAGGTATCTAGGCCCGGCCGTGTTGATGGCGGCGTATCGCTGGATTGCGGATTCGCGCGACGAACGTACCGGCCAACGTCTGGATGCGCTGGAAGATCCGTTCAAGTTGTATCGCTGCCATACGATCATGAACTGCACCCAAACCTGCCCGAAGGGGCTGAACCCGGCCAAGGCGATTGGTAAGGTGAAGCAACTGATGCTGGAGCGTCAGGGTTAAGCCCCAGCCGCCCACAAAAAAAGCCCGCATTTTGCGGGCTTTTTTATTGTTTGGCGCGGTCTGGCGATTAGCCAGCGATGGCGTCTTCACCGTCGAGGATCGCGGCGACGGCATGCACCACAGCGGCGATGCGCACGGCTGACTGGACTTGTTCCTGGGTCAGACCACCTTCACGAACCACTTTCTCATGGCTTGTTAAGCACATGCCGCAGCCATTGACGGCTGACACAGCCAGCGACCATAGCTCGAAATCGACCTTTTCAATGCCGGGCTTGGCAATGATATTCATCCGCAGCTTGGCCGGCAGGCGTTCATAATCACCGCCCACTAAGTGCACAAAGCGGTAATAAATGTTGTTCATGCCCATAATGGCGGCGGCAGCTTTGGCGGCGGTCAGTGCTTCGGCGGAAAGCTGCGGGGCAAATTCGGCCATGATGGCGGCGGTCACTTCGGCGTTGCGCGAAGCCAGGGCGCTGGCAACGAAAGTACCGGCGCGCTGTTGCGTGGTCAGGGAGGGTTCAGAAGCGAGTGTGCCAATATTGAGTTTGATGTCTTTGGCATATTCGGGAAGGCGTTCTTTTAAGGCTTCGATGGTCATGATGATATCCTTATAGAAACGCCGACGGGATTGCCGTCGGCGTATGGAGAGGGGATCCCCGCCTTCGCGGGGATGACGAAAGAAGGCAGGGTAACGAAGGAAGGCAGGGTAACGAAGGAAGGCAGGGTAACGAAGGAAGGTAGGGTAACGAAGGAAGGCAGGGCGGCTCAAGAAGCCGCGTATAGACTTCGAACGTTACGCGGCAGGCTTCAGGGTTTCTTCACCCTTCTGCCAGTTGCAGGGGCACAGCTCGTCGCTCTGCAAACCATCCAAAACGCGCAGCACTTCCTGTGGGTTACGGCCCACATCGAGGTCGTTCACAGCCACGAAGCGGATGATGTTTTCCGGGTCCACGATGAAGGTGGCGCGCAGCGGCACGCCAGCGGACTTGGAAAGCACGCCGAGCGCTTCGGAAAGCTCGCGCTTGATGTCGGAGAGCATCGGAATGGCGAGGCCCTTCAGATCGTCATGGTGCAAGCGCCAGTTCATGTGCACGAATTCGCTATCGATCGAGACGCCGTAAACCACCGCGTCACGGTCAGCGAAGTCGCCCTTCAGCTTGCCGAATGCCACGATTTCGGTCGGGCAAACGAAAGTGAAGTCTTTCGGCCAGAAGAATACAATCTTCCACTTGCCTTCGTCGGTCTTGTCGGTGATTTCAACGAATGCGGTATCCAGCTTCAGGCCGGCCGGGCCGCCCTGCACAGCGGTGAGGGAGAAGGATGGAAAATGATCGCCAATGGTCAGCATGAAATAAATCCTCATTGAAAGGGTGAGATAGCAAAGCGGATATGTGCAATGCAGCATAATTATGCCAATGAATAATTTAACAAAGTTTGATCGATTTATCCGATGACGCCATTACCCACGCCGCAGCAGCTACGTTACCTGGTTACTTTGGCGGAAACCGGCCATTTTGGCCGTGCCGCGTCTGCCTGCGCGGTCTCGCAATCGACTTTGTCCGCTGGCATTTTGGTGCTGGAGCGGCAGTTGAATGCGCAAATTCTCGATCGTTCTGCGGGTAAGCATGTGGCTTTTACGGCGTTGGGGTTGGAGTTGGTGGCCAAAGCCCGGCACGCGCTGGCGGCTCTGGCAAGTTTGGCTGACACTGCTGATGCGGCGCGCGCGCCGATGGCCGGGCCGCTGCGGTTGGGTATTATTCCAACCGTGGGACCATTTTTATTGCCGAGCTTAATGCCCGCCTTGCGCGCCCGTTATCCGGCGTTGCAACTGTTTTTGCGGGAAGACCAGACGGCGGCGTTACTGGCGCAATTGCAGTCAGACCAATTGGATGTGCTGCTGCTGGCTGAACCTTGTGCCTGTATGGGAACTGAGTCTCTGCCGGTGAAACGGGATGAATTTCTGGCGGTTCTGCCAATGGACCACCCGCTGGCGGCGCGCGAAGAGGTGCCAGTTTCGGCCTTGGTGGCAGAACGTCTGTTGTTGTTGGAAGATGGCCACTGCCTGCGCGACCAGGTGCTCTCAGTCTGTGGCGCTAATCCGATGAAGGCCGGTGCGTTTGCCGCGACCTCATTGCATACTTTGATCCACATGGTCGCCGGGGGATTGGGCGTTACGTTGGTGCCGCGTCTGGCGGTCGCCGGGGGGGTTACGAATGGGGCGGAAGTGGCCCTGCGCCGCTTGGAAGGTGCCGGTACGTGGCGGACATTGTCGCTGGCTTGGCAGCCGGCCAGCCCGCGCGCGGCAGATTACCGGGCTTTGGCGCCTCTGATCGCGGGGGCGGTTGATAGGTGTTTATTATAATAGACGGTTTTTGTAAGATTTTTGGCGTGATGAGAAATTTCCGTCGCGATTTTACAAAATTTCACTTCCCTTTGGTGTTTAGAATAGTAAGCTTGTATTGTGTTTTAGGAGATCACCCATGAGCGCTTCCGCCCGTAACAGCAACGACCCCCTTATTCATCAATGGATGCCGTTTACGGCGAACCGGCAGTTCCAGGAGCAGCCGCGCATCATCGCCCGGGCCGAAGGTGTCTATTATTATGGTACGAGCGGCCAGCGCATGCTGGATGGCTCATCAGGACTATACTGCATTCCGCTCGGTCATGGCCGCCGTGAAATCCGTGAGGCCGTGGCCAAGCAGATGGAGGAGCTAGATTACGCACCGCCGTTCCAATATGGCGTACCGGGCGCATTCAAGCTGGCCACCGAAGTGGCGCAGATGACCCCGCCAGGCTTGAACCGCATTATGTTCTCGGGCTCTGGCTCGGAAGCTGTGGAAACCGCCTTGAAGGTGGCCATTCAGTATCATCGCGTCCGCGGTGAAGGTCAGCGGACCCGCTTTATTGGCCGTGAGCGTGGCTATCATGGCGTGAATTTTGGCGGTTGGTCGGTCGGCGGCATGGTCAATAACCGCAAGGCGTTTGGCACCGGCCTGCCCGGCGTTTCGCATATGCGCCATACCGTGATCCCGGAAAACAAATTCGTTATGGGCCAGGGCGAGCATGGTGGCGTGGCTTTGGCGAATGATTTGCAGCGCTTTGTTGATTTGCATGGTGCGGACACCATTGCTGCTTGCATTGTTGAACCGATTGCTGGCTCCACCGGCATTCTGGTGCCGCCCAAAGGCTACCTGGAGCGTCTGCGTGAGATTTGCACCCAGCACGGTATCTTGCTGATTTTTGACGAGGTTATCACCGGATTTGGCCGTACGGGTCATGCGTTTGCCGCGCAGACCTTTGATGTGGTGCCCGATATTATGACCATGGCAAAGGCCATTTCCAATGGCAGCATTCCGATGGCAGCGGTGGCTGTGCGGGAGGATATTCAGCAGACGATTCTGGATGCCTCGCCTGAAAACACCGTCGAGTTTTATCATGGTTATACTTACTCGGCGCATCCAGTTGCCTGTGCGGCCGCTTTGGCCACGCTGAAAATCTACCGTGAAGAAGATACCTTCGCCCGCGTGCGCGAATTGGCCCCAGCGTTCCTCGAGCAGATTGGTTCGTTCAAGGATTTGCCAGGCATTGCCGATACGCGCGGCTTTGGTCTGCTAGGCGCTGTGGATGTTGAACCGCACGGCAAGCCGGGCGCGCGCGGCTTCAAAATTCTTTGCAAGGCATTTGAATCCGGGCTGGTATTGCGGGCAGCTGGTGATGCGATCGTACTGGCACCGCCCTTCGCGGCGACGGCGGATGAGATTTCGCAGATGGTCGACATTATGCGGAAAGTCATTCTAGAAAGCTAAGATGACAAAGCCACTGGCGGGTAAAACCGCGATCATCACCGGTGCCTCAAGCGGCATCGGCCTTGCGATTGCTCATGCGTTTGCGCAAGCGGGCTGCGATTTAACCATCGCGGCCCGCAATGCAAGCAAGCTGGAGGAAGTGGCCACGGCGTTGCGGGCGCATGCTGTACAAGTTCGCCCGGTGGCGGTGGATCTCACCAAGGATGAAGATATTTTCAGGCTATTTACCGGCCTCGAACGGCTGGATGTGTTGGTCAATAATGCCGGCGCCTCAATCCGGGCGCGCACTGAAAATGTCACGCCGGCGCAATGGCGTAGTGTGATTGATTTGAATGTGACGGCAGCGTTTTTATGCGCACAAGCGGCTTACCAGAAAATGCTGGGCCAGGGTGGCGGGCGCATTATTAATATTGGCAGTGTGTCTTCGCGGGTCTCACGGCGGCACTCGGTGGCTTATACCACGTCGAAATTTGCGCTCGATGGCATGACGCGCGCGATGGCGTTGGATGGGCGTGGTCATGGCATTGCGGTATCGATATTGAATCCGGGCAACACCGATAGTGCGATCTGGGTGGGCCAGGAGGAGGCGGTGGCCAAGGAAGGGCTGATGCCGGGGGCGCAAGTGGCGCGGGCGGCGCTGCTGATGGCAACCTTGCCGCCCGATATCAACATGCTGGATGCGACGATTTTGCCGCTGACGATGCCGTTTTTGGGGCGCGGCTAGAGCCGCGTTCTTTCATGGTTCGGCTGAATATCAACGCGCCCTAGGCTGGCTTGACGGTCACGCGCTTCTGCACGCCCCAGCTACGCTGGCCGGTGAGGAAATAGACCCAACCCCAACTGGCGCCCAAATGCCGTAAAAGCTGAAAACTGAACGGCTCGGCGATGGAGGCGAGAATGGCCAAGCCGAGATTGGCCTTGGTGTAGCCGCCCACCCAGTTGCGATACAGATGGATCGACCAGAGATGGAAGCCGAGATCGATGATGATTTTGCCGAAAATAAAACCGCCGATGGGCAGCAACAATGCAATTTGGCCAGTGAACAAATACCACAACAGGAAACCGAAGGCACAGAGGCCGTAGATCGGCTGAAATGTGTCGATGGCTTTCACCGGTAGCATCGCAAGGCCCAGGCGTTGATAACGGGCGGTGCCCACCATGTCGCGGTACCAGAGCTGGGTTTGCAGAAACCCGCCAAACCAGCGGCGCCGTTGGCGCAGGAAGCCCAGAATAGAGGAGGGGGCAGAGGTGCGGGCACGCGCGGTGCCCACCACCACCGTACTGTGCCAGTTCAGCCCATGGTCGTAGCCATAGCGGCGCAGGCGGTGGATGAGCTCGTAATCCTCGACCAAGCAATCGGGGTCAAAGCCGCCGACACTCACCACCGCATCGCGGCGGAAGGCAGCGAAGGCGCCGGAGATCAATAGCAGGCTGTCCATTTGTGCCCAGGCATAGCGGCCTAGGAAGTTACGGATATATTCGTAGGTCTGAAACCATTCGAAAAACTGGCCACTCAGGCTGTTCTCGCAAAATGGTGCCAAGACGCCAGTAGCGGCCACCAGCCCCGGCGTGGCCTGAAAAGCGTCCCGCATCGCTTTGATGGCATTGGTATCAAGTTCGGTATCGGCATCGACGGTGACGAACATGTCGGTTTCAACATGCAGCAGCGCCTGGTTGAGCGTGCGTGCTTTGCCGCCATGGGCAGCCCGCAGCCAGCGCAGGCCGGGCACCATTGCACTGGCTGCGCTGATGCTGCCCATGGCGGGTTCCGAGAGGCCATAAAGGCTGGTGAGCAGCGCGGCAGTGCCGTCTGTTGAGCCGTCATCAGCGATGATGATTTGCTCTGGTGGCTCGCTTTGCTGGCCTAGCGCGGTGATGGTGGCGGCCAGCACGGCATCCTCATTATAGGCGGCCACGATCACGGTCAGGCTGGGGCGGGCGGTGGCGGGTACAAAAGCCGGTGGCTTGCGACCCAGTTTAAGGGTTTGCCAGAATGTGAAACTCAGCAACGCGGTGTCGTAGGCGATGTAGATAATGCCCACCGACCAGGCGCCGATGCCGTGGCCAAGGAAGGCGCGGGCGAGTAGGAGCACCCATAGGGCCGAAACGCCGCCGTGAATGAGGATGCTGGCAAGCGGCGTTGCAGGTTTGGTCCAGCGCGGGGCGTTGGCGTGCAAGGAGGCTTCGAGACTGGCAGTGCTTTGGGAGACCATACGGTTCATCTGATGGACCAAGGCTATTCTGCCAAGCCGGGCGTTAAATATTAGCCAACAAATGAAAGTGAGCACACCATATTGTTGTGCAGATGTCGGCTATAAGCCGATGCATTGATAAGGAGTTGTTATGTCCACCACCCAAAAATACACCAAGGTTGCTGTTATTTTGCATTGGCTGATCGCTTTTGGCATCGGGCTGAATATTATTCTAGCGATCACCAATGATTATTTTTCGGACGCGACCGCCCGGATTATGATTGATTTGCATAAATCAATCGGGATTACCGTGCTGGGGTTGGTGATGTTGCGGATCATCTGGCGGTTGACCCACACACCGCCGCCGTTTCCGCCAGAATACAAAGCGTGGGAGACGTTGGCCGCCCATAGCGCGCATTACGCGCTTTATGGATTGATTATTTTGATGCCGGTTACCGGGTGGGTTCATGATTCCGCCTTCAGCCAAGCCGCTGAACACCCGCTCATTTTATTCTGGGTCATCCCCTGGTTTCGGTTAAGCTTCATTGCCAACATGGACCCGGCGACCAAACATTATGTGCACGAGCTGTTTGGTACGATTCATACGCTTTTAAGCTACGCACTCTATGGCGTGATGGCCGCCCATATTCTGGGGGCGTTGAAGCACCAGTTCATCGACAAGCACCCGGAAATACAGCGTATGTGGCGGTAACGGCGGAGATTTTACAGCGGGAATTTCGACGAACGGACATCTTGAGCATACTGCGCCAGCGCCTCCTGCATTAATGCCGCACCGTTCACGTAGGCGCGGGCGAAGCCGGGGGCGCGGTCCATGTTCAGGCCCAGCACATCGTGCAGCACCAGCACCTGCGCATCGGTTCCGGGGCCGGCACCGATGCCAATGGTGGGGACCGGCACGCGGCGCGTGATTTCTGCCGCCACATCTGACGGGATGGCTTCCATTAAGACCATCCGGGCGCCGGCCTCGGCCAGTGCAATCGCATCCTCGATCAGCCGGGCTGCGGCTTCCGGGGTTTTGCCTTGGCGTTTGAAGCCGCCAAACTGCCGCACATGCTGCGGTGTCAGGCCAATATGGGCACAGACAGGCACGGCCCTGGCGGACAGGAACGCCACAGTCTCCACCATCGGTGCGCCGCCTTCGAGCTTGACGATCTCGGCGCCGGCTTTCATCAAGCGCGCCGCGCTTGCAAACGCCTGCGCAGGGCTTTCCTCAAAGCTGCCGAACGGCAGATCTGCCATAATCAGTGCCTTCTGCACCGCTTTGGCGACGATGCTGGTATGGTATTCCATCTGCTCCAGCGACACGCTGAGCGTATCGGCCGCACCGCCGACCATCATGCCGACCGAGTCGCCGATCAGAATACCATCCAGACCGGCGGTGTCGGCGATCCGCGCGAAGGTATGGTCATAAGCAGTGATGAAGCTGAGCTTGCGGCCCTCACGTTTGGCTTTGTCCCAGTTGGCGATATTTTTGCTCATTTTTCAGTGGCTCCTAACAGGAGGTTTAGTGCGTAGAGAACACTGGCAGCACGCACTTGCGCGCGGCTGCCGGGGAATATCATGTGGCGGGTGAAGCTGTCGCCGTGGCGGTTGGCAAGGCCAAACCAGACCGTACCGACGGGTTTTTCTTCGGACCCGCCATCCGGTCCGGCGATGCCGGTCACGGCAACAGCCATATCCACACCGGCGCGTTGTTTGGCGCCAATGGCCATGCGCAGTGCCACCGCTTCGCTGACCGCACCGACCGAGGCGATCAGGCCGGAAGGTACACCGAGCAGCTCAGATTTGGCATTATTTGAGTAGGTGACGAAGCCGCGGTCCAGCACCGCGGAAGAGCCGGGGATTTCGGTAATGGCAGCGGCGATCAGCCCACCGGTGCAGCTTTCCGCCGTGGCTAAAGTCACGCCACGAGCACGGCAGAGCATCACCAGGCGGGCGGCCAGGTTATGGGCGGTGGTCACAACCAGCGCCCCGGTAGCAACCATGCCAGAATGGCAAGGAAGCAAAAGCCGATGGCACCGGCGGCCCAGTCATCGGCCATCACGCCGATGGCGTCATGCCGCTGGTCAGCGATGCCGACCGGGCCGGGCTTCCAAATGTCAAACAGCCGGAACAGCCCGAAGGCGATGAGCAACCCAGCGGCACTGACCCGTGGCAGCGCCAGCATGGTGAGCATCTGTCCTGCCACTTCATCAATCACGATCCAGCCAGGGTCGTTCTGCCCGCCAACCGCCCAAACGGCCCAGACCCCAATGACGCTGGAGACAATAACGCCTGCCAGCAGCGGGCCATGACCCATTTGCAAGAGCACAGCGCCAATGAGCACCCCCACCAGCGAGCCAAATGTGCCCGGCGCCCTGGGTGCAAAGCCGACACCGCCGGCGCTGGCGATCATCTGCGCGGCATTCATGTCTTGAAACTTCATGGGCTCATCCACGGGCTAAGCGGGTTTTCGGCACTGCCGGTTTGCAAGGCGCGATAGACCACGATGCTCTCGGTAACGCGTTGCACATAGTTGCGTGTTTCATTGAAAGGGATCTCCTCGACCCAATCGATGATATTGGCACCGCCGACGGCATTTTTCATCTCCGGGTCGCCATTTTCTGCCAGCCAATTCGCGACATTCGTTGGCCCGGCATTATAGGCCGCGATGGCAAGTGGCAGGCAGTCACCGAAACTGTTGATCAGCTGAGCGATATAGGCGACGCCCAGCGCCATGTTGGTGTTCGGGTTGGTAAGGTCGCCATGATAGGGAATGTTGTTGGTTTTGGCGGTTTTGCGGGCGGTGGCGGGCATTAACTGCATCAGCCCACGGGCGCCGGCGCTGGAGGATACGCCGGGGTCAAAACTGCTTTCCTGGCGCATAATGCCAAGCGCAATTGCGGGTTCTACGCCGCCGGGTGGCGAAAATGGCTGCGGCCAGCCTTCATGCAACAGCATCTGGCCAGCCACGCCGGCATGACGCGCAATCGAGACAGCGCTTTGCGGCAAGCCCAGACCAAGTGCCAAGCGGGCGGCAAGTTCCCTGGTGCGGTCATCTGCGGCGGTCTGGCCCAGGCGGTTTAAGAAAATCTCTGCATCTGCCGGGTCGTTCATCTGCACCAGCAAGGCGGCGGCGCGGGGTAACTCCATGCTGGCGAAATCAAGCGCCTGCCCGGCGTTAAAGCCAGGCTCGGCGGCCCCTCTGATTTGCGCGGCGAGGGTGGCCGGGCTTTCGCCAAGCGCCAAGGCGGCGAGTTGGCCGTAATAGGTGCTGGGATAGGCGGCAGCGCGGGCATAGTCGGCTTGCGCTGTGGTGCCGGATTCGCAACGGGCAAGCCAGTAATAGGCGCGGGCCTGGGTGATTACGGCGCTGGAAGAACTGGCGAGGTCGGTAAACCAAGTTGCGGCGGCGGTGGGGTTATGCAGGAACCGCAGCAGAATGAAGCCTGCCAGAAAGTCCCGATCAGCAATTTGCGCGCGGGCGGTGCTGCCCGCAAATGGCGGGCTAACGGCAATGACCACCGCGTAAGCGTCTTTGGCGTCGTTTGCCATTAGCAGGGCGCGGGCCAGCTGGTTTTGGGCGGGCCAGAATTGCAATTGTCCGTCGGCATCGGCGCTGGCGGCGGCCGCCTTGCCCTGGGCTTTCCATAACGCGACTGCCTGGCTGTCATCCCCGGTGGCGTGCAGGGTCTGCACTTGCGCGAGGAATGGAATGGTCTCCGGCCCGCTGGCGCGACCGCCCAGCCCGCTGGCTTGGGCAAGGTTGAAGGCGAGCCTTGCCTGATAAGGCCAATCCGGGTTGGCGGCGATGAAGTCCTGCAGCTCATCAGCGGTACCGCCACCCCCGTTAATCAGCCGGAAAAACGTCACTAGTTTCACCATCAACGGGTCCCCAGTGGCTTGCGCCAAGGCGTTGGCATCGGCCCAATCCCCAGCTTTTACGTCGATCATGATCTGCGGGGAGGCAGCCTGCTGGGCGAGCGCCGGCAAAGGTGCGAGGATGGCGAGCAATAAAAGCAAGACTCTCATGCGCCGCTTCTAGCACCCCCCGGCTTGCAGGCCACCCCTTGAGAGAATACTTGCGCAGAATAGGAGTTCGTTATGTTTCATGGTTCAATGGTCGCGCTCATTACCCCCATGCGCGAAGATGGTAGCATCGATGAGGATGCTTATGTGCGGTTTATTGACTGGCAGATTGCCCAGGGCACGCATGGCATCGTGCCGGTGGGCACAACCGGCGAGTCGCCAACGCTTTCGCATGATGAGCATAAGCGGGTGGTAGAATTGGCTGTGGCGACCGCGCGCGGCCGGGTGCCGGTGATTGCGGGGGCGGGCTCGAATTCCACCGCTGAGGCGATTGGCCTTGCCCAGCATGCCAAAAAGGCCGGGGCTGACGCCGTGCTGGTGGTAACACCTTATTACAACAAACCAACCCAGGAAGGTTTGTTCCGCCATTATACCGCGATTGCCGATGCCGCCGATATTCCAATTATTATTTATAATATTCCGGGCCGCTCGGTGATTGATATGAGCGTGGAAACAATGGCGCGGTTGGCGAAACACAAGAATATTGTGGGGGTGAAGGATGCCACCGCGAATTTAACCCGCCCGCTACACACCACCCGGGCGTGCGGCGAAGCTTTTGTGCAACTATCCGGGGAGGACCATACCGCGATTGCGTATTTGGCCTCCGGCGGCCATGGCTGCATTTCAGTCACCGCCAATGTGGCACCGGCCTTGTGTGCGCAAATGCATAATGCCTGGCAAAACGGCGACGTGAAAACCGCGATGGCGATTCAGGCGCGTTTGGTGCCGCTGCATGATGCGATGTTTGTGGAATCTAACCCCGGCCCGGTGAAATTTGCGGCCTCGTTGCTGGGCTTTGGTAGCAATACTTGCCGCCTGCCATTGGCACCGATTGCCGAGGCCAGTGCGGCAAAAATGCGGGCCGCCATGGTGGAAGTGGGGCTGTTGAATTGAGCGCGAAGGAAACCCCTTCCAAAAGCAAATCCGGTTATATCTCGCACGGGATCGCCTCGCAGAACCGTAAGGCGCGCTTTGACTATAAAATCCTCTCGACGATTGAGGCGGGGATTGTGCTGAAGGGTGTAGAGGTGAAATCTCTGCGGCTCGGGCGGGCCACATTGAACGAAGCCTGGGCCGGTGAGCGGGATGGCGAATTATATTTGTTCAACGCCTATATTCCGGAATATCAAGGCGGGGTGCTTTCGCGTTTTGACGTGCGCGGGACGCGCAAATTACTGGTGAAGGCGCGCGAGCGCACTGAATTATTCAGCGCAATCGCGCGGGACGGTGCGACGGTGGTGCCGCTTGATATTCATTTCAATGATCGTGGTCTTGCGAAAGTGACGCTCGGTATCGCTGAGGGGCGGCAGAAACATGATAAGCGCCAAGCTGTGGCGGCGCGGGACTGGCAGCGCGACAAGGCCAGGCTGTTGCGCAACAAATAAACGGAGACTGACATGACCGGACAGGGCGAACATTGGAAACATAATGGCGTGCAGGTGATTAAAGCCGGTACGCTTGATGCCAATACCGCGCAGACCCCGGGGATGAGCCGGGCGGCGGCGATTAACGCGGCCCGCGTAGGGGCACAGAAAATCTGGGCGGGCACGGTGAATATCGATGCCAATGCCAAAACCGGTGCGCATCATCATGGTGCGCTGGAGAGTGTTATTTTCGTGCTGCGTGGCAAGGCCCGGATGCGTTGGGGCGAAAGGCTGGAATATGTGGCTGAGGCTGAAGCAGGGGATTTTATTTTCGTACCACCTTTTGTACCGCATCAGGAAATTAACGCCTCAGCCACGGAGCGCTTGGAATGCGTCCTGGTACGCTCTGACAATGAAGCAGTGGTGGTGAATTTAGAGATTGAGCCGGTGGAAAAACCAGAAGCTGTGGCTTGGATCGACCCAATTCATAAGGCGCACGCACATGACTGATGAGCCAACATTTCTGGGCAAAATTAAAGACAAGCTGATCGGCAAAAAGCAGGAATGGGCTGAGGCGGGCAGGGGGCTGACCGGCACCACAGCGCCGCATGAGCAGCGCTTGCCACCTGGGCAGCATTTGGTGAAAGACTGGCCGGTGTTAGATTTAGGCATTCAGCCGCAAATTCCCAAAACCAGCTATAGCCTGACCCTAGATGGCGCCGTTGCACACCCAATAACATTGTCCTGGGCAGATTTAATGGCGTTGCCGCAGAGCGAGACCGTTTCAGACATGCATTGTGTGACCACCTGGTCGCGGTATGACAATAAATGGAAAGGTGTTTCGGCTGAGGCGATTTTGGCTTTGGTGCAGCCGCTAGAGACTTGTAAGCATATTATTTTCCATTCTTATGATGATTATACCACCAATGTTCGCTTGGAGCATTTTGACCAACCAGATTGCTTGTTGGTGCATGAATGGAATGGCGCGCCGATTTCACGCGAACATGGCGGGCCTTTGCGCGTGATGATTCCAAAATTCTATTTGTGGAAATCAGCTAAATGGGTGAAGCGCTTAGAGTTTGTGACCACTGACCAACCCGGATTTTGGGAAACCCGTGGCTATAACAATAATGCAGACCCGTGGGCCGAGGAGCGTTATTCTTAGGCTTGGTCAATAATTTTGCGGATGTTACGCATCACATTCTCGAACATTTCAGTGTTCAAGCGCTTGGTGCTCGTATTATAGCGTGATACATGGTAACTATTGGCAACCCATAATCCCGGTTTTGCTTCGTGCAAGGCGCCGTGCACAAATTTGAAATGACTCGGTTTTATGCCAAGCGCACGCAGTGTCATGAGATGCGCAACGGTGCCAAGTGTGAGGATGGCGCGTAGCTTTGGCATGGCGGCAATTTCAGCAGCGAGGAACGGATTACAGGTTTTATCTTCCAATGGTGTTGGCAGGTTTTGCGGCGGCACGCAGCGGACCGAATTGGTGATGCGGCAATTGATAAGCTTTAAGCCGTCATCAGCACTTTCGGCATATATGCCATTGGCGAAGCCGAATTTTAATAGGCTGGCATAGAGCAAATGCCCGGCATAATCCCCCGTGAAGGGGCGTCCGGTGCGGTTGGCCCCGCGCACGCCGGGTGCCAAGCCCACCACCAGCAATGCAGCATCGAGCTTTCCAAAACTCGGTACGGGTGCGTTGTGCCAGTCAGGTTCCTTCGCACGGTTAGACAAACGATATTCAACCAGCCGCGGACAGAGCGGGCAATCACGCTCAGGGGTTGTGGGTTTCATTCCTCGTCATAATCCCGCTCAGCACCACGTGCTCTGCCTTCGGTTGCTTTGCGGGTAAAGCCCGGTGCGATGTCTGCTAGTTCGATATAATGGTCTGCTTGCCGGCGTAATTCGTCGGCGATCATCGGCGGGTTGGTTTTGATGGAAGATATAACCGAGACGCGCACACCACGCCGCTGCACCGCTTCCACCAGCCGGCGGAAATCAGAGTCACCTGAAAATAGCACGGCATGATCCAAACGCGGTGCTAATTCCAGCATGTCAATTGCAAGCTCGATGTCCATGTTGCCTTTTATGCGGCGCCGACCGAGCGCATCGGTGAATTCTTTCGCCGGTTTTGTTACTAAAGTAAAACCATTATAGGCCAACCAATCTGTTAGCGGTTTTAACGGCGAGTATTCCTCGGTCTCCAGCAGCGCCGAATAATAATAGGCCCGCACCAGATTTGTCTTAGTGCTGAAAAAACTAAGCAACCTGCGGTAATCGATGTCGAAACCCAAACTCCTGGTTGCAGCGTATAAATTTGCACCATCGATGAAAAGTGCAGTTCTTTCCTGTTGAATAAATTGCATGTAAGGATTTCCTGGTTAAAATAATCGTTTTTAAAATTAGCTGTTTTCGCTTAAAAATCTGCGAAAGCTCCGACATTCGTACATTATTTTACAGTTTTTTGAAAGTCTTTTGTACTGTGCTTTGGTTGATATGATCTTAATCGCGATTGGTGCAAATCTGCCCGGGCCTGGCGGCGAAACTGCATTGCAAACCTGCGTGCGGGCTGTCGGCGAGCTAAAGACTCTGTCCGGTTTGAAATTCAAATCTTTGTCAAATTGGTACCGCACAGCGGCGGTTCCGGCGTCGGATCAGCCTGATTACTGCAACGGCGTGGCGCGTCTGGAAGGCGACATCGGGCCAGCTGACCTGCTGGGCCAGCTGCAAGCCATTGAGACAAAATTTGGCCGCGAGCGCAGCGTGAAGGATGCTGCCCGCACGCTCGATATCGATATTATCGACCTGAATGGGACCATTCGCGCCCTGCCAGACCCGATTTTACCGCACCCCAGGGCACATTTGCGGGCTTTTGTGCTGCGGCCGATCCTGGATGTGGCGCCGGGCTGGGTCCACCCGACATTTCGGCGCTCGGTTACGTCTTTGATGGTTGATTTACCCGCTCAGGCGATACAACCCTGGTTTGACACCTGAAACCTTGCATTCCCGCCCGGCGCGGGGTACTTGGAAATTTGGAATACACTTTGTCTGGAGAACCCACGGATGGCCCGCGTCACCGTCGAAGATTGCGTACTGAAAGTGCCGAACCGGTTTGAACTGGTGCTGCTGGGGGCCCAGCGTGCCCGCAACATCAGCCGTGGCGAGCAGCTGACCATTGACCGCGATAACGACAAGAACCCTGTCGTTGCCTTGCGCGAGATTGCCGAGGAAACCCTGAATTTGGGCGACCTGGAGCAGGATTTGGTGAAGTCTCTCTCCCGCGTGCCAGAACCCGAGCCGGTGGACGAGGAAGTTTTGGATCTGATCCCGACCGACCAGAATATTTTTGGTTTGCAGGATGTCTCAGCCGAGGAAGAAGCTGCGGCGTTGGCAGCAGAATCTGAGGAGATGACCCCTGAAGATATCCAGGCGGCCATTGAGGCGGAACTCGGCGGCAAGTCCCGCCGTTAGTCAAAAGGGGGGCGCATGAAACCAGACGATCTGGTTCGCGCCCCTGAGGGCTTACCGGCGGGCGGGGTGGCCTCGCCCTTGCTGCACCCGGAACTTGGGGTGCTGCTCTCGCGGATTGCATCATACGATAGCAAAGCCGACCCGGCCGTGATTGATGCCGCCTATGCGGTGGCGTTCGACGCCCATGCGGCGCAGAAGCGCGATAATGGTGAGCCTTACATCACCCACCCGCTGGCGGTGGCGACCATTCTGGCGGGCTATCGGCTGGATTCCTCCTCGATCATCACGGCCCTTCTGCATGACGTGATCGAAGATACCTCGGTCACGTTGGCGAGCGTGCAAAAGCGGTTTGGTCCGGAGGTTGCAGGCTTAGTTGACGGCGTGACGAAGCTCACCCGCTTGGAATTGCAGTCCGACCGGACCAAGCAGGCCGAGAATTTCCGTAAACTTGTTCTGGCGATGAGCAAGGATATCAGGGTTCTCATCGTCAAGCTTGCTGACCGGCTCCATAATATGCGGACCATCGGCAACGTGGCGAAAGCTGAGCGCCGCCAGCGTATTGCGCGTGAGACGATGGAAATTTACGCGCCACTGGCTGAGCGCATTGGGATGGAATCGGTAAAGACCGAATTGCAGACGCGCTCCTTCGCGGAGCTAGATGCGGAAGCGTATGATACCATCCAGGCGCGGTTGAATTTTTTGCGCGGCCAGGGTGCGGATGTTATTGAAGAAGTCCGCAATGAGATTTTGCGCGTCTGCCGGGAAGCTGACGTTGAAATTATCGAAGTTTCCGGTCGTGAGAAATCACCTTACTCCATTTGGGAAAAAATGCAGCGCCGTAATGTGGCGTTTGAGCAGCTCTCGGATATTATGGCGTTCCGCATTATCGTGCCGACGCGGGAAGCTTGTTACATGGCGCTGGGGGCCATTCATGCGGCGTTTCCGGTGATTGCCGGGCGCTTTAAGGATTATATCTCGACGCCGAAAGCGAACGGTTATCAGTCATTGCACACGGGCGTGACGCTGCGGCACCCGCGTAACCAGAAGATTGAGTTGCAAATTCGTACACCGGAGATGCAGATGGTCGCGGAAAACGGTGTCGCTGCGCATTGGTTGTATAAGCAATCGGATGCCAGCCAGTCTGATGTGAAGCAGTTCCGCTGGGTTCAGGACTTGCTGGAAATTCTGGAAAACTCATCAGCACCGGATGATTTTCTTGAAAACACGAAGCTCGAATTATACCAGGACCAAGTGTTCTGTTTCACGCCCAAGGGGCAGTTGATTCAGTTGCCGCGGGGCGCAACATCGGTGGATTTTGCGTACGCGGTGCATAGCCAGATTGGCGATACTTGTGTGGGCGCGCGCATTAATGGCCGGCTGATGCCGCTGCGCTATGAGCTGCAAAATGGTGACCAGGTGGAAATTCTCACCGCCCGGGGCGGCACGCCCTCGCCGGCATGGGAACGGTTTGTTATTACCGGCAAGGCGCGGGCGCGTATCCGCCGGTTCCTGGCACAGCAGATGCGCGAGCAGCATCGCGATTCCGGCAAGTCCACGCTGGCGAAGGCGTTCCGTCAGGAAGGTGTCGATGGATCTGAGAAAATCCTTGAGCCCACACTTAAGCTTTTAAAGCAGGCATCGCTGGATGATTTATACGTGGCGGTGGCGACCGGTGCGTTGGGGCCGAAGGATGTGGTGTATGCGGCTTACCCAGAGCTGCGGGAGGCACGTGCGCCACGTATGTTGCCGGGCTTTATGGGCAATGTGCTCACGGCACGCTCACCCCGCCACGCGGCCCCCAAAGCTGATACAGGTATGCCACTCACCGGCTTGGTCTCGGGGATGGATATTCACTATGCCGGCTGCTGCCACCCGCTGCCGGGCGATAAAATCGTCGGCATTGTGGCTACCGGCAAAGGTGTGACCGTACATACGAAAGAATGCGCCACGTTAGAAACTTTCGCGGCGACACCTGAGCGCTTCATAGATGTCGATTGGGACATGAATAATATCAACCGCACCGAAGCCAAACCTGGGGGCGGTGGGTTTGTGGGGCGCATTAGCGTGATTGCCAGCAACAGCCCAACCGCTTTGGCCAACTTGACCAATGCGGTTTCCAAGCAGGATGGCGCAATTGCCAATTTGAAAATTGTCCACCGCCAGCAGGATTTCTTTGAAGTTTTGGTGGATGTGGAAGTACGCGATGTGCGGCATTTAGGGCAGGTGATCGGCGGGCTGCGGGGTGCTGCCGGGATCGCGCAGGTGGAACGCGCCAAGTCATGATTATCGGGCTTGGCTCTGATATTTGCGATATACGTCGTATTGAAAAATCTTTAGAGCGTTTTGGCGAACGTTTTACCGAGCGGCTGTTCTCGCCTGAAGAACGCGCCCGTGCTGAGCGCCGGCCGATGAATCGCGCGGCAACCTATGCCAAGCGCTTTGCTGCCAAGGAGGCTTGCGCCAAAGCGCTTGGTACAGGGTTCCGGCGGTCAGTATTCTTTGCCGATTTGCGCGTGATCAATCTGCCATCGGGTCAGCCCACCTTGTCGCTGCATCACGGTGCTTTGGCCCGCCTGCACGCCATCACGCCGGCTGGGCATAAGGCCAATATTTTCCTATCACTGACCGATGAATATCCTTACGCCTACGCGAACGTGATCATCGAGGCCATTCCGATATAATTTAAGAACAGGAAGTTTTATGAGCGCTGACGACGTGTATTATTACGAACCAGCCAACGGCCACGGCCTGCCGCACGACCCCTTCAATGCGATTATTGGCCCGCGCCCGATTGGGTGGGTGTCCACCAAGGGGAAGGATGGTTCGGTAAATCTGGCACCCTATAGTTTTTTCAACGCGTTTAATTACATCCCGCCGATTATCGGTTTCTCCAGTGTTGGCACTAAAGACTCGCTATGCAATGTTGAGGAAACCGGCGAACTCGTGTGGAACCTCGCCACATGCGCCCTTGGCAATGCAATGAACCAAACCTGCGCCGCTGTACCTTATGGTACCAACGAATTTACCCTGAGCGGGCTCACGCCGGTCCCTGCGCGACATGTCGCACCACCCCGGGTCGCTGAAAGTCCTGTGCATTTTGAGTGCAAGGTCACCGATATCATTCCGCTCAAAACCCATACCGGCCACGTCACGACTTCAAAACTCGTCCTCGCAGAAGTCATCGCCGTCCATATCAGCAAACATCTGCTCAAAGACGGGATATTTGATACGTTCAACGCAGGCATCATCCTGCGCGCGGGTGGGCCTTCAGCCTACGCTGAAATCAAGCCGGATTCCCGTTTCGATATGGTGCGGCCCTTGGGGTAAGCAACGAAAAAGGGCGCCTATTGATGTTTCAACACCATGAAGCGCCCCTATTTTGTTTGCATTAACGGTTCTGAGGGCCGTGCCTTTAAGAGAGACCAGGACACAACGTCTCCTGGATTTTACTGCACGTAAAAGATCATACCATCCGCGCATGGACCGCTTGCACGGCGAGGCGTTGTTCGGCGACTTGAGCCTTCATCGATTTTTGCAGTTTCTCGAAGCCGCGCACTTCGATCTGGCGCACACGTTCGCGCGAGATGTTGTATTGCTGCGAGAGGTCTTCGAGGGTTGTCGGGTTATCCTTCAAGCGACGCTCGATAAGAATGTGGCGTTCGCGGTCTGAAAGAGTTTTCAGTGCGGTCGCGAGCAGGGCTTTGCGGCCGGTGAGTTCTTCACGGTCGGCCAGCTCGGTTTCCTGGGAGTCGCTGTCATCGACCAGCCAATCCTGCCATTCGCCTTCACCGTCCATTTTGATGGGGGCATTGAGCGAGCTGTCAGCAGAGGAGAGGCGGCGATTCATATTCACCACATCCTGTTCAGGCACGTCCAGAAGATGGGCGATTTTCGCCACATGCTCCGGCTTCATATCGCCATCATCAATCGCCTGCATTTGGCCTTTTAGGCGGCGCAGATTGAAGAACAGCTTTTTCTGCGCAGCCGTGGTGCCCATTTTTACCAGCGACCAGGAATGTAGAATATATTCCTGAATAGCCGCACGGATCCACCACATGGCGTAGGTGGAAAGGCGGAAGCCGCGGTCGGGGTCGAAGCGTTTCACTGCCTGCATCATCCCGACATTACCTTCGGAAATCAGCTCACCAACCGGTAAGCCGTAGCCGCGATAGCCCATCGCGATTTTGGCAACGAGCCGCAGATGCGCATTCACCAGCGTATGGGCGGCTTTATTGTCGCCTTGGTCGCGCCAGGCGCGGGCCAACCGTTCTTCTTCCTCATGGCTGAGCATGGGGAACTTGCGAATTTGTTGCATATAACGCGTCAGACTGACGTCGGGCGCGATCATGGTCATGGTGGAGGCCATTGGGTGGAAACTCCTTGTTGCATTTTTGTGTGCGCGCCAGAAAACCCGAAGCGCCAACAGAAAACTATGTATGCTTCAAAACCTTACCGGATAATGTTTGCGCCGCATCATCACGAAGCCGGGAGACCCCTTAAAAGGCAGTAACCCGAAAGACATAATAACGCGCCATTAGTCCGGCAACTTTTCAATAGCTGTATAGTAATCGGCAACGACGCGCAGCGTCAATGATAAAAGGGACTGTTATAGTCCGGTTTCCATCACGTCTATGAGATGTAGGAAGTCTGCGGGCGGTGGTATTTCAAAGCGTAACGTCTCACCGGTGCCGGGGTGAAAAAAACCAAGAATTTCAGCATGTAAGGCTTGGCGCGGAAAGTCCAAAGCGAAGCTGCGGGCGGGTTCGCTGAGACCCTTGGCGGCGGCGGGGCGGCGTTTGAGATAGACCGGATCCCCCACCAGCGGATGGCCGACATGTGCCAAATGCACCCGGATTTGGTGGGTGCGGCCGGTGGCGAGCTTGCAGGAAATGAGCGCAGCGGCGGCGCCAAAGGGACGGATTAGGCTATAATTTGTTAGTGCCGGTTTACCATTGCGGGTCACGACAGCCATCCGTTTACGCTCCCGCGGGTCGCGGCCGATATCGCCTTCAATGGTGCCGGAAGACGGGTTGGGCAGGCCCCAGCAGATGGCGCGGTATTGCCGGTCGATATCGCGGGCGGCAAAGGCGGCTGACAAAGCGGTGTGCACCGGCTCGGTTTTGGCCACCACCATGATGCCGGATGTGTCTTTATCGAGCCGGTGGACGATGCCGGGGCGCTTTTCGCCGCCAATACCGGTGAGGCTGTCGCCGCAATGGGCGATGAGGGCGTTTACCAGGGTGCCATCCGGGTTGCCGGGGGCAGGGTGAACGACAATGCCCGCCGGCTTATCGAGCACCAGCAAATATTTATCCTCATAGAGAATCGGGAAATCAATGGCCTGCCCTTGCGGCGTGGCGGGCGCAGCGGTGGGGATTGAAAGGCTATAAATGATGCCCGCCTGCACGGATTCTGAGGCGTCGTTGGTGACAACCCCGTTACGGGTTACCGCGCCTTCGAGGATCAGCCCCTTGACGCGCGAGCGTGAGATGGTGCCGATGCTACGCCCTAGAAATGCGTCGAGCCGTAACCCGGAATCAGCCGGCGTGGCCTGCACGGTGATAGGATGATGTAATGAGCGGTCAGGCACAAAAACACGATAATTTGCGCGGGTTGAAGGCGCTGGTGACGGTTTTGGGCGTGCTGATCGTACTCGGCACGGCTTTTGTCATCGGGACAGTCATCAAACGCTTTTACGCCAAACCGGTGGCAGCGTCGATGACGATGCCGGTTAGTGCCGTGATTCCAGGCGAATCGCAGGTGGTATTGCCGCCGGGGGCGCTGGCGCCGGGTGATCACATTGCTGGCATTGCCGGGGCAGGGGGCGTGTTTGCAGTGTGGGTCAGCGGGGCCGGCGGCGATAGGCTGCTGCTGCTGAACCCGCAGACCGGGGCGGTAAGTACGGCGCTGGGACCGGCAAAGTGAAGAAAAGTGAACTGCCAGAGAAGCTTTGCGCCGCCTGTGGCCGGCCGTTTGCGTGGCGGCGCAAGTGGGCGAAGGTATGGGACGAGGTGAAATACTGCTCGGATGCCTGCCGATCTGGTAAGCGGGAGGCGGCTATGAAACGTGCGGGAAAGTAATCGCACTGTAAGACTTGAATTATCTTTCACTCTCCTCTAGACCGCCCAAGCCTCGTCCCGTTCGTCTAGAGGCCCAGGACACTGCCCTTTCACGGCGGCGACAGGGGTTCGAATCCCCTACGGGACGCCAAGGCTTTTCAAGCACTTATAGGCTTTATTTGTTACGGATTACGATTTGTACGGCATACATACGGCATATACGGTACGGAACAAGGCGGGATTCTAAATAATCTCACACGTTCGTGAAGTCAGTTTTTTCCCGCGCGTAGAGTGGTTATAGGCATAGGACTCATCAAGGTTCTTTGTGTTTTTTATAGATATATAGCCGTTTTTAGCCACTAGATGCTCCTGATCGTTGCAAAAGCATCGGCAAGCATCAAGAGGGCATCAAGTTTGACCGATGCCATTAAGATTGGCCTGTTGTTGGGACGTTGGGTGGAATGCCGTTCGAACTCACTGAATTTGTGACTTTTTCGCAACACAATACTAAGAAGTAATTTAGGTGCGGATGATCACGGCAAATTATTCCAAACACCGGGAACGGCAGGGGGACAGAAATGCAGGCAGCAAAATCATGGGCTATTGCGGCGGGTTTCTTTGTGGCTCTGTACGCGCTCAGTTTCTCCTATGATCTCAATTATTTTTATCTCCGTGGCGGGGCGGTCTATGATGCCGGTTGGTTTTCCTGGTTGGCCAATAACGCTGTGTCGTGGCCCATGCTCAACCCACACTTTATTGGTGGTAATTTTCTTGCCATTCACGCTTCTTTTATATTCTTCCTAACAACACTGATTCTGCATCCGGTTCTTAGCATCCCGGAAGTGGTTCGATTTTCGTTGTTGTTTTCTCTTTGGGTACCATTATTCTGGCTTAGTATATTTCTCATCGTTCGCCGTTACTGGCTTGCAACACTTTTCACATTCAACGGTCTTAACCTTGCAATGTTGGGTTTTCCCCATATCGAAAGCTTCATTGTGCCGTTTGGTCTTTTATCGTTAGCCGTTTTTTTTCGCGTGCGCGGAGCTGTCGGCTTCATGCTCGCTCTGGTACCGTTGGGCCTTGCACTTTCGATCCGGGAAGATGCCGGATTCCATATCTTCATATGGATCACAGCTCTTCTTGCATGCCAATTTGCATCTAAAGGAACTTTAGATCGCGGCCTCATTGGTCTTGCCCTCATCGCACTAATCGGTAGTGTTGGTTCACTTTTACTGCAAAAGTTCATGGTGCCTGGCGGCGGCGGGCAGATCAACCAAATTTATTTCGGCCATCCGCTCTTCGCCGGCCTTACAGTCCACAGTCTGTTGCACCGATTGGTCTACTGGTCCACACGGCGCACATATATATTCTTGCCGCTAGCCATTATGGCCTTTATCGCCATTCGCCGCTGGGCGAATAGCAAATTCCTGCTCGTAGGTATTGGGGTCGCGCTACCGTGGCTTACTTTGTCACTAATCGCTGTCGCGTCCTCAGCAGGTAATCTTATGGATTATTACTGCTTTCCCTTGCTTTTCGCCTTCTTTTGGCCGCTCTTCCTCGCTGAAGTGTTAAACTTACCTGCGCTTCTGAATATTCAATTCGCCATGGGCGCTGCCTCTACCCTGATGTTCATTTTTTTTGGCGTGTTACCATTCGTTGGCGATGGTGGCCTGCATGATCGTGCTCCCTGGACCCATCTCGTTCCGCCGCGCCCAAGCTTAATCACAGCAACGCAAGCAGCCATCGCAAACAACCCCAATTCTATCTTTGACGATGGCGCCGCTAGCCTTATTGTCGGCGATTTGCGGTCAGGGCAGTTTGCTTTGAACGATACATTTACACTCGCACAACTCTCGGCCGCCCGAACTTACATTCGCTTCGTAACGCCACCAGCCGCCTATATCGCGGATCAGGCTCACGTGCTCGATAAGATTTTCTCTGCCTGCAATGTTATCCCCTCGACACGACTGGAAGTCTGTCAGAGAACGAGCAGGTAGGTAAAGTTTGTTACTTCGGGCCTAACCCCTCGCCAGCACGTTCCGAACGGTAGAATCATGCCACATTCCACCTCGCGCGGTGCGGATGCCTCTTGCGTTTAATGCCTGGGCAATGGCGCGGCCTGTTGTGGCCCCGCTGGCCTGTATCTGGTGAATGATTGGCAGGATGTTGGCGGCGAAGGCTTCGGCCCCGGCAGCGTTCGCGGCAGCGCCGAGGCTTTGCGCTTCGTGCAGGTTCGTGCGGTTGCCCAGAAAGGCCCCTTGCGCCTTTTTGGCACCCAGGGCGGCGCGGGTGCGGTCGGCAATCATGCCCCGTTCCTTCTCTGCCAAGGCGGCATAAATATGCAACATAAACGGGTCGGCATCGGCCCCTAGTTCGGTCACAATGAACGGCACCCGCTGGGCCATCATGCCGGAGATAAAAGCCACGTCACGGCTAAGGCGGCAGAGTTTGGCAACCACGATGGCAGCTTTGCTCTTGCGGGCTTGGGCAAGGGCGGCAGCCAATACCGGGCGGCGGTCGATGGCATCGGCACCCTTGCCGGTTTCAATTTCGATATGCTCGGCAACGATCTCGCAACCTTCGGCAGCAGCGAACCGGGCGATGGCTTCCCGCTGGGCTTCAATGCCCAGGCCGGACTTGCCTTGCTTGCCGGTGCTAACCCTAATGTATGAGATAATCTGCCGCATTGCCTTGCCCCCGGTGAGTATGAGCAAACTCTATACGCTCATATAAGGTTTGTGCAAGCCTTATTTGTCCGGCTTTGTGCGGTGGCGTCCGGTGTTGTTTTTGTTTTTTAGGACATTAGGTTTTGTGAGCGGCGCTAACTTTCTGGCGAACCGACACCCGCGCGGGGCTTAAATTGGCTTATTTGGCGTCATCAGTCCTAACGGTGAGAATTTCTGCCGCCTGTAAAAACGGCATCAGGGCAGCTTGTAGGGCATCGGGTTCAAGGCGGGCTTTGATGATGGCATCGATCTGCACTGTTGCTTCATACAGCTTACGCCGTGCAGCGATTGCCTGCTCCCGTGTCGTTCGTGCGGTGCCAGGGGCGGCGGTTCGGTCATTCATTTTCTGCCGGACAAAGCCGGTGGGTTTTGGTTCGATCATGGAGGATTCCTTTTTGAGAAAGGGGAAGGCTGCCCCGGTCATAGCTGGTTCACCATGCCGGGGACTGGTTTAATGCTGGTCGATCTTTTTCAACTGGTACGTTGCGCCGGTCCACGTTCCTGCCGCTTCCTGTCTGGTGAGGACGAACCCCGCCGCGCGGGTGCCGTGCATCTTGCTGAAATAAGCGGCGCGGAATTGTCTGCCTCTGCATTGCGGGTCTGCGATGTTCTTCACGTCATCGCAAAGTTCCTCAACCCGTATGGGGTCGGACTGGTGATGCTGGTCCCATGTCTCGAACAATTCAACCAGTCGCACCCGGCGCGGGTCACGGGCTTTGGCTTTGCTGATCTGTGCAACCGGGTCGGTGCAGCCCAAACTCATAAGCGGGTCACGCACCCAGCTTGCCCATGTCTCAAACGAACCGAACGGCTTGCCACGTTCGAGGCTTGCTTCATTCTGCCTGCCAAAACGCCAGATAATCAGGGCGGCGGTAAGTAGTTCCGCGCGGCGGGCTTTAATGCCAGCCAGAAAAACGTCACGGCCCGGAAAGTCGCGGGCTTCGGGGTCATCGCACTTGGGGTCTAGTTCGCAAGCCAAAAAGCGCCGGGCTAAGTCTTCGGATACGCTCAACCCGTTGCCGGTAATGGCTATAAATGCTGTGCTATTCAGTGCCACCATTTTAGTCTGCCCGAATACTCGAACCCGTGCCGGTCGTTCGGTGATGACACTGGCCAGGGTATCGGATTTTAATGCCATGCTGTTTGCATTGTCCAGAAACAGCGCAACCCCGGCCTGCATCAATTCGGAGGCTATGCGTTTGTCGAGTTCGGCTTTATCGCTGCCGGTGGTGAACGCGGCAGGCGGGGAACCGAACGCGATGGCGCAGATTGCTTGCACCAGCAAGCCCTTACCAGAACCGGCCCCGGATACGTCCGGCGCGGTGATGATAAGCCCAGGTGCAAGCGAGAGTGAGGCGCGGCAGATAGCGGTAAGCAACCCGCATATCAGGGCGGTTTCAGCTTCGCCAGGTGGCTTGTCAGTGTCCACTACATCGAGGTCATGCGCGGTAATCCGCTGGCCATCCGCGAAGGGGAATGTGGCGAATGTTTCCCTAATCGTTCGCAATGCGACTTGTGCATCGGCTTTGCTAGGCTTGGCCGGAATCCGAACAGCGGGGACGTTGTGGCACCATAGGCCTGTGGCATCATCGAAGCCCGTTGCGGTGTGTATTGTGCCGTCATCGCGCAGCATAGGTGCGCTTGCCGTGCCGTTCAATTTTGGAAAACCTTCGGCAGTATCAACTAGCATTTTTGCAGCACGTTCGGGGAATGTGATTGGCTTTTCTTTGCCATCTTTATCCATTGTGACGGGGTGGCAAAGTTCGTGAATCCGCATTGTCGCGGCGTGGTGCGTGAAGGGGCTGATACGCACCGGCTGGTCGGGTGCGGCGGTAACTTGCACCAGCAGCCCGCCCATATCGTAAACCTGCCCGGTTTTTATCAGCAGGTCGGCAGCGGCTTTGACGGCGGCGGGCAGGTCGCCGGTATCAATTAGCAGGTCCGGCAGTAGCGCGCGGCTCATGGTTGCAGCGGCAGCGGCTTGGGGGTCGGTGTGAAAGTTCATGCCCGCCTCCCGCTCAATGCTGATTGTGCCGTTCGGCGGGCTTCCTGCACCGGCAACCCTGCTTGGCTGCCAGCTTGTTCGAGTAGGGCGGCGGCATAGGTTTCATTGAATGTGCCGTGCTGCACTTGTTCGGCAAGCCTGCAACCCGCCCAAAATAGGCGCGCGTTGCGCTGTCCTTCGCCGGCATCGATAACCCAGCGCATTAACTTGCGAATACTGGCATCATCGGGCACGCGCGGCGGGGCAGGGGGGCGCTCTGGGCGTTTTTCCGGCCGGTTGGTAAGCCAGAAAGGCCAAGGCGCTACAGGGGCTTCTATAAGGGTTTTATAGCCATGTGCCGCCCAGGCGATGACATAGCCAGCATCGGCGCGAACATCGATGCCCTTTATGCCCATAAGGCCGGTGGTGCAGCGCAATCCGGGCGGGTGCTGAAAGTAGCAATGCCAGCCATCGGAACGGGTGCTGATCGTTAGCGTTTTAAGTGCATCTGCGTGGTGCCAATACCATTCGGCGGCTTCGGGGTGTTTTGTGGCGTCAATGTCCAGAACAGCAATGCCGCTGGCCTCCCCGGTCGGGAAGGCTATCAGCGGGCCGGGGTGTTTCTCCCCTAGCAGGCGGATGCCTTGGGCGGTGCTACTAGCATCATAGAACCCGCGCGGTGATGTTGGCCGTTTCATGCCGTTGCAAAAAAACAGCGGGAAGCCGGTTTTTGCATGATAGGCTAGGGCAAGGTCGATTGTGTTCATGCTGCACCCCGCATGGCATTGGTGATGGTGACGGCAATGCGTCGGCAATGTTCGGCTTCCCGTTTAGCATTTTCCCGAATGAGAGGGTCAGGCTCACGGCGGTTTTCAAGCCACTCGGCGCGGCTCTGGAGGCTTCGCACGGCGCGGCGCATGTCAGCCACCGGCAACAGCATACGGGCAGTTATGCGGCGCTCATTGGCCTGCATCTTGCCGATAATTCGGCCTTCGAGTCGTTCGGCTTTGTCTTTGTAATTTTGCATAGGGCAA
>NCAT01000089.1 GCA_002255575.1 Acidocella sp. 20-57-95
GGCCAGGAAACCCAACGCCTATTGGTCGGTACGATCGGCTGGGTGGCCTGTGGCGCGGCATTGCTGCTGGTCGTTGGGCCATTGCTGGACGTTGTTTGGGTGGTCGCGTCGCGCGGGATTTCGGTTTTCTCAATCGCGCTGTTCACCACTGTTACCAACGGTACGGGTGGCGGGCTGGCCAACGCCATTGAGGGAACACTTGTGCTCTCGCTCGGGGCTCTGCTGATTGCAGTGCCGATTGGCGTTGGGGCCGGAATTTATCTCTCTGAGTACGGCAACAATAAAGTCGGCAGCACAATCCGCTTTTTATCGGATGTGCTCACCGGAACCCCCTCCATTGTGCTGGGATATTTTTCTTACATCGTATTCGTGACCAGTCTGGGCTGGCAGTTTTCTACCCTGGCAGGGTCAATTACGCTGGCCATCCTGATTGTGCCCTATCTGGCCCGCATCAGTGAATTGGCGCTACGCCAGGTTCCGGTTTCAATGCGCGAGGCCGCCTACGCGCTCGGCGCCAACGATCCTACCGTGGTCTTCAAAGTTGTTTTGCCAGGCTCTCTCTCGGGCGTGATCACCGGCGTGTTGCTCGCGCTGGCCATCTCGGTCGGTGAGACCGCGCCGCTTATCTACACGGCTGGCTGGTCCAATTATATGTGGAATGGCCAGCTTACCCATTCACCGATCGGCTATCTGACCTATGTAATCTGGAGTTTCATCAATCAGCCTTCAGATGAGTCGCATGCATTGGCGTTCGCCGCGGCTTTCATCGTTATGCTGGTGGTGCTGTGCATTAACATTGGAGTGCGGCTCACGGTCCGGCGCACCAAGTTCGTCTAACCAAGTCGGTCTTAAATCGGTAACGCGCCGTTTTTCATGCGTTCCATGGCGAAGCGAGACGAGACGTTGCGGAGTTTTACGGCGCCGATGAGTTTTTTATAAAACGTATCATAGGCGCTAATATCCGGGACGATGACGTGGAGCAGATAGTCCACGTCACCGGACATGCGCCAGGCACCGACGATTTCGGGGGTGGTGGCGATGGTGGTGGCAAACGCCTGCAGCCATTCGGCCGAATGGTCGGCGGTCTCGATCGAGACGAAAACCGAGACCGGCAGGCCGAGTTTATCGGCATCAAGTACAGCCACACGGCCGAGGATGATCCCGGATTCTTCCATGCGTTTGATACGCTTCCAGCAGGGGGTGGCGGTCAGGCC
>NCAT01000012.1 GCA_002255575.1 Acidocella sp. 20-57-95
GCACAAGGTTGGCTGCAATTGGGGCTGATCCGCGATGGCAAAGGCGAAGAGGACCTTGCCCTCGAATGTTTCGAACAAGCACGCAAGGCTGACCCAACAGCTGATGAGCCGTGTTGATGTCATCGGTTTCGGTTGCTGGAAACGCGCGCGCAAATGCCGGCCGCTTGGATTAAAACGCCGATGCATTCGCGCTGAGGAAAGCCGCCACTGCGCCGGTCATGATCGGCGGCTTTACCGAACCAAAATCATGGCAGCATGGCACCGCCGGTGTTTACGCCAGGTGAAATGAAGCACTCTCCGGCCCGGCCAGTTTCATAAAATGCATTGTTTTAGAATATTTACAGTTAACTAGTCAGCTTTCTTTTTGTTGATCTCGTCGCGGATCACGTGGGCCGTGCTTAAAGCGGTTGGGCTGACACCGTCGGCGCCAACGCGCGTGCGGGCGGATGCATCTTCAGTAAAAATACGGCCGCCAACCACCACCACGAGTGCCGGGTTGCGCGAGGCATGGCGGGCCAGGGCGATTGTTTTGGTGACCCGGGGCAGCCAATTTTCACGCCGGAATGCGGGGCTCAGCGAAAGATCAAGCGCATCAAACCAAGTGCCTGCGATCAGGTCTTGTAATGCCTCGTCGCTGGCCGGAAATTCTGTCAGCGGGTCCCAGCCGATGCTGCCAAGCGCATCTGAATCCAACACGGAATTCAGCATGTGCGCTTCGCCCGGTTCTGGAACGATCAGCACGGCGGGCAGAAATAAACCCTTCGGGATGGTTGGCTGTTCAATTTCCTCGTTCAATAGCCGGATGGCACGGTGCAACTGGCCAAGCCCCAGTGTCACATCAAGTTCGCTGCACAAGTCCGCGCCCCATAAATCGCCCAGGCGGCGGGCGGTTGGTTCAATGAGGCTTTCATAGAGATGGCGAATGGCGCCTTCACTGTCTTGCAAGGTGCGCAGCAGTTCGATCGCTGCACTGGTGTCTGACCCGATCAGCAGGTCTGCCAGTGCGCGGGCACGTTGGTCGATTGGCCAGGGGTTTTTCCGGGTCTCAGTGGGATGACGTGACAGTAGCTCGGGGAGCACCGCTGTCACCAGTATGTCCTTCAGGATCGAGCCAGCCGGGCCTTTGAGCGGGGAGTTCGAAGGCTCCTCACAGGCTTTGGCAATCGGGGCGGGTGAGAGTTCAGCCAACAAGCCAGGAGTGCGCTCCGGGTGTTGGCGCAGATCATTCAGCGCCGCAGTGGAGGGAACCACAACATTGTTGAACGAGTGGATTGAGCGCGTACCCCGGGTTGCTAAGCGCATCTTCCAGTCACCGAATTGGCGCTGAAGGGCTGGTTTGTCGCTGAGAATTTCGATGTCGGTGTGGCGGCGGTCTGTGCGAATGGAGCGCATTAGCCGGTACACATTCTCAACCGGGCCTTCCAGCCACTGGTAAAAGCGCCCATCGTCGTACAGCATCAGGCCGGTGATGGATTCCGCCGCGTTTCGGCTTTGTGCTGCCTGGACCAACTCATAAAGCTCGTAATCTGAGAGGTTTACCATCGCGCGGCTACGATAAACGACAGAGCACAGCTTCATTGACGCTGGTTGCGCCGCGCCAGATGCCGCTTGCAGAGCGTCCGAAGTTCTATCAGCCTGTGCCACGCAGGGTCTCCACCTGGGTTCTGGGTCACACCGCCGCGACGGAACTTTATTGCGTCTCCCGCCTATGCCTGCAGCCCGCGTTTTAATTACTTGCACGTTCCGGGTATCCGCCACTGAATGTGGCGACCGCCCCCCAAATCCTTAACAGTTACGATATTTCGATCATTATCCAAGGACGTCAAGTATAATTCGCGAGTCCATCTTCGTTATTAACTTTGGCGGCCGTTAATAGCTGGTCGGCACCAGCTTGGCGGGTTAGGCCGCTTCGCCGAGCCCCTCCAGCCGGTCCTCAAGCTCTTCGCTGGCATTGCGCAAGGCGGCCAGCATGGCATTGTCGGGATTCCAATAATGACGCTCATGCGCCTCAAGCAGCCGGTTGGTCAGGCGTGAGGAGGCGGTGGGGTTGAGGGCGGCCAGCCGGTCGCGCATGTCTTTATCGAGTACGAAGGTTTCGGTGATTTTCTTGTAAACCCAAGGGTCAACCGTACCGGTGGTAGCGGACCAGCCGAGCGTATTGGAAACCTGTGCCTCAATCTGGCGCACACCTTCATGGCCATGCACCAGCAGGTCTTCGATATATTTAGGGTTCAGTGTGCGGGTGCGGATTTCGAGCGCGACTTGCTCATTTAATGTACGCACTTTGCCAGCACCGCGCGTTTGGTCGCCAATATACAGGGCGGGCTTGGCTTTATCGCCCTTGATTGCGTTGATGGCACGGGTTAGCCCACCCAAGCCGTCGAAATAATGGTCAACGCTGGTCACACCAAGCTCAAGCGATTCTAGGTTTTGGTAAGCAGCTTCAACCGTGCCCAGCACTTGCGCCAACACGGCATCGTTGCGGGCCGGGCGGCCATTCAGGCCATAAGCAAAGCCTTTGCGGTTCATGTAGGCACGGCCTAACTCATCTTCGTTTTCCCAGGCGCCGGATTCGATAAGCTGGTTGACGTTGGCGCCGTACGTGCCTTCCTGGTTGCTGAACACCCGCAAGGCGGCATCTTCAATGGTGCCGCCTTTGGTGGCCATGAATTCCAGCACATGCTTGCGAATAAAATTTTGTTCCACCGGCTCATCAGCGGTGGCGGCCAGGTAAGCGGCCTCCGCCAGAAGCTTGGTTTGCATCGGCAACAGGTCACGGAAGATCCCCGAGAGCGTGATAATGACATCAACGCGCGGGCGGCCGAGTGTGGCAAGTGGCAGCAGTTCTGCGCCGCACAGCCTGCCATAGCCATCGCGGCGGGGGGCGGTGCCCATCAGCCAGAGGGCTTGCGCCATCGGGCCGCCTTCGGATTTCAGATTATCGCTACCCCACAGCAAGAGCGCGACGGTTTCCGGCAAGCTGTTGCCATCGGCCATATGGCGGGCCAGCAGTAATTCGGCCTGTTTGGCGCCATCCTGCAAGGCAAAGCTGGTGGGCATCCGGAACGGGTCGAACCCGTAGAGGTTACGGCCCGTTGGCAGGATTGCAGGCGTGCGCAGCAAGTCTCCGCCCGGCGCAGGGTGGATATAGCGGCCATCGAGTGCCGTGATGATGGCGGGAAGTTCAGAGTCAGTCGCAATGAGTGCATCAATGCGGGCGCGTTCGGCGGCATCGGTAATGCCGGCGGCGTCCAGCACGCGGGCGCGGGCGGCTGCATTCGGCGGTGCGCCCACCACATGCAGCCCTTCAGGGATCAGTGTATATTCAAGTTCCAGCAGCGCGCCTGCCAACTTGTTCATGATGTTGGGTGCATCAGCACCCCAGGCAGGTTCGGCCGGGCTGAGATCCAGGGCGCTGGCCTGCGCTTGCACCAGCTCGATCAAGGACGTGGCTTCAGCCGCAGGCACATCCGGCCCAATGGCGCGGGCGCGCTCGAGCGAGGCTTTTAATTCCACCAAACCTTTATACAGCCCGGCAGAGGCGACGGGTGGGGTTAGATGGCTGATCAGCGTGGCGAGGCCCCGACGCTTGGCGAGCAACCCTTCGGACGGGTTGTTGGCGGCATATAGATAGAAATTAGGCAAATGGCCGATCAGCCGGTCAGGCCAGCATTTGCCAGACAGGCCGGCTTGCTTGCCCGGCATGAATTCCAGCGCGCCATGGGTGCCAAAATGCAGCACGGCATCAGCATCGAAATCATCGGCTAAAAACCGGTAGAAGGCGCTGAACGCATGGGTCGGTGCAAAGCTGCCTTCAAATAGCAGGCGCATCGGGTCGCCCTCATAGCCAAAGGCCGGCTGGATGCCAATGAATATATTGCCGAGTTGCGCACCCATGATGAAAATATCGCGGCCATCGGAGAGTTGCTGGCCAGGGGCGGGGCCCCAGATTTTTTCAATCTCAGCTAAATGCGGCTCACGGCGAATATGCGTATCACGCGGGATTTTACAGGCCACATTGGCCGGCGTGCCATGTTGTTGGCTATTGCCGGTAAGAATCATCTGGCGCAACGCCTCGACATCGTCTGGAACATCAACCTGGTAGCCCGCAACCTTCAGCGCTTTCAGGCTATTATGCAGCGAGGCGAATACCGAGAGATAAGCCGCCGTGCCGGTGGTGCCGGCATTGGGGGGGAAGTTGAACAAAATGATCGCTATTTTGCGCTCGGCGCGCGTGCGTTTGCGCAAGCGGATCAGGCGGCCGACGCGCGTTGCAAGTTTGCTCGCGCGTTCTGGGTTGACGCACATGCGGCGTTGCTCATGTGGCGTTCCGCTGGTGCGGCGGCCACCGAAAATCATCGGCATGATACCGCCATCAAGCTCCGGCAAGGCGACCATCAAAGTCGCTTCGACCGGCGTCAGCCCGCGGGAATCGCGTTCCCATGCCTCGATGGTTTGAAATTCCAAAGGTGCGGCGCTGATATAAGGTACATCGAGCGCGGCGAGGGTGGCTTCAGCGGCTGCTGAGTCGTTATAGGCAGGGCCACCAACGAGCGAGAAGCCAGTAAGCGATACCACCGCATCGACGATACAATGCCCGTCACGCATAAAATAGCGGTCGATGACGGCGCGCTGGTCCAGCCCGGTTGCGAATATGGGAATGGTGTTGAAGCCTTCGGCCTCGATCGCGCTAATCACGCCATCGTAATGCGCGGCATCCTTGGCCAATAAATATGAACGCAAAAGCAGCACCCCGACCGTACCGCGGGCATACCGGCAGCTTGGGATCAGTGCGGCATCAGTACCAATGGGCTTGGCCGCGCGCGGGTGATAAACGCCCATATCGGGATATTCGATGGGGGCGGCGACCGATTTGGCATTTCGCATAGGCGCGCGTGGGCCGCTGGCATATTTGGTGACCATCAGCCGCATCATGCTTTCAATATTATCTGGTGAGCCTGCCAGCCAATATTGCATGCCGAGGAAATAAATCCGCAAATCTTGCGCCGAGCCTGGGATAAAGCGCAAAATTTTTGGCAGGTTGCGCAGTAATTTCATCTGGCTTTCGCCGGCAGATAATTTGGCCGAGCCTTCGCGTTTTTTGCGTAGTTTTTTCAGCATGGCCAAGGCGCCACCAGGCTCGTTCGCCATATCAAGTTTGCCAAAGCGGGTCTGGCGAACAATATCGCTGGCGGAAAGCGCGCAGAACATGGCATCACAGGCGCTGCGCCGCGCGGCTAATTGTGAGGACACCAGCCGGACATGCTCATCGAGAAACAACATGGCGCAAATAATAATGTCGGCGCAGGCGATGGCTTCGTGGCAGGCGGCAAGAGCGGTTTTGTCACTGCCGAATTGGTCGGCTGAATGCAGTTCAACGGCAAAGTTTGGCCAGTCCCGGCGAATATTGGCTTCAGCGGTGACGACAGCATCAGATAGGTGGCTATCCATGGTGATGATCGCGACGCGAAGGCCGTTATTGAGGGGCTTGGACGTATCGAGAGGCATACACTTGCTCCACCGCTTTTTGCGGTTCTCGCAAGGCTAATGCCGGGTGCCAGTAAGTGTCAATAAATAAGTACGTCAATTTAGGTTGACACTTGGCTTAGGTTTGGGTGATGCTGTGGCCAACAAAGGAGCCCAATTATGAGCCAGATTTTTGATGTGGTGGTGGTTGGCGGCGGTCCCGCCGGGGCCATTGCGGCGGAGACTTTGGCCAAGGCCGGGCGGCGGGTGGCACTGCTTGATAAAGCTGGTCGTATTAAACCTTGCGGGGGGGCTGTACCGCCGCGCTTGATCCGGGATTTTGAGATTCCGCGGCACTTGATTGTGGCGCAGGCGCGCGGCGCCAAAGTATTCGCGCCATCGGGCCGGGCTGAGATGATGCCGATTGAAGCGGAAGGCTATGTTGGCATGGTGGACCGTGAGGTGTTCGATGAATATTTGCGCACCCGGGCAGCCCAGCACGGCGCGGTGCGCGAGACGGGCAGTTTTGTGAAAATCACCCGTGAAAATCCGGGTGTTGTAAGCGTGCATTATCGCGCTGGGGCCGCCGGGGCTGCGGCCGTTTTGCAAACCAAGTTGGTGATTGGCGCGGATGGCGCGGTCTCTGCGGTGGCGCGGCAAGAGATCAAAGATGGTACCAAGACCCGCCACGTATTCGCCTACCACGAAATTATCCGCACACCGGTGGCGGCAAATGAAAATTGGGACGCGGCACGCTGCGATATTTACTATCAGGGGGCGGTTTCGCCGGATTTTTACGGCTGGGTTTTCCCGCACGGTGAAACGGCGAGTATCGGCACCGGCAGTGCCCGTAAAGGCTTTGCCTTGCGCGAAGCGGTCGGGGCGTTGCGCCATGCGGCTGGCTTAACCGGTGCCGAGACGCTGCGCCGTGAAGGCGCACCATTGCCGATCCGCCCGTTAAAATACTGGGATAATGGCCGGGATGTGGTGCTGGCTGGCGATGCTGCTGGCGTGGTAGCCCCGGCATCGGGTGAGGGGATTTACTATGCCATGCTTGGCGGCCAGATCGCGGCTGAGGCTGCCAATGATTGTTTGCAAACCGGCAATCCCAAGGCTTTGGCAAATGCCCGCAAGCGTTTCATGAAGATGCATGGCCAGGTTTTCTGGGTGCTCGGCTTCATGCAGTCTTTCTGGTACGCGAACGACAAACGCCGCGAACGGTTTGTCCGGATTTGCGGGGATAAGGATGTCCAGTCTTTAACCTGGCAGGCGTATATGAATAAGGCGCTAGTTTATGCGAAGCCGGCGGCGCATTTGAAAATATTCTTCAAGAATATGGCGCATCTAGCAGGCTTGGCACGCGCTTGAATGAGCGTTTGCGGCAAAATCAGAGTAGGGACCATGCGCACGGCACGGCCCCTGCCCTTAACGCCCGGACTTTAAAGACCGGCCTCTAAAGACCGGCCATTATAGTACGCTTTTAGGTATTAAGCCTTTGGCGAATAAAGCTGGCACCAAGCATCAGGTGCAATGACGCCATCCACGATCTGGCAGGCATTCGGTGCCACAAACTGGGTACAGGTGCTGCATTGCTGGCCATTATTTGGCTTGGCCTGGTAGCCAACGGTCGATTGTGCTGCCTTGGCACTTTGGGCTTTGGCACGGCCAGCCACCGCCACGGCACTGCTGCCGGCAATGACCGCAAGACCCGCCTTGAGTGCAGTGCGGCGTGAAGTGTTTTTCGTCTGCTCGCTCATCTTTTAAACTCCCGGGTTATGTTATTCTGAACCTCATTGCTGAGGCTTATGGATTTGGTTGCTGTTGGCAAGTTTGCAACTCTATTGAAAGACCGCCGCCGGTGAGTCTTTTTTAAGTTCGGTGCCCAGCGCCCGTCCAATCGCGGCGGCATCGGCCATCAGCCCACATAAGCGGCGTTTGATGAGGAACGTGCCGTCGGTGCTGGCGACCAGTCCGGTGAGATGCAGGCTGCCATCAGGTGTCACGCGCGCGTAAGCGCCGATCGGGGTGCTGCAGGAACCATCCAGCACCGCCAGCATGGCGCGTTCTGCCGTGGCGACGGCCCGCGCCTCGTGGTCCTCGATGGCGAGCAGCAATTCCCGCATTTGTTCGTCAGATTCGCGAACCGTAATGCCTACAATGCCTTGGCCGGCGGCCGGCACAATAATTTCGGGGTGGATCACTAAAGAGGCGTGGCGCGCCAGGCCGAGGCGGCGCAGGCCCGCATAGGCGAGCAAGGTGGCGCTGATGCCGCCCGCCGCGACCTTATCAAGCCTGGTTTGCACATTGCCACGAATGATTTCGCAGTTCAGGTCAGGCCGGGCGTGGAGTAGCTGCGCCTGCCGCCGGACTGATGCCGTGCCCACATGCGCCCCTTGCGGCAGGCAATCCCATGGTTGCCACGGGTCTGGTATGGCGCAATCGGGGCCAAGGATCAGCACATCGCGGGCATCTTCGCGGGTGAGCATGCAGCCAAGTATTATCCCGGGGCGCATCACTGTTTCCAAATCTTTCAGACTATGCACAGCGACATCGATGCGGCCGGCCAGCATGGCTTCGTCGATTTCTTTGGAGAATAGTCCCTTGCCGCCAATATCCGCGAGGCGGCAGCCGGAGGCTTGGGTGGCATCACCGGTGGTGCGGATAATTTCCTCTACGGTATTGCTCCCCCCAAGTGCCGGGCAGATTTTCTGCAAGCGGGCGATGAAGTTGCGCGTTTGCGTGATGGCTAACGGGGAGCCCCGTGTGCCGACGCGTAACGGCAAAGAACGCTCGTGGGCGGGAACGCGCACCACTGATGAGTAAAGGGCTCTCTCAGCGGTGGGCAGGCGGGAAATATCCATATCATGCGGCCTTACGGATGCTGAGCTCCGTCCAAATGGTGGCGAGCGCATTCACCAGATGGGCAATGTCTGCGTCGGTATGCAGGGGGGAGGGTGTAATGCGCAGCCTTTCGGTGCCACGTGGCACAGTGGGATAATTTATCGGCTGCACGTAAATATTGAAGCGGTCGAGAAGCTGGTCAGATATGCTCTTGCATTGCACAGGATTGCCCACAATCACCGGGACAATATGGCTGGGATTGGCCAGATGCGGCACCCCGGCATGGTCGAGCGCGGCGCGGAGTTTGGCGACCCGGTCATGCATACGGTCACGCTCAGCGGAACTCGCTTTCAGGTGACGGATGGAGGCCAGGGCACCGGCCGCGACCATTGGTGGCAGCGCGGTGGTGAAGATGAAGCCCGAGGCATAGCTGCGGATAAAGTCGCATAGCGCGTGGGAGCCGCTAATATAGCCGCCGATGACACCAAACCCCTTGGCGAGTGTACCTTCAATCACGGTGAGACGATGGCTGAGATTATCGCGGTCTGACAGGCCGCCACCGCGCGGACCATAGAGGCCGACGGCATGAACCTCATCGAGATAGGTCATGGCGCCAAACTCGTCCGCCAGGTCACAGATTTCCGCGATCGGCGCGACATCGCCATCCATCGAATAGACAGACTCAAAGGCAATCAGTTTGGGGCGGCTGGGGTCGATGGCGGCGAGTTTTTCGCGCAAATCAGCAAGGTTGTTATGTTCCCACACCTGGCATTCCGCCCGGCTATGCCGGATGCCCTCGATCATTGAAGCGTGATTGCCGGAGTCTGAAAGCACCACGCAGCCTTTCAAGCGGGCTGCCAGCGTGCAAAGCGTGGCCCAATTAGACATATAGCCGGAGTTAAACAGCAGAGCCGATTCCTTGTGGTGCAGGTCGGCCAATTCGCGTTCCAACAACAGATGGAAATGGTTGGTGCCCGCGATGTTACGGGTACCACCGGCACCGGCGCCGCATTTATCGAGCGCTGCATGCATCGCGCTTAGAACATCCGGGTGCTGGCCCATGCCGAGATAGTCATTTGAACACCAGACCGTAACCTCACGCTTGCCACGGGCGGCATGCTGGGTAGCAACCGGGAACGACCCAGCAACACGTTCAAGGTCGGCGAAAACACGGTAATTACCTTCACGGTGCAAGTTATCTAACTGGCTGCGGAAAAAAATTTCGTAATTCATCTCGGTCCTCTTGGTGTTTTGTGGTTTCCCTGGTGTTTCAATTAGGCAGCAAGCTTAATGTCGCAGGCGCGGAAAGCGTCAGCGAGGGCAGCTTCGTGAATATGCTGGCCGATGGCGACAACACGTGGCTGTTCATCACTGCCGGCTGCAAAGGCGGTCATGCTGGCGCGGCCACCGGCAACATCGAAATGCAGCCAGCCTTTGCCAGATTTGGTCAGGCCTTTAACGCGCGCGATGGTGCCGAACTTACCTTCAACAATCCCGTCCAGCACGCTCTGCAAAGCAGCTGCATCACAGTGGCCGTGCAGGTCTGTGTTCCAGGAGGTAAAGCCGAGCTCGGCTTCGGCATGGTTGTGATGATGTTCGTGGTGGTCATGATGGTCGTCGTGCGCGTGGTCATGACGAGCGTGGTCATGATGCGTATGGTCAGTGTGGTCGCAATGCTCGTTACACTCATGTGCATCACACGCATCGGCGGCCTGGATTTGTGTGTGCCTCATCGGCACGGCATCGATCGCAGTATTAATCGTGGCATCAATCACGCCATAGCGGGCGGTCACGATGCTGACCGCGGGGTTAATGCGGCGGAGCGTTTCAGCCACCGCAGCACGTTCAGCGGGCGAGACCACATCGGCCTTGTTGATGACCAAGGTAGAGGCAAGCTTGGCCTGTGCCGCGAAATGCGCGGGCAGCTTGGCGTAGTCGCCCAAGAACGCGCCGGCATCAATGATTGTGGTGACCGTAAGGTTGCGCAGGAACGGGCGGAGAGCTGGGCGCTGCATCACGCCGATGAGCGAGGCGATGTCTGCCACCCCTGAGGGCTCGATCAACACGCGGTCTGGTGCCCAACGGGCCACCGTATCTTCAAGCTGGCGTGAGAGATCATCGCGCAGGCTGCAGCAGATGCAGCCATTGGGAAGCTCCACCACATCCGCACCCTGGTTGTTCAACAACGAGCCATCGATGCCAACCGAGCTGAAATCATTTACCAGAACCACGGTTTTACCGGAGACTGATTGGTCAAGGCTGGCCAATTCATCCAAGCGGCGGCGCATGAAGGTGGTTTTGCCGGCGCCCAAAAACCCTGCAACAATTTCAACATCAAACGCCTTGGTGGGCTTGCGCGACGCCAAGCCCCACTGCCAGAGCTTACCGGCGGGCAGCGGGATAACCAGGAACCAATGCTCAAGAATGGCAAGCGCCATCATGGTGCCCAGGAAGGTATCGCCGGAGCGTTCAAAAGCCGTCGGCGCACTGGCCGCATGTTCGAACAGCATGGTGGCAATCACCATCGAAACCGTAATGGAGATAGGAAAGAACAGATTCATCGGCTTCGATTTCAGGAAGCTCTTCAAGAAATTCAGGTGCTCCGGCAGGAATTCCTCGTTCAAATTGCGCACACCAAAAAACACGTTCAGCTTGGCACTTTGGTGCATCCACCACAGCACCATGAAGGTCCACATGCCAATCTGGTTCGGCTGGTGCCGGGTGAGGACAAATATGGTGCAGGCTGAGATGATGATGGCAACTTCATGGTACAGGCTGGTTTCAATTGCGTGACCAAAATGCTTCCAGCCGCTGCAACCTTCCGGGCAAGGTTCATTACGCGTGCCGGTCACGTAACCCATATAGAAGCTGATTTCCTGCCAGCCCCAGGCGAACAGGCCAAAGAAAAAGGCCTCGTACGCGCTGACCAAGCTGGTTTGGGAGGCGGTGACTTTCAAACCATAAAGGCAGGAGAGCGAAACGATGGTGGCACCCAGCATACTCCATTTAAATGTCTTACGCGGCAGGTTATCGAGAAAGATGATCGCACCAGTGCTGAACCACCAGACAAACAACGCAAACATGGCAGGAAAGACATAGTTATGCATCGGGTGACTCTCCTTACCAGGTCGGCGCCAAGCGGATGTTCTGCGGTAATGCGTGGCGCTTGGGGTTCAGCAGATAAAGCCGCCCGAAGGTGAGGCCCGCATGGGCCTGCCGGCCGAGTTTGCGAAGCTTCGCCACGATGCCGGTTTTATCTTTCTCCTGCGCCATTTTTACGCTGATGATCCGCAATGTTTCGAGACCGGCTTTGAAGGCCGGGTTGTCGAGATCAAGGCTGACCGGGAAGGTCTGCTTGGTAATTTCGGTGGTGATGCGGAATACCTGGAAGTCATATTCAGTGGGGTCGAGCCCAAGGGCGGCGTGGAATACCGGCCGTGCGTGGTCGCGCACATACATGGTGGCGAAGACGGCGAGCAGGAAAAAACGGATCCATAATTTATTCACACCGGTGAGCATCCAAGGGTTGGCGCGCATCAGCAGGGCGAAGGCTTCGCCGTGGCGGAATTCATCGTTGCACCACTCACGGAACCATTTGAAGATTGGGTGAATGCGCAGTTCCGGGTGCCGCTCAAGTTGGCGGTAGATGCTGATATAGCGGGCATAGCCAATCTTCTCAGAGAGATAGGTGGCGTAGAAGATGAATTTTGGCTGGAAGAATTGGTATTTCTTGGCTTTGGTGAGGAAACCAAGATCGACCTTCATGTTGAAATCTTTCAGCGTGTCATTGATGAAACCGGCATGGCGGGCTTCATCGCGGCTCATGTAAGCAAACAGCGCCTTCATGTCGGGGTTTTTCACCCGCTTGCGGATTTCGGCATAGAGGACGCAGCCAGAGAATTCGGCGGTCACGGAGCTGACCAGGAAATCCAGCAATTCAGCGCGCAGATCAGGCGGCAGTAAGCTGAGATCAACATCGAATTCTTCATTGCGGATAAAGTGGCCCTTATTGGGGTCAGCTTTGAATTCCGCCAGCAGCGCATCCCATTTATCGCGGACTGAGCTGACATCAATTTTCTCAAGCGCTGCAAAGTCGGTCGTGTAAAACCGGGGGCTTAATACGGTGCTGGATTGTGCGAGCTTGGTTTGTTCATTGGGGGCGGCTATCTCGTTCATGGCTTCAGACTTTCAAGCTGGAGAAACATGCGGCCTCAGCGACCGGGTTGAAACCAACCTCGTAAAGTTCGCCGATATCGAACATCGAGGTAAATTGCGTCCAGATACGCTGCGCGGTGGAGGCGCGGTAAAGGGTCGCCCGGCGCTCACCGGTATAGGTTTCACCGAAGGCAATATTGGTGGGCGCGTCATGCACAATGATCGTATCGCCTGGCCCGATTTCGACATTCTCAGGAATGGCATGGGCATGCAGGCTGTAGGGGGTTTGCTCGATATCGATTGAGCAAAGCAGTTCAATCTGGCGGTAGCGTTGGTTATGGTCGTTGCTCATTTATGTGCCTCGCTGGCGAAGAATAAATTGGCGAATTGGGCTTCGTTGGTGGGGCCGAAAGCGGAGAGGTCGAGTGTTTCACCGGTCGCAGGGTCGGTTAGGTCAAACGTACCGTCGGGCTCTGATGTGACCGTGAAAGCTTGTGCTGGGCCGATATTGCGGCGGGCACGTTCGGTGGCGAGCACGCGCATGGTGGAGCGGATAAAGCCACCGGCCCGTGCTGGAATGCTGGCAATAAGTTGGTTGGCACGATCGCGAACGGCCACGCTGCCATCTGGCATGTCTGTGAAGGTCATTGCGATGCTGGTGCTGGGAGTTGCGAGGGGGGCCGGCGATGCGCCGTCGCCATTAAATTTCGCAATGCTGGCGCAGAGCAAGGCACCGCCCAGCACCGTTGCGACGGCAGCGAGCTGCAGACGTGGGAACGGTGCTGTGGCGATGATGCTCATGCTGCTTGCGCCTGCAGGCCGGGATGTTCAGACGCTTTGGAAAGCACTGCGACGGTCGCACGTTCGTGCGCGCTGATGGTGTTGGATAAGCCATTCACCAGAATATTTGCGACCAACTGAGGTTCGGCAATGCAGCGCAATACCGGCTCTGCGCGGCCACCGGCGCCAGCGCGCACATGCGGCCAGAGCAGAATGTAGGATAGGCGTGTGGCAGCTGGCAGTTTGACCGATAAATCACCGGTGCCTTCGGGTAGCTCGCGTAAATCCGCCGCATCAATACGGCTGAATGGCAGGTTGACCGATTTCGGTACGGCGATGCCGTAGGTGATGACCAGACGCCGCGACGTGATGGTGTAGGTGGTTGTACGCGCAATCAGCCAGGCGAGTAAAAAGAACCCCCCAAGTGCGATGGTGCATAAAACCACGCTTGATAGTGAAGATGCCATTGATAATGTAAAACCATCACCTGCCGCGAGTGACGCGACAACCCGCCAGATGATCAGGATGCCGAAATACACGCTGAGCAATTTCACGCGGAATGCACGCCGGGCGAGCGAACGCCATGCAGGTGCCCCTTGCCATAAAATCGTCTCACCTTCTGGTAAGGCCTCTGGCAGGCCAGAGATGGGTTTTCCCGTGAAGCGGCTCATATCAGCGGCTCCATCCGGCTTGGCAGCGCATATAGGTGGCCGCTGGCGAAATAGGCTGCGATGCGATCTTCCTCGCGGGCGGTTATGGATTCGGGGTTGGCGGGCACCGGGGCGGTGGTGAATTGTTCAGCGGTCACTGAGACCACGTGCACGCGCCCACCGCGGGCGGCGGCAACAACCCGGGCTAGTTCCATCGGCACCACCACGCGGCGGGCATTAGCATCGGGCAGGGCCACTTCAATCCAGCGTGCCTGGCAAGATGTACGATCAACCCAGATATCCGAGACCGTACCAGCGACTTTGCCATCGCCGGCGATCACGTCAAAGCCACGCGGATCGGGGTCGTCACTGGCGACAGAATAACCTTCAGCGATGCGCATTGGCACGGTGCGGTGCTCGCCTTCATGCGTGAGTTCCGGCACATCAGCGCGTTGTGCGTAGCTGGCGGGGCCAACACCATCCTGCATTGGGTTGCCCAAAGGCTCCCAAGCCGCACCTTCAAAGTTTGAGGTCTGGCGCATATTCAGCTCTTCCAGCGGCTCGGCCCAGGGGAAGGAGCGCGTGGTACCGTCATGCAGAATGAAGGTTTTGGGTTTTGGTAATGGTAGGAGACCCTTCAAGCGCTCGCCGGGCCGGCTGGTAATAAGCGGAAAGCCTTCGCGCTTGCTTTCCAAGGTGAGATAAATCACCAAGCCGGCGAAGAAAATCCAAAAAGCGTACAGTGTTAACTGTGAAATATCGATATAAGGCGTGATAGCACCGGTGGTATGCATGACGGACCTCTTTTTATACTTTCATGGCAGGGCTGAGAGTTTTTAAAGTAACGGCAGTCCGGCGGCGTACCAGCGGACCCAGGGCGATAAGCGTGACGAACAGCAGCGCAATTTCCAGCAGGTACACGGCGTCATAGCCGGAAGCATCGCTGCCACCGACAAAGTCACGCAGAAAGCCACCAAACGCGATGGCGGCGCCCGCCGCGACCGCCTGAACCGAGCCCCAAGTGCCGAGCGCCAGGCCACTCATACCGTCTACGGCGCGCGCCATGGCATCGGACAAGGTGCCGACCAGGAACAACCCGCCCGCCAACCCGATACCGAATACGCCGAGACCGAACAGAACTGGTGCACTGAGCGGTGCTGAAAATAATACGCTCGCGAAAGCCAGCAGCCCCGCCAAAATCCCAAGCGCTGCAATGCGGTACGGGTCTGCCCCGGCAGAGAGGCGATATTTGGCAAACGCCAAACCGCAAATACCACCACCGGCAAGTGCGGCGGTCAGCGAAGTGGTTTGGCCGACTGTCAGATGCAAAACTTGGCCACCATAGGGCTCCAGCAGAATATCCTGCATCGAAAGCCCCATAGTGCCGATGCCGATGGTTACCAGGCGGCGAATTGATTTTGGTTGGGCTAGAAAGCTTGTCAGCGCGGCATGGAGGTTTGGCTGCGCCACCGGCATTTTTAACGTAGAGGCGCGGCGTGGCTCCTGCTTCCAAAGTGCAAAACCATTCAGCAACATCGTAAGAACCGCGGAGCCTTGCACCACTTGAATGAGGCGAAGTTCGCTGAAATGATGCAACAACGCGCCGTAGCCGAGCGCACCTGCCATGATACCCGCCAAAAGCATCACGCACAGCATACCGACAACACGTGGCCGTGCGGCCTCGGGCGCCATGTCGGTGGCCAGTGCCAAGCCTGCTGTCTGGGTGGTGTGCATCCCAGCGCCAACCAACAAAAATGCCAAAGCGGCGGCGAGAGGCCCGACAAAATGCGGGGCGTTGCTGTCGCCTGAAAGTACGATCAACGCAAATGGCATAATGGCAAGGCCGCCAAACTGCATTAAGGTCCCGAACCAAATATATGGCAGGCGCTTCCAGCCAAAGGCGGATTGGTGCTGGTCTGACTTATAGCCAATGAAAGCGCGCGCCGGTGCAAGCACCAGCGGCAGTGAAATCATCAGCGAGACCAACCAGGCGGCGAGATGCAGTTCCACAATCATCACGCGGTTTAATGTGCCGATGATGAGGGCGGCGGAGAGACCGACGGTGAGTTGAAAGAGCGCCAGCCGGAGCAAACGCGCAAGCGGAAGTTCTGGCGTTGCAACATCGGCAAACGGCACCATGAAGCTGCCTTTGTTGCGCCAGAATGCGGTGACACGGCCGGTTGGCGTGAACAGGGATTTAGGGGTTAGCATTTAATAACCTCCTGCGCCTGGCTGAAATAAAAGCCTGATGTGATGCGCGCGGTACGGCCAAGCTGGTATTGCGAAAATAACGGGTTCTTCGCAATGGCACGCCGCAGGGCAGATTCACTTTGGGGAATGATCGAAGGCGAGCGATCCCCGCGCGGCATGAGTTTGCCGATGCTGAGCATGGTACCAAGCAACGGCGTGCGTGGTGCAAATGTGAATAGCATGGCACGGTTGGTGCGGGTTGCCAGTTCACCCAGTGCGGCCTGCGCGTCTACCGGGCTGTAATGGATGATGGAATCCATCATCACCGCATAATCAAACGAGCCAAATTTTTTATCCAGCATATCACCGGCATAGAACAAAATGCGGTTGGCATAAGGTAGGTGCAGCGCGCGCGCGGCCGCGAGATTGACCAGCTGTGGGGATAGATCGACCGCGACAACTTCAGCGCCCCGCGATGCTGCTTCAATGGCAAGCGCACCGGTGCCACAGCCAGCGTCTAGCAACCGCATACCGGTCATGTTTTCCGGCAACCATGAAAGTAAAGTGTTGCGCATATTATCGCGCCCAGCCCGCACTGTGGCGCGGATTTTTCCAACCGGCGCGGTGGAGGTAAGCTTCGCCCAGGCCGCCATGGCGGTACGGTCGAAATAGGTTTCAATTTCGCTGCGGCGTTGCTGGTAGGTTGCGCTTGCCATTATTCAAACCCCAACAGGTCAAAAATTTCACGGTCTTTCAGCGGCACGGCGGCGAGCGGCGCCACACCCGCCCAGAGTGATTCTGCAAGCTGCAAATATTCAGCTTGGACAGTACGCAGCGCGGGGGAATCTTCCATCTCGAACAGCACGGATTTTTTAAGGCGGCTTTGGCGGATGATATCGAGGTCCGGGAAGCGGGCTAATGTGGAAAGCCCTGTTGCTGCATTGTACTTATCAAGCTGGTCGGTTGCCGCAGAGCGGTTGGCGATAACCCCGCCCAAGCGCACATTGTAATTACGCGATTTTGCCCCAATGGCGGCCACAATCCGGTTCATGGCGAAAATCGAGTCGAAGTCATTCGCGGTGATGATGATCGCACGTTCCGCATGTTGCAGTGGCGCTGCAAACCCGCCGCAGACCACATCACCCAAAACATCAAAAATCACCACGTCGGAATCTTCAAGCAGATGATGCTCTTTGAGAAGCTTAACGGTCTGGCCAACAACATAACCGCCGCAACCCGTGCCGGCTGGTGGGCCGCCGGCTTCTACGCACATCACCCCGCCATAGCCTTCATAGACAAAATCTTCGATCCGTAATTCTTCCGGATGAAAATCGACAGCTTCCAGCGCATCAATGACGGTCGGGACCAGGCGCTTGGTGAGGGTGAAGGTGGAATCATGCTTGGGGTCGCACCCAATTTGCAACACGCGCTTGCCGATTTTGGAGAACGCAGCCGAGAGGTTGGATGAGGTGGTGCTTTTGCCGATGCCACCTTTGCCATACACAGCGAAAACTTTGGCGCCATTGATTTGCAATGTAGGGTCCAGTGCCACCTGTACGCTGCCTTCGCCATCACCGCAGGATGAGCCGCAGGTTGACCCACGAAGCTTTGAGGCCAGGGCGTTATCTTCGCGGATATGGTTCATTCAGTCCGTCTCCTGCCGCCGCTATCGGGGCTTATTGGCTGTAATAGGCTTTGGCGTCGTAGAGTGTTTCGAGTTTGATCAAGGCCACACCTTGCTGGGTGGCGTAGGCTTCGGTGTTGCGCTTGGCTTTGCCACGCACGAAAAATGGGATTTTACGTAATTCACGTTCGGCTTCGGCATCCCAAGCGAGCGTAAAAGTTTCGGCGATAACTGTGGCTGGGGCCGGTGTTTGGGCGGCACCGAGATGCGATGCCGCAGCGTCCCCGTGAAATTCAAAATCTTCTCGGAACATGCCCAGCAAGTGTTCTTCAAGGCCCATCATCATGGGGTGGGTGAGTGTGTCAAACAACACGTTTGCACCTTCAAAACCCATGAAGGGGCTGTAGCGGGCGGGAAAGTCTTGGACATGGATGGGGGCTGAAATCACCGCGCAGGGAATGCCAAGGCGTTTGGCGATGTGGCGTTCCATCTGCGTGCCAAGTACCAAAGCTGGGTTGGCTGCTTTAATGGCCGCTTCAACATCCAAGTAATCATCGGTGATCAGCGCTTCGAGATTATAAATTTTTGCAGCGGCGCGAACCTCGCGCGCGAATTCACGCGAATAGGTGCCAAGCCCCACAACCTGGTAACCAAGCTCTTCCGCAGCGACGCGGGCAAGCGCAATAGCGTGGCTGGCATCGCCAAAAATAAACACTGGTTTTGCCGTGAGGTAGGTAGAGTCGATCGAGCGCGAATACCAGACCAAGCGCGATGTTTCAGCGCGGAGGAAGTTGGCGGCGTCAATGCCGGCAAGCGCGGCCACGGCACTGATAAAGTCGCGCGTTGCATTCACGCCGATGGGAGTGATGTTGACATATTTCTGGCCAAACTGGCGTTCCAGCCAAGCGGCGGTGGTGAGCGCCACTTCCGGGTAGAGCACGATGTTAAAATGGGCTTGCGGAATGCGGGCGAGATCAGACGGGCGTGCATCCGCCGGGGCGACCACATTTACGGTAACACCTAACTTTTCGAGAAGGCGCTTAATTTCAACAATATCGTCGCGGTGGCGAAAACCAAGCGCGGTAGGGCCAAGAATATTGCAGGATGGTTTGCTAGCTTTCACGGCGGGTTGGTCGGTTTTTACGCAGGCGCGTACCAAGCGGTAAAATGTTTCCGAGGCACCGTAATTTTCTTTGCGTTGATAGGCGGGTAATTCTAGCGGCACAACAGGGATAGGCAGGTTAAGCGCCAAGGCGAGACCGCCAGGATCATCCTGGATCAATTCGGCGGTACAGGACGCGCCGACCAGCATGGCTTCTGGTTTGAAGCGCTCATAGGCATCTGCAACAGAGGTCTTGAAAAGCGTGGCGGTATCGCCGCCAAGGTCGCGGGCTTGGAAGGTGGTGTATGTCACCGGCGGGCGGACATCGCGCCGTTCGATCATAGTGAAGAGTAAGTCCGCATAGGTATCGCCTTGCGGCGCGTGCAGTACGTAATGCACACCCTGCATCGCGGTGGCGATCCGCATGGCGCCGATATGTGGCGGGCCTTCATATGTCCATAGTGAAAGCTGCATCGCGCTAAACCTTCAGCAGCGCGCGGCGCCGTAGCGGCCGAGCAAAAAGTTCAGCAAGGTCGGCAGCTTGGTCAAAACCCTGGACCGGTGTGAACACCAGCTCGATTGACCACTTTGTGGTGTAGCCTTCCGCTTCAAGCGGGTTTGCCAGACCCATGCCGCAAACGACCATATCGGGCGCGGTCTCGCGGCAACGGTCGAGCTGGCGTTCAACATCTTGCCCTTCGGAGAGGAAGGTGCCGGCGGGAAGAAGGGCGAGCTCTTCGCCCATAATTTCACGGTGCAAAAACGGCGTGCCGACTTCTTGCAGTGTCATGCCAAGTTCACGCGCAAGAAACCGCGCGATGGGAATTTCCAACTGGCTGTCGGGGAAAAAGAAAATCCTACGGCCAGCGAGTGTGACCCGGTGACGGGCAAGCGAGTCGCGCGCGCGGGATGCAAGAGGCTCCAGAATTTCAGCGCAACGGGCTTTGGCAATACCGAAATTTTTGGCAGCGGCTTCAAACCAGGCGCGGGCGCCTTCCACACCAAGCGGGAAGGGGGCAGCAATGCGGCTGGCGCCACGCTGTTCCAGCGCGCTGACCGTGTTCGCCAGAAATGGCTGGGCCAATAAAAATTGTGTGTTGGGGCCCACAGCCGGCATCTCGGCAGCACGGCGCGGCGGCAGGAACGCGACATTATCAATTCCCAGCGCCGAGAAGATGCGGCGAAACTGGTCTTCGACAATTTCTGCGACGGTGCCAACCACCAGCAGTGATGGCGCGGTGTCATTCGTGGCAGGTAAATACGGGAGGAGTGACGCGAGGCAGGCATCCTCACCTTCGGTAAATGTGGTTTCAATGCCGCTGCCTGAATAGGAAAGAACTTTCAAATCTGCCCGTTGTTCGCCAGCAAAGCGGCGTGTCAGGCGCAATGCAGCCCGCGACAGATCGAGCTTTATCACTTCCGATGGACAGGAGCCGACGAGGAAGAGAAGCTTAATTTCAGGGCGGCGTTCAATAAGTTTGCTCACCACGCGGTCCAACTCGTCATTCGCATCGGCAAGGCCGGCGAGATCGCGCTCATCGATGATCGCAGTGGCAAAGCGCGGCTCGGCAAAGATCATCACGCCAGCGGCAGACTGCAAAAGATGTGCGCAGGTGCGCGAGCCGACAACCAGAAAAAACGCGTCCTGAATGCGGCGATGCAGCCACACGATGCCGGTCAGTCCGCAAAAAACCTCGCGCTGGCCACGCTCGCGCAGCACCGGTGCGTCTGAACAGCCAATGGTGGCGGAAGCTGCCAGGGGAGATAGCTCGTTCATCCCATATGCCCCACGCTTGCCCTGGATGGTTTCTCCAGCCGTGCAGCACGCAGCTTCATCATAAATTGCGTGGCATTGATGACGTAGCTGACATAGGCCGCTAGCGCGATCAGCATCTGAGTATGCGGGCTCGCCGCACCTGTAACAAGGACCACCACGTAGGCGGTGTGCAGGCCGATCACCAGAAAGCTAAAGACATCTTCCCAAAAGAACGCGGGTGCGAAAAGATATTGCCCAAAAACTTCATATTCCCAAATCGCACCGGTAATCATGATGGTATAAAGACAGGCGGTTTTCACCAGGACAGAAATTGTCGCCGCTTCCAGCCCGCGGCCGGATATGAGGAAATGCAACACCAGGCCTAAGCTGACCATAAAGACGAAGAACTGAACGGGGGCGAGAATGCCTTGTACCATCGTCCAGGGCGAAGCATCGCGCCGCCGGCGCTCTTCGGGGCTATAGAGATATAGCGGGCGCGCTTTTGGGGCGGCGCTTTTCATTGAGCCTAGGCCCCGGCCGTGTCCGGTCCAGGGACAACAATCAACGCTTGCAACTAAGCGGTCAAATAATTGTGTAAACATTTCTTGACTCACCTTTGCCAAAAGCCCTCCATAAGCGGCGGGGGCGCTGATTTTGTTCAAGACTTAGTTGAAAAGACTGCGAAACTGCTTGATTAAACTGCAGATTTTGGCTGTCTCTCCACCGCATTTTGAACTTTCCCTCGCCGATCTGGTCTCGACTTCACAGAGGCTAACGTGCAGCACCAAGATGTGTCAAGTTTTTCTTACGTCAATAAAACTTGACACACAGAGCCGGTCTGGGCCAGCATAAGCACAGAACAGGAGACGAGAATGGGTTCAACCTTTCGGTCTTTAGAGCATGGGAAAGGTCTGTCCGACGGGTCGTTTTACCCGTTGGCTGATGCGCTGCCTGACGGTTGGCGGAATGGTTTTAGCTCCACGGGGCGCCGCTGGCGCGAGGTGCTGGCTGAAGCGGTGGAATCTGAAATATTGCCGCGTCTGTTAGCCGCGCATAAGGCGAACGACATTGAAGCCGCCGAGCCCGGTGCAACGCACGTCATGACGGTTCAGGCCGTTGAAGCTTTTGTGGATTTAATTGTAGCGGACGATATGGAACAGGTACGCGCCGTTGCCGATAGAATGATCGTGATGGGTGGCGGGCGAGACGCGTTGCTGACGGATCTTCTCGCCCCGGCAGCACGCTGTCTCGGTGCGCGATGGGAGCGTGATATTTGTGATTTTACCACGGTAACGCTTGGTGTTTTCCGGTTGGATCAGATTATGAAGGAGACCGAGTCGGTCAGCGCGATGGCGATCGCCAATGTTGGCTTCGACCGCCGGATCCTTCTCATCCCAGCGCCTGGCGAACAACATAATTTCGGTTTGAATATGGTGGCCGATGTGTTCCGGGACGGTGGCTGGTCCGTTAGCACGGCATGCGCTGTCTCCGGACGGGAGATGGTGCAATTGGTTGCTGGAGAATGGTTTGATATGGTCGGCATTTCCGTAATGACTGACCGCGCATTGAAGGGGCTGGCTGAAAATATCCAGGCGGCCCGGAAAGCCTCCTGCAATCGAAAATTATGCATCATGGTCGGTGGTCGCGCGGTCCTCGGCCAGCCTGAGAGGGACAGGCCGTTGAATGCCGATCTGATCGCTCAAGACCCTCAAGAAGCATTAGGTAAAGCAAATGTTTTTTTAGAGGCAACAGTGACGGATCGTTTACACCAGTATAAGACCGAATTGGTTGACATTGGCTGAAGCTCCTAGTGGGTAGGGAACGGCCTGTCAGGGTTGAAAGTGTGAGTTTTCATGAAGGCCTTTATGTCTCCGGCACGTTGGCTTGCCGGAATCAATGCAGATGCGGCGGCGCTGTTAATTGCGGCAGCAGCCGATATTGCGTTGATTTTGGACAGCGATGGCATTGTCTGTGATTTTGCCTTTCAGAGCGAGGCTTTGGCCCTCGAGTTCGCGGGGCATGACGCATGGATTGGGCGGCCCTGGCGAGAGCAAGTTACGATTGAAAGCCGCAATAAGGTTAGCGATATGCTGCGCGATGCGCATAGTAAAGCGCATAAAAACGGCCGCCAGGTTAATTACCCAGCGGTTCGTGGCGCTGATATACCGATTCTCTTTTCGGTGCTTCCGGTCGGTGAAACTGGCCAGATTATTGCGTTTGGCCGCGATTTGCGGGCTTTTGCAGCGTTGCAGCAGCGGGTTGTCGATGTTCAGCAATCGTTTGAGCGCGATTATGCCCGGATGCGGCATATTGAAACCCGCTATCGCATTTTGTTCCAAATGACCCCTGAGCCTGTTCTCATCGTGGATGATGCGAGCCAGAAGATCGTTGAGGCGAATCCTTCGGCGCGGCAGATTTTGGGCCGTTCCGGCAAAATTGTTGGCTTGCAACTATCCGACCTCATCCAGCCAGATTGCCGGCCCTTCATCGATTCGATGATGGCAAGCGCGCGCGTATCTGGCCGCGCCGATGACGTGCCGTTGACGTTAACGGATAGCGATGTTGCGATGAAAGCATCGGCGTTTTCGTTTCGTCAGGGCAGTTCGCAGTTAGTGCTGGTCAGGTTAGCGAATCATCTGAATGGAGAAGCGCATGGCCGCTTGCTCACCGAGAGCAAAGCGCAAATGCTGAAGCTGGTGGAACATGTGCCCGATGGGTTCGTGGTCACTGACCATAATGGCGTTATCATCGCGGCTAATGAGGCGTTCATTGAAATGGCGCAGCTGCGCAATGAAAATCAGGCAAAGGGCGAGTCGCTCGACCGCTGGTTAGGCCGCCCTGGGGTTGAGCTGAATGTGCTGCTGAATAATTTGCGCCAACATGGCTCGGTAAGGCTATTTTCAACCTTATTACGTGACGAATTTGGCGCCGAAATGGATATTGAAATTTCAGCCGGGGCCGTTCTGAATGGCGGTGATCCGCATTATGGCTTTGCCATTCGTGCTACCAACCGCCGCGTTGTTGCACAAATTATGGAGCCACGGACATTTCCGAAATCACTCGAACAAATCATCGAACTTATTGGCCGTGTGTCCTTAAAAGACCTGGTGCGTGAAGCCACCGACGTGATTGAACGGCTGAGCATTGAGGCCGCCTTGACCATGACAGGTGATAACCGAGCCTCTGCTGCCGAAGTGCTCGGGGTAAGCCGCCAGAGTTTATACGTCAAAATGCGACGCCATGGGTTGCTCGAGGCCGACGCTGTCGGGCTCGAGTAACGCTATGGCCGCTAATATCTCAACATAGGGAGTGGCTGGCATGCCGGCAGACTTGAATATGAAGTTGGGCTTGTCGGTATCTGAATTCGACGCGCCGCCTGCGCGTTTGCCTAGCTTAAAAACTTGTTTTGAATTGCTAAAGCCCGTCACGTGGTTTGCGCCGGTATGGGCATTTTTATGTGGCACGGTCTCAGCGGGAACATCATTTGCGGCACATTGGCCCTTGCTGGTGGCCGGCTTGCTGCTTGCAGGCCCGATGGTATGCGGTACCAGCCAGGCGGTGAATGATTGGTTTGACCGGCATGTTGATGCGATTAATGAACCGCAGCGGCCGATCCCCTCAGGGCGAATGCCGGGGCGTTGGGGTTTATATATAGGCATTATCTGGAGCGGTGTTTCGCTTTTACTGGCAGCCACGCTGGGTAGATGGGGATTTGCCGCGGCAATCGTCGCGCTGTTATTAGCCTGGGCCTATAGCGCGCCACCATTACGCTTGAAGCGCAATGGTTGGTGGGGCAACGCCGCTGTTGCCATTTGTTATGAGGGGGTGCCGTGGTTCACCGGTGCTGCGGTCATGACCGGCGCGCTACCAAACGCCCATATTTTGTTGATTGCACTACTTTATAGTCTCGGCGCGCATGGGATCATGACGCTAAATGACTTCAAATCTGTTGAAGGTGATCTGCAAAGCGGCATCAATTCACTACCAGTGTTGCTGGGGGCAGACCGCGCGGCTCATCTTGCTTGCATCGTAATGGCCGTCCCGCAGATGATCGTGATGGTCGCAATGCTATTGTGGCATCATCCGGTAACCGCCGTGGCCGTTATGTGTCTGATCATAACGCAGCTATATTTAATGATCGCGTTTCTAGACCGTCCGCGTGAAAAGGCGATCTGGTATAACGCCACCGGCACAACATTATATGTGCTTGGCATGTTGGTTTGTGCATTTGCCCTAGCCCATGGTGCCGTGGCTTGAGCGGTTTTCTTACAAGCTGGGGGCCTGTTCTGGTTGCAACATTGGGTGTGACCATCGTCGCGATCGCCGGCATGAAACTGACCATCTTGGATGATTGGTATTACAATTTAAAAAAACCATCCTGGCAACCGCCTGATTGGCTATTTGGCCCCGCTTGGACATTGATTTTTATTGGTGAAGTCACCGCCGCCGTTTTAGGCTGGGAGGCAATCCGTAATCCCGTTATCCTGGCGCTGTTTATTATTTCGTTGCTCGTCAACGGTATTTTGAATATTTTATGGAGCTTGTTTTTCTTCAAACAGCGCAGACCAGATATTGCGCTGATAGAATCCGGGTTCCTATGGGCCTCAGTGGCGTTCCCGATGTTTATTCTCGCGCTCTATGCTGGTTCATGCTGGATATTTTTGTTGCCTTATCTTTTATGGGTCAGCTTTGCAAATATGTTAAATCGAAAAATCGTGTGCTTGAATGCGCCGTTTGGGGGAGTATAAAATGGCGTTTCCGTTCTCGGCGATTGTTGGCCAGAATGAGATGATGAATGCGCTCATTATTGCGGCCATTGAACCTAAGCTTTCTGGTGTGTTGATTTTCGGCGACCGGGGGACTGGTAAGTCAACGGCTGTCAGGGCATTGGCTGCCTTATTGCCAGATATGGCAGCGGTAACTGGGTGCATTTATGCGTGTGATCCCGGTGATTCATCCTCGCTTTGCGAAACCTGCCGTGCGAATCAATTAAAAGGCCATTTGCTGACACATCGCGTTGCGGTGCCAGTGGTCGATCTGCCATTGGGGGCGACCGAGGATCGGGTGATTGGTGCACTCAACCTGGAGCGTGCCTTGGCTGATGGGACGAAGGTTTTTGAACCGGGTTTGCTGGCGCGCGCGCATCGCGGATTTTTATATATTGATGAAGTAAATTTGCTTGAAGACCACATCGTCGATGTATTGCTCGATGTCGCGGCCTCTGGTGAAAATGTGGTCGAGCGGGAAGGGATGAGTTTGCGCCACCCGGCGCGGTTTGTGTTGATCGGCAGTGGCAATCCTGAAGAGGGCGAATTGCGGCCGCAATTGCTGGACCGGTTTGGTTTATGCGTTGAAGTGAGAACCCCCACCGATATTCCAACGCGGGTTGAAGTGGTGCGTCGGCGTGATGCGTATGACCGCGACCCGGCGGCCTTTTGTGAAACCTGGCGCCCAGCTGATATGGCCCTACGCGACAAAATTGTGCTCGCAAAGGCAAAGTTATCCGCCATCACGGTCCCTGATGCGATATTGGAGCAGGCGGCAAAAATCTGCTTGGCGCTGGGCACGGACGGGTTGCGCGGCGAGCTAACATTGCTGCGCGCTGCCCGAGCGCTTGCCGCATATGAACAGGCCGACGCTGTAAAGCTGGAGCATTTGCGGGCAATGACAGCACCCGCCTTGCGGCACCGATTGCGGCGCGACCCGTTGGATGACAGCTTGGCCAGTACCCGCGTTGAACGGGCTGTGGCGGAAGTTTTTGCCGCATGAGCCCGTTTGACCCAGATTGGGCACATGGACCAGAGCCTTCGGGGTCTCTGTACGAGGATGCGGTCTGGGTTGCAGCGTTATTGGCGATAGATCCGGTGGGGCTGGGTGGTATTTCTATCAGGTCATGGTCTGGGCCGGTGCGCGATCTCTATCTGGCTAATCTAAAAAAACTCTACCCAGCGGCCGCCGCTTTTAAAAAAATGCCGCTTCATATTGGTGATGACCGGATGCTCGGTGGGCTCGATTTACCGGCGACATTGGCGGCGGGGCGGCCGGTTTTATCAAAAGGATTAATCGCAGAATGTGATGGCGGCATTTTACTGTTGGCGATGGCCGAGCGCCTAAGTGCCGAAACGGCAGCACGGGTTTGCGCGGTGATGGACACGCAGATTGATGCACAACAAAGGCCGGTTGCGTTTGCGGTGATCGCCCTTGATGAGGGGTGTGATGCTGATGAAGCCATACCGGCTGCTTTGCAGGAACGGTTGGCATTCACTTTGGCGGCGACAGGATTGCCGGGCGATGTGGCTTGGCCATCGGCTGAAGTTATCGAAACCGCGCGGCAAAGTTTACCCTCTGTGCAAGCTGGCGATGAACCGCTGGGCCAGATTTGCGCGCTGTGCGAAATGCTTGGTATAGGCTCAATGCGGGCGGCTTTATTTGCGCTAAGGGCCGCGCGGGCGGCTGCTGCGCTGCTTGGCAAGCCGGCGATTGACAACGCGGATATCAATTTGGCCTGCCGGTTAGTGCTGGCGCCGCGCGCGACCCAAATGCCGACAATGCCTGATGATGCGCAGCCGGAAGATCAAACTGCGGCAGAACAGCAAGCTTCGCCTGAGCAGTCTGAGCCGCACACCGAACGTGAAGAGCCGTTGCAAGACCGGGTAGCAGACGCTGAAAAAACTGTTCTGCCACCTGCGTTATTAGCGGCCCTTGCCGCGGGCACTGGCCCGAAACGGCTGGCGCGCGGTGCTGGTAAGTCAGGCGATAAGGTAAGCCTGCTGCGCGGGCGGCCACGCGGCACACGCCGCGGTGACCTTCGAGGTGGGGCGCGGCTAAGCGTGCTTGATACGCTGCGGGCCGCCGCACCATGGCAGGCATTGCGCCAGCGCGACACTACCGGGCGAAAGCTTATCATTCGCAGTGAAGATTTCCGGATTAAAATTTATAAGGAAGCTGCCGAGACCGTAGCGATTTTTGTGGTTGATGCCTCGGGCTCCGCCGCGGTGAATCGGTTGGCAGAAGCCAAGGGAGCGGTGCAGTTGCTGTTGGCGCAATGCTATGTGCGGCGCAACCAGGTGGCTTTGCTGGCGTTCCGTGGGCGTGCGGCAGAATGTTTGTTGCCCCCTACCAGCGCGTTGGCGCGTGCCAAGCGCGCTTTAGCTGCATTGCCCGGTGGTGGTCCTACGCCGCTTGCTACGGGCATTCAGGCCGGCCGGCAATTGGCAGAAGCTGAAAAACGTAAGGGCCGTGCGCCATTTCTGGTCATGCTTACCGATGGTGGGGCGAATATCGGGCGTGATGGTAAAGCCGGGCGGGCAGCCGCCGCCGAAGATGCGTTGGCGGCAGCAAAACTATGTCGCGCCGCCCAAATATCAGCGGTGGTGGTTGACACATCGCCGCGCCGCCAGGCTTTTGTGGCGAGGTTGGCCGATGCGATGGGGGCACGTTATGCGCCGTTACCATATGCCGACCCGGCGCGCCTGACCCGCATTGTTGAGCAGCAGGGAGGTTGGCGTGCAAGCTCTGCCGCGTGAGATGAATGAAGCATTTGTCAGCCCACCACGTGCCACCTATGGGCGGCCAGATTGGGCGGTGGACGGTAAGGATTGGCCCAACCGCGCGCATAGCCGTTTCATACGCGTGGGGAAATGGCGTTGGCATGTGCAAATAGCGGGGCAAGGACCAGTTTTGTTGCTGCTGCATGGTACGGGTGCTGCCACACATTCATGGCGTGACATGTTGCCGCTGCTTGCTGAACATTTCACGGTTGTGGCACCTGATTTGCCGGGGCATGGCTTTACGGACCAGCCCGAGATTGAAGGTATGACATTACCCGGCATGGCGCGCGGTATTGCGGCTTTATTGCAGCAGTTGGGCTTGCAGCCATTGATTGCGGCGGGGCATTCGGCAGGTGCGGCGATTTTGTTGCAAATGTGTTTGGATGGCTTAATGGCGCCGCGTGCTGTTGTCTCGTTAAATGGTGCCTTGTTACCCTTTGCCTCCCACGGTCCTGGCCGTAGCTTGTTTGCACCGCTGGCAAAATTATTTGCAACCAACCCCTTCGTCCCGATGTTGTTTTCCTGGCAGGCAGCGGATAGCAAAGTGGTCGAAAGATTACTGGCGAGTACCGGCTCCACTATCAGCCGCGAAGGGGTCGGGTATTACGCGCGTCTGGCCCGCCGTAGTGGCCATGCGGGTGCAGCATTGAAAATGATGGCAAATTGGGGCTTGGCGGAATTCAGCAGCAAACTCTCAAAGATAAAAACACCATTACTATTGATTGTTGGAAGTCAGGATCGCTCAATCCCAGCCTCGGAAGCGGATCGTATTCAACGCCTCATCGCATGCGCAAAATTGCTTCGGATGCAGGGGCTTGGGCATTTGGCGCATGAGGAAAAGCCCGACGAAACGTGCGATATGATCGTCACCTTTGCCCGCGAAACGGGAGTGTTTGAACCATGAACGCATTGCCACCGCCACAGGTTTTTGCAAAAGCAGGACAGACCGATACCCGGCCACATGCGGTGGTGATTGGTAGCGGGTTTGGTGGCTTGGCAGCGGCGATTCGGTTAGGCGCGCGCGGCTACCGCGTGACCGTGCTCGAACGCCTTGCGGAACCTGGTGGCCGCGCCGCGGTATTTCGGCAAGATGGGTTTACTTTTGATGCCGGGCCCACGATTATTACAGCACCTTTTCTGCTTGAAGATTTGTGGGCGCTGGCGGGGCGGAAATTGGCTGACGATGTCGAGCTGCGCTCTGTCTCACCATTTTATCGGATTATTTTTAATGACGGTACCGCGTTTGATTGCGACGGTGATGCCGACGCGATGCGAAGCCGGGTGCAGGCTCTGGCACCGGGCGATGTGCAAGGCTACGAGAAATTTATCGCCCTGAGTGAAGAAATTTATAGAATCGGGTTCGAGAAACTGGCCCATAAAGCGTTTGGCTCTTGGACTGACATGTTGCGGATTTTGCCCGAGCTAGTGCGGCTGTCTGGTTACCGCAGTGTGAGCGGTTTGGTGGCACGCTATATTCGTGATAAGCGTCTCAGGATTGCGCTTAGTTTTCATCCGCTGTTAGTTGGCGGTAATCCGCTGGATACCAGTGCCATTTACGCTTTGATTTTGTATTTGGAGCGTAAATCCGGCGTGCATTTTCCCATTGGCGGCACCGGGGCGTTGGTCACGGCCATGGCGCGGCTGATTGAGCGTCAGGGCAACCGGCTCCGCACAGCTGTAACGGTTGAAGAAATCCTCGTGGATGATGGCAAAGCGGTTGGTGTGACTTTGCAAACAGGCGAGACGATCAGCGCTGATATTGTTGTTTCCAATGGTTGTGTTGGCTGGACGTATAAAAACCTCCTTAGACGGCAGAAAAAAAAGCGCTGGAGCGACAAAAAAATTGCGCGGGCTAAATATTCGATGGGTTTATTTGTTTGGTACTTCGGCACGGCCAAGCAATATGCTGACGTCCCGCATCATACAATTCTACTTGGGCCGCGACACGACGCCTTGCTGCGCGATATTTTTGATGCCAAGTATCTCGCTGATGATTTTAGCCTATATTTGCACCGGCCGACGGCGACTGACCCGTCCTTAGCACCGGCTGGCTGTGATGCATTTTACGTACTCTCGCCCGTGCCGAATTTGCAAGGCATGGTAAACTGGCAGCAGGCGGCAGAATCGTATCGTCAGACCATTGAGACGTATTTGAATGCCAGCATATTGCCGGGTTTAAGCGATTGCATCGTGACATCTAAAATCATGACGCCGCTTGATTTCAAGGAAAATTATTTGTCCCTGCATGGCGCCGGTTTTGGGATGGCACCGCGCTTGCTGCAAAGCGCTTGGTTCCGGCCGCATAATAAATCTGAAGAGATTGAAAATTTATTTTTTGTTGGGGCGGGAACGCATCCAGGCGCTGGCGTGCCAGGCGTGATTTCCTCAGCCCGCGTTCTAGATGAGGTGGTTCCTGATGCCGCAGTTTTTCGCTGACCCGGCTGATATTGCGGCGTGCCAAGCTATGCTTTGCAGTGGCTCGCGCAGTTTTTTTGCAGCATCCTTACTACTGCCCCGGCATCTACGCGAACCTGCGACAGCTTTATATGCATTTTGCCGCGAAGCTGATGATGCGATCGACCTAGGAGACGATCCGTCATCAGCCTTGGCATATCTATATAATCGGTTAGATGCCGCTTACGAGGGTGAACCTTATGCCTCACCAGTGGATCGTGCTTTTGCCGGTGTTGTCGCCAATTACCAGATCCCCAAACTCCTGCCAGCCGCGTTGATTGAAGGCTTAAGTTGGGATTTACAGGGCAGGCGGTATGAGACATTGGCTGACTTGGCTGATTATGCGGCGCGGGTGGCCGGCGCTGTTGGCGTGATGATGGCGTTGTTAATGGGCGTGCGTGATGCTGAAAGTCTGGCGCGTGCGGCAGATTTAGGAGTTGCGATGCAGTTCACAAATATCGCGCGCGATGTCGGCGAAGACGCGCGGGCCGGACGGTTATTTTTACCGCAGCGTTGGTTAGCCGAGGCGGGTATTGATGAAAGCGCGTTGCTGGCGACCCCGCAATTTTCCAGCGCCCTGGGCCTCGTGGTAAAACGGTTGCTGGCTGAAGCGGATATTTTATATAAGCGCGCTTATGCCGGTATTTTAAGGCTACCGCTTGATTGCCGGATTGGCATTGCGGCAGCGCGTAAAATCTACGCCGCGATTGGTGCTGATATTGCAGCCGGCGGGTATAATTCAGTAACACGCCGCGCCCGTGTATCAGGCTATCGCAAGTTAGCACTCGCGGCTTCAGCGTTGCCCATGATGCTAATATCCACACGCCAAGCAGATGCAGTAGCACTGCCTGCAACGCAATATTTGGTGGATGCAGCAGCGCTGCCAACAATGGAAAAGCCAAACTCTGGCGTGACGATATTACTTGATATTTTTGAGCGGCTTGAACGCTCGCAGCGTGAGGCGGTGCGCAATCAACGGCGGCTAGCGTGACCGGCCATATCGCCACGTTCCTGGAATGGAGCTTGTTGGATTTGGCGGTGGTTGCTTTTGGCGTGCAGCAATATATTTCGGTGAGCCGCGACTTAAAGCGCAGTAAGGCGCGCGATACGGAGCTGGCGGCAAAGGCCCCATTACAGCCGGGGCATCCGGAAGGGCAATAAGCACTTCACCCAATTTTTATCGAAGCGGTCGAGGTCGAGCGACTCGTAAACAGCCTGTACCGGCAATCCATCGACATATGTGGCAATCAAAGCGCGACTATAGAAAGGCGCGTCCTCAAAATTTTTTATCACCGTAGGATTATGCCCAATGTCAGCATAGGTTTGGCGCGGCAGTCGCCATAATGTTTTTGGTAACGGTTGCAATGGCGGTGGCGTGACGGCAAGCGCGTTGCCATCGCGATCAATACGCAGTGAAATCTCATGGGCCGAACCGTCGCGGCGATGAACGTGATATAAAACTCTTGAATTTGCACCCCGATGGCTGCGTGACCAATGCCAGTTTTTGAAATCGCGTGAAAGCGGGGCATCACCATCGTTCGTATCGAAATAGGCTGTTCCCTGCCAAGATAGCTTCGGCTTTTCAAAATTTACCTCAATCCGCGCACGCGGGGCGATTGGTTGCCAACGATGTCGCCCGGCGGCATCAAGTGCGAATTGTTGGGTCTGGATGGATTGTGGTGAGAGTTTGATCGTACCGCGTAGGCGTTGGGGGATCGGCACCGTGATTTCATCGATGCTGGCGCTCAATACACCATCTTCCCAGCGCATGAAGCTGCGGCCAATTTGCAACTGGCGCTCACTTCGTGCCAAGGCGCCTCGTGGCCGTTCGGTCATTGCCCATAAGCTGCCCCTTGGACGGTATAATACCATATTCATCGCGCAGTAATTTTCTGGCGCTGCGGGGGCTTTGGCATTGGCCCAGGCGTAATACGGGGAAAAAACGCTGCCGATAAAGCCGATTAATGTAAGGGCTTCGCCGCCGTCGTCGCTAATGGCGTCGATATACCACCAGGCATAGCCACCTGGAGCAATGGCTTGGTTGAAGCGAGGTCCTGCAAGATTTGGGTTGCCGCAAGCCGCCCCGAGAGTGCTGCCATTGGTAGCCCCGGCCCCGGATGTACCGAGCCCCCCGCCAAATAAAGGCCCGGTAGTTTGGTTTTCACACCTGGCCGGTTGAATGAGTCCCGCCAACTGCTGAGGGCTCGCCCATATAGCGCGCCGCCTGATCCCGGAAACATCTGGTTGAATTGCGGCGGCCCAGTGCGCGTAATCGCCGATGGATGCAATGTCAGGCCGCGGCGTTGCAGTTTTTCTGTCATGCGCTTCAGCCATTGATCTTCCTCCGCGGCGTTGGGGTGGTGCTTATCGCCATTGGCTGGGGCGTTGATAAGGCAAAAATATTCACCAGGGTTGGGTGTACACACATAAACCGTCGGGTCGAACGGTATTTGCCCGGCTGCAATCGTGTCGAATTCTGCTTTATAGTCCGATGAGAAAAACACATTATGGTGGGCCAGTTCCATGCCTGCGTTGGCGCCCGTCAGCGCCCAGGTTATAGCGGAAAGCGAACGTTTTGCGTTTTTACAAAAGCCACTAACCGCTTGCTGGGCTGGTTCGCCCAGATAGCCAGCATCGAGAGCCGCGAGGTCAGTGTTTGCCAGCACTGCGTCCGCTGCGATAAATCTGCCATCGCGCAACAGCACGCCAGAAATACAGCCGGATTTGACTTTAATTTCCTGAACGGGGCTGTTGAAGTGGAAAACGGCGCCGCGTGCTTTGGCTAAATCCATCAGCACGTCAGCGAGTTTAATCATACCGCCTGCAATGGTCCAAACCCCGCTTTGTTCAGCGTGCGCAATTAGCATTAAGGTGGCGGGTGCAGAAAATGGTGAGGCGCCACAATAGGTGGCGTAGCGGGCGAAAAGTTGTTGTAGTTTAGGGTTGCTGAAATAACGGCCAAGCTCATTCCACATGGTCGCGAACGCGCCGAGATTGGCGAGGGCAGGTAGCTGGGCAAGCCCGGCATTGCGGATAAGCCCGAGCAAGCCCGGCTGCGCGCTTTGCATAAAGCTGGCATCGAGTGTTGTAAAAATCTGCTGACTACGCGCACGAAAACGTCGATAATCTTGGGCGGCTTTGGCACCAGCGAACGCGGCAATAGCGGCTTCCGTACGGCTTACATCTGCAAATAAATCAAGCTGCGTTCCATCTTCCCAGGCGTGGCGTGCCAGGCATTGTAGTGGCGTCAAGGTCAGATGGTCTTCAAGCTTGCTGCCAGCATCAGCAAAAATTGCATCAAATACGGGCTTCAACGTGAAGACCGTGGGGCCGGCATCAATCGCCACGCCACCGGGTTTTAATTGCCGCAATTTGCCCCCCGGCGTTGCGGCTGCCTCACAAACCGTGACGCTGCGGCCAGCCTGCGCGAGCTGCAAAGCTGCGGTGAGCCCGCCAATGCCGGCACCGATAATGACGATGTTGCGCGAGGTCATGCGCTAATATCGAAATGTCTTGACCGATTGTCAATTAATATGCACATATTTAATGACAACTAAAGTTGACACTTATATCAGGTCAACATGTCGGGGGACCACCCATGGATGCATCATCGCGCATTGAGGCTGGCTTAAATATGGCGTTTACGCGCACCCACGCGCCGCCAGCACCACCCTTGCTGGCCGCCGCCATGCGCCATGCGGTGTTTCCGCGCGGTGCGCGTGTGCGGCCAAGGCTTTGTTTGTCAGTGGCGGCGGCGTGTGGTGATGACCACCCGGAAGTTTCGGATGCCGCTGCCTGCGCCCTTGAGTTACTGCATTGCGCCTCGCTGGTGCATGATGATCTGCCATGTTTTGACGATGCCGCGATCCGCCGTGGCAAGCCTTCTGTGCATGCTGCCTATGGTGCGCCGCTGGCGGTGTTAGCGGGCGATGCGCTGATTGTGCTGTCCTTCCAATTATTAGCCTGGAGCACTTTGCACGTCCCCGCACGGCTGGGTCCGTTGGTGCTAACCATCGCGCAAGCCGTGGGAATGCCGAACGGCATTGCAGCCGGCCAAGCCTGGGAGAGTGAACCAAAGCCGGACCTGGCGGTTTACCAACGCGCAAAAACAGGTGCGTTATTTTCAGCCGCAACCATCGCCGGTGCAGCCGCTGCGGGCGCAGACCCGCAACCATGGCGCGCTTTGGGTGAGTTGCTGGGCGAGGCGTATCAAGTGGCGGATGATCTGCTGGATGCAGTTGCCAACCCGGATGAATGCGGCAAGCCGGTGGGGCAGGATGCAGCATTGAATCGCCCAAGCGCGGTGCGCGCTTACGGCATTAACGGGGCGCTTGACTTGCTGGAGTCTTTGGCGGCCTCAGCCGCCGCATCGATCCCTGATTGCGCCGGAGCCACCCCGTTGCGGGCGTTGATCGCGCAGGAAGCAAAACGATTAGTGCCAAAGAGCCTCTCGCGCGCTGCGGCGTGAGGCTGAATGTCGGCTAATCTTTCCACCGTGCCACTGCCACAGCGTTCATCGCTTTCGGCATATCTCTGGGCGTGGCGCGACCGGTTGCTGGCGAGCCCGAATTTTCAAAACTGGGCGGCGCGTTTTCCGCTCACCAGGCATATCGCGCGGCGGGAGGCACGCGCCTTGTTTGATATTTGTGCGGGCTTTGTGTACGCGCAGACGCTGTCTGCCTGTACAGCACTCAATATTTTTGACCTGCTGGCAAAGGGGGCTTTGCCGATTGAGGCATTGGCGCTGCACTGCGATATACCGCCCCAGAATTTGGAAATTTTACTGCATGCGGCAGTCTCGTTAAGGCTGCTGCAACGTCACGGAAATGGTTATCGCTTGGGTCCGTTGGGGGCTGCGCTGCGTGGAAACCCCGGTATCGCCGCCATGGTTGCCCATCATCGGCTATTTTATGCTGATCTCGCGGATCCGGTTGCTTTGCTTCGGGGGCAAGCTGAAACGGCGCTGCAAAAATTTTGGCCGTACCAAGGCAATGCCGGGCAGGCAGCAGATTACTCAGCCTTGATGGCAGCGTCGCAACCGATGGTGGCGGGTGAAATTCTGCGTGCGTATAATTTTACCAAGCATAAAATCGTCATGGATGTGGCCGGCGGTGACGGCAGCTTCCTGCGGCTTCTGGCCCCCCAGGCACCGCGATTACACTTGCGATTATTTGAATTGCCCGAAGTTGCGGCACAAGCGCGCCGCGCCTTTGCGCGCGCCGGTTTAAGCCAGCGTAGCGATGTTTTCGAAGGTGATTTTACCACCGCAGCACTGCCAGCAGGTGCCGATCTCATCACCCTCATCCGGGTTTTGCACGACCACCCTGATGCAAGGGCCAGAATTTTACTGGCCGCCGCCTATAACGCACTGCCCCGCGGCGGGGTGTTGTTGCTGGCCGAGCCGATGGGCGGCACCAAAGGCGCAGAGCCGATGGCCGCTGCCTATTTCGGTTTTTACCTTCTGGCGATGGGCAGCGGACGCGCCCGCCACCCGCAACAAATCATGAAACTACTGGCTGAAACCGGCTTTTCGCGGGTTCGCATGCTGCCAACCGCCCAACCTTTGCTGGCCAGTATCATAATCGCCCAAAGAGAATTGTAAGTTTTTATTGACAATAATAGTTGTCACTATAATCTGACAACTATCAGCCAGGCGAAGATGTAAGGCCCGGCTGCAACTGCCCGCGAAAGGTCAGGAATAGTGGAAAGCCAAGCCGTCGTTATCCGCGAGCCTAAAATAGTCGAACTCGGCGCGGTGCGTTTAAATGCGCCGGGCGAGAGCGATTTGGTCGTGGATGTGACCCATAGCGGGATCAGCACGGGCACCGAGCGTCTGTTCTGGTCCGGTGAGATGCCGGCGTTCCCCGGCATGGGCTACCCGCTGGTGCCGGGCTATGAATCGGTTGGCCGTGTGGTCTCGGCCCCGCCCGCTTTCGCAAGCCGGGTGGGCGAGTTTGTATTCGTGCCGGGTTCAAATTGTTTTGCGGATGTGCGGGGCTTGTTTGGTGCCAATGCCTCCCGGTTGGTGGTGCCGCAGGCACGTGCCGTAACAGTGAGCGAATCGTTGGGTGAGCGCGGCGTATTATTGGCCTTGGCGGCCACTGCCTATCATGCTTCTGCCAATGGCGCCGCCCAACCGGACTTGATTATCGGCCATGGTGTGGTGGGCAGGCTGCTTGCGCGCATTGCGGTGTTGGCCGGTGCCAAGCCGGTGGTGTGGGAACGCAACCCGGCGCGTCACGACGGGGCTGAAGGCTACGAAGTGCGCCTGCCGCAGGATGATAACCGCCATGATTACAAGCATATCTACGATGCGAGCGGCGATGAAACCTTGCTCGACCGGCTGATCTCGCGCTTGGCCCCTGGCGGTGAAATTGTGCTGGCGGGATTTTATGCCAAGCTAAGCTTTGCCTTCGCACCCGCCTTTATGCGCGAAGCCCGCTTACGCATCGCCGCACAATGGCAGCCTGAGGACCTCATGGCGGTGCAGAAACTTGCAGAGTCGGGCGCTTTGAATCTCGACGGGCTGATCACGCATCACGCCGCCGCAACAGACGTCCGTGAGGCGTACCAAACCGCTTTCGAAACGCCCGAATGCCTAAAAATGATTATTGATTGGAGCTCATCATGAATGCGACGCCTGGGCGTATCCGTCCCGATATTTCTGCCGAAGCATCGGTGAAGCCTCCCAAGAAAACCCAGATTATTGCCATTTATGGCAAAGGTGGTATCGGCAAAAGTTTCACGCTGGCCAACCTTTCATACATGATGGCCGAGCAGGGTAAGCGTGTACTGCTGATTGGCTGCGATCCAAAATCTGACACCACATCCTTGCTATTTGGCGGGCGGTCTTGCCCAACCATCATTGAAACATCCTCCAAGAAAAAAGCTGCCGGTGAAGCGGTGGTGATTGGTGATGTGTGCTTCAAGCGCGATGGTGTGTTTGCCATGGAGCTTGGTGGCCCGGAAGTTGGCCGTGGTTGCGGCGGGCGTGGAATCATTCACGGGTTCGAGCTGCTGGATAAATTAGGCTTCCAGGATTGGGATTTTGACTATGTGCTGCTGGACTTTTTAGGTGACGTGGTGTGCGGCGGTTTCGGCTTGCCGATCGCGCGTGACCTTTGCCAGAAAGTGATCGTGGTCGCCTCGAATGATCTGCAATCTCTCTATGTCGCTAATAATGTCTGCTCAGCGGTAGATTATTTCCGCAACCTGGGTGGCAATGTTGGGGTTGCCGGCATGGTGATCAATAAAGATGACGGAACCGGCGAAGCGCAGGCATTTTGCGACTCGGTCGGAATTCCCATTCTGGCCGCGATTCCAGCGGATGATGATATTCGCCGCAAGAGCGCCAATTACGAAATTATCGGCACGTCGCAGAGCCAATGGGGCGCCTTATTTCAGGAGCTTGGCTTAGCCGTCGCCGAAGCACCCCCGGTGCGCCCGACGCCACTGACGCAAGAAGGGCTGCTGGGTCTTTTCAAAGGTGATGCGGTGGGCCGCGATGTGGTGCTGGACCCTGCAACGTTCGCTGATATGTGTGGGGTTGACCATGTTGAGATCCCGTCACTCGAAGTTGTGTATGAGGGATCATAGACCATGGATGGTGCGGTTCTCCCACCGGTAAAACTGGCTGAAGCGTCCTGTCATGGCGGTAAAGATACCATGAAGGCGGCAGCGCGCGCGGCGGGTAAATCCGAGATGCTCGACAAGCTCGCCATGGATTATCCGCAAGGTCCGCACGACCAACCACAATCAATGTGCCCAGCCTTTGGTAGCTTGCGGGTTGGTTTGCGCATGCGCCGGGTGGCGACGATTCTTTCAGGCTCGGCCTGCTGTGTTTACGGGCTGACCTTCACCTCACATTTCTACGGGGCACGCCGCAGCGTTGGCTATGTGCCATTCGATTCTGAGACTTTGGTTACCGGACAATTATTTGAAGACATCCGCAAAGCGGTGCGGGAGACAGCACGGCCGGATGATTATGATGCGGTGGTCATCATTAATCTCTGCGTCCCAACAGCCTCTGGTGTGCCGTTGGATTTGTTGCCCAAAGAGATTGATGGGGTGCGGATCATCGGCATTGATGTGCCCGGCTTTGGCGTGCCAACCCATGCGGAAGCAAAAGATGTGCTCGCCGGTGCCATGCTGAAATATGCGCGCGGTGAAGCGGAACGGGGTGCGGTGGCAAGGCCACGCGGGCCGGTCGCCGAAGGTAAGCGCGTCTCGCTAATCGGTGAGTTATTTCCGGCTGACCCACCAGGCATCGCAGCGATGCTGGCGCCGATGGGCCTCTCATTAGCGCCCGGCATGCCGGCGCGTGAATGGCGTGATTTATATGGTGCGCTAGACTGCACTGTGGCAGCCGCTGTGCACCCGTTTTATACGGCCACGATTCGTGAGTTTGCTGCTGCGGGCAGGCCCGTGATTGGCTCAGCGCCGGTTGGTTTAGAAGGTACCGCTGACTGGCTGGAAGCCATCGGCCATGCGGCGCAGGTTGGTCCGGCCGCCATTGATCTCGCGAAAGCAAAAATACTGCCAGCCATTCAAGGCATACTGGCAGGCAACCGTGTGAATGCAAGGTTGGTGATTTCTGGCTATGAGGGATCTGAGCTTTTGGTGGCGCGGCTGCTCGTCGAAGCCGGTGCAACAATCCCCTATGTCGGCACGGCTTTGCCACGGACGGAATGGAGCAACGCGGACCGCGAATGGCTGGAAGCGCGCGGAACCCACGTACAATTCCGCGCCTCGCTGGAACAAGATGTTGGGGCCACGCGGGATGTGAAGCCAGACCTTGCGGTTGGCACAACGCCGTTGGTGCAGGCGGCGAAGGAACAAGGCATTCCGGCAGTATATTTCACCAACATGGTCTCAGCTCGGCCGTTATTTGGCGTGGCAGGTGTTGGTTCGGTTGTCTCAATCGTTGCCGCACAGACCGCGGGGCGTGAACGTTTCTCCCGCATGATCGACTTCTTCGCACCGGTACAGGAGGCTGCGACATGTTAGTGCAAGACCACGATCGTGCTGGCGGCTATTGGGGTGCTGTCTATACATTCACCGCTGTCAAAGGCTTGCGGGTTGTCATCGATGGTCCTGTGGGTTGTGAAAATCTTCCCGTCACCGCCGTGTTGCATTATACTGATGGACTGCCGCCACATGAATTGCCGATCGTGGTTACGGGCTTGTCTGAGGATAATCTTTCAAGTTCAGGTACCGAAGGCCCCATGCGCCGCGCCGCTTTGATGGGGGATCAAAAAACCCCCGCCGTGGTTGTCACAGGTAGTATCGCTGAGATGATCGGTGGTGGTGTGACACCGGAGGGGTCAAACCTACGTCGCTTCATTCCCCGCACCATCGATGAAGACCAGTGGCAATGTGCCGAGCGCGCGATGGTCTGGCTATGGAATGAATTCGGTAACAGCAAAACAAAGCGCAAACCACTTCCTGCAAATAGTAAGCCACGCGTAAATATTATCGGCCCTATCTATGGCACCTTTAACATGCCGTCGGACCTTGCCGAGATCAAACGCATTGTTGAAGGGATTGGCTGCGACGTGAATGCCGTGTTCCCGCTCGGTACACATCTTAACGAAATACCTAAACTGGCGGATGCTGACGTGAATATCTGCATGTATCGTGAATTTGGCAAAAAACTCTGTGAAGAACTTGGAAAACCATATCTCTATGCGCCGATCGGCATGTATGCCACCACCAATTTCCTGCATAAGCTCGCGGAGCTAACCGGGGTTGATGCCGAACCCTTCATCGCCCGCGAAAAAACTGAAACGATTAAGCCGATTTGGGATTTATGGCGCAGTGTCACGCAAGATTTTTTTGCGACCGCGTCGTTTGCCGTCGTCGCAACTGAGACCTATACGCGCGGCCTAAAGCGTATGCTGGAAGATGATTTCGGCATCCCGTGTAGCTTCTCATTCGCACGCAAGCCTGGCGTAAAACCAGATAACGACGCCGTGCGCGCCGCGCTGAAAACCAAGCCACCACTGGTACTGTTTGGATCATTTAACGAGCGTATGTACGCAGCCGAACTTGGTGGCCGGTGCATGTACATTCCGGCCTCTTTCCCAGGCGCCATCATACGCCGCGCCACCGGCACGCCTTTTATGGGCTATGCTGGCGTTACCTATGTTGTGCAAGAATATTGCAACGCCTTATTTGATGCGCTGTTCAATATTCTGCCGCTCGCGACAGATCTTGATAAAATCGAAGCAACCCATGCCAAGCCAGCAGCACCCTATGACTGGGATGAGGGTGCGCTGCAGCTACTAGAAGATCATCTCGATACCGAACCCTATTTGATTCGTATCTCTGCTGCGAAGCGCCTGCGTGACCGGGCAGAGCGAGAAGCCCAGTCACTTGGGGATATTATTGTCACGGCGACACATGTCGCCACCGCTATTTCAACAAGGCAGTTGGCATGATGCCCGGCCTTTCCGCCATCAGTCTGCGCCAATTTCGGCCTGGCTGTTCCCTCGCGCGGGGTGCGCGCGATCCTGGAAATATGTCGCAAGGGATATTTTCGAAAAAAAGGATAATTTTATATGTCTAGTTCCGTTCCACCACGGGAAGGCTCGCTCAGCGGCCTGACCGAAACGGAAGCGAAGGAGTTCCACAAGATTTTTGTGGCCAGCTTCATTGCTTTCACGTTGATCGCGATCGTGGCACATTTTCTGGTTTGGTCATGGCGGCCCTGGATCCCAGGCCCTAATGGCTACTCCATGTTAATGGACCCTGGTCACGCTAAAGCCGTGCTTGGTCTCACCACCAGCATGTTTTCTTAAGGGAGGCCAGTATGTATCGTATATGGCTGCTTTTCGACCCCCGGCGCGCTCTGGTCGCGTTGTTCGCTTTCCTGTTTACGCTCGCGTTGCTGATTCATTTTATTTTGCTCAGCACCCCGCGCTTCGACTGGATTGGCGGCGGCGCAGCGGTTTCACCGCCTGCCCAGGCTTCGTCATTACCAGCGTCCAAGTGACTTACCAGGAGGTTGTCGGGCGTCTCGCTTTGGCAACCTCCGTATTTCAGGTTTTACCGGCTCAATCGGCAAAGAGGGAATAATCTAATGGCCATGTTGACCTTCGAGAAAAAATACCGTGTTCCAGGTGGCACGCTGTTAGGAGGCGACCTGTTTGATTATTGGGTTGGCCCGTTTTACGTTGGGTTTTTTGGTGTTACCGCAGCGTTCTTTTCAATTCTGGGAACAGCCTTAATTATTTATGGCGCCTCGCAGGGCCATACCTGGAATGTCTGGCAAATTAATATTACGCCCCCTGATATTTCATACGGGCTTGGCTTTGCGCCCATTGCCAAAGGAGGGCTTTGGCAGATTATCACAGTTTGCGCGCTGGGCGCCTTTGTCTCCTGGGCGCTGCGGGAAGTAGAAATTTCCCGCAAATTGGGCATCGGCCTGCACGTGCCATTTGCTTTTAGTTTTGCAATATTTGCTTATGTCAGCCTGGAAGTGATCCGCCCTATTCTAATGGGTGCCTGGGGTGTCGGCTTCCCTTACGGGATTATGAGCCATCTGGATTGGGTCTCAAACACTGGCTATCAATATCTCAATTTCGAATATAACCCGGCGCATATGCTGGGTGTGACATTATTTTTCACCACAACATTTGCTCTAGCACTGCATGGGTCGTTGGTGCTCTCAGCCCTCAATCCCGCCAAGGGTGAAGAGGTGAAGTCAGCTGAGTATGAGGATACGTTCTTTCGCGACTTCATTGGTTACTCCATCGGCACGCTGGGTATCCACCGGTTAGGATTATTCCTGGCCCTGGCAGCTGTATTCTTCAGCGGTGTTTGTATCATCCTCAGCGGCCCATTCTGGACCGCTGGCTGGCCGGAATGGTGGAGCTGGTGGCTGAATATGCCAATCTGGTCCGCAGGACATTAATGTAACATGTTTAAACTTCAGCTTCGCCAACGGGAGGAGAAGCCCTTCAAATGACCGAATATCAAAACATCTTTACACGCGTTCAAATTCGCGGCCCGCTTCACGCCGGGGTGCCGGTAACCGGCAGTGTGTTTCAACGAGAAGGCAAACCTTTCTTCAGCTACCTGATGGGGATTATTGGGAATGCGCAGGTGGGCCCGCTCTATCTCGGCTCTCTCGGTGTTGCATCCTTAATATGCGGCTTTATCGCCATCGAGGTGATTGGGCTGAATATGTGGGCCTCTGTCGGGTGGAATCCGGTATTGTTCCTGCGCGATTTACCGTGGCTGGCGCTAGAGCCGCCGGCACCAGCTTACGGGCTTCACATTCCGCCACTCAATCAAGGTGGCTGGTGGCTGGTGGCTGGTTTCTTCCTGACGGCCGCGATGATTTTATGGTTCTTCCGGGTTTATCGCCGTGCCCGCCAGCTTGGGCTTGGCACCCATACGGCCTGGGCATGGGCGTCCGCAATCTGGCTTTACCTGGTCCTCGGCTTTATCCGCCCAATCCTTATGGGAAGCTGGGGTGAGGCCCCACCATTTGGTATTTTCCCACATCTGGACTGGACCGTCGCGTTTTCCTTGCGCTACGGGAACCTATATTACGATCCGTTCCATATGCTCTCGATTGTCTTCCTGTATGGCTCGGTTCTGTTGTTTGCGATGCATGCGGCCACCATTCTGGCGGTCAGCCGGTTTGGCGGAGACAAGGAAGTTGAACAATCGGTTGATCGTGGCACGGCATCAGAACGCGCGGCTTTGTTCTGGCGCTGGACGATGGGTTTCAACGCAACCATGGAATCCATCCATCGTTGGGCGTGGTGGTTCGCTGTGCTCACACCACTCACCGGCGGCATCGGTATTCTGCTCACCGGCACCGTGACCGACAATTGGTTCCTATGGGCGGTGAAACATGGCGTGGCACCGCATTATGCGCCAATCTACAGCCCCGCCATCGATCCTGCTGCCGTTCAGGGAGTTAAGCCATGAGAACCGCTCTTTCAGGTGTCGCTCTATTAGGGGCGTTTGCCGTCTCGCTTGTCGCGGTGCTCACGTTCTCTCACCCACCGGTCGAGATGGTGGCAACAGGTAACCCCGGTACCGGCATGCAGTTGAACTATGTGCCAGCCCAAGTTGCACAGGCCCTTGCCATTAACCAGCCGCCACCAGCCCTGCCTTTGATCGATGCTGGGCCACCGGCGAAAACTGTTTATAAAAATGTGCAAGTCTTAGGCAATGTCAGCACCGGGGCGTTCACACGCCTGATGGTTTCCATGTCGAACTGGGTCGCGCCGCAACAAGGGTGCAACTACTGTCACGTCGCCGGGAATTTTGCTGACGATTCAAAATACACCAAAGTCATTGCGCGGCGAATGTTGCAAATGACAATTGCTGTGAACACAACATATGCCAATCATGTCGGCAGCGTTGGCGTCACATGCTATACATGTCACCGCGGCGCGCCCATGCCAACGCAGATCTGGTTCACGGGTGTTACGCCCGGCTCTGGTACGGGCTTGGTTGAAACCAATATGGGCAAAAACCTGCCGGCAGCCGCGATCAATAATTCGTCCTTGCCCTCAGACCCCTTCACGCCGTTCCTGCTGAACAATGAGCAGATCCGTGACCAAGGAACCACAGCGCTGCCTTCGGGCAATCGGCAGTCTATTAAACAGACTGATTGGACCTACGCCCTGATGATGCATTACTCCCAGGCTCTGGGTGTCAACTGCGCCTTCTGTCATAATAGCCAGGCATTCAGTGATTGGAGCGAGAGTACCCCCCAACGTGTAACCGCTTTCTATGCTGAAGCCATGTTGCGTGACCTCAACCGCAATTACATGGTGCCATTAACCGCCACATTCCCGGTTAGCCAGCGCGGCCCAACGGGTGATGTTGCGAAAATTAATTGCGCCACGTGCCATCAGGGCGTTTATAAACCGCTATTCGGTGCAGCAATGGCAGCGAAGTTCCCTCCGCTCCTCGGGGTGGGGGCCACGGCAGCCGCGGCTACAGCACCAATGCCGGCTTCTGATACAACGAATGCGACGAAGAACTAAAGCCTGTTGATCAATCGTTTCAGAGGCGCTTGCTAAAAGGTTCAGCCCGGACGCGCGTTGCGTTTACCATAACAAAAACGCTGCCTTCTGTGCGTTCGGGTGGAGGCGATATTTTGGCCAATATGCGTTTAAACAATATGCGTGATACATTAGCCGGATTGGGGAAAAGAATCAGGATATGGCGAGCCTTGTAACATCCGGATATATTGTGGTCCCGATCTTAATGTTAACAACATTGGAAGGCTTGGGGCTGGGGTTGTTATGGCGCCTGCAACGCCGAGGGGTAGCCTGGGATATGGTTTTGCCAAATCTGCTGGCGGGGGACTTTATACTCATCGCTTGGCTGACCAATGCAACCCACCAACCCTGGCCTGTCACGGCGGTCTCGCTGTTATTGTCGTTCCTATGTCACGGTGTTGATATGTCGCGTCGGCTTGTAAAGTCTGCGGCACGGGCAAATGAGCAAACCGTGATGGTGGATCGCGACCACGCCATCATCTCTATATAGGCCCCGCTACCGACGCTTTGGTCTAACAATACGGCGACCTGATAAAAGTGAATTTTCACAGCGAACAGGCAGGAAAAACGTTGCGCCAGGCCGCGCCTGAGTGGTTCCCCGGCGTGACCGCGCCATCGATCTCGTTAGACGCCCGCATGATGATGGCGCTGTGCCGCTGCCCATCCCAACGCGCACCATTCACCGAGAGCCTACATTGACGCCGCAAAGATTTGGCAGCCGAAGCAGGATGAAATGCGAAAGGACAACGCATTTTACTTGCTGAAGTCCCTTGTCAAACCCAATCCCATAAGGGCCGGATCGCCGCTGCGATCGCATTGGTGGGCTGAAGCGGATTGATAAGGTGAACCGGCGGGGGAGGAGAGATATGATGCACCAGGGCGGGAGGTAACGAGAATGTTGGAGTTCCAGCATTCAGGTAAATGATTGGAGACTTTATTGTCCATTTCGCACGGATAAACCCAGAGATATAGGCATTTGCATCTGGGCAACCTGGTTGAGTTGTGGTCGGCGCCGTCGCGAACTCACGAAGACAAATCAAGATGTTATTAATCTTCGCGGGGCTCCAATTCTGTACAGTTGTGGGCGGCCCGCTGAGGCCGAACTTGGGGATGTATTGGTCCTTGGAAATATAGCTAATAAAAGCTGCCGGCTGAACCCGGTAATATTCTTGTAGCGCTGAAGGAATCACGAGTACTTTATCCTGAGTTCCGCCGATCATTTGAATATCGTAGATGATTTGAGTCCTAACGCCAGTAAGCGCTCGGATAGTGGATGATTTTCTTGTGTTGCTTTCTCCAACGATAATCCAGACGTTAACCATGTCCGTTCTCCTCAAATGTTTCCTGAACCGTAAACTAAACTTCTAAATCGTAACGATCAGAAAAATATACGTCAAGTTGTATAGTGGGTGTAAAAGGCCTGACCATTACGTCGGCCCGACTAAACTATGAATGCCTCCTCGGGTTGCGCTTTGGTCTATCCCCCGGCTTTTTAATCCTGCCGCACTCCTGCTACACTCCCAAAATGCTCGGCAAACTCGAATATCTTATCGCCCTGGCGCGCGAGAAAAACTTTGGTCGCGCGGCGGAAGCGTGCGGCGTCACCCAGCCCAGCTTCTCTGCCGGCATCCGGGCGCTCGAAGACGCCATGGGCATGCCGCTGGTCAATCGCTCGTCGCGCTTCCAGGGTTTCACCCCGGAAGGTGAGGCGATGCTCGAATGGGCCCGGCGCATCACCGGGGACGTGCATGCCATGCGCGAAGACGTCTCCCGCCTCAAACGCGGCCTCACCGGCGTGTTGCGCATCGGCGCGATACCGACCGCGCTCGCTGTGGTTGCTGAACTCACCACCCCCTACCGCGCCCAGCACCCAAATGTGCGCTTCCAGATCTTCTCCTGCACCTCCTCGGAAGTGCTGGAACGGCTGAATAACCTCGAAATCGATGCCGGGCTGACCTACCTTGATAACGAGCCGATCGGCAAAGCCCGAATCTTCACATTATATGAAGAACGCTACCGCCTACTCACCTCGTCCTCCGCCCCGCTTGGCGACCGTGAGAGTGTCAGTTGGGCTGAAGTGGGCAAAATCCCGCTCTGTTTGCTCACGGCAGACATGCAAAACCGCCGCATCATCGACCGGTTGCTGCGCGAAGCCGGGGTGAAGGCCGAGCCAACCTTGGAATCCAACTCCATCGTGGTCTTGGTCAGCCACGTACAAACCGGCCGCTGGGCCAGCGTGATGCCGGAAAAACTTGCCGAGATTTTTGGCCTCACCACCCGCCTACGCGCTATCCCCATCACCAACCCGCACGAAGTCCATAGCGTCGGGCTTGTCGTGCCAGACCGCGCCCCGCTCTCCCCCCTCACCGAAGCGCTGATCGTGCAGGCTATGCGCCTAAAACCATTAAGCCCGACTACATGAATTTTCGCTAAAATCAGTTAAACAAGCGAATGGAGCATATTTTAATAGCTTTGTGCTATTGCAGCACTGTTTTTCGATATTGTTATTGTATAAGGATTGTATGAAAGAGCGTACAATCTTGAGGGGAATAATCTGTGACGCGGGACTGGAATCCAGAGGCAGCCGACGCAATTGTCGCGGCACATTTACAGCTTGAAGGGCCGTTATTGCCCATTTTACACGCCATTCAGGAAGAATTTGGCTATATCTCTGAAGACGCCATGCGCCTTATCGCCAACCGGCTGAACATCACCCGCGCTGAGGTTTACGGCGTGGTGTCGTTCTACCATGATTATCGCCAGCAACCTTCAGGCCGACATGTCCTAAAACTATGCCGCGCTGAAGCCTGCCAATCCATGGGCGGGGAAGCCAATGCCGCCAAACTGTTGGAGCGGCTCGGGGTTGATTGGGGTGGCACCACCGCCGATGGCCGCCTAACGGTTGAGCCGATTTATTGCCTGGGCCTGTGCGCCTGCGCGCCGAGCGCCATGCTCGATGATGAAGTGCATGGTCGTCTGGACGCCGACAGCCTGGAAGCTTTGGCGATGGAGGCGGTATAATGAAACTCTACGTTCCTTGTGATGCGTCTGCCCTCGCCACCGGCGCCAATAAAATTGCGCTGGCCATCGCCAGTGAAGCCGCCAAGCGCGGTGTCACAGTCCAAATCATCCGCAACGGTTCGCGCGGCATGTATTGGCTGGAGCCGTTGGTGGAAATCGCCACCCCGGAAGGCCGCATCGGCTTCGGCCCGATGACATTGGCCGATGTGCCCGGCCTATTTGAAAACGCCGCCGCGCACCCGAAAGCCGTTGGCCTCGTCGAAAAAATCCCCTTCTTCGCCAAACAGCAGCGCCTTACCTTCGCGCGTTGTGGCGTGATCGACCCGCTGGATTTGCAGGATTACCAAGCCCATGGCGGCTATGTTGGCCTTGCCAACGCCATTAAAGCCGGTGCCGCGGCCACCTGCGCGCAGGTGAAGGAGTCTGGCCTGCGTGGCCGTGGTGGTGCTGGCTTCCCCACCGGCATCAAGTGGGAAACCGTCCGCACCGCCCAAGCCGACCAGAAATACATCGTCTGCAACGCCGATGAGGGCGATTCCGGCACCTTCGCCGACCGTATGATTATGGAGGGCGACCCGTTCTCGCTGGTGGAAGGCATGACCATCGCCGCCATCGCCACCGGTGCCACCAAGGGCTATATTTATTTGCGTTCGGAATATCCGCACGCCATCCGCACCATGAACAAATCCATCGCGCTGGCCGAAAAAGCCGGGTTCCTGGGGGATAACGTCATGGGCTCCGGCCAGGCGTTTCATCTGGAAGTGTTCGTCGGCGCTGGCGCTTATGTATGCGGTGAGGAAACCGCGTTGCTCGACAGTCTGGAAGGCAAGCGCGGCCAGGTCCGTGCCAAGCCTCCGATTCCGGCGCTGGTTGGCCTGTATGGCAAACCCACCATCGTGAACAACACCATCTCGCTCGCCACCATTCCGGTGATCATGGAAAAGGGCGCGAAGCACTACGCTGATTTTGGAATGGGGCGCTCGCGCGGCACCATGCCGGTGCAAATCGCGGGCAACGTCAAGCATGGTGGCTTATTTGAAGTTGCGTTCGGCATCACATTGGGCGAAATCGTCAACGACATCGCCGGTGGCACCGCCTCCGGCAAGCCTGTGCGCGCGGTACAAGCCGGCGGCCCGCTTGGTGCGTATTTCCCGCCGCATTTGTTTGACACGCCGTATGACTATGAAGCCTTCACCAAGCGCGATGGCTTGATCGGCCATGGCGGCCTCGTGATTTTCGATGAGAGCGTGGACATGGCCAAAATGGCCCGCTTCGCGATGGAATTCTGCGCCCATGAATCATGCGGCAAATGCACACCCTGCCGCATCGGTTCCACCCGCGGCATGGAAGTGATGGACAACATCATCGCGGGCCACGAGCCTGAGAAAAATCTCGCTCTGGTGAAAGACCTTTGCGAAACTATGAAGTTCGGCTCGCTCTGTGCATTGGGTGGTTTCACCCCATATCCGGTGATGAGCGCAATTACGCATTTTCCTGAAGACTTCCAAAAACCAGCCATCCCGCTGGCAGCGGAATAGGAGCATTTAATGGGTCTGATCCACGAAATCGACTACGGTACCAAGGCCAGCACCTCCACCAAGCTGGTGACACTGAAAATTGACGGTAATAGCATCACCGTGCCGGAAGGCACCTCGGTGATGCGCGCCGCGACCGAGCTTGGCACGCAAATTCCCAAACTCTGCGCCACCGACATGCTGGATAGTTACGGCTCTTGCCGGCTGTGCCTCGTGGAAATTGAAGGCCGCGCCGGCACGCCGGCCTCCTGCACCACACCCGTTGCGGAAGGCATGGTGGTGCACACGCAAAACGCCAAACTTGCCAAACTGCGCAAGGGCGTGATGGAGCTTTACATCTCCGACCACCCGCTCGACTGCCTGACCTGCTCCGCCAACAGCGACTGCGAATTGCAGGATATGGCCGGGGCGGTTGGCTTGCGGGAAGTGCGCTACGGCTATGAAGGTGAAAACCATCTTGGCGCGACCAAGGATATTTCCAACCCGTATTTCCAGTTCGACCCTTCCAAATGCATCGTCTGCTCGCGCTGCGTGCGTGCGTGCGAAGAAGTACAGGGCACATTCGCCCTCACCATTGAAGGCTCCGGCTTCTCCTCCAAAGTCTCGCCGGGTATTTCAGAAGAATTTTTCTCCTCCGAATGCGTTTCATGCGGCGCTTGCGTGCAAGCCTGCCCGACCGCGACGTTGATGGAAAAATCCGTCATCGAAATGGGCCAGCCGGAACATTCCGCTGTCACCACCTGCGCCTATTGCGGCGTTGGTTGCAGCTTTAAGGCTGAAATGCGCGGCGAAGAAGTGGTGCGCATGGTGCCGTACAAGGATGGTAAAGCCAATCATGGCCATTCATGCGTGAAAGGCCGGTTTGCGTGGGGCTACGCCACCCACCGCGACCGCATCACCAAGCCGATGATCCGCTCAAAAATCACCGACCCCTGGCGCGAAGTAAGCTGGGAAGAAGCGATCAATTACGCGGCGTCTGAGTTCAAACGCATCCAGGCCAAGCATGGCAAGGATTCCATCGGCGGCATCACGTCTTCGCGCTGCACCAACGAAGAAACCTACCTGGTGCAAAAACTCATCCGCGCTGGGTTTGGCAACAATAATGTCGATACTTGCGCCCGCGTCTGTCACTCGCCCACCGGCTATGGCCTGTCAAAAACCTTCGGTACATCAGCTGGTACGCAAGATTTCGATTCCGTTGATGAGTCCGACGCTATTCTCGTCATCGGCGCCAACCCAACGGACGGCCACCCGGTGTTCGCGTCCCGCATGAAGAAGCGGCTGCGCGAAGGTGCCAAGCTGATTGTGGTTGACCCGCGCCGGACCGACCTCGTGCGTTCACCGCATGTGAACGCTGATTACCATCTGGCCCTCAAGCCCGGCACCAACGTGGCGATCGTGAATGCGCTCTCGCATGTGATCATTTCTGAAGGTCTGGCCGATGAAGATTTCATCCGCGACCAGTGCGACTGGAATGAATATGCCGAATGGGCAGACTTTATTTTGCGCCCGCATAATAGCCCGGAAGCGGTTGAAAAACTCTCAGGCGTACCGGCGGAAACCATTCGCGGTGCGGCCCGGCTTTATGCCACCGCCCGCAACGGTGCCATCTATTACGGCCTCGGCGTCACCGAACATAGCCAAGGTACCAGTACTGTTCTCGCGATTGCCAATCTCGCCATGCTCACCGGCAATATCGGCCGCAAGGGCGTGGGCGTCAATCCGCTACGTGGTCAGAATAATGTGCAAGGCAGTTGCGACATGGGCAGCTTCCCGCATGAATTCCCAGGCTACCGCCATGTCTCCGGTGAAACCGTGCGCCAAATCTACGAACAAGATTGGGGCGTTTCACTTTCCGCCGAGCCGGGCTTGCGAATTCCCAATATGCTCGATGCCGCAATGGATGGCACCTTCCTGGGGCTCTATGTGCAGGGTGAAGATATCGCGCAGTCGGACCCTGATACCAAGCACATTGTCGGTGGCTTAACCGCCATGGAGTGCGTGGTGGTGCAGGATTTGTTCCTGAACGAAACCGCCAACTACGCGCATGTGTTCCTGCCAGGCTGCTCGTTCCTTGAAAAAGACGGCACCTTCACCAACGCCGAACGTCGCATCCAGCGTGTGCGCAAAGTGATGAGCCCGAAGAACGGCTATGGTGACTGGGAAATTACCCAGATGCTCGCCAACGCCATGGGCATGGAAATGCATTACAACCACCCATCCGAAATCATGGATGAAATTGCCCGTACCACCAATAGCTTTGCGGGTGTCTCCTACGATGCATTGGAGCGTCTCGGGTCTATCCAATGGCCATGTAACGAGCTCGCGCCAGAAGGCACCCCGATCATGCATATCGGCGCCTTTGTGCGTGGCCAGGGCCAGTTCGTGATCGCCGATTACGTGCCGACTGACGAGAAAACGGGGCCGCTCTTCCCGCTGCTGCTCACCACCGGCCGTATACTCTCGCAATATAATGTCGGCGCGCAAACCCGGCGTACGGAAAATGCCAAGTGGCATGAGGAAGATCTGCTCGAAATCCATCCGCACGATGCTGAAGTGCGCGGCGTGAAAGACGGCGATTGGGTAAAGCTCGCCTCCCGTGCTGGTGAAACGGCGCTCCGTGCCAAAATAACGGACCGCGTGGCGCCGGGCGTGGTTTACACCACTTTCCACCACCCGTTCACGCAAGCGAATGTCATCACCACCGACTATTCAGACTGGGCCACCAACTGCCCGGAATACAAAGTCACCGCGGTGCAGGTCTCGCCTTCCAACGGCCCGACTGAATGGCAAACCAGCTATATGGCACATTCCGATGCGTCGCGCCGCATCGCACCAATCGCTGCCGAATGAACCCGGTGCCGAAATCCGTTAGGCGGGCAAGCTGCATGTCCTGGCGGGGCGGGTTACTTACCGCCTCGTCACGCGTGCTACCCGAAGAAACGCCGGTGGTCCTCACCTACGATCATGTCAGCTTTGCTGTCATGATGGCGACCCCAGAAAACCTTAAGGATTTCGCGGTCGGTTTTTCACTCTCCGAAGGCATCATCTCAGCCCCTTCGGACATTACTGAACTTGAGATCGTCGCGCTGGAAACCGGCATTGAATGCCGCATGATGCTCACCCCAGCCAAGCGTGACGCGCTGGAAACCCGCCGCCGCAAAATTATCGGCCCGGTAGGGTGTGGCCTCTGCGGCATCGATACGCTTGCCCAAGCCATTCGCCCCACCCCCTTGGTACAGTCGGAGCTGGCCGTCTCTGCCCACGCATTGTCAGACGCCATTGCCGGCTTGGCGCGTTTGCAAACCATTAATTTGCAAACCAGGGCCGTCCATGCGGCGGCGTTTTTCACCCCCGCAACAGGTGATATTTTGCTGCGCGAAGATGTTGGGCGGCATAATGCGCTTGACAAATTGATCGGTGCCGTCTGCAAAAATTCTGCGCCGCCGCAATCGGGCGTGGTACTTCTCACCAGCCGGGTTTCGATCGAACTGATCCAAAAAACCGCCATGTTCGGCGCCCCCATCCTGGTTGCCATCTCGGTTCCCACCGCACGTGCGGTGCGCGAAGCCGAGGCCGCCGGCATCACCCTCATCGCTGTCGCGCGCGATGATGGGTTTGAAGTTTTCTCCCACCCTGAGCGCATTTTTTTTGAGGAAGCTAAAGCCCATGTCGCCTAACCCCATGTCGCCTAACCATACCCAGGAAAAGCTGGTTTATATGGCTAACCAAATCGGCAAGGGTTTTACTATGCGTAAGCCAGAACAAGCGGTTTTAGACATCGCTGATCATCTCAAAAAATTCTGGGAAAAACGCATGCTGGCCCAGATTTTCGAACATCTCGATGCTGGCGGCCAAGGGCTCGACAATCTACCAAAACAGGGCTTGCAAAGACTGCGGGAAACGATGCAGTAATAAGTTAAAAATCGTCAATGTTAACCATCCGGCATGAGACCGGGATTTTGTTCAAGAAGGAAAATCGTGATGAGTGCCCTATCATTCCTAGACCGCGAGCGGACGGTTGCTCCCGCCGGATATAACCGATGGCTGGTACCGCCCGCCGCTTTATGTATCCATTTATGCATCGGCCAGGTTTACGCGCTCAGCGTCTTTAACCTGCCGCTCACCAAGCTGATTGGCCTGAAGGCTTCCGCGCCAGGCGATTGGACCTTGGCGGATGTGGGCTGGATCTTTTCAGTTGCCATTGCCGTTCTCGGTATTTCCGCAGCGTTTGGCGGCCGCTGGCTCGACCGCGTTGGCCCCCGCAAGGCGATGACGCTCGCCGCGTTCTGTTTTGGCGGCGGGTTCATTGTGTCCTCATTCGGCGTCTCGCTGCATAGCCTACCGCTGATCTATCTGGGGTACGGCGTTTTGGGCGGCATCGGTTTGGGGATTGGCTACATCTCGCCCGTCCGCACCTTGATGACCTGGTTCCCGGACCGTCCCGGCATGGCAACCGGTCTTGCCATTATGGGCTTCGGCGGCGGCGCGATGATCGCCTCACCATTGTCGGTTCTGCTCATGCACTCATACGCCACCCCAACCGACCTGGGCGTCGCCCCGGCGTTCGTGACGCTCGGTGTGCTATATGGCGTGTTCATGCTGCTGGGTGCTGCCATTGTGCGCGTACCTTCCAATAACTGGCGCCCTGAAGGTTATGTTCCAAAGGCATCCGCCTCGCGTCTGGTCACTTCCGGTACGGTCGATGTGGGCACCGCGCTGCGCACCCCGCAATTCTACCTGCTCTGGATGGTCCTGTTCTTGAACGTGACCGCCGGTATCGGCGTGATCAGCCAGGCTTCGCCAATGATCCAGGAAATGTTCAAAGGCCAGGTCACCGCCATCACCGCGGCTGGCTTTGTCGGTCTGCTTAGCTTGTTCAACATGGGCGGCCGTTTCTTCTGGGCATCAACCTCCGATAAAATCGGCCGTAAGGCGACCTATTTTATCTTCTTCCTGCTGGGCGTTGTGCTCTATGCGTCAATCCCATCCATTGCCCGCCTCGGCAGCATTGCTGGGTTTGTGCTCTGCTACGGCATTATCCTCAGCATGTATGGTGGTGGCTTCTCGACCATTCCAGCCTATTTGAAGGATATGTTCGGTACACGCCATGTGGGCGCCATCCATGGCTGCTTGCTGGTCGCGTGGTCAGCGGCCGGCGTGATCGGTCCGGTGTTGGTGGACTATATCCGCCAGTATCAGATCAGTAACGGTGTGGCCAAAGCGGATGCCTATACCATTACCATGTATATTATGGCCGGTCTGTTGGTCTTGGGGGCGATCTGCAATCTGTTAATGTCGCCGGTTTCTGAGCGCCATCTCGAAACCACGCCAGCTCCAGCCGAGTAAGGAAATTCAGTTATGAGTGAATCTTCAAATAGTGTCAGACTCGTTATCTTCTGGGCACTGGTGCTCGCACCACTTGGCTGGGGCGTGTACCATACCATGATGAGCGCGATGAGCCTTTTTAACTAAGTCGCTTTCAACCAAACCGGCCCGGTGCGTACCTTTTTACAAAGGGTACTTCCGGGCCGTTTTATGATCGGCTGGTATCCAGCGGCATATCGGTCTGGCCAAGTACCCAGCCTTGCCATTTATCATTCGGCAAAGGCGAAATATCCGGCTGGTGACCCGCCAGTACATTCATCACACCGAGCACCCCGATCAGACTATCAAACGGGTCTTCCGATGATTTTGGCGGCCCGAAGCCGGTTACGATTTGCGCTGTCAACGCCGCCGAAGGCGCCGCCTGTAATTTTTGCATAACGCCGAAAATATCATCCGCCATCGCCGCCCGGCTGGCCTGGCGCTGCTTGCTGCCCTGCAATTTCAACCCTAATTGCCGCAGGGCCTCAGCGGGATAGGTTTCGGCAATTGCCACCTGTCCGGGCCGCGCCAAATCCCGCAACGCCCCCTCGAACGGCCATAATCTCACCCGGCCTTGCGCCAGCCCGGGCACAATCAAATCTCGCCACGCCGCCAGCCCTGCCTTGCCGCATTGGTTGGCACCTAAGGTCCAGAATAGCTGCCCACCCGCCGGGCGGTGCGCCGTGCGTAAATCCACCAGCCGAGAGAGGCTGGCTGTGTCTGGCAAATTCAGCGCGCGTGCTAAGGCCAGCTTGTGCCCCGGCCCCTTAACGCTGCCCGCCGGGAAAAACGGCCGCGCCAAGCCCACCTCGTCAATGGTCTTTGCCACCGAGAAAAACGCCATATCAGGCGTTAACTGCCGTAAAAACGACGGAAAATCCTCGAAACCCTGTAATTGCGCTGCATAGGCAGGGGGCAGCCCTACCGGGCAATCAATCCCCAGCGCCACCGCGCCACCGCTTGCCGCAGCGGTTAACCGCTCCAACAATGTCGAAACCTCGCCCACCAGCGTCGGCGCATCCAACCGCCAACCCTGTGGGGTTTTCACCCCATACGTCACCCAGCGCTTACGCGGATCAACACTCCAATCCGCATGTGCCGCCAGGATCAAATAGGTTTGTGGGCCTTATCGAGCAACCGGCTGATCAGCCCCGGCTTTTTGGTCGGCTTCACGACCGGCTTTTTGGCCTTGGCTTCTGCCTCCTCAGCCTTCACCTTCGCCGCCATCCAGGCTTCCAGCGACTTGCCAGCCGCCTTGGCGCGTTCCTGCTCATAGGCCAACTGGCCCTTCGAGAGCTTGCGCCCAGCAATAATGGTAGGCTCCGGCTTCGCGGCGGGTTTCGGGGCAGGCTTCATGGTCAAACTCTCCAAATATCAGGCAGCATCCCGCCGCCGTAGCAACAAACGTGAGACTAACCCCAACGCACCATAAATGGCCATCCCGGCCATCGCCAATAGCACCAGGGCGGCAAACATGCGGGGAATTTGTAACCGATAGCCCGCTTCCAAAATCCGGTACGCCAAGCCCGAGGCAAACCCGCCCGAGCCTGCCACAAATTCCGCCACCACTGCCCCCACCAGCGCCAACGTGCCAGAAATACGCAAGCCGGCCAGAAAATAGGGCAGGGCAGCCGGCAGCCGTAGCAACACCAAAGTCTGCCACCGCGTCGCCCCATTCAGCCGGAATAAATCCAGCAAGTCTTTCGGCGTTGCCGCCAGACCCGCCGCAGTGTTGGACAGTACCGGAAAGAACGCCACAATGGTGGCACACACCACCAACGCCCAGAATGGCTGGTTGACCCAAATAATAATTAAAGGCGCAATCGCCACCACCGGCGTTACCTGTAAAATCACCGCCCATGGTTGAATCGCGGCCCGCGCCAGATTGCTCGCCGCCATCGCCAGCGCCAACGCCACCCCCAGCGTGGCAGAGACCACCAGCGCCGAAAATGTTACTGTCAGCGTGGAGAGCAGCGCCGCATTCAGCACGGCGTAATCGCCGATATAGGCGCCCACAATATCAACCGGTCCTGGCAGCACATAGGCGGGCACTTGCAGCCCCCACACGCAGCCTTGCCAGATGCTCAAGCCCAGCAACCCAAAGGCAAAGGGGGCAATACGCTCGACCCAGATATTCATGCGGGCATCACTTGGCGCAAAGTATCAGAAAGCTGCTTCACAAAAGCTGTGTAGTCCGCTGCCGTCCGCCGCTCCGGCCCCTCCGCGACATGCGAGACAATATCCGCGGCCACCCGGCCAGGCCTGGGCGACATCACCAGCACCCGGCTTGCCAGATAAGCCGCCTCATAAATTGAGTGCGTTACAAACACGATGGTGGTGCCAGTGCGCCGCCAGACCTCGTGCAAATCCGCCTGTAGTTTAAACCGGGTAAATTCATCCAGCGCCGCAAATGGCTCATCCATCAGCAGCAATTTCGGCGCACTCACCAATGCCCGCGCGATCGAAACACGCATCTTCATCCCGCCTGAAAGGGAGGCTGGCTTGGCGTCAGCAAACTCAGCGAGCCCCACTTGGGCTAATGCCGCCAGCACAGCCGGCTTGGTCTCGGCCCGGCTTTTCCCGCGCAACCGCAGCGGTAAAAACACATTTTCCGCCGCACTCATCCAGGGCATCAATGTCGCGTCCTGAAACACAAACCCAATATCCCCCACATTTTTGGTGGGCCACATAATCTGCCCGCTTGAAGGTTCCTCCAGCCCCGCCAGCAGCCGCAGCAAAGTGGATTTACCGCAGCCCGACGGCCCCAGGAGGGCGATAAACTCGCCCTCCTGAAAGCGCGCCGAGATTTGGTCGAGCGCTAAAGTGCCGTTGGGGAATCGCTTGGATACCCCATCAACCACGATCATGACTTGGGTTTACCGAAGCCTTTATCGACAAATTGCAGCGTGTATCCGGCTTTGTAATCCATATTTTTGTCATACAGGCCGGTCGCAGCCATTTGGTCGAAGAATAATTTCCAGCGCGCATCTGTCATGGCGTAAATGCCGTATTTCTTTGCATCACCAGAATCCACAATCCCGCGTGCCTTCAACTGGTCATAGCCATAATGCAGAAGGCCGGTGGTCATATCCGGGTTGGCTTTCTGGATTGCCGCAAAACCCGGTGAAGGGTCGCCGTACAGGAAGGAATACCAGCCTTCGGTCGAGGCTTCGATAAAGCGCTTCACCAAATCCGGGTTGGTCGCCACCAGCTTTTTCGAGGTCGCAATCAGGCTGGCATAGCCATCAAACCCAGCATCTGAGAGCATCATCACCACCGGCATTTTGCCGGTCTGTTGTTCCACCAAATACGGCTCGGAGGTCACATAAGCCTCCTGGATCGTCTGCGGGTTGGTGAAGAAGGGCGTCAGACTAAACCCGTAGGGCCGCAGCTGGTCATGGTGTAGCCATACTTGGCCTTCAAATACATCCACCAGCTGGCTTTGGTGCCATCGCTCACCTCAATCGGCTTGCCTTTGAGGGCGGCAAAATTATCATTGCCCACGCCGGGATGGGACATCAGAATATCCGGGTCTTTCTGAAACCCAGCCGCCACCACCTCGTAGGGGATGTTTTCCTGCACAAAATTCAGCGCCAGGAATGAGTTGGAGGTAATATCAAAGGTCAGCCGGCCGGCCACCAATAATTCCGCATTATTCACCTGCGGGCCGCCTTCTACGATGCTCACATCGAGCCCGTATTTCTTGTAAATGCCGGTCGCCAGCGCCTGATAATACCCGCCATATTCCGGCTCGGCCACCCAATCGAGCCCAAACGTCACCTTATCGGCGGCGGCATGGGCCTGTGGGGCCAGCAAGAGGCAGGCGGCGAGAGCGGTAGCGAAGCGAACTTTGAAGTTCATATCCGATGTCTCCTCGAAGCCTAGAAAGTTAAAACGGTAGAGCGTATCGCTTAGCCATGAGTGACCCGCGTATCAAGGCCGGTTTATGGGTTCAGGCCGCCCTGCGTCTCGGCCAGGCCGATGGCCGCTATGGTGTTGTCATCCGCAAAGGCGATGCCGATGCCGGCGGCGTACTGGTGGTGCTGCGCGGCCATAGCGGTGTTACGGTCCTCACCCAAATCCGCGATGCCTCCGGTGAGCTCGCCTGGCTACGCGGCACCGGCGAGGTGCCAGTCGAAGACCCGGTGGCCGATGCGTACATCGCCAAACAGGTGAAATACGATTCTGATCTCTGGGTGATCGAGTTCGACGCGCCAGACTATCTGCCGCCGTTCGAGGGCAAAATCATCTAGCGCAACATTCATTTGCCATCTCGCAACCGTTGCGCTTACCTCGGCCGCAAGACCGGAGGGTTACGCCCATGAAAATCAGTCTCCCCGCATTCGCCTGGCTGGCCGCAGCGTGGCTGCCCGGTTACGCCGCGGCCCAACCCGCTTTGCCACTCACCCAGCCGGAGATTGCGACCGCCACTGATTTATACGGCAAATTACGCGCCCAGCCCGGTAACTTATTCTTTTCGCCCTACAGCATCACCACAGCCATGGGCATGGTGTTGGCGGGCGCCAAAGGCGACACCGCATCACAAATTGCCAGCGCCTTACACCTGAGCGCCCTAGCCCCGGCTGGCGATATCGCCGGTTTGCAAAAAGCATTTCTGCAGGACGCCCAAGCGCAACCTGTGTTGGGTGGCGCCGCCTCAGGCGGTTTCACCCTACATGCCGCCAACGCTTTATGGGGGCAGACTGGCTATAAATTCAGTCCCGCTTATATCTCCAGCATCAAAGCGAGCTTCGGCGGCAATCTGCAGACGGTTGATTTCACCAATGAGGCGGCCGCCCGGGCGCGCATCAACCAATGGGTCGCCGATGCCACGGCAAACAAAATCCCAGACCTCATCGGCCCTGGCGTTCTAACCAAGGATACGCGCTTGGTTCTCACCAACGCGGTTTATTTTAATGCCAAATGGGAAACCCCGTTCAAACCTGAAAATACCGTTAAAAAAAGTTTTTACGTCACCGCTACAGATGACGTGCAAACCGACCTGATGAGCATGACCAAGAATTTTAATTTAACCCAGAGCCCGGCTGAGAAAATCCTCATCATGCCGTATCTGGGCGGCGATGCCTCGATGGTGGTCATTCTCCCCAACGACCCAAACGGCTTGAACGCTGTTGAGGCTGGTTTGACAGCAGCGCAGGTACAAGCATGGATCGCTGGCAGTAAGCCCACATTGGTAGACGTTGCATTGCCAAAATTCAAAACCACCGGCGCGTTTGACTTGAATGCGGTTTTGAAAACACTTGGTATATCAAAGGCTTTTGACCCCACGGCGGCGGATTTCAGCCTGCTTGCCAACGACCCTGAACACCCGCTTTATATCGGCAGCGTCATCCACCAGGCATTCATCACAGTCGATGAAACCGCCACCGAAGCTGCTGCCGCCACCGCCGTCACCATGTTTGCCGCCACCGCCATGGCCCCGATGGAGCCAGCCATCCAACCAGTGCCCTTCATTGCGGACCACCCGTTTTTGTATCTCATCATGGATAACAGCACCGGCCAGATTTTGTTTATGGGTCGTGAAACCAACCCGGCGGAATAAACATCCTGCGTGGCAGGCACAGCGAGGTAATCCATCTCGCTTCGGCAGATTAATTCAACTGGCCTAGATGCCAACCCCATGCCAAACCGGCCCATGCCCCGCACCAAACCCTGGCGCGTGTGCAATGGCTTTTTGCAAATAGTCGCGCGCCCGGCCAACCGCTTCCAACAAACTCAACCTTTGGCCCAAACCAGTCGCAATCGCGGATGCCAACGTGCACCCCGTCCCATGCGTGTTCTTGGTATGAATCCGCTTATGCGAAAATCGCTCGATGCCACCTTCATAAATCAGCGTATCAACCAGCATGTCACCATCGGCATGGCCGCCTTTAATCAAAGCTGCTTGCGCTCCCATTGCCAGCAAAGCCCGCCCTGCGGCCACATAATCATCGCGCCCATGCAACGAAAGCCCTGTCAGCTTGGCCGCTTCCGGCAAATTCGGTGTCACAATCGTGGCAAGCGGCATCAGCAGTTTTTGCACAGCTGCAATTGCATCATCGGGCAGTAACACAGCCCCCGATGTTGCCACCATCACCGGGTCCAGCACCACCGGTACACCGCGTGGCAAGCTTTCCGCCACCGCCGCGATAATCCCGGCATTCGCCAGCATCCCCAGCTTCACCGCATCCACGCCGATATCTCTCAGCACAGTGGCAATCGATAACTTCACGAATTCTGCGGGCATGGTCTGCACACCAAACACACCCAGCGTATTCTGTGCGGTCAGCGCGGTAATGGTGGTGCAGGCATAGCCACCAAGTGCCGAGATGGTTTTAATATCAGCCTCAATCCCGGCACCACCGCCAGAATCCGACCCCGCAATGGTCAATATCCGCGCAATCATGCGGCTTTCGCAATCGTCACGCACAGCCCTTCAACAATTTCCTGAATCAGCGCAAAATCCTCGCCCTCCGCCATCACCCGTATCAAAGGCTCAGTTCCAGAAGCGCGGATTAACACCCGTCCGCTGGCCCTCAACCGCTCACTCGCGGCAGCAATCGCGCTTTGAATATCTGGCAACACCAAAGGTGAGATGCCCGAGTACCGCACATTGCGCAGTAATTGCGGCAACGGAGCAAACACCCGGCACGCCTGTGAAGCCTTCTGGCCGGAGCGCACCAGCACCGACAATACCTGTAAAGCCGCAATCAACCCATCGCCAGTGGTAGCAAAATCCGAGAGGATCACATGGCCAGACTGCTCACCACCCAGATTAATCCCCTCCGCCCGCATGGTTTCGGCCACATAACGGTCGCCCACCTGGGTGCGCATCAGTCTGATGCCAAGCCCGCCCAGAAACCGCTCCAGCCCCAGGTTCGACATCACCGTCGCCACAATTGCCGCCTGCGAAAGCCGCCTATGCTCATGCATGTCGCGCGCGATCAGCCCCAAAATCTGGTCACCATCGATAATCTCGCCGCGCTCATCAGCCAAAATCACGCGGTCGGCATCGCCGTCCAGCGCAATCCCAATATCGGCATGGTGCTCGACCACCGCCGCGCATAAATGGTCCGGCACAGTCGAACCCACGCCCTTGTTAATATTAAACCCATCCGGCTCCACACCGATCGGGATCACCGTCGCCCCCAATTCCCATAAGGCGGCTGGTGCCACTTTATAGGCAGCGCCATTGGCGCAATCGAGCACGATCCGCAGCCCATCCAACCGTAGCCCACGCGGCAGGCTGGATTTCGCAGCCTCAATATAACGCCCGGCCGCATCCACCAGGCGCGATGCCCGGCCAAGCTGGTCCGGTGGTGCCAGCCGGTTCGAAAGGTCACTCTCCATCAGCGCCTCAATCTCGGCCTCGGTCTCATCGGAGAGTTTGGCCCCATCCGGGCCAAACAACTTAATGCCGTTATCCTCATAAGGGTTGTGGCTGGCGGAAATCACCACACCCAAATCCAGCCGCAGGCTGCGCGTCAGCATCGCAATCGCCGGGGTGGGCAGGGGGCCGGCCAGGGTCACATTCATGCCAGCGCCGGTAAACCCGGCGGTCAAAGCCTGTTCCAGCATATAGCCCGAAAGCCTTGTATCCTTCCCGATAATCACCTGGTGCCGATGGCTGCCGCGGGTAAACATTAAACCAGCGGCCTGGCCTAATTTCAGCGCCATCTCAGCCGTCATCGGGCTGGTATTGGCCTTGCCGCGAATGCCATCCGTGCCAAACAAGCGGCGCTTTGGGGTGTTGGGGCGAGAATGATTCATACTGCCTTTCCACTCCCGGCAGGCGCGTTCGTCAATTGCTGCCACATCTTCACGCCCTGCACGGTTTCCGCCACATCATGCACCCGCAAAATCTGCGCCCCCTGGCCCAGCGCAAACAGCCCCGCCGCCAGCGAGGCCGGAAACCGCTTCATGGCATCCGGCTCCCCCCCAAACTCCCCAACAAACCGCTTGCGCGAGGCGCCAATCACCAGCGGGTGCCCAAGGGCCGTAAACGCCCAAACCTCCCGCAGCAATTCCAAATTCTGCGCCCCTGCTTTGGCAAAGCCCAACCCCGGGTCCAGCGCGATATTGGCCGCTTTAATCCCGGCGGCCTCAGCCGCGTCGCGGATCGCCACCAGCTCCGCCATCACATCGCGCGTCACATCCGCATAATGCGCCTGGCAATTCATGGTCATGGGGGAGCCACGCATATGCATCAAAATCACCGGGCACCCGGCCTCAGCCACCAAGGCCGCCGCTTTGGGGTCGTGGCGCAAGCCAGACACATCATTGATAATCCGTGCCCCCACCGTCAGTGCCGCTGCCATCGTGGCCGCATTGCGGGTATCCACTGAAATGACCGCCTGGCCCGCCAGCGCCTGCAATACCGGCATCAGCCTGGCTATCTCCTCCTCCGGCGTAATGGCTGCCGCGCCCGGCTTGGTGCTCTCGCCCCCAATATCCAGAATATCAGCCCCCGCTGCCAGCATCTCCCGCCCGCGTGCAATCGCTGCCTCCGCCGCGAAAAACCTCCCCCCATCCGAGAACGAATCGGGTGTGACGTTCAAAATGCCCATAATTTTTGGCGTGCTTAAATCCAGCCCCGCCCATGTCAGACTGTCCATACCCTGCCGGTAGCGTGGCCGCTGGCATCTGGCAATAAAGCCGGGTCACGCGGGTGTGATGCCAGTTTGTGTCGCCTCACGCGCTTCTTGATTGTTCCTTGAGAAACCGTTGCTAATTGATGGTTATGCCTCTGTTTCCACGCCCCATCGACATTCTGAACAAATCCGTCAGCACCAAGGGTCTCACCATCACGCGCGATGCCGCTTACGGGACCGCATTACGCGACCGGATCGATATTTACCGCCCCACCCACGCCACTGGCCCCCTCCCGGTCATCATATTTTTCTATGGCGGTTCCTGGCAATTTGGTCATCGCGCCGAATACCAATTCATCGCGTCCTTACTCGCCAAGCGCGGCTTCGTGGTGGCCGTACCGGACTACCGGCTCTACCCGGACGTAAAATTCCCAGATTTCCTGCAAGATTGCGCCGCCGCCACCGCCTATATTTTCAAACATATCAGCGCCCATAACGGCAACCCTGCCCAAATTTTCCTGATGGGCCATTCGGCCGGCGCCTATAATGCCGTGATGCTAGGTCTTGCCCCGCAATTCCTGGCCGCCGAAGGTGTGAGTGCCGGGCAGATCGCGGGTGTGATCGGCCTCTCCGGCCCGTATGATTTCCTCCCCCTGCGCGACCCCATCATCAAGGACATCTTCTCCCCCCCGGCTGATATCAAAACCACCCAGCCCATCACCTACGCCTCCGAAGCGGCGCCGCCGATGTTGCTCGCCCATGGCGGCGCGGATATTACGGTCCTGCCGCGCAATACCACCGCCTTGGGGGCTCGGCTGCGCGCAGTCGGCGGGGTGGTGGAAACCAAAATTTACCCCAAGCTCGGCCATATCAACATCATCCTCACCGCCCTGCCTTTTTATTCCTGGAAGGCGCCGGTCTTTGCGGATGTATTCGCCTTTATCGCATCCTGCCTTGCCGGTGAATTTACCCGCACCGGTTCCAGCTCCCCCGCTTCCATGGTAAAGTAAGCCCGTTAACAACCGGGGGTTTGGGTGGCAGACAGATTATATCTCGGCACGAGGCGTTATTCCTCGTGGTCGTTGCGCGGCTGGCTGATGGTCAAGCTGGCCGGGCTTGAGGTTGAAGAGATCGTCATTCCCCTCACCGGTAGCGGTACCCCAGCGGTGAAGGCGGTCTCGCCCAACGGCATGGTGCCGTATTTGGAGCATCAAGGCGCCAAAATCTGGGAAAGCCTCGCCATTGCGGAGTATTGTGCGGAAAGTAACCCCGCTCTCTGGCCGGCCGCCAAAACCGCCCGCGCCCATGCCCGCGCCATCGCGTCCGAAATGCATGCCGGCTTCCGCGCGTTGCGCCAGGCCATGCCCACAGTGTTTTGCCGCAGCTACCCAGGGCACGGCCAAAACCCGGAAAGCCTGGCGGATATTACCCGCATCGAGCAGATTTTCAGCCAGACGCGTGCCGCCTACGGCGCCGGCGGGCCCTATTTGTTTGGTGCTGAGTTCAACGCCGCCGACGCCATGTTTGCACCGGTCTGTGCACGCTTCATGATCTACCAGCCGCCTTTATCAGCCGACACGCGCGACTATGTTGCCGCGGTAAGGGCGCATCCTTTGGTCGCACAGTGGTATGACCTGGCCGCTCAAGAACCAACCGCCTGGTTGATCGAAAAATATGAAAGTCTCGCCTGATGCTTTTGAGCCCTTATTTATTGTTATTGGCCGCCTCCCTCGCCATCGGGCCGACCGGCCCATCCTCCATCGATATCAGCGCCAATCACGGCACGGTCTATCAAACCAACAAGGAGGGGAAGCCGACGCAGGGGTTCTTGCAAATCCACAATACCGGTGCCGCCGATACGCTGACAGGTGTGAATTGCCCGATCGCAGATACATCCAGTCTGGTAGGTCCGGATAATCAACCAATTGCCAATCTCGGCATTCCGGCCAAGCAGGACGTGGTGTTGGCACCCAACGGGCCCCATATTTTGCTGCAAAACACCCATTTTTCGGTGCAGTTCGGCAGCATTGTTCCATGCAGCCTGACCTTCCGCGGGGCCGGCGTGGTCTCTGTGTATCTCTATGCCAAGCCTGCGCCTTAACTGTTTTTGGCGACGCTGATGCCAATAAAAAACGGCGCCTGAAAGGGCGCCGTTTTTCGTTACCAAGCCGCTCGTTTTACGCTGCGCCGTAGCCTTTGGGCCGATAGAACACGATCCCCACCAGCAACCCGCCGATCCCGACAATCTGCGTCAGCGTGTCGAAGGTGGTCAGGGCATAAATGCCCAGCCCGAACAACATGAAAGCGCTTGCCGCCGGGATCAGCGCGTACGTGATGAAAACAGCACTCGATTGCCGATGGCTCTCCCGGTACGACATGGCGCAGACCAGCCCGGCCAAGCCATAATAATAGCAAACCTGCACGGCGATGGCATTTACGGAGTCTGTCAAAATTTTAGCAATGCTCGGCAAAAAAGCCGAAATGAAAATCAGCACCAAGCCAAATACCAGCAGCAAATACATGGTGCGCACCGGCGTCTGGGTTTTTTCCTGCACGTCGCCAAAATAGACAGGCAACGCCCGGTCGCGACCCATCGCGAACAAGGTGCGGGAGAATTGCAGCATGGTCGTCTCCAATGTCGCTACGCTGGAGAGCATCACCGCAAACGTCGCCGCCAAGCCACCCGCTTTGCCAAGGCCGGCCTGCAACGCCACGTGGTAAATCAGATTATCGCTGAAGCCAGCGGCATCTTTCAGGCTGAAAATCATCAGCACCGCGACCGTGAAGGCCACAAACGAAATGATGGTAATAAAAATGGAAAGGAACCCAGCGCTACCGGCGGCATTCGGCGGCAAGCCGGTGGTCTCCTCGCTCAAATTACAGGTTACATCCCAACCCCAATAGAGGAACACCACAATCAACGCCGAGGACGCAAATGTACCAGCCGGGTAACCAAAGCCAAACCAGCTCCAGGAAAACGGTGTCACTGCCCCGTGGGCCGCATGCACATAAGCGGCAATCGAAATCCCCAGAAGAATTAGCAACTCAATCGAGCTCATCACCACCTGGATTTTACTGGTCAATTCGATACCAGTGATAAGCACGGCGCCAATTGCCAAAAACCACACCGCGCCGATGGTCGAGGTCAAGATCACATTGCTGGCCAAATCTGGGTCGAACAAATCAATCGTTGCGGTCCCTAGCGGTACGCTGCCCGTGACCATGAATACCAAGGACGCAATCAGCAACGCCCAGCCTGAAAAGAAACCAAAAAACTTACCAAAACCCTGCTTGGTCCATTCATAAGCGGCACCGGCATTCGGGATTTTTTTATTCAACCCCTTATAGGCAATTGCGATACCCAGCATCGGCAACGCAAAAATCAAAATCGCATTGGGGGAAACCGTCCCTGCCGCACCCAGCAATCCAGAAATGGCCACAGCAATCGAGAATCCAGGGGCACTGCCAGCCACCCCCATAATAATCGATTCAAAAAACGATAGTGACCCTGCCTTTAATTTAGCACTCATAAAAATTTACCCCAGAAGTTATTCAGACATTCTGGATATTTTGAAGGCATTTGGCCAGCAGATTTTTCGTCTGCTGGCCAAAAATCACCATCATGATGCATTATTTAGCAAGTTCACCGATCCTGGCGCATCCGCGCCCTCATCCGTTCTAGGAACGGAAACATCGACTGGGTGCCATAGCCATCTGGGTTATAGAAAACGATGCCGGCCACCAGTCCGCCGATTCCCACGACTCGGGTCCAGGTATCGAAGGTGGTGATTGCGTAACCGGCCAGCACCACCAAAGTAATGCCGCTCAATAGCGGGAAGACCGCGTAGGCCAGGAATGCACCGAATGATTTTTTGAAGCTGCCGCGGTATTCCCAAAAACACACAAAACCCGCCAGACCGTAATAATAGCAAACCTGGATCGCGATGGCGTTCAAGGATTCCGCAACAATCTTGGCAATGGTTGGCAGGAAACTAGCCATAAAAATCATCGCAAGACCCAGAACGATAATCACATACATCGCCCAGGTGGGGGATTGGTTGGGTGTGTCGGTATAACCCAAAGCGGTTGGCAAGGCGCGGTCGCGGCCCATGGCGAACAAGGTGCGTGACGCTTGCAGCATGGTCGTGACCAAAGTTGCCACGCTGGAGAATACCAACGCTATGGACGCCAGAACCCCACCAATGGGCCCAAGACCCGCCTGAATGGCCACATGATAAATCAAATTATCCGAAAAGCCAGACGCATCTTTCAGGCTGAACAACATCATGGCAGCAACGGTAAAAGATACAAACGACGCAATCGTAATAAACATTGAAACCACACCGCTGGTGCCGGATGCATTGGCAGGTTTGTTGCGTGCTTCTTCGCTCAGATTACAGGTGACATCCCACCCCCAATAGAGAAACACCACCAGCAAGCAGGATTGTGCAAAAGTACCATCCGGGTAAGCAAAGCTGAACATCGACAGGCTAAACGGCGTGACTGCCCCGCCGGTGAAGCCATGCAGCAAGGCGGCGATGCAAATGCCGAACAAGATCACGAGCCCAGCGATATTCACAGCCATCATGAAACGGCTGGTCAGTTTGATGCCTTTTAAAACCAATATGGCTAGTAATAGGAACCAAGCAGCCCCCAGCCCGGTGGTTAGCACCACATTGCTAGCAAGGTCGGCATCGAACAAGTCAATCGTGGCGGTGCCCAGTGGCACGCTGCCCGTGACCATGAAGACCATGGAAGCCACCAGCAAAGCCCAACCTGAGAAATAACCAAAAAACCGTCCGAAACCCTGCTTGGTCCATTCATAGGCGGCGCCAGCATTGGCGTCTTTGGCGTTCAACCCCCGGTACGCCATGGCAATGCCCAGCATCGGGATTGCGAAAATCAGCAGGGCGTTCGGCGTCACCGCCCCCGATGTTCCCAGCAATGGCGCAATCGCGGTGGCGATTGAGAAGCCCGGCGCACTGCCGGCCACGCCCATAAAAACCAATTCTGTAAATGAAACCGTGTTTGCTTTTAGTTTGGTTGCCATAATCATCGTTCCCCAGACTTGTATATACCGGGAAGATAATCACCCGGCCTCATCATTCTTCGAAGGGCCGGTTTAAACGCATTTGGTGTTTACGCCACCGAAACTTGTCTCACCCAAACCGCGGCTGTTGTTGGGTAATACAATGAATATTACCACCCCCCAACAAAATTTCACGTGCCGGAATCATGATAACATCATGCTCCGGAAACAAATCTGTCAAAATCCTTTGCGCGGCCGCATCGGTCTCGACATGAAACATGGGAGCAATAATCGCGCCATTGGCGAAATAAAAATTAATATACGAGGCTGCCAGCCTTTCCCCGGCCTGACGGCTCATTCCGGCCGCGGTCTGGTCTATCCCGGCGGCTTCTTCTGCCTCAAAAAACAGCGGTGATGGCATCGGAATGTGCACAACCGTAATAGAACGCCCCTTGGCATCGCGTGCCGCCAGCAATCTGGTCTCTGCATCGCGCGACACTTTATAATGCGGGTCAGCCGGATCATCGCACCAGCTCAACGCCACCACGCCGGGGCGCACAAAACAGGCGATATTATCGATATGCCCGCCGGTTTCATCATGCGGCACCCCTTCGCCCAGCCAGATAACCTGCGAGGCGCCCAGATAATCCTTTAAAACCCGCTCGATCTCCTGCCGGGTGGCACCGGGGTTACGGTTCTCATCCAAAAGGCAGGCTTCTGTTACCAAAACAGTGCCCTCGCCATCCACATGTATGGCACCACCTTCGATCACGGCGGGGGCGCGGTAGGCTTTGGCGCGTTCCAGTTGCAGCATTTTGGCCGCCACCGCGTCATCTAAATCCCACGGGAAGTACAAGCCACCATGCACTCCGCCCCAGGCATTGAAGGGCCAATCCACGCCGCGCAATTCACCCTGGCCATTGACCAAAAAGCTCGCCCCCACATCGCGGGCCCAGGCATCGTTGCTGCTAATCTCCACCACCCGCACGGCACCGGGCAGGCAGCGCCGCGCGTGGGAAAATTGCTTGGCACTCACCATCATGGTCACCGGCTCGTAGCGCGCAATCGCGCTGGCCACCGCGGTAAAGGCGGCTTGCGCGGGCTTGGCCCCCAGCCGCCAATTATCCGTCCGCTCCGGCCAGATCATCCAGGTGCCCGCATGCGGCGCCCATTCCGCCGGCATAAAAAACCCATCTTCGCGCGGTGTGCTCATCGGTCCTAGCGCCCGCTTACAAATTTATGTTGGCCGTCCAAGGTCATGAGCGGTCCGTACAGCTCGGGCCGGCGGTCGCGGAACACGCCCCAGGAGGCGCGCATATGCGCAATCGCATCCAAATCGAACGTCGCTGTCAGCACGGTCTCTTCATCCCGCCCGGCCTCGGCCACCTTATTGCCCGTCTGGTCGGCAATAAAGGACGAGCCATAGAAGGTAATCGCTGTGTTGCGCATACCTGGCTCGGTGCCAATCCGGTTCGATGCCACCAAAGGTGTCAGGTTCGCCGCCGCGTGCCCCTGCATGGTACGTTGCCAATGGCCGCAAGAATCCAAGCGCGCATCTTGCGGCTCCGAGCCGATGGCGGTCGGGAAGAGTAACAACTCCGCCCCTATCAGCGCCATCGCCCGCGCGGTTTCAGGGAACCATTGGTCCCAGCAGATCCCCACGCCGATGCGGGCATATTTGGTATCCCACACCTTAAAGCCGGTATCACCAGGCGAGAAATAGAATTTCTCGGAATAGCCTGGCCCATCAGGTATATGAGATTTTCGATAATAACCCAGGTTGCTGCCATCGGCATCCAGAATCACGACCGTATTGAAAAAACTCTGCCCGGACTTCTCATAAACTGAAATCGGCAGGACCACGCCAAGCTCTTTGGCAAGCAGCGTAAAATGCGCAATCGCCATATTTGTAGCCAGCGGTTTGGCGAGTGCTAAAAACTCATACATCTGGTCCTGGCAGAAATAGCGCGTCTCAAATAGTTCCTGGATCAGAATTATCTGTGCGCCCTTTGCGGCCGCCTTGCGAACCAAAGCTTCTGCCCGCGCGATATTCGCAGCCGCATCCGGCCCGCAAGCCATTTGGGTGGCCGCAACAGTGACGTTCCTCATGCAATCCTCACGCGTTTTTCAAATAAGCATCATATTCCACATCAGAAATCCGCCGCCGCATTTCGCTAATTTCCTGGCGCTTGCAGGCGGTAAAATATTTCTGGAAATCGGCCCCAAAAATACCAGTAATGTGCGATGATGTTGCAAACTGGTCCACCGCGTTCGACCACGCAATCGGTAATTGCGGTGCCTGCTTGCTGCGCTTGTCGCCAAAACTCTCCGGGCCTGGGTCAATTTTCCCCTCCAACCCCGCGAGGGCCGAGCCCAGGAAAGATGCAAACGCCAAATACGGGTTGCAATCAGCCCCCGCCACCCGGTGTTCAATGCGCGATGCCCGCGGGTCGGTGGTAATCACCCGCATGGCGGAAAGCCGGTTATCATGCCCCCAATCGCCATAAGTCGGCGCATGCACACCGGGTGCAAACCGCCGATAGGAATTGGCATGCGGGGCCAATGTCACCATCGTATCGGGCATCGCCGCAATCACGCCGCCCAACGCATGATACAACGCGTCCGACCCACGTTCGGCGGTATTCATGAAAATATTCTGCCCCGCTTTATCCAGCAAGGACATATGCACATGCATGCCTGAGCCGGCCCATTGCCCATAGGGCTTGGCCATAAAGGTGGCGGTGAGGTTATGTTTGCGCGCCACTTGTTTGATGGTGCGTTTGAATAAAACAGCACTATCGGCCATCCGCAGCGCATCGGCTGCATATTTCAGCGTCACTTCAAACTGCCCTGGCCCGCTTTCGGAAACCAGCGTTTCCAGCTCAATTTCCTGGGTGCGGGCGGTGGCCATCATTTCCCGTAAAATCGGCTCGTAATCATGAATTTCACCAAGCCCCACGGCGTCGATCTGCCAGCCACGCCAACCAGATTCATCCGCGCCGCGCGGTGCAATGGGTTGTCCGCCCATATGGCCAGGGTCCACCAGGTAAAATTCCAGCTCCACCCCCAAAGCCGGCGTCAGCCCCGCTTGCGCATAGCGCGCCAGCACGCCTGAGAGCACGCCGCGCGGATCGAGAAAATACGTGCTGCCATCAGCTTCGCGCATCGTCAGCAGCGCTTGCGCAGATTTCCCCTCCGCCCAGCCCATGCGGGTGATGGAATGCGGCACCGCCACGCACAGCCCGTCCGGGTCGCCGGTATTATAGGCGATACCCCCTTCCACAATATCGCGTCCCCAAATATCGAGCAGGAAGGCCGAGCGCGGGATCGCGATCCCGCCACCCAACAGCGCCTTGGCTTTGTCGCGTTGCAGCCATTTGCCGCGCGGCACACCATTCACGTCGATAATAAAAGCCTCGATAACATCGCTATCTGCCATCAAGGCCGCTTTATCGGCATGCATCATATTCACAGTGCGACCTCGTTTTTCACCTGCGCATAAGTCTGCTCGATTGATTGCGCCGCCCGTGCCACCAGCACATCTAGCTCCGCTTCGGTAATGGTCAGCGGCGGTGAATAGACCATGCTATCGCGCACCGCCCGCATCACCAGCCCGTTCGCCACACAATAATCCCGGCAGATCATCCCCACCCGGCCACGTTTTTCAAAGAATTTGCGGGTGCGCTTATCGGCGGTCAGTTCAATTGCGCCGATCAACCCAACGCCACGAATTTCCCCCACCATCGGGTGATGATCCAACGCGGCGTGCAGTTTTTCACGCAAGATGACGCCCATCGCATCGGCTCGCTGCACCAGGCCTTCATTTTGAATAATATCCAAATTCGCCAGCGCCACCGCACAGGCTACCGGGTGCCCAGAATAGGTGAAACCATGGTAAAACTCACCGGTTTCATTAATCAGCACATCGGCTACCCGGTCATGCAGCATCACGGCTGAAAGCGGCAAATAGCCGGAGGTAATGGCTTTCGCCATCGTCATCATATCCGGTTTGATACCAAAATAATCCGACCCGAACATCTGCCCGGTGCGGCCAAACCCACAAATCACCTCATCTGCGATCAGCAGGATGTTATTCTCCTGGCAGATGCGGTTTATCTCCGGCCAGTAGGTTTCTGGCGGAATAATTACCCCGCCCGCCCCTTGCAAAGGCTCGCCAATAAACGCCGCGACGTGATCCGCCCCCAGTTCACGGATTTTATCTTCCACCTGTCTGGCAGCATAAATCCCAAATTCCGCGGGTGACATCTGGCCGCCATAGCCATACCAATAAGGCGGCATCACCTGCACGAAGTTCGGCATATCGCCGCCCTGGCGGTGCATATCCACCATGCCGCCGGCGGAAGCGCCGAGCGTGGTGGAACCATGGTAGCCATATTCCCGACCAATAATGATTTTCTTACTGGGCTTGCCTAATGTCTGCCAGTAAACCCGCGCCATCCTGAGCGCGGTATCCACAGCTTCCGAGCCTGAGCACGCAAAAAATGCATGGTTCAACCCGGCCGGGGTAATTTGCGCGAGACGTTGCGCCAGCGCCACCACAGGCGGTGTGGTGGTTTTGAAAAACGTATTATAATAGGGCAGTTTTTGCATCTGTCGGGTGGCAGCTTGCACCAGTTCCGGGCGGCTATAGCCGGCCGCGACACACCACAGCCCAGCCATCCCATCCAGGATTTTGTTGCCCTCAGCGTCGTGCAGATACACGCCCTCGGCATCCGTAATCACGCGGACCTTGCCCTCATGCAGAGATTTATGGTCGGTGAAAGGGTGTAAATGGTGGGCGGCATCAAGGCCCTGCCAATCGATGCTGCCGTTGATATCATCTAACATGGTTAAGTCTCCGCTTTGCATTAGTTTGAAACGCCCCTGCCGCGCCAACGCAGCAGGTCTCAAGCCAATTCAAATACGCGGCGGGCTAAAACCAATCCGTGCGCAAAGCAGCAGCATCTCAGCATGACGGCTCAGCGCACATTTTGTTGAAAACGATACCATACAGAGTTTTGTTGCATGGCAATAAGCGCAGTTCAAGGAAATTCTGAACGATTGCGGCTTAAATGGTCGCCGCGGCGGCCTTCCCGGTCAAGCTTCGGCAATCTCGTTGATTTTATTTGCCAGCTCAATATCCCGCGCCGTCACCCCCCCGGCATCATGCGTCGTCAGTGTAATCTCGACCCGATTATAAACATTGAACCATTCCGGGTGATGATCCATCGCCTCCGCGATCATCGCCACATGGGTCATGAAGGCCCAGGCATATTTGAAGTTTTTGAACTTAAAGCGCCGCAGAATGGATTTTTGATCCCCCGCCAGCACCCAGCCCTCGGGCAGATCGGCCAGCTCAGTCGCGTTTCGTGTCTGCACCATCAGCTTACTCCCTTATTTGCCAGATAGCCGATGGTGATGAGAAACCTTGGGTGAAACCATCAAGAAAAACACCACGCCAAAATGGCCTTCTGCGCGTGCAACCGGTTTTCAGCCTCGTCGAATATCACCGAAGCCGGACCATCAATCACGTCTTCGGTCATCTCCTCACCGCGATGCGCCGGCAAACAATGCATGAAAATCGCGTCTTTGGCTGCTTCTGCCATCAAAGCCTGAGTCACCTGATAAGGCGCCAGCGCCAAAGCGCGGGCAGCGGCTTCATCCTCGGAATCTGCCATGCTCAACCAGGCATCGGTCACCACACAGCGCGCCCCTTGCACGGCTGCAACCGGGTCATGGGTCAGGCTCACATCGGCACCCTCGGCCTTTGCCCAGGCCAGCACGCGCGGGTTAGGGGCATAAGCCGCCGGGCAGGCCAGCCGGAGTGAAAACCCAAACTTGGCCGCCGCTTCAATCCAGGACGTCGCGACATTATTGCCATCACCCACCCAGGCCACAATCTGGCCTGCAATCGGCCCGCGATGCTCCTCGAAGGTCAGCACATCGGCCATAATCTGGCACGGGTGCGAAAGCTCGGTCAGGCCGTTAATCACCGGAATACTGGCATGGGCAGCCAATTCATGCAGCTTGGCGGCGGAAGCCGTGCGCAGCATAATCCCGTGCACATAGCGCGAGAGCACATGCGCGGTGTCGGAAACCGTCTCGCCACGCCCCAACTGCATATCTTTGGCTGACAGTACAATCACGTCGCCGCCCAGCTCGCGCATCGCCACTTCAAAAGAAATACGTGTGCGGGTGGAAGGTTTTTCGAAAATCATCGCCAGTGTTTTGCCGGCCAGCGGTTTTTTGCCATTCCCCCGGCTGCGCTTCAGCCGTGCTGCCTCGTTGATCAGCTCTCGTAGGGCAGCGGGCGAAAAATCCTTCACATCCAAAAAATGCTTTGGCCCCAGCACGGGCAACTCCAACACGGCACTCATTTGGCAGGCTCCAGAACTTTACGTGACACAAATTGATCAGCCGTACGCGCCAACAACGCCAAAGCCTCATCACACTCAGCCTGTCGCACGATCAAGGGTGGCACCAAGCGCAACACATTGTCACCCGCCGCTACCGTTAAAATCCCCTCGGCCAAGGCCGCATTCTGTACCTCGCCATTTGGCACCGCGCATTTCAGCCCTAAAATCAGCCCAGCACCGCGGGCTTCGGTAAACACGCTTGGGTATTTCAGGCACAAAGCCTCCAGCCCGCGCCATAAATAGCGGCCGGTGGCATCCACATCGTCCAAAAACCCGGGCGCCAGCACCACATCCAGCACCGCATTACCGGCGGCACAGGCCAGCGGGCTACCGCCATAAGTCGTGCCATGGCTGCCCGGTACCAGAGCCTTCGCCACCCGCTCGGTCGCCAGCACCGCCCCCATCGGGAAGCCACCCGCGATCCCTTTGGCGGACGACATCACATCCGGTGTAATCCCGGCCCATTCATGGGCGAATAATTTGCCGCTACGGCCGATGCCGGTTTGCACCTCATCCATGCCCAGCAAAATGCCGAACTCATCACAGGTGGCCCGCAAATCGCGCAGGAATTGCAAATACGCCGGCCGAATGCCGCCTTCGCCCTGCACCGGTTCCACCAAAATGCCGGCTGTCTGCGGGGTAATTGCGGCCCGCACCGCGTTCAGGTTGTTAAACGGCACATGGTCAAACCCATCCACCTTCTCACCAAACCCGGCCAGATATTTCGCATTCCCGGTCGCCGCGATCATCGCCAGCGTGCGGCCGTGAAACGCGCCTTCAAAGCAAATCACCCGCGTACGCTCCGGCTTGCCCTCATCGGACATGGTTTTGCGCATCGCCTTCACCAGGCCCTCATTGGCCTCCGCGCCGGAATTACAAAAGAACACGGAATCCGCAAAGCTCGCCGCCACATAACGCGCCGCCAACGTCTCCGCCTGCGGCACCCGGTACAGGTTCGAGACATGCATTACCTTGGCCGCCTGCTTGGCGATTTCGCTCACCAGATGCGGATGCCCATGGCCGAGCGAGGAGGTCGCGATGCCCGCCCCAAAATCCAGGTAACGTCGCCCGGCGGTATCGAACAGGTACGCGCCCTCACCATGCTCGAAAGCAATGTTGGCGCGGTTATAGTTCGGCATTAGCGCAGGGATCATGGATGTGCTTTCAAGGGCAGAAAGCACGGAATTATGGGGTTATGAGCCTGAAAAGTCAAACAAAGCCGCCAGCTTCGCGCCGCCCGCTGCTGATCGCGATTATTTTGCTCACCGCCATCCCCTCCATGGGTGAGGCGTTGGTGCTGGCCTGGGGTATCTGCCATGGCGGTGCGGGCGCCGCCTTGCGCGACGGGGTGGATTTATGGGCGGGTGGGTTTTTAGCCACCCACGGCCAAATGGCCCTGCTGTTCGACCCCGTCGCCTACCAGGCATTTCTGCACGGGTATTTCGGCAAAATCCCCACCCATATGTGGAGCTACCCGCCAAATTATCTTTTGCTGATCACCGGCTTTGCCACGCTTTCGGCGTGGCCGGCCACCTTGGCGTTCGATGCGTGCAGCCTGCTCGCCCTTATTTGGGTGTTGCGTTTGGCGCGCCAAAATTGGGGCCTGATCATCGCCCTGCTGGCCAGCCCGGCCGCTTTAGAAACAATTATGACCGGTCAGAACGCTATTTTGCTCACCGCATTCATCGGCGGCGGCTTGCTCCTGCTACCCACTCGCCCGCGCCTGGGTGGCGTTTTGGTGGGGCTGGCCAGCATCAAGCCGCAATTAGGGCTGGTGTTACCGCTGCACCTGCTCCGCCGCTCACCCATAGCGGTGCTTTACGCCAGTCTGGCTGCCGTCAGTTTGGCAGCCGCCTCGCTCTGGGTATTCGGCCCCGGCCCTTGGGTGAAATTCTGGCACATCACCAGCCCGGCCATGACCAACGTGCTGCTCATCGGCCAGCCGCAGGATTTCGCACAAGGGTTGATCAGCGTATTCGCCGCTTTCCGCCCCCTCGGCATAGCATCCGCCTTCGTTGCCCAGGGCTTGGTAAGTTTCGCAGGTATCATCATCGCCGCCCGCACCCGCAACCCGGCGGTGGTGCTCATTCTGGTGGCGCTCGCCAGCCCGTATTTGCATAATTACGATCTGCTGGCCGTGGCGCTGGCCGTGGCACTCTTGGTGCAAGACCGGCTGCGCACCGAATTTGGCCGTGGTGAGACACTACTCTTCCTCATCGCCTGGGCCGTCCCGGGCCTGACAATCTGGCTGCCGGTCGTGGATAAACTCGTCCCGCTCATTTTGGTCGGGCTCTTGGCAAGTGCGTTGCGGCGTGGTCCCGTTATGCGATGCGACTCCTAACCGGCTCTGCCCGGCTGGCCGGTGTTACGGGCTGGCCAGTGGCCCATTCCCGCTCGCCCCGGCTGCACGGCACCTGGCTGGCGCGGTATTCCATTGATGGCGCTTATGTCCCGCTGCCCATCGCCCCGCAGGATTTTGCAACCGTGGTGCCGGCTTTGGCGAAAGCCGGGTTCGCCGGCCTGAATGTCACCATCCCGCACAAGGAAGCCGCCTTCGCCATTTGCGATGTGGTGGACCCAAGTGCCGCCCGCGCCGGGGCGGTCAACACTTTGGTGTTCAGGAATGGCAAAATCACCGGCTCGAACACCGATGGCGCTGGCTTCATCGCCAATCTGCGGGCCCATGGCGTCAACCCTGCCGCGGGCCCGGCTTTGCTGCTGGGGGCCGGCGGTGCGGCGCGCGCCATCGGGGCGGCGTTGCAGGATGAAGGGGTGGCGGTGACCATCTGTAACCGTACCGCTGAGCGGGCGGCCGCACTCGCCCTACAATTACCCGGTGCAAAAACCCTACCCTGGGCGCAGCGCAGCGCGGCCTTGGCTGATTACGCCTTGTTAGTGAACACCACCTCGCTCGGTATGGCCAAACAGCCGCCCCTGGAGGTCGACCTCTCCGCCGCCCCCCACCACCTGGTGGTATCGGACATCGTGTATGTGCCGCTGCAAACCGCCTTGCTGGATGCCGCGCAGGCACGCGGCCTGCAAATTGTCGGCGGTCTGGGCATGTTGCTGCACCAGGCGGTGCTGGGCTTCGAAGCCTGGTTTGGCGTGACGCCAGAGGTGGATGAAGCGCTTTATCGCATCGTCGCGGGGGATTTACTGTAATGTTGGTTCTGGGCCTGACCGGCGGCATCGGCATGGGGAAATCCACCGTCGCCAAAATGTTCGCAAGCCTTGGTGTACCCACCTTCAATGCCGATGACGCCGTGCATGCTCTGCAAGCGCCGGGCGGCAAGGCCATGCCGCTACTCACTCTGGCCTTCCCCGAAGCGGTTGAAGACGGCGTGCTGAACCGTGCGGTTTTGCGGGACATTGTGCTCACCGACCCGGACGGCATGCACGACCTTGAAAGCATCATGCACCCGCTGGTGCATAAGGAAGAAGCCTTGTTCCGCGCCCGCGCGTTCCGCAGTGGCGCGAAGGCGGTGTTGCTGGATATTCCGTTGTTATTTGAAACCGGCGCGCAGTTGCGGGTGAATAAAACCATTGTGGTTTCAGCGCCGCGCAATGTGCAAATCGCGCGGGTGCTGGCGCGTGGCATTCTGGATGAACATCAGATCAACGCGATCATCGCCAAGCAAATGCCGGATGCGCAAAAACGCGCTTTGGCAGATTATGTGATCCCCACCGGGCTTTCAAAATTCCATACGGTCCGCGCCGTGCACCGTCTGGCAAAGGAGCTGGGCCTATGATCCGTTCAGTTTTATTCGACACTGAAACCACCGGGCTAGACCCGCTGACCGGCGATCGGGTGATTGAAATTGCCGCGATTGAACTGATCAATGACCTGCCAACCGAAAAGCAATTCCATGTGCTGCTGGACCCGGAACGCGATATTCCGATGGAGAGTACGCGCGTGCACGGCATTACCAATGCCCATGTGGAAGGCAAACCGAAATTCGCTGAGATTGCCGATGAGATGCTGGCATTTTTTGGCGATGCAAAATTAGTGGCCCATAACGCGCCGTTCGATTTTGGCTTTATCGATGCCGAACTTGCCCGCATCGGCAAACCGAAGTTGGACCAGGCGCGCATGGTCGATACGTTGGTGCTGGCCAAAGCGCGCTTCCCGGGTATGCCCAATAGCTTGGATGCTCTGTGCCGGCGCTTTGAAATCGACATCTCAGCCCGTACCACCCATAACGCGCTGCTGGACTGTAAATTGCTGGCGGAAGTTTACGTGGAACTCACCGGCGGGCGCCAGCGCGGGCTCATACTGGAAACCGAACAGGCCTTGAGTTTTGCCCAGTATGAGCGTACCGGCCCCCGCACGCCGCGCAAGATGGTGGTGAGCCAAGAGGCACAGGAGCGGCACGCAAAATTTATCGAGCGGTTGAAAGACCCGGTTTGGAAATTGCTCTGACATTGCCTGATTTTGCAAAATACGCCGAAGTTTTTTTAGCACATTTTCGAAAAATAATTTTTACTAACAGAATGTTACAATAAACTCCTGAGGCGAATGTGTCACGTGTAGCATTGCAAACGCAATGTTATTCAAACAACACAGACCGCATCGCCCGGCTTAATCTGCCCGCCCACCAGCACCTCCGCGAACACGCCGAGCTCGATATGGCCAAAGCCGCGCTTGAGCTCCAACACCGGGTTGGCATCGCGCAACCCGGTATCCGGGTTCACTGTGGTGGCGCCGCAACGGTCGATGCGTTCCTGCACCGCAAGGCGCGTCTCACCGATGGCGATTTCGCGCCCCAGCCAATTAAACTCCGCCCAGGGTTCGATATCCTCAACGTATAAATTGGCGCGGAAGCGCCGCTTATCGCGCACCGCACCGGCGGCTTGCTCTAATGCCTGCAATGAGCCCAGCCCAATCAAGCTCACCACCTGGCTTTGATGGTCGCAAAAACTATGGGCCTCCACATAATGAAAGCTGGGGGCGCGGCCAGCCGGGCCAAAGCGGGCTTCATCGCCCAGATAATAGGTCAAAAACCGCGCAATCGCCGCTTGTCCTTCGGGGCTGAAGGGTGAGGCTTCAAAGGCCCCGCCATCCGGGGCGGTGAAGCCCAGTAGCCCGGCCGCTTCATCAAAGCGGGTTTGCAACAGGGTGATGGAGGCGTTTTTCAGCAAACACATAAAATTGGATTTGGAGACCCAAGCTGGGTTGGCAGCATCAAACGCGCCATCGCCTTGTGCTAGCGCAAAGGCCCGGTCCCAGGGAATGCAGCGGCCAGGGCTTAAGGCCGCTTGGTTAAGCCGCTCGGGTGTCAGGCCTTTGACCGGGTAGCGGTAAAGCGATTCAATGCGCATGGGTAAAAATCCTCTTGAGCCAAATCATGGCATTGCCCATATCTACGGAGCAAGCTTTCACCGTTGCCTATTGAGGGGCGGAGAAGGCGGTTGCCTGATGAAGAAGGAACCAAACTATGGATTTTGAGAAATTTACCGAGCGTGCCCGCGGCTTCGTGCAAGCGGCCCAGACCATCGCCGTGCGTGAATATAACCAGCAAATCACGCCGGAGCATTTACTAAAAGCGTTGCTGGACGATGAAGAAGGCGCGGCCAGCGGGCTGATCCGCGCGGCGGGCGGTGACCCGGCGGCGGCGAAGCTGGCGGTAGATGCCGCTGTTGCCCGCGTGCCGAAAGTGCAGGGGGCCGGTGCCGGCCAGCCCAACATCACGCCCGATTTGGTGCGGGTGCTGGATGCCGCGCAGCAACAAGCCACCAAAGCGGGCGATGAATATGTCGCGCAGGACCGCTTATTGGTGGCGCTTGCCGCCAGCGACACGGCGGCCGGGCGGGCCCTAAAAGCCTCGGGCGCCACCGCGCAGGCCATTGAGCGGGCGGTGAATGACATTCGCAAAGGCCGCAAAGTGGATTCCGCCACCGCCGAGCAGCAATTTGATGCACTGAAAAAATATGCCCGGGACGTGACGCAACTGGCGCGCGACCAGAAATTGGACCCGGTGATTGGCCGCGATGAGGAAATTCGCCGTACCATCCAGGTGCTGGCCCGCCGCACCAAGAACAACCCGGTTCTGATCGGTGAACCCGGCGTTGGCAAAACCGCGATTGTGGAAGGCCTCGCATTGCGGATTGTCAATGGCGACGTGCCAGAGAGCCTGCGCAACAAGCGCGTGATGGCGCTGGATTTGGGCGCGTTGGTCGCGGGTGCAAAATTCCGGGGCGAATTTGAAGAACGCTTGAAAGCGGTGCTGAAAGACATTGAAGCCGCCGAAGGCGAGGTGATTTTATTCATCGATGAGATGCACACGCTGATCGGTGCCGGCAAAGCGGATGGCGCGATGGATGCCTCGAACTTGCTGAAGCCCGAATTGGCGCGCGGCGCGTTGCATTGTGTAGGTGCCACCACATTGGATGAATATCGCAAACATGTGGAAAAAGACGCTGCCCTGGCGCGGCGCTTTCAGCCGGTGTTCGTGGATGAGCCAAGTGTGGCGGATACCATTTCAATTCTGCGCGGCATTAAAGAGAAGTACGAGCTGCATCATGGGGTGCGCATTGCCGACGCCGCGCTGGTGGCGGCGGCCACACTTTCCAACCGCTACATCACCGACCGGTTTTTGCCGGATAAAGCCATCGATTTGATGGACGAAGCTGGCTCGCGCTTGCGTATGCAGGTGGATAGCAAGCCAGAGGAATTGGATGAGCTGGACCGGCGGCTGATCCAGCTGAAAATAGAGCGCGAGGCCCTGCGTAAGGAAGACGATGCAGCCTCGCGCGAGCGGCTGGGCAAGCTCGAACATGAGTTGGCCGCGTTGGAAGAAAAGTCCGACGTGCTGACCACCAAATGGAAGGCCGAGAAGGACCAACTGACCGAGACGCAGAAGCTGAAGGAGCAGTTGGACCAAGCCCGCAATGATGTGGAGTTGGCGCAGCGCAAAGGTGATCTGGCACGCGCTTCCGAGCTGATGTACGGCACCATCCCCGCCCTTGAGAAGCAATTGGCGGAACACAACGAAGGCCGGCTGGCAAACGACGCCGTCACCGAGGAAAGCATCGCCGCCATTGTTTCCCGCTGGACCGGCGTGCCGGTGGAGAAAATGCTGGAAGGTGAGCGCGGCAAGCTGTTGCGGATGGAAGATAGTCTGCGCAAACGGGTGGTTGGGCAGGAGGCCGCACTGCTGGCGGTTTCCAATGCCGTGCGCCGCGCCCGGGCGGGCTTGCAAGATCCGGGGCGGCCGATTGGCAGCTTCCTGTTCTTAGGCCCAACCGGCGTGGGTAAAACGGAACTCACCAAGGCTTTGGCCGAATTCCTGTTCGATGATGAGCGGGCGATGGTGCGGATCGACATGAGCGAGTTCATGGAGAAGCACGCGGTCTCGCGGTTGATCGGCGCCCCGCCAGGCTATGTCGGGTATGATGAAGGTGGTGTTTTGACCGAAGCGGTGCGCCGCCGGCCTTATCAAGTCATCCTGTTCGATGAGGTCGAGAAGGCGCATGAGGATGTGTTCAATATTCTGCTGCAGGTGCTCGATGATGGGCGGCTAACCGACGGGCAGGGCCGCACGGTGGATTTCCGCAACACCATCATCGTGCTCACATCTAACCTTGGCAGTGATATTCTGGCGGCCCAGCCGGAAGGTGAGGATGTGCGGATGGCCGAAGCCGGGGTGATGGCGCGGGTACGGGAGCATTTCCGGCCGGAGTTTCTGAACCGTCTCGATGAAATCGTGCTGTTCCGGCGGCTGCAGCGCTCTGACATGGGAACGATTGTGACCATTCAGTTGAAGCATCTGGAGGCGTTGCTGGCGGATCGGAATATTCACATCACACTCGACCAAGCCGCGCGCGATTGGCTGGCCGAGGCCGGGTATGACCCGGTTTACGGGGCGCGGCCTTTGAAGCGCGTGATCCAGCGCAATCTGCAAAACCCGCTGGCCGGGCTAATTTTGGAGGGCGCAGTGAAGGATGGCGAGACGGTGACGGTGTCTGCCACCGAATCTGGGCTGGTGATCGCCGGGCATCTGGCGGAAGCGGCTTAGGGCAGACGGTTAACCGGTTGACCAGGCGATCCAGCACCCGACGCCGGCAAGGGCAAAAGCGAAGCCCTTGCCGGTGGTTGCCATGAGGCCCCGATTTGCAATGATTGGCCGCAGCGTGCCCGCCAAGCTGATAATGATCACATGAATGGTGCTGGCGATGAGGATGTAAACGGTCGAGAGAATCAGCACCTGCCGCTCAGGTGGGGTGGCCGAATTTACAAAGGGCGGGAGTACGATTGCGAAGAACACGAAGGACTTGGGGCTGAGCAGATTGGCGAAGAGCCCGCGCAGGAAAAACCGCTGTTCGGCGCCGATGTCTGTGGTGTCGAATTTGGTGTCGGTGTGCCAGGACTCCCAGGCAAGATAGAAAAAATAGGCGACCCCGGCCCAGCGGAGTGCCTGGTATAGCAGGGGTGATGCCGAGATAACCTCGGACAATCCGAGCCCAGCCGCCAATCCTGCGCCCGCCAGCCCGATGGCAACACCAATTGCGGCTGCGAAGCCGGCGCGGCGGCCCTTTTGCATGCTGACAAGCGCCAGATAGGTCATGTTTGGGCCAGGGGTCAGCTCGATCAGCAGGCAAGTGAGGCAAAATGCGAGGATTGTTGGTGACATAAAGTTTACCAGTTCACGGCCAGATATCAGCATGGCGATGAGCAAAGCGCCAGTTAAGGTACTGAAGTGTCAAGTCCGGGCGATGATTCTGGGATAAGGCGAGGGCTGAACAGATGGAGACTAGGTATGAAAAAGACAGCTTTATTGGTGATTGACGTGCAGAATATCTATGCGGCGCCGGAATCGCCGCTGTATGTGAGCTCGATTGAACAATCATTGCAAAATATCAATGCGCTGGCTGAGGCTTTTGCAAAGGCCGGGAAGCCGGTGGTGTATGTACGCCATGCGCATCGGGCGGATGGGCGGGATGCTGGCCGGATGTTTGATTTTGGCGGTGCGGCGGAACCGGTGAGTTTTGTGGAAGGTGAACCGGAATCAGCTTATGTGCCGGGCTTAAAAATTGTGCCGGGGGCGTTGCACATCACCAAGCGCCGCTATTCCAGCTTCGAGGGTACGGAGCTTGATGCAATTTTGCGCACGCTTGGCGTGAACACGGTCGCAATCACAGGCTACATGACGAATTTCTGCTGCGATACGACAGCCCGTTCAGCGCATGACCGCGACTATTTTGTGGATTTTATTGCCGATGCCACAGGCGCACCGGCCTTGAGTGAAACCTATACGGAGGCTCATATTATTGAGGCTGTGACGACCACTTTGGCGGCCGGCTTTGCGCAGATTCATGACACCAAAACCTATCTGCAAAGCATCGCTTAAACGGCGTTATGCAGTTCGAGCATAGCCGCTAAGCCTGTGCCGAAATCTATCGTTTTGTTGCGGTGCGGCAGGAGGATAGCTTGTAAACCCGAGGAAAATCCTTGGGTTTTTCGGTGGCGATGGAGAGGCTGTCATAGCGTTGACATACGGCGTCGTTGAGGCGTAGAAGGCGCACCTCGCTGCGCTCCAGCGGTCGGCACAAAGGTACCGGAAACGGTGCCTTTTATGTTGGCTAAAAGAGTGAAGCGAAAAGATTTGCGTATGTTCTTTGACAATTGAATAGGCTGGGAAGGGATACGTTGGTGGCGTTGATTTGTTGCTGCGCGAGCGGTGATAGATGATCTGGACGTAAGTTTGGATTGTGATTTGGTTGGTTATGTACTTGGTTTGTCCGGTTCATGGCTGATTAAATTTGGCAACGTTTCTGATGTTATCTCTTTTGAAATAGCGTTTTGAAATGTTTTGAATGGTTATCTGGTGGGGCAACTTGCTGGGTAGCAACTATATGTGAGCTGGGCTTTCGTTTTGTTTGAAGCGAAGAAAGCTTGTGAATAATTAGCTAGGATAGTTTTGAACGGGATGAACTTGAGAGTTTGATCCTGGCTCAGAGCGAACGCTGGCGGCATGCTTAACACATGCAAGTCGCACGGTCAGCAATGGCA
>NCAT01000090.1 GCA_002255575.1 Acidocella sp. 20-57-95
CTCCGGCATGTCGGATGCCGCGACAAAAGCCGCCTATCAGGCGTGGTTCAATTATCCCAACCCGCAATCCCCGCAGGTGACCATCGGCAAGAATGGCGTGGTGACGGTAGAACCGATTTCGGTGGCGCTGATCGGCCCCGGCGTGGCGCAAGTGCGTTACCAGCGGATCTTTGAGGCCGGCACGAATACCGCGGTTACCACCACCTGGACTGCGACAGAGCAATTCGAGCAGGTCGATACCATGCCCGATGCCGAGCGGCTGGATGATCCGGGCGGCATCATCATCACCAGCTATCAGGATGAAGAGGATACAGCGCCATGAGACGGGCTTTTGCGTTGGTGCTCGTGGTTGGTGTGACAAGTATGGTGACGGCGCGCGGCGCCAATGCTGATCAAACGCCGGATGCGGGCCATTATGACAGCCGGATGCGCTATGTCGCCTACAACCCGAGTCAGGTGGTGCATCTATCGACGATCATCGGCGCGACGATGGTGGTGAGCTTCGCGCCGGATGAGACGGTGACCTCGGTGGCGGAGACGGACAGCCTGCACCTGGCCGCCGTGCCAAAGGGCAATTACCTGTTCCTCAAGCCCAGCGCCGCGCTCAAATTGCAGCCGATCATCGTGCTCACCCAGCGGCCCGATGGCGCGCTGCGACGCTATGTCTTCGAGATCGAGACCGTGAATGCCCCGAGCACGGCGGATGGGGCTGCAGGTGTGTTCTACTCGGTCCAGTTCACCTATCCGGCGGATGCGGCCAAAGCAGCAGCGGCGCGTGCAGCCGCCGACGCTAAAAACGTGGCGGCGCTCAATCGGCTGGCTTTGGCGCGGACGACGCAAACCGCCGCACAGTCCGCATTTCAGAATGAGCAGAGCAACCCTTATGCCGGGCCGCGCAATTACAAATACGTCGCACGTGGAGACCGCTCGCTGGCGCCCTTAGCAGTGTGGGATAATGGCTATTCCACGTTGCTGCAATTTACAGGCAACGCCCGCATCCCCTCGATCTTCGTGATTGACCCGGATGGGAAGGAGGCCACGGCCAGCTACGCGGTCAATGGCGATATCGTGCAACTCGACCAGACCGCAAGGGAATGGCGCTTGCGCGATGGCGGCACGGTCCTGGATATTTACAATCTCGGCTACCAGTCGGTGGGTGGTAATCCTGAGACCGGGACGACCAGCCCGGATGTGTCGCGCG
>NCAT01000013.1 GCA_002255575.1 Acidocella sp. 20-57-95
CCACCCCAGGAGAGGTGCCAGAGTGGCCGATTGGGACAGTCTCGAAAACTGTTGTGGGTGCAAGCCTACCGTGGGTTCGAATCCCACCCTCTCCGCCATGAAAAATCGATAGTCGTTTGATAAATTTAGAAAAGACACCGTTTTGACGTTCAGTATATACACTTTACAAAGTATTTTATTTGATGGTGCCAGCGCATTTTTGCGGCGGCCCGATTCGGTTTTACGGCAAAATCAAACCGTACTACGACCGCCAAACTGGGTGTGGATAAAAAAATAAAATGACTCTTTGTCAATGGCTTAAGAGTAATTTGCCCGCGATTCCAATGACTTCCGAAAAATTTCTATTTGACCACCTCAATCAATTGATCAATAAGACAGTCACCATAACACGGTGAATCTCCGGGCCGTGCCCCGCTTCGTCCTTCACAGGAGGTCGGTGGTTTAGAAGGGAATCGGAGTCCTTCGATGGCAAAAAAGGGCGCCCAGTTTTGGGTGCCCTTTTTAATCCCAGACAGCGGTGCGGATCATTTGCCCTTTTTGTTTCGCTCTAGATAGGCGTCGACGCATCTCTAACTCATCGGTTAGATGAAGTGTTGTAAGCCAAGTCTCCTGTCCAGATTTTGCTGATTTAACACCTAATACATACCGTTTGGGTTGCCGCCCACTGCTATCAACATATAAAAAGTCTAATTGATTGGGGCGCGTCTTTGTGCACCAACCACGATTAATCATACTCTGTATAACGCCTAGGGCTTCGTGACCAAGGTGATGCTTCTCCCAAAGTTTCTTCGCATAAGCGCCGTCAATCCTAACATCGGTTGATAGCGTTGGCATTTGGGCAGCAAGATCGCCCGGCAGAAAAGCTACTACCTGCACGTTCACCGTACCGCCGCGCAGGAATCGAATATACTGTCGATGGGTCAAGATCATTTCGATGTTGCTAATATAGCCTATTTCGGTGAGTCGCTATCCGACTCCGTGTCAGCAAATTTCCAAATAACATCCGATAAAATGTTTGTACAAAAACTAAATGTCGCTTTTGAGAGTCGGTAACATGGCTGCTTTGTTTAGTTTTTCGAGGTATGGTGGCCGGTGACGAAGGCTGGTTCGTCAAAAGCGCTCTCCGCCAGGTGGGTCCTGCTGTGAATTGCCTGTTCCCTGGTAACTTCTTTGGTCCCGGCGGGCCGGATGATGATGCTCACAGGCGCGGGGCGTTGATGGGGCTGGTGATTGTTGGTCTCCTTATCATCGTCGGGCTTGGCCTTATGCATGTGCTGAAACAAGCGGGCGATGTGCAGGATTGTGCGATGCAGGGCCGGACGAACTGCGTGCAGGTGCCTTGAGGCTGTGGTGGGTGTGCCGGGTGAAGGGACGATGTCTCGAAGATCTCTGGCCTTTGTTTCTGCAACCCTGCAAGCCCGGTGGCGGCGTTCTCACATCATTTGAATGATGGTTACTTGTAGCCACGGGCCGTCCATGAGCCCCGCGGGAAAGCTTGATCATGCAAAATACCTCACTCAGCCTACGGCACGGCTTGCTTGCATTGGCTGTTATGGCGGTATGGGGCAGTAATTTTGTCATTATCCGCTTGGGGCTGGACCAGTTTCCGCCGTTTTTATTCGCGGGGCTGCGCTTTAGCCTTGCCGCCCTGCCAGGGGTGTTTTTTCTGCCCCGGCCGGCGGTGCCGTGGCGGAATTTGGCAGCCTATGGCGTGTTAATCGGCTCTGGACAATTCGGGTTGCTGTTTCTGGCGATGAACGGGCATATCTCACCGGGCCTCGCCTCGTTGGTGATCCAGGTGCAAGTGTTTTTCACCATTTTCATCTCGATGGCGCGCAGCGGCGAGCGGTTGCAGCCATTTCAGATTGTCTCCTCGCTCCTGGCTGTGAGCGGGATCGTGGTGATTGCCGCGCATGTGAACGGCCACACCACACCGCTTGGCCTGGGGCTGGTTCTGCTTGCTGCCGCGTGCTGGGCCTCGGGCAATATTGTCGCGCGCGAAGGTGCGCCCCAAAATTTTCTGGCTTACGTGGTATGGGGCAGCCTGTTTTCGGCGCCGCCTTTGCTGGCTCTGTCCCTGCTTATTGATGGACCGACCGCCATCGCCCAGGCCGTAACCCATGCCACACTTGGCGCTTGGGTTGCGGTGGTGTGGCAGTCGCTCGGCAATAGTTGGTTTGGTTATGCCAGCTGGGCGTTTTTACTGGCGCGCTACCCATCCGCCACCATCAGCCCGATGGCGCTGTTGGTGCCGGTGTTTGGCATGGCAGCCTCGGTGTTTTGGCTGGGCGAGCCCATGCCAGGTTGGAAATTAGCCGCCGCTGCTTTGGTGATTTTCGGATTGGCGGTCAGCGTGTTTTACCCGCGCCTGCGCCCGCTGCGGCCGGCGTGAGGGCTACGCCAACTTATCCGTTTTCGTCACATCTGGCCCGTAGCGCCGCAATCTCAGGATCATCGGGGGCCAGCGTGGCTGCTTCATTAAACCGCGCATGTGCCGCGGCCACCTGCCCGGTCTGGTACAGCGCCACCCCAAAATAAGCGAGCGTTTCGGCCCGCAAATCCTCATTTACCGAAGCCAGCCCGTCCGCCAATAGCGCGGTATAATCCGCCACGGCTGCGGCGAAGTCAGACATTTCAACGCGCGCCCGCGCCCGCAGCCGCAGCACGTTCGGGCGGGAGCCTTGCGGTAGATCATGAAGCTGCAACAGCGCATCGGCCGCCGTGCGCAATGCCGGGTAATCTGGTACCTCTAAGGCCGCCATTAATTTTGCAAACGCCAGGGGTAGATCATCCGCCGGGGCTGTGGGTTTTGGTTTGAATAGCTCAAAGAGCGACATTTTTAGTCTCCTTGCGCAATAATTCTGCGGCGTTCGCCTGACTTCATCAAGAAAAAACCTGCGCTTTATTGTGGTATATGTCATTTCCCTTCGCGGCACTTTGCCCCTATGCTGGATGTGCGGTCAGTCTGGCCGGTAGGTGCTTGGTCATGCGGCTCGCCGTCGGTTACGAAATTCTTTACCAGCTGCCTCAACCCACGCCGATGATGCTAACATTGAATGTGCATCACAGCCGTGCTGCCGATATTCTGGTGCCGGACCATTTAACCACCAGCCCGGCGGTCCCGTTCAGCCAATATCGCGATGGTTTCGGCAATTGGTGCACCCGCTTGGTGGCACCTGCCGGCCAGTTCCGCATCGCCAGCGCTGGCACGGTGGCCGATTCCGGGCAGCCAGACCCGGTGCCACGGCATGCTTGGCAGCATCCGGTGCAGGACCTGCCAGATGAAACCCTCATTTTCCTGCTTGGCAGCCGCTATTGCGAAACCGACAAATTAACTGAAACCGCCTGGCACCTATTTGGCCACACAGCGCTCGGCTGGGCGCGGGTGCAAGCCGTGTGTGACTTTGTGCACCAGCATATTAAGTTCGATTACGCCCAGGCCCGCGCCACCCGCAGCGCGTTGGAAGCATTTCATGAAGGCGTTGGTGTTTGCCGGGATTACGCCCAGCTTGCGGTGGCCTTTTGCCGCTGCCTGAATATTCCGGCGCGCTATTGTACCGGCTATTTAAGCGACCTTGGGGAACCCTATTCCCCGGTGCCGATGGATTTTGCCGGCTGGTTTGAGGCGTATTTAGGCGGGCAGTGGCATATGTTCGACCCGCGCAACAACAAGCCACGCCAAGGCAGGGTGCTGATTGCCACCGGCCGGGATGCCACCGACGTTGCCATCACCAACACGTTTGGGCCAAACAGCCTCACCGGGTTTACCGTCTGGACGCATGCGGCAGACTAAACCTGCCGCAGCACGCCAGCCGGGTTTGGCCCGACCGCAAATTCCCTGCCCCCCCCCCGGCAGCAAAATGCGCTGAATTTGGCGCAACTGTAGCCCACGCCGATTTCAGTCAATTCATGCCCGCTGTGATAAGTTGCGGGCATAAAAATTCACGGTTAAGCAACGCTCAGCCTTTCTTGAAATTCAGCATATGGGGTCCCATGGCTTTGCAACATTCTCCGCTCCTTCGCGCCGCCCCTTTGCTGGCCGCCATCACTTTGCCGCTTACGGGCTGCGGGTTCGGCAATTCGCTGCTGGGCGGCGACAGTGCTGCGGCCAGCCTGGGCCAGGCGGCGGCTGCGCCCACGGTGTTCGGTTATGCGGTGGCCGATGAGCCGCAAGCGGCTTTGGTGGCGCGCCAAATCCTCAATGATGGCGGCAACGCCGCCGACGCCGCCGCGGCCGCCGGGTTTGCGATGGCGGTTACCTTACCCTCCCGCGCTGGTCTGGGCGGCGGCGGGTCCTGCATTATTAAAATGCCAGGTGCGCAGGGCAACCCGCAGCCGGCCGTAACGCTTATATTCCCGCCGGCCAGCAATTCCGCCCAGGGTGACCGGCCCGCCGCAGCCCCCACCATGGCGCGCGGCTTGCTGGCTTTGCAGGCCCGTTATGGCACTTTGCCCTATGCCAGCGTGATCGCGCCCGCTGAGCGGCTGGCTGCCGGGGGCGTGCCGGTTTCCCCGGCTTTGGCGGCTGACCTGCAGGTGGTGGGCAATGCTTTGCTGGCCGACCCGGCCGCGCGGGCGGTTTTTGCAGCGCCGGGCGGCGGGGTGTTGCCCGCCGGTGCCAATCTGGTGCAGCCGGACCTGGCCACCACACTGGAAATTCTCCGCACCCAGGATGTTGAAGGGCTGTATAAAGGTAGCTTCGGGACGCAGTTTCTCGCGGCGGCTAACCAAGCTGGTGGCGGCCTGACGCAAGCGGACCTGGACGCGGCCCTGCCGCATTATGGCAAACCAAATGTCAGCAAAATCAGCGGTGTGATGGTCGCTACCATTCCCACCGCCGCGCCATCAGCCAACCTGCCGGCCTCGGCCGCGTTTGCCGCTTTGGACAAAAATGGCGGTGTGGTCGCGTGCGCTACCACCATGAATAATCTGTTCGGTACTGGCCGGATTGCGCCTGGCACCGGCATTCTGCTGGCGGCTTCGCCCCGCGCTGTGCCGGCCCCGCTGCTGGCGGCGGGCATTGCCTATTCAGGCGGCGAATTCCGCGCCGCCGTGACCGGCACCGGCCAGGAAGGTGCGGCGGTTGCCGTTGCCGATGGTCTGGCCAATGCACTTGCCAAAACCCCAGCGGCCCAAGTGCCGGAGCCGGGCCGCGCCAACATCATCGCCTGCCCCGGCGGTGTGCCGGGCGGGGAGGCGAGCTGTACGGCCAGCGCCGACCCGCGTGGCCAGGGCCTTGCCATCGGCGGACGCTAACCTTGTTGAAAATTGGGGCCGGCGGGCTGGTGCCGCCGTTTCGGGTGATGGATGTCATCACCAAGGCCAACCAACGCGCTGCCACGCTACCGCCGGGTGCTGAGAAAATTCTGCGCATGGAGGTGGGCCAGCCCGGCACCGGCCTGCCGGAAGGCGCGCGTCTGGCTGCCGCCGCCGCGTTAAACGCGGGAGACCCGCTGGGCTATACGGAAGGTCTGGGCCGGGATTTCCTGCGCGCGCGGATCGCCGCGCATTATCAGGATTGGTACGGGGTTACGCTCTCGCCCAGCCGGATCGCGGTGACATTTGGTGCCTCCGGTGCGTTTCCGCTTGCTTTTCTTACCTGCTTCAACCCAGGGGACCGTGTGGCACTCGCCGCCCCCTACTACCCGCCCTATGTGAACATCGCGACCGCACTGGGCCTTAAGCCCATTATTCTCCCGTGCGGCATCGAGACCGGTTTTCAGCCCACAATTTCCATGCTGGACGGGCTCGACCCCGCGCCGGACGGGCTGATTATCGCCAGCCCCGCCAACCCGACAGGTTCGATGCTGCACCCCGATGAGCTGGCAGCGTTGGCGCGCTACTGTCACGTAAAGGGGATAAGGCTGATTTCGGATGAGATTTACCATGGGCTGACCTACGGCAAACCAGCCGCCAGTGCGGCGCAATTTTCAGAAAGTGCGATCGTTATCAATTCATTCAGCAAATATTTCTCGATGACCGGCTGGCGCATTGGCTGGATGGTGCTGCCGGAGGATTTGGTGCGGGTGACCGAACGGCTGGCGCAAAACCTGTTTATCTCGCCGCCGCACCTTAGCCAGATTGCGGCGGCGGCGGCGTTTGATTGTCACGCAGAATTGCAAGCCAACCGCGCCAATTACGCCACTGCCCGCGAGATGCTTTTGGCCGGATTACCTGCCGCTGGATTCACCGATTTCTCGCCCCCCGATGGCGCGTTTTATGTCTATCTCAATACCACCGGCCACGCCCCCGATAGTGCGACCTTCTGCAACCGCCTGCTGGATGTTGCCAACATCGCCGCCACGCCGGGGCTGGATTTTGACTCAGCCCATGGCCAGAATTTCTTCCGCCTTAGCTATTGCGCACCCTTGACCGATATTTCAGAGGCGATTAAACGGCTATGCCGTATACGGCAGTATTAAGCAGTATGCGGAGACTACCCTCTTGGGGTAAATTCAACCCATAGTAAGGTTACACACAGTAAGGTCACACACTGCGCCCTTCACAAACCACGGCAAACCAACAGGTCCAGCATGAAACTCCTTGTCCCCGTAAAACGCGTTGTTGATTATAACGTCAAAGTCCGCGTGAAATCTGACCAGTCAGCGGTGGAAACCGCTGGTGTGAAAATGTCGATGAACCCGTTCGATGAGATCGCGGTCGAGGAAGCGGTGCGGCTGAAGGAAAAAGGCGTCGCCACTGAAATCATCGCCGTGTCAGCGGGTGTCACCGCTTGCCAGGAAACCATCCGCACGGCGCTCGCCATGGGGGCTGACCGCGGCATTCTGGTGGAAACCGATGCAGCACTCGAGCCACTCGCGGTTGCCAAGATACTGAAAGCCTTGGTTGAAAAAGAAGCCATCGATCTGGTTATCATGGGCAAGCAAGCGATTGATGACGACATGAACGCCACCGGCCAGATGCTGGCGGCATTGCTTGGCTGGCCGCAAGGCACATTTGCCAGCAAGGTTGAAATTGCGGGGGGCAAGGCCACCATTACCCGCGAAATTGATGGCGGGCTGGAGACCATTGCGCTGCAGCTCCCCGCCGTGGTCACCACCGACCTTCGCTTGAACGAGCCGCGCTACGCCTCGCTGCCCAACATCATGAAGGCGCGGAAAAAAACCATCGATACCATCAAGCCGGAAGATTTAGGCGTTAATCCGGCGCCGCGTTTGACCACGATCAAGGTTACTGAACCGCCAGCACGTAAAGCTGGCATTAAGGTGCCCGATGTCGCTGCCCTGCTTGAGAAACTCCGCAACGAAGCAAAGGTGATCTAACCATGACCGCTCTGGTTCTTATCGATTTCGACGCTGCTGGCATCAAGCAGCCAACCCGTTCGGCCATCGCCGCTGCCGCCAAATTAGGTGAGGTGCATGCGCTGGTGGCGGGCGAAAATGTTGCTGCCACTGCCGAGGCAGCCGCCAAAATTGCCGGTGTTGCGAAGGTACTGGTGGCTGATCATGCGGCCTACGCCCATGCGCTGGCTGAACCGCTCGCCGCCCTGATCGTTGGGCTCGCGGGCGGCTACTCCCATATCATGGCTGCCTCCACCGCCACTGGCAAAAACGTCATGCCGCGCATTGCGGCGCTGCTGGACAGCCAGCCGATTTCTGACATCTCAGATGTTGTGGATGCCGATACCTTCGTGCGCCCGATCTACGCGGGCAATGCGCTTGCCACCGTAAAATCGGCGGACGCGAAAAAAATCATCACGGTGCGGGCTGCCAGTTTTGACCCCGCCCCGGCTACCGGCGGTTCAGCAAGCATCGAGGCAATTACGGGCGAGTCTGCCAATGCAGGTTCCACCTATCTGTCCTCCGAGCTTTCCAAATCCGAACGGCCCGAGCTCACCGCTGCGAAAATCATCGTCTCGGGTGGGCGCGGCATGCAAAATGGCGATAATTTTGATAAGCTCATCGTGCCGGTGGCGGATAAACTCCATGCCGCCGTTGGTGCCTCGCGCGCTGCGGTGGATGCCGGGTTTGTGCCGAATGATTACCAGGTGGGCCAGACCGGCAAGGTGGTCGCGCCTGATCTTTACGTCGCGGTCGGCATCTCGGGTGCTATTCAGCATCTGGCGGGCATGAAGGATTCTAAAGTTATCGTCGCGATCAATAAGGACGAAGACGCCCCGATCTTCCAGGTGGCCGATTACGGCTTGGTCGGCGATCTTTTCACCATTCTGCCTGAATTGGAAAAATCACTATGAGCATTAAATCCATCGGCGTCATCGGGGCCGGCTTGATGGGCAATGGCATCGCCCATACCGCCTTGTTAGCAGGCTTCGACGTGGTGCTGGTGGATGCCGTGCAAGCGGCGTTGCCGAAAGCTGTTGCCACCATGACCAAAAACATGGAGCGGCAGGTTCATAAACAAACCATCACGGCTGAAACGATGCAGGAGGCCCTGCACCGGCTGCACACCACTACCGAATATGGCAAGTTTATTGACTGTGACATCATCATCGAGGCTGCCCCCGAGCGCCAGGAGCTAAAACAAAAAATCTATAACGCGCTGATCCCGAATTTGCGGCCTGATACCATCATTGCCTCCAACACGTCCTCGATTTCCATCACGCGCCTGGCCGCCATGACAGACCGGCCCGGCAAATTCATTGGCATGCATTTCTTCAACCCGGTGCCGATGATGAAATTGGTGGAAATTATTCGCGGCATCGCGACCGATGATGAAACCTACAAAACCGTGTTTGCACTGTCTAAACAACTCGGCAAAACCGTCGCGACGGCGGAAGATTCCCCCGGCTTCATTGTTAACCGCATTCTGTGCCCGATGCTGAATGAAGCGATTTTTGCGTTGTTTGAAGGTGTGGGCACGGTGGAGTCGATCGATGCCGGGATGAAATTGGGTGCGAACCACCCGATGGGCCCGCTGGAATTGTGTGACTTTGTCGGGCTGGATACGCTGCTTTCGGTGATGCATGTGCTGCATCAGAATCTCGGTGAGGATAAATACCGCCCCTGCCCGCTGCTGGTAAAATATGTCGATGCTGGCTGGCTTGGCCGTAAATCCGGCAAGGGTTTCTATGATTATTCCACCACGCCGCCGAAGCCGACGAAGTAAGGAATAGGCGTCAGCCGCTACAACCCGGGATGCGCGCTTGGGCTTGCGTGGTGCGCGCGCAGCCTTTCGTCGTGCGCGCGCAGGCGAGCATCTTCTTCATCTATGAGCCAAGAAGATTCCCGCCTTCGCGGGAATGACGAAGAAAGGGCGCGGGAATGACGAAAGGGCGTGGGAATGACATCGAAACGCCCCGTCATGCTCGCGCAGGCGAGCATCTTCTTCATCTATGAGCCAAGAAGATTCCCGCCTTCGCGGGAATGACGGAGTAATGGCGCGGGAATAACGAAAGGGCGTGGGAATGACATCGAAACGCCCCGTCATGCTCGCGTAGGCGAGCATCTTTTTCATCTATGAGCAAAGAAGATTCCCGCCTTCGCGGGAATGACGAGGAAAAGGTGCGGGAATGACGAGGAAAAGGTGCGGGAATGACGAGGAAAAGGCGCGGGAATGACAGAGAGGAAGCGTGCGAATGATGGTGGGGTTGGGGTGTTGACGTCATCAGACGCGCCCCCAAGACCCGCCAACCGGACTACTTAAAGCTGATCAAATCCACATCGAACATCAGCGTTGCGCCGGGTGGGATCACCCCGCCAGCGCCGCGCTGGCCGTAGCCATGTTCCGGTGCGAGGATCAGCGTGCGTGAGCCACCGGGCTTCATGGTCGCAACGCCTAGATCCCAGCCGGAGATGACCTGCTGCACGCCGAGCTTGAAGGTGAAAGGCTGGCCGCGATCTTTGGAAGAATCAAACTTCTTGCCCTTCACGCCGTTTTCATACAGCCAGCCGGTATAATGCACGGTCACCATCTGGCCCTTCGCCGGCATCTCGCCGGTGCCCACCACGTGGTCCTGGTACTGCAACCCGGTGGTCAGGGTCATTAATTCGGCGTCAGACATGCAAATCTCCCTTAAGCGTTAACTTTCGCAGTCTCGGTAGCCAATAGTTCAAAATCCTGCAAATCTGCCGCCCGCATGGTTTTCTGGTAGGACGCAGCCGAGCCCGGCCAGATGGTTGAGACGAAGCCATGCTCATCCTGGTACCAGCTTTGGCAGCCGCCATCCTGCCAGACCGTGCCTTTCAGCTTGGCGCTGATCTCAGCAATAAACGCCGCCTGCGATGCCGCCTTGGCGTTAAGTGCCGCGGCATTTTTGGCCCGCGCCTGTTTGAGTGCATCCACGATATAGCCAACCTGCGCCTCGATCATGATCACCACCGAATTATGCCCCAGCGCGGTATGCGGCCCGAGCAAGAGGAACAAATTCGGGAAGCCTGCAATGCTGACACCCTTGAAGGAGCGCATGCCGGTTTTGTCCCACAAAGTTTTCAAATCCTGCCCGCCAATGCCTTGAATGTTCCAATGTTTATAGGCGCTGGTCACTTCAAAACCGGTGCCGAAAATAATCGCATCTGCCGGGCGTTCCACACCGTTGACATCGATGACCGACTGCGCCCGGATTTCAGCAATATTGTCGGTGATCACATCCACATTGGGGCGCGTGAGGGTGGGATAATAATCATTGGAAATCATCACGCGCTTGCAGCCGACTTTGTAATTGGGCGTGACTTTGGCACGCAGCGCGGGGTCACTGATGGTTTTATGGATGTGACTCACCGCCATGTGCTGGGCCAATTTCTGCGCCCGCTTGTTGCCCAGAAATCCCAGCACCCGCAATTCATGGATCAGGAACAAAAATTGCCGGAACATTTTACGGTACGGCCCAAACTTCAATAATTTCGTCTCGGCTTCGGAAATGGCGCGGTCTGGTTTGGGAATAATCCAAGGTGGGGTGCGCTGGTACAAATCCAGATGCGCAACTTTTGGCGCGATTTGGGGTACGAATTGGATGGCCGAAGCCCCGGTGCCAATCACCGCCACCCGCTTGCCGGTTAGATCATACGCATGGTCCCACTGCGCGGAATGGAAGGTTTTGCCAGTAAAACTTTCAATGGCTTTGATTTTTGGGAAGGCCGGAATATGCAAGCCGCCCATGCCGGAGACCAACACCCGCGTGGTGATGACCCCAGTGCTGGTTGTTACCTGCCAGCGCGCCGCTGCTTCGTCCCACACCGCCGCCAGCATGACCGTGTTGAATTTAATCCGCTCACGTAGCCGGTATTTATCGGCCACCCCGCGCAGATATTCATAAATCTCGGGCTGCTGCGGGTACATGCGCGACCAATTGGTTTTTGGCTCGAACGAGAGTGAATATAAATGCGAAGGAATATCGCAAGCGCAGCCGGGATACACATTATCCCGCCAGGTACCACCCACATCGGCACCCTTCTCGATCATGATGATCTCATCAAACCCGGCTTGGCGTAGCTTAATCGCCATCGCCATGCCAGCGAAGCCGGTGCCGACAATCAGTATATCGGTGGTCATAGCCCCGGTATTTACGGCATCCAGCATATGTTTCTCCCCGCTTCACTTTGGTTTGTCCAACGCAGACTAAGCATGTTCTATTTGTCAGTAACCTCACTTATACGTCAAACCGTTTGTCATGCGGCGTTTTGGCCAAAGCCAGCCGCTCAATTTGTGTGAAGCATAGATGACATTCGCAAAAAATCATTCGACATCGAATGATTGTGCCCTATATGTTTGAGGCCCGCGGTTTTTCGCCGCTTCATTGATAGGAGCTACCCATGTCCAACATCGCCATCGTCGTGTTTTCCGGCTACGGCCACACCAAGCGCCAGGCCGAATATGTCCAGACCGGTGTCACCAAAACCGGTGCTGTCGCCCATTTCCTTCTCATTGACGAACATGGCGACCTGCCCGCCGAAGCCTGGGAAACGCTCGCCGCCGCCGATGGCATTATTTTTGGCGCCCCGACCTATATGGGCGGCCCAGCCTGGCAGTTCAAAAAATTCGCCGATGCGTCTTCCAAGCCATGGTTCGGCCAGGCCTGGAAGGATAAGTTTGCCGCTGGTTTCACCAACTCCGCCACCATGAATGGCGATAAATTCTCCACCATTCAGTATTTCATCACGCTGGCCATGCAGCATTCCATGGCCTGGGTGGGTACCGGCATGATGCCTTCGAACAACAAGGCCGCGACGCGTAATTCGCTTAACTATGTCGGCGGGTTTTCAGGGGCGCTGGCGCAGTCACCTTCTGATTCGTCCCCGGCTGAAATGTTTGAAGGTGATTTGCTGACCGCTGAAGCGTTTGGCGAGCGTTTTGCCAGGTTCGTGGCGGCGCATAAAAAAGCCTAACTGCGGCGGGTGGATGCCATCTCAGTTGCTGATGGCATCCACCACGATTTGTGGCGTGAGGATTTGCGGCAGCAGCACGGCGGCGCCTTGGGCCGGGTAATAGATATAAAGCGGTACGCCGTCGCGGTGGTTAGCCTCCAGATAGGCTGAAATATCCGGGTTGCGGTTGGTCCAGTCCCCCACCAGGGTTTTGATGTGCCCGCCATTCAGGGCGGCTTGCACTTGTGGGGTTTCGAGCGAGCTATGTTCATTCACCAGGCACGTCACGCACCAGGCGGCGGTGAGGTCCACCAGGACCGGCGTGTGGCTGGCGCGGTATTGCGCAAGGCGGGCCTGGCTGAAGGGTTCGGCGTTAGGCAGCGTGAGGGCGGTGGCGTTGGCGGTCAGTTGGGTTGTGAAAACCCAGGCCAGCCAGATGAAGGTTGCGAACATCGGGATGCTGAGGAGGCGCTGCAATGTTCGCATCCAGGTGCCGGGGCGCGGTAACAAGCGGGCGAAATTGGGGATAAGGGCCAGCGCCAAGAAAGGGGCCGCGAGGCCGAGGCCAAGGGCTATGAAAATACCGAACGCAATATAAAGCGGGGCTGCCAAAGCGGCCGCGATGGCGCCGCCCATGAAGGGCGCGGTGCACGGCGTGGCCACCGCCACGGCGAGCAGGCCGGTGAAAAAGCTGCCACGGCTGGCAAGGGAATTGCCAAAATTCTCAAAGCCAGAGATTTGGAAAATCCCGGCGAGGTTGAGCGCGATGGCGAGGATCAGCAGCGCCATGCCGGCCACGAATATCGGGGATTGTAGTTGGAAGCCCCAGCCGATTTGCTCGCCGAAGCCGCGCAACATGAGCAGCAGCCCGCCGATGCAGGTGAAGGCGACGATGACGCCGAGCGTGTAGAATAAAGCCTCATGCCGCACCTTGGCTTGCGCCTGGCCGCCGAGTTTGACGATGGCCAGCGCCTTCATGGCCAGAATGGGGAATACGCACGGCATCAGGTTCAAAACCAACCCGCCAAGGAAGGCGAGGCCGAGCCAGATATAGGCCGGGGTGGTCATGGGCGTTGGCCCTGGAGTGGGTGCAACCGCCAAGGCTTGCATTGTCCCGGTAGGGTCGGTGAGTTCCAGAATGCCGGTGAGGTTTTTAGGCGCAAAGCCAGGGGCGGGGGTGAGTTTGAGGGTCAGCCCGGTATCGGTGAAGCTGAGCGGCTGGGCGGCGGCGTTAATAATCTGGCCGGTGGCGTTCGGGAAAAAATGAGCGGATTTGACCTGTGCGGCGCTGGGGCCGGTGAGGCTGAGCGTGCCATCCGGCGCGATGGTGGCTGCGAAGGGTGACGCAATGATGGGCGAGGGCGTGAAGTCTGGCGCTTCGGCGGATGGTCCACCATTCAAGGCCAATGTAAATTGGGCTTGTTCTGGAACGCAGATATCGGAGCAGACCAGCCAGTTGGCGGTGGCCGATATCGTGGGGCCGGTGTTGCTGGCCTGGAACGGTAGCACAACATCGCCGGAAAGCACGTAAGCGCCAACCGGGCCTTGCGCTAAAAATTCCGGTGGCGGGAAGGTGAAGGAGCCAGCCTGGGCGGGAGGGTTCAGGGTGATTTGCGGGGCGAGCCCGGCATCGCCGGGGTTTTGCCAGTAAATATGCCAGCCGGGGTTGAGGTGGAATTTCAGCCCGAGCTGGACAGAGCCGGGGTTGTTGCTTTGGCTGATGAGCGCGACGCTATCGCGGCTGGAGGTGAACTGGTTGCTGGTGGCTGCCAGAGCGAGGCTGGGGAGCAAGCAGAGTGCCAGGATGAGTTTGCGCATACGCCCTGTATCGCATGGCGCGGCGTGCAGTGGTACGGGGGTGCGATCATGTTTGATTTACCTGTGAATGATGTGTTGCCCGCGCTGATCGAGAGCCTTGGGCACGCGCCGAATGCTGTGCTGGTGGCACCTCCCGGTGCGGGTAAAACCACAACCGTGCCGCTGGCCTTGATGCAGGCGGGGTACGGCAAGATTTTGCTGCTGGAACCACGGCGCCTGGCGGCGCGGGCGGCGGCCACCCGGATGGCGTATTTGCTGGGCGAGAGCGTTGGGCAGCGCGTGGGGTTTCGCACAAGGTTAGAGAGCGCGGTTTCCAGCGCCACGGTGATTGAGGTGATCACTGAAGGGTTGCTCGCCAGCCGGTTGTTGGCCGACCCGGGGCTGGAAGGTGTGGCCTGCGTGATATTCGATGAGGTGCATGAGCGCAGTTTGGAAGCGGATTTGGCACTCGCGATGGTGCTGGATTTGCAACGCGGCTTGCGCCCCGAACTGCGGGTGCTGGCAATGTCCGCCACCGCCGATGCCGGGCCGCTGGCTGCGTTATTGGATGCCCCGGTGATTGAAAGTGACGGCCGGATGCATGCCGTGAGCGTGCAGCACACGGCACGCGATATTCCCACCGTGCGGGAATTGCCGGAAGCGGCCGCCAAGGCCATTCGGGAGATTTTGGTAGCGCATGAAGGCGATGTGCTGGTATTTCTGCCCGGCATGGCGGAAATCAGGCGCACCCAAAGCGCGTTGGAAGGCTGTCCGGCTCTGGTGCTGCCTCTGCATGGGGATTTAACACCCGAGGCGCAGGATTTAGCGCTCCGCCAGCATGAAAAGCGCCGGGTGGTGCTGGCAACCTCGATTGCGGAAACATCGCTCACCGTGCCGGGCGTGCGGATTGTGGTGGATGGCGGGTTCCGGCGGTCCCCCCGGCTGGATGTAAGCTCCGGGCTGACGCGGCTGGCGACCATGCGCATCAGCCGGGCGGCGGCGACCCAACGTTCGGGCCGCGCTGGGCGGGAAGCGCCGGGGGTGGCGGTGCGCTTATGGTCGGAGGCGCTGCATCGCGGGCTGGCGCCGTTTGAACGGGCCGAGATTTTTGAAGCGGAACTCTCAGGGTTGGTGCTGGCCTGTGCGGCCTGGGGCGAGCGGCCGGAGGCTTTGCCCTTTCCCGATGCACCGCCGGCGGGGGCTGTGAAAGCCGCGCGCGGGTTGTTGCAGGATTTAGGGGCGCTGGATGAGGCTGAGCGGCTAACGCCCTTGGGCCGCGAGATGGCGAAATTGCGCGCCACGCCCAGGCTGGCGGCGATGATGTGCGCGGCAAAATCGCCGCCGGAAAAAGCGCTGGCGGCGGATTTGGCGGCGTTGCTGGAGGAGCGGGACCCGTTGGCCCGCTCTGGCGATGCGCCGGTGGATGTGATGCTCCGGTTGGAGGCGTTGGCCGGGCGTGGTGAGGGGGCGTCTCATGCAGACCGCGCGGCATTGGCACGGATACGGCAAGCCGGTGGAATTTACCGGGCGCGCTTGGGGCTGGCGCGCCATGCCATTGCGGCGGGCGATGCCGGCGGTTTGCTGGCCGCGGCGTTCGTGGACCGGGTGGGGCAAAGCCGCGGCGAGCCGGGGTCTTACAGGTTGGCGGGCGGCGGCAGTGGCAATGTGAACCCGACCGACCCAATGGCGCGGAACAAATTGATCGTGGTGGCGGCACTCGATGCCAAGGGTTCCAAAGTAAAGCTGGCGGCGAAATTGGATGCGGATGATCTGCCGGGGCCGTTGCGGGCCAGGTTGAAATCCACCCGCGAGACGGCGTTTGACCCGGCAACCGGCGGGGTGATGACGCGCGAGCGGTTGCGGCTGGGCTCGCTGGTGTTATCGGACAAATCATCGCCCCCGGCACCGGCGGAGGCGCAGGCTGCCCTTGCAAAAGCGGTCGCCGCGCGCTTGGATATTTTGGATTGGTCGGATGCCGTGCTGAATTTGCAGGCGCGGGCGGCGGTGATGCGGGGGATTGATCCGGACTTTCCGGATATTTCGCGCGAGGCTTTGGCGGCGCGCACGGATGTTTGGCTGGCACCGTATCTGGCGGGCATGAGTCATATCCGGGAGGTGAAAAACCTCGATCTTGTGGATATTTTGCGGAATTTTTTAGGCTATGAGACTGCTCGCGCACTGGATAAGGCGTTGCCGGTTTCTTTGGAATTTCCAAATGGCAGCGTGCGGGTGGATTATACCGGGCCGGTGCCGGTAGCCTCGGCCCGGGCGAAGTTTTTCTATGGGGTGGATGCCACGCCGAAGCTGGCGGGCGGGCGCGTGGCATTGCAAATCGCGCTACTCTCACCAGCCGGAAGGCCAATTGCGATTACCGGGGATTTGGCTTCGTTCTGGCGTAATGGCTGGGTGGATGCCAGGCGGGACATGCGCGGGCGTTACCCGAAGCATGACTGGCCGGAGGAGCCTTGGAAGTAGGGCGTGAGTGACTCCACAGAGCGAACCTCATTCGTCCTACGCGCGAAGGCGAGTATCTTCTGGGAGTGTGGCTGAAGAGGATGCTCGCATTCGCGAGCATGACGGTGGGGGGTGGTGGTGGGTGCTACGCGGATTTCAGGGCGCGGCTGAGGAGTTTTGAGAGGTGGATGGTCAGCGCCAAGGTGGCGGCAGCGCCTAATATAAGCAGGCTGTTATGGATCAGGCTTTGGCTGTTGAGGCTGGAATCACCCAGCGTGCCGATCACGACATAGCCGAGCAGAGCTGGCAGTGAGGCCAAGGTGCCGAGTGTGTACGCGCGGATGGAGATGCCTGAGAGGCCCAGCGCGTAGGAAGTAAGCGAGAACGGCATGATGGGCGAAACCCGGAGCAATGCCACCAGCCGCCAACTATCCTGGGTGAGCAGATCATCGAGCGCGCGTACCCGTGGGCTGTTGCCAATAAAATGGGTGATCAGCGGGCGGGCCAGTGAGCGGCTTAGCGAAAAAGCGATGATGGCACCGAGCAGAATGCCGATTGCGCTGGTGATGAAGCCGCCGGTAATGCCGTAAACCGCACCGGCCGCGATGCCGAGAAGCGAGGCGGGCAAGATGCCGACCAGCGCAATGGCCGCTTCCACCAGGATGAAAATGAGCCAGCCGAGCGGGCCGAGATTGCGCAGGGCCTCAGTGAGGGTTTTCACGCTGGCGGTGAGGCTGTGCGGTAGAAACAGGCTGGTGATGATGGCAAGGATGATGATGGCGGCCAGCGCTAACCCGGCAAATTTGCGCGAAGATGGATTGCTTCGGGCGCTGAAGCGCCCTCGCAATGACGGGTTGCTCATGCTTTTGGAAAAGGCGCTGCGTAGAGCGGGGATTGTTTGAAGCCCCAGCGGGTGAGGCGGTAATCTAACGCGGTTTCCAGCACGCCTAAACCATACGTGACGGAGCGGCGAAAATTGATCGAGGAGGCTTCGTCGAAATACCGTGTCGGGCAGGAGATTTCACCGATGGCGAAACCGGCATAGGCGGCCTGCGCGATCATTTGATTGTCGAACACAAAATCATCCGAACAGCGATCCAGCGGGAGCGTTTCCAGAACCTTGCGCGACCAGGCCCGGTAGCCGGTATGGTATTCGGAAAGATTTAGCCCCAGCAACAGGTTTTCCGTTACCGTTAAAAACCGGTTGGCGATGTATTTGTACAAAGGCATGCCACCTGAGAGCGCACCATTGCCCAAAATGCGGGAGCCAAACACCACATCGTAATGGCCGGACGCCACCATCGAGGCCATGGCCGCCACCAGCTTGGGTGAGTATTGGTAGTCAGGGTGCAGCATCACCACAATATCCGCGCCGCGTGCCACAGCTTCGGCGTAGCAGGTTTTTTGGTTGGCGCCGTAGCCTTTATTTACGTCATGGCGCAGCGTGTGAATGCCGAGACGCTCCGATAAAGCAGCGGTCTCATCACGGCTGGCATCGTCGGTTAAAATCACCTCATCGACAATGTCATGCGGAATTTCGGCGTAGGTACGCTCCAAAGTTTTGGCCGCGTTATAGGCGGGCAGAATGACCGTGACGCGCTTGCCTGCGAGCATGTGAAATCAGGCCGCCCGGCGGATACGTTTAAAGAAAGCCGAGACATGGTGGCGGCCCATCTCATAACGCGCTTTGCCGCTGGTGGTCATGTAGTTCATCTGCACCACGTAACGCTGCCCTACGAATGGCTTGTGGCCGTGCCAGGTATTCGGGCCATTTGGGAATACCAATAGCGCGCCGTCGGTCGGTGGCACTTCCACCGCGTAATCTTCCAAATCCGTGCCGTTGCGCAGCAGCCGCAAGCAGCCGGCTTGGCTGGTCCAGGGTTTTTCAGATGCGGGGTCGCTGGGATTAAGGTACAATAGAATCGTTACGCGCTTAGTGAGTGAATCCCGGTGGATCTGACCGTCCTTCTCGCCGGCATTGCCACGTAAGGTGGACATTACCGGGGCCCCCGCTAAATCGAGCCCAAATTTTTCCGCCACCACCGCCCGAAATTCCGGCCCCTCAAGTGCCGTGAATAACGCCTTCGCCTTTGGCCCAATCCGAACCGCCCCCACCGGGAACGACCCCCGGCCCTTCATCACCGGCAGGTCCGCCACCACCGCCCGTAAAGCCTCTGGCTTTACAAACTGCGGCACCAAAATATGCGCAAATGGGTCGCTCGCGACCGGCGTGCCACGCAATTTCTCAAAATCCAACGCATCCGTGCTCATGGCGCTGGTGTAATGCAAATGGCCGGGGTGGGGCAAGCAAGGCCAAGGGACGCTGTCCCCTGGACCCCTGCTAAGGGCACAGCCCTTAGAACCCTTGAGGTTTAAGAAAAGCGGGCACTCGCTGGTGTTGAAACACCAATGGGTGCCCGCTTTTCTTAAACCTTAAAAATTGATTCCAAAGGCTAGCCTTTGGCGGGGTTCCAAGGGGCAGCGCCCCTTGGTCTTACCTGCCCTGCCCCCGCATTATTGCGTTGCACAAGAGCCTGGAGTACGGGCGGGTTTATGGTGGATGTGATTGGCACGTATCGGGCGCGGGTGGCGTCTGGCGAGATTTTGTCTGATCCGGCGCAGGCCAGTGCGGCTGAGCGTTTGCAAGGTTTGTGGGTGAAATTGCGCGGCTATGACCCGCACCCCAAGGGGCCGCCAAATGGCTGGGTGGGCAAGTTGCTGCGGCGCAAGCAGGTGGATGAGGCGGGCGAGCATCCGCATGGCCTGTATTTGGTGGGCGATGTTGGGCGCGGCAAATCGATGTTGATGGATTTGTTTTTTGAAGCGGCCGATGTGCCGCGCAAGCGCCGGATTCATTTCCATGAGTTTATGCAGGAGACTCATAAAAGATTTCATCAGATCAAGCGGGATAACCCGGCGGTTGATGACCCGGTGCCGGTGCTGGCGGATATGATTGCTGGTGAAGCCGCTTTGTTATGTTTTGATGAATTCCAGGTGCATGACATCGTTGATGCCATGATTCTGGGCCGGTTGTTTGAGGCGTTATTTGCCCGGCTGGTGGTGGTGGTGGCGACCTCGAACACGCTGCCAGATGATTTGTTTAAGGGCAAACCGGGGCGCGATGCGTTTTTGCCGTTCATTGGCTTTTTGAAAAAGAATTTGGACGTGCTCGTGCTGGATGCGGCGCGCGATTATCGGCGCGAGCGTGTGCATGGGCTGAAGGCGTGGTCCGTACCGGCGGACAGCCGGGCGGATGCGCAGATGCAGCGTGTGTTTGACGAGCTGACCGACGGGGTGGCACCGCAGGCAAGTTCGCTGATGATTGCGGGGCGTCAATTGCCGGTGCCGTTATCGGCCAATGGCGTAGCCCGCTTTGATTTTCACGCTTTGTGTGGCGCAGCGCTGGGGCCGGGCGATTATCTGGCGCTGGCGACCCATTTTCATACGGTGTTGATTGACGGGATCCCGCGATTGTCGCCGGATAATTTTGATGAGGCGCGGCGGTTTATTACGCTGGTGGATGCGCTGTATGAGCACCGGGTGAAATTATACGCCTCAGCGGCGGCGATGCCCGATGAGCTGTACAAGCGCGGTGAGAATGCGCAGATTTTTGAACGCACGGCATCACGCCTAGAAGAAATGCAGAGCGAGACGTATTTGGCGTTGCCCCATTTAACCTGAGGTGCCGCGCTTAGCGGTGGCCAGCGATGTTCAGCGCGCGTTCAACACCACGTTTGAGATGTCGCCGTTAAAAGGGCCAGTATAGGCGGTCTGTTCGTCGTCGGTCACGCCGCGCCTTGTGTAAGCGTCTGCCACCACCACGCCAGTGTCACCCAGCCCGTCATGACAATCAGACCCGACCGGGAGCGGTTTGATATGGGGAACCCCGATGAAGCTTTGGGTGATGCCGGCGCGCGGGCCACTAATATATTCACAGGTCAGCGCCATTGGTTGCGGCACATTATTGCCCATGGGCGTGATCGAGACGCCATAATTGCCCCTGCGGTCGGTGCAGGATGCGCCGGCCGGAATCGACGGGAAGTTCGGGTTGTTCATGAACGTATCCACCTGACCAGCGCGCACGCCGCTGAAATACGAGCACGAAACATGGGTTTGCTGGCCACTTTCCTGGGCAGCGGCTTTCGGGCTATCTCCCACCACAAAGAAAATGCAAAAAAGGCTGAAAATCACGAATATTTCGGCTAAACGGCGCATTTTCAAAATCTCTCACCCAACGAGCTGATTGCAATACCCGTTTAATTGTTAATAACCAATGAACAAGCTTGATACAAGGTAAACACCGAAATGTGAGCAAGCTGGGCTTTCGCTGTTTGAAGCGCCGCAGCATTTATACGCGGATTTATGGCAATCTCAGGTGGAACCAAATTAGCGTTGATGCCCCGGCTTGCCTTAACGGGCAGCGGCGGGATAGCGTGGGGATATTGGAGACATGCTTGCCACAATTATCGCTTCATTCGCCGGTTGGTGACCTGACCATCTCTGAGGAGGCGGGACAGATTGTCGCGCTCGATTGGGGCTGGGGGCGTGACCAGGAACCGACCCCGGTTTTGCAGCGGGCGAAGGCGGCGCTGCTGGATTATTTCGACGGCAAGCCCCTGCCCGCTGATTTGCCGTTGGCGCCAAACGGCACCCCCTACCGGCAGAAAGTGTGGCAGGCGCTGCGGGAGATTCCGCCTGGGGAAACGCGGTCTTACCTTGATATTGCGAAAATTGCGGGTGGCTCGGCCCGCTCTGTCGGGGGGGCGAATGCGCATAACCCGATACCGATTTTTATTCCCTGTCACCGGGTGGTAGCCACAACCGGTCTGGGCGGCTATTCGGGCGGCGATGGCTTGGAAACCAAGCAGATGCTTCTCGAGCTTGAACGTAACGGCGTAATTTGAAAATTTGGAGCGAATGAATGTCTAAGGCGATCCGTATGCATGAGATCGGTGGTCCCGGTGTGTTAAAGTGGGAAAGCGTTCCCACCCCGCAGCCTGGCCCCACGGAAGCCTTGGTGCGCCATGAGGCGGTGGGGCTGAATTACATCGATGTGTATTTCCGCACCGGGCTTTATAAGGCCGCTTTGCCCGCTACCCCGGGCCTGGAAGGTGCCGGTGTGGTGCTGGCGGTGGGCGAGGCGGTGACCGATATTCAGGTGGGTGACCGGGTGGCCTACCAGGGTGGGCCGATCGGCGCTTACGCCACTGAACGGGTGATCCCGGCGGACCGGCTGGTGAAGCTGCCCGATAGCATCGATTTCCAAACCGGGGCGGCGATGATGCTGCAAGGTATGACAGCGGAATATCTGCTGCGCCGGACCTTTAAGGTGCAAGCCGGCCAGACGATTCTGGTGCATGCCGCCGCGGGTGGCGTGGGGCTGATTTTGTGCCAATGGGCCAAGCATATCGGGGCGAACGTGATCGGGGTGGTTTCCACACCTGAGAAAGCCGAACTCGCGAAGGCTCATGGCGCACACCATACCATTATCGGCCACGCGCATCTGGCGGCTGAAGTGAAGCGCATCACCGAGGGCGCGATGGTGCCGGTGGTGTATGACGCGGTGGGCAAAGATACGTTTGCTGCCAGCATCGATTGTTTGGCGCCACTCGGCTTGATGGTGACCTACGGCAATGCCTCCGGCCCCGTGCCGCCGGTGGATGTGGGCATGCTGGCGGCCAAGGGCAGCCTGTTCCTGACGCGCCCGACCTTGGCCACGTATACCGCCGCGCGGGCTGATATTGTGAAATCAGCCAATGCTTTGTTTGAGGTGGTGGCCTCCGGCGCTGTGAAGATTATGGTTAACCAAACCTTCCCGCTGGCCGATGCGGCGGCGGCGCATACAGCGCTGGAAGCGCGGCTGACCACGGGCAGCACGGTGCTGATCCCGTAACTAATTTACGGGGTTGTTGCGAAAGGCTTGGGTGGCCGAGCTTGGTTATACCCAGCTTGGTCACACCCGGCCTAGCCGCGGCGCTTATGTTGGGCGCAGACAAATGAAACTTGGCTGGCTGATCGCGCTTAACGTGGCCGTGTGCACGGTTTTGTGTGGGCTGTGTATTGCCTATGTTGATAAGCCGACAGCTTTGTTCGTGGCGCAGAATGTTACCTTTAAACTGCCGTTTCAGGCGATGGCGGCACCCTCCCTGCTCGCCCTGCCACTCTCGCTGATATTTCTCGCCATCGCCGCCATCCGGGCCAGTTTGGGGCAAATGCCACTGCCTCAGCATAGCCTCTACCTGCGCCTCAGCCTCGCAACCCTCGCCGCCACCGCCGCTAAGGACGAACTTAAATGGCTGTTCGGCCGCTCCTGGCCCGGTAGCCTGATCCATTATAATATCTACGCCTTCGCCCCTTTCGCCAGCAGCCCACTCTATGGCGGCTTTCCCTCCGGCCATACCGCCTATATCAGCGCTCCCCTACTGCTGCTCTGCGCGCTTAAACCCCACTACACACCTGTCTGGCTGACCATCATCGCGCTGGTAATGACCGGGCTCATCGGCGGCGGATACCACTTCCCAGGCGATACCATCGCCGGCCTGTTCACCGGCCTCGCCAGCGCTGCCGGGGTCTGGGGGTTGATGCGAGGCGTGTAAGGCCAGGGGACGCTGTCCCCTGGACCCCTGCCAAAGGCTGAGCCTTTGGAATCCATCAGTGAGGTTTAAGAAAGGGGGCCGCTCCGAGGTGTTGAAACATCAGCGCGCGGCCCCCTTTCTTAAACCTAATAGGTTCTAAGGGCTTAGCCCTTAGCGGGGATCCAAGGGGCAGCGCCCCTTGGTCTTACTTTCCTTGCGTCACCCCCAAACTCTCGGGCAACGTTGGCGGGGGGTTTGGTCATGCTGGGGTTGATGTTGTCGCGGCGGTTTGCGGGGTTGTTTTGGGCGCAAGCTTTGGGCGCGGTGAACGATAATTTGTTTAAGAATGCGCTGGTGGTTTTGGCGTTGTATCGGCTGGCGCATGTGGGGCCGGTGGTGGTGGCGTTGGCGGGCGGGATTTTTATTTTGCCGTATGCGTTGGTCTCGGGTTTGGCGGGGCAGGTGGCCGATAAGTTTGAGAAGGCGGGGTTGGTGCGGGTGACCAAGTGGTGGGAGCTTGGGGTGATGCTGCTGGCGGCGGCGGGGTTTTTGAGTGGGAGTGTGGTGGCGCTGCTGGTGGTGTTGTTTGGGCTGGGGGTTCAGGCGGCGTTTTTCTCGCCGGTGAAGTACGGAATTTTGCCGGATTTGTTAGCCCCTGAGGATTTGGTGCGTGGCAATGGGGTGATTGAGGCCGGGACGTTTCTGGGGATTTTGGTAGGCACGGTCGCGGGTGGGGCTTTGGTGGTTTTGCCAGCGGGGCCGCAGGTGGTGGCGGTGGCGGGCATTATGGTTTCGGGGTTGGGGCTGCTGGCGGCGTATTATGTGCCCAGGGTACCGGTGGCGGCGGCGGGTTTGCGGGTGGATTGGCAGATTTTCCGTGAGACCGCGGCATTGGTGCGCGGTGCGCGTGCCAACCGGCCGGTCTGGTTGGCGATTTTAGGTATTAGCTGGTTTTGGGCGATGGGGGCGACCGTGCTGGCCGAATTACCGACCATTGTGCGGGATAATTTGCAGGCGGGCGGGCATGTGGTGACGTTGCTGTTGCTGATGTTTTCGGTCGGCGTTGGGGCGGGGTCGCTGGCGTGTGGCTGGCTGTTGAAAGGCGGGGCCTCGGCGCGGTACGTGCCTTGGATGGGGCTGGGGATTTCGGTGTTCATGCTGGATTTTGCCGATGCGGCCCATAGCGCCGGGGCCTTGCCTGGGGTGCATGCGGTTTTGGGCAGTTGGGCCGGGCGCCGGATGTTGCTGGATTTATTTGGGTTGGCGGTGTGTGGCGGGATTTATTCGGTGCCGCTTTACGTGATTTGCCAGGCGCGGTCGGCGGCTTCGCATCGGTCCCGGATGATTGCGGCGAATAATGTGATGAATGCGGCTTCGATGGTGCTGGCGGCGGTGGTGGCGGCGGGGTTGTTTGCGGCTTGTGGCTCAGCGCCGGTGATATTGCTGGTGACGGCTGGGCTTAACTTGGCGGTGGCCGGCTGGATGGTTGGGGTGTCGGAAAAATTCCACCAAACGTAAGGAAATATTCATTTCTCTTCCATGATGCCCCTGTGCGGCTGCAACAAATGCGGATAAACACAAAATGACCATCGATTATTTGGGAGACGCTTACCGGTGATCCGGCTCTCGGTTCCGTTCAGGCAGGCATTATCACGGCTGACTTTGCCGGTGATGCTAATTGTCTCATTAGGGGCGGTTTTGGTCGGCAGGGCGGACCAGGCTTTGACCGACCGGTTGCGGGCTGGTTTGGATGACTGGCTGGCCCCAGCCTATGCGATGATGACGGCGCCGGTGATGATGCTGGAACATGATGGTGGTGTGGTCGGCCATTTTTTTAATTTAGAGGCTGAAAACCAACAATTACAGGCAGAGAACGCCAAGCTGCGGCAATGGCAGGCGGTGGCCATGGCATTGCAGGCGCAGAATGACGAATTAAAAAGCGCATTAAATTATGTGCCGAGCCCGACGCCGGAATTTTTCAGCGCCAAGGTTGTGGCCGATCTGGGTGGCATTTATGCGCGGTCGGTGTTGGTGAGCACGCCTGATAACATGACAGGGCAAGCGGCCAAGCTGGTCGGCGCGATCGCGATGGATGGCCGTGGGGTGGCCGGCCGGGTGGTGGAGGCGGGTGACCGTAGCGCGCGGGTTTTATTGATTACCGATTTGAATAGCCGGATTCCGGTGGCGTTGGGTGTGCATGGTCAGCCGGCTTTAATGGTGGGGACCAATGGTGATGACCCTGGCTTGCTGTATTGGGCGCCGGGTACGCCGCCGGCAGAAGGCGATATGGTGTTGACCAGTGCGGTAGGCGGGGTGTTCCCGCCGGGCCTGCCGGTGGGCGTGGTGCATTACGATGCACAGAACGACCCGGTGGTGCTGCCATTGGCCGATATTGGCGGTTTGCGCCTGTTACGGCTGTTTATTTATCCGACCAACCAGCCAGTGCTCGCGCCGGTGCATGATCAGCCAAAAGTCTCCGCAAAGTCGCGCAGGAAGCATTGAGCATGGTGCGACGGCCCGATTTGCGGCGGGATATGAGTATCTGGCGGCGGCTGGATATTGCGTCACGCTATGCGTGGCCGGGCTCGGTGTTGTTGCTGGGGTTGTTGCTGGTGGGCGTGCCTTTGGGCTTGCCCGGCTTGGCGGTGCTGCGGGCGGCTTATGTGATGGGCAGCGTGTTTTTCTGGTCGCTATACCGGCCGGTTTCGGTGCCAGCCCCGTTTGTGGCTGGGGTGGGGCTGCTGGTTGATTTGCTGGGGCTGTCGCCATTGGGCATGTGGGCGGTATTGTTGCTGTTGCTGCAAGCTTGCGTGTTGGCGGCGCGGCGGCGGCTGATTACCCAGAGTTTTTTACTGACCTGGGCGTCGTTTGCGGCGCTGGCCGCCATTCTGTCGGGGCTTGGGTGGGTTATGCAATCGGCCTTGGAACTGCATGCGTTGCCGTTATTGCCATTGCTGGTACAGGTTTTGGTGGCTTGTTTGGTGTATCCGGCGTTGGCGGGGCTGTTTATTGGCGCGCATCGCGGTGCGGCGGCTGCCGAGCTGGCGTGAGGCTGTTATGGGCTTGAAGCGCGATAACAAAAAGCAGCCGGGCTTCACCCGCCGGGCCTTGATGATCGGCACCGCGCAAGCGGCGATTTTTGGCGCCATCGGCGCCCGGTTGTACGGGTTGCAGGTGGAAGAGCACAGTAAATATGCGCTGATGGCTACGCATAATAGCATTTCGGAGCGTCTAACGGCACCGGCGCGGGGTTTGATTACGGACCGGTTCGGGACCGTTCTGGCGGGTAACCAGCAGCATTGGCGGGCGTTGTTTATGGCGGCCCAAGCGCCCGACCCGGTGGCGGTGTTGGATAATTTCTCGAAGTTGGTGCCGCTCTCGGATGAGGAGCGGGCGCGGATAACGGCGGATCTGGGTAGCCGGCCTGGCTATATTCCGGTGCTGCTGAAGGATTATCTGCAATGGCCGGATATGGCGGCGTTGGAGGTCAATACGCCAGATTTGCCGGGTGTGATCGTGGAGGTTGGCACCAGCCGGGTGTATCCGTTCGGGGCACCGTTTGCCCATGCGGTGGGGTATGTGGCGCGGCCGGATGTGGCGGAAGCCAAGGCCAATAATGTGCTGGCCCTGCCGGGCATGCGGGTGGGACGCTCGGGCGTGGAAGCGGCCAATGATGACGTGCTGCGGGGGTCGCCCGGCTATGTGCAGACCGAAACCAACGTGCATGGCGAGGTGGTGCGCCAGGTGGCGCATGATAACGGCATTCCCGGCCAGACCGTGGCGTTGGGGATTGATGCCGGGTTGCAGAATTTGGCGGTGCAGGCGCTCGGCGCGCAATCAGGCGCGGTGGTGATGCTGGATGCGCTGACCGGCGAAGTGCTGGCGATGGTGAGCAACCCCGGTTTTGACCCAGCGCTATTCGATAAAGGCGTGCCGGCAGAGGTGTGGAAAGCCTGGATGGCCGACCCGATGCACCCGTTGCAGAATAAAGCCATCGCCGGGTTGTTTGCGCCGGGCTCGACCTTCAAGCCCACCGTGGCGTTGGCCGCGATGAAAAAAGGCACGCTGACAGCCGATAAGATTCTCACCTGCACGGGCTCGTTCCAATTGGGGGACCATGTGTTCTGGTGTGATAACCATGAAGCCCATGGCAGCATTAACGTGACCACCGCGTTGCAGGTGAGTTGCGACGTGTTTTTCTACCAGGTGGCGCTGGGTGTGGGCGTGGATGATATTGCCGATATGGCCAATACGCTGGGCATTGGCACGGATTTGCAGTTGGATATTCCGCATGCCTCACCGGGGTTGGTGCCGACCATCGACTGGGCGGCGGCGCGCGGGATCCATTGGGCGCCGGGGAATACCGTGGTGCAGGGCATTGGGCAGGGCTATACGCAGGTAACCCCGTTGGCGCTGGCCACCATGATCGCGCGGGTGGCAACCGGGGTGGAGGTGGGGCCGCATCTGGCGCGCCGGGTGGGCGGGGCGTTGCAGGATGGCTCTAGCATTGGTGACTGGCCGGATTTGGATGTGGATGACAGGCACCTGGCGGTGATCCGGCAGGCTTTGTTTGAGGTGGTGAATACCCCAAGCGGGACCGCCTATAATTCGCGGTTGGATTTGCCGAATGTGCAGATGGCAGGGAAAACCGGCACCGCGCAGGTGCATAATAACACCGCCGCGGAAAAGCAGAAAAATTTTAACGACGCCACGATGGCCTGGGCGGACCGGCCCAACGGGTTGTTTGTGGGGTTCGCGCCGTTTGATGCGCCGCGCTATGCGGTGGCGGTGATTGTGGAGCATGGGTTGTTCGGCGCGCAGGTGGCGGCACCGATTGCCAAGCAATTGATGACCTACGCGCTGACCAACGACCCGGCCGGGCGGGATACGCCGCTGAGCACCAAGGTTTCGGATGCGGGGACGCCGTCGTGATGGCTTCAAACCCGTCATTGCGAGGCGGTATGCCGAAGCCATCCACCTTTTCGCAGACGCGCCGAGCTAGATGGATTGCCGCAGCACTTGCGGGCCGCGCAATGACGGTTTGTGGGGGCGCGGCATGAGCGGGTCAGCGCTCTCATTGCACCGGCCGTTTAAGGACCGCTCCTTCGGGTTGGTGCGGAAATTCCTGCGGATGAACTGGCTGTTCGTCATCTGCGTGTGTGCGCTGGCAGGCGTTGGCTATGTGGCGCTGTATTCAGCCGCCGGGGGTGCCACTACGCCTTATGCCAACAGCCAGCTGATCCGGTTTTGCACTGGTCTGCTGATGATGTTTGCGATTGCGATGGTGGATATTCGGCTGATCGCCAAAACCTCGTGGTTTGCCTATGCGGTGGGCATCGTGCTGCTGGTGGTGGTGATGAAATTTGGCCATACCGGTTTGGGGGCCAAACGCTGGATCAGCCTGGGCGGTGTGGAAATTCAGCCGAGCGAGTTGATGAAATTATTTCTGGTGCTGGCGCTGGCAGCGTATTTTCATAAAGCCAGCTACGAGCGGATTGGCAATGTGTTTTTCCTCATCCCCGCGATCGTGGCGATTATGATACCGGTCGGGCTGATCCTGAAGGAGCCGAATTTGGGCACCGCGGTGATTACCGCCGCGATCGGCTGCACGGTGATGCTGGGCGCTGGCGTGCGCTGGTGGAAATTTGCGATTGTGATTGTGATGATCGCAATTGCCGCACCGGTTTTGTACCATCATTTGCATGATTATCAGCGCGCCCGGATTATTACGTTCATGAATCCAGGTAGCGACCCGCTGGGGGCTGGCTATAACATCATTCAGTCGAAAATCGCGTTGGGTTCGGGCGGCTGGAATGGCCAAGGGTTCTTGCACGGTACGCAGAACCAGTTGAATTTTTTGCCGGAAAAACAGACAGATTTTGTGTTCACCATCATTGCTGAGGAGTTTGGCTTTGTCGGCAGTGCAGCCACCTTGGTGCTGTTATTCTCAATTGTGGCAATTGCGCTTTACACGGCGCTGCGCTCTGAGCATCAATATGGACGGCTGGTTGCGCTCGGGATTGCGACGAATTTCTTTCTATATTGTTTCGTGAATTTATCGATGGTGATGGGGCTGATCCCGGTCGGGGGTGTGCCGCTGCCCTTGATTTCTTACGGCGGGTCGGCTCTGACAGCGGTGATGTTGGGGTTTGGGGTGCTGATGTCGGTGCATGTGCACCGTGACGCTGAATTCGCGGTGGATGAGTTCTAGAATTTAAGTTGGGCATTAAATGATTTTGGTATTTGACTCCGGCATTGGCGGGTTGGGTGTGGTGCGGCAGATCCGGCGCGATGCGCCAGAATTGCCGCTGATCTATCTGGCCGATAACGCGCTCTACCCGTATGGCGAGAAATCTGACGAGGTGCTGCTGGCGCGGGTGGTCAAGCTGATCGGCCAGGCGGTGCAAGCCTGGAAGCCAGAGGCGGTGGTGATTGCCTGCAATACCGCGAGCACGATTGCGCTGGCGGCGCTGCGGCAAGCCTACCGTGTGCCGTTTATTGGTTGCGTGCCGCCGATTAAGCCGGCGGCGGCGGCCAGTCAGACGCGGCAATTGGGGTTGCTGGCAACGCCGGCCACCATCAGGCGGCCCTATTTGCAGGATTTGTTGGAAAAATTCGCTGATGATTGCCAGGTGCACAGCGTGGGCACCGCTTTGCTGGCCGATATGGCGGAGGCGAAGTTTCGTGGTGAGGCGGTGGATTTGGCGGCCCTGGAAGCGGCGATTGTGCCGATGTTTATGGCAGGTCCCACCATTGATGCGGTGGCGTTGGGCTGCACCCATTATACGTTTTTACTCAATGAGCTGAGGGTTCTGTACCCAAGTATTATGTGGTTTGACCCGGCCAGCGCGGTGGCACGCCAAACCCAGGCGGTGGTGGCGCGGCAGGAATTTGAGCCGGGCGGCCAGCAGCGGGCGTTTTTCACCGCCCCGGTGCCGGACTTGGCCGCCACCAAGGAGGCGTTCAGCGAATACGGGTTTAGTGATGTTGTGATTGCGGTTTAGGGGTTGATGGACTAAACTAAGCGGACTTAGTTTACCGGAGCTTTGCTATGATGACCGTGAATATCCATGAAGCCAAGACGCATCTTTCCCGGCTGGTTGAAGCGGCCGCGAAAGGCGAGGGGTTTATTATCGCCAAGGCCGGTAAGCCAATGGTGAAGGTGATGCCGCTGGAGGACGTGAAACCGGCGGCGATAAAGCGCTTGGGCTTCATGAAAGGCCAGATCAGCGTTCCCGATGACATCAAGACGCCGTTTGCCAAGGATATTGAGGAAATGTTTGGCCTGTGAGGCTGCTCCTGGATACGCATCTGCTGATCTGGGGTGGCTATCAGCCGTCGCGTATTTCAACGGCTGGGGCGAGGTTGATTGATGACCGGTCGAACGAGGTTTTTTTCAGTGCCGCGAGCATTTGGGAAATTGCCATCAAGGCCGGGTTGGTGCGGGCGGATTTTGCTGTGGACCCGCCGGCGCTGCGGGCGGGGTTGCTGGCGCAGGATTACCAGGAAGTACCGGTCACGGGTGACCATGCGTTGGCAGTGGCTGCATTGCCGCTGCATCACCGTGACCCGTTTGACCGGATTTTGGTGGCGCAGGCGGCGTGCGAGGGGCTGTGCTTACTGACGATGGATGCGCAGCTAACGTGCTATCCGGGGCATATCAGGCTGGTGTGAGGCCGCATTGCCAGACGAGAAGCGGGGCGGTTAAACCAAGATACGTGTTTTGAGAGAGTGGATTTGTGACCGAGACGCCTGACCGTACCCAAGAGAGCAACGCCCCAAAATATGATTTTGCCGCCGCCGAGCCAGCGTGGCAGGCGGCCTGGGAGCAGGCCGGGTGTTTTACCGCGCTCGATGTGCCTGCGGGCGATAAGCCGAAATATTACGTGCTGGAGATGTTCCCCTACCCGTCTGGTAAAATCCATATGGGGCACGTGCGTAACTACACGCTGGGCGATGTGGTGGCGCGCTATAAGCGGGCGCGTGGGTTTGATGTGCTGCACCCGATGGGGTGGGATGCGTTTGGCCTGCCCGCTGAGAACGCCGCCCGCCAGCGCAAGACCGACCCGGCTTCGTGGACCTATGCGAATATCGCCAATATGCGGGGCGAGCTGAAGCGGATGGGGCTGTCGCTCGATTGGTCGCGTGAATTCGCCACGTGCGACCCTGAATATTACGGCCAGCAGCAGCAGATTTTTCTGGATTTCTGGAAAGCCGGGTTGGTGGAGCGCAAGCAGAGTGCGGTGAACTGGGACCCGGTGGATAATACCGTGCTGGCCAATGAGCAGGTGATCGATGGGCGCGGCTGGCTTTCAGGCGCGTTGGTTGAGCGCAAAATCCTCTCGCAATGGTTTTTGAAAATTACCGATTACGCGCCGGAATTGCTGGCCGGGTTGAATGACCTGCCGCGCTGGCCGGAGCGGGTGAAGCTGATGCAGGAGAACTGGATTGGCCGCAGCGAGGGCGCGGAAGTGACCTTTAAGCTGGCCGGTTCGGATGATGGGATTACGGTTTATACCACCCGGCCGGATACTTTGTTTGGCATGAGCTTCCTGGCCATTGCGCCGGAGCATCCGGTGGCAAAGTCGCTGGCGGAGCGCAATGCAGAAGCGGCGGCGTTTATTGCTGAATGCGCCAGCCAGGGGACATCCGAAGCCGCGATTGAGACCGCTGAGAAGAAGGGCTTCGATACCGGTCTGTTCGTGGTGAACCCGTTTAACGGCGAAAAATTCCCGGTTTGGATCGCGAATTTTGTGCTGATGGAATATGGCACTGGCGCGATTTTTGGCTGCCCGTGCGGGGACCAGCGCGATTTGGATTTTGCGCGGAAATATAATCTGCCAGTGCCGGTGGTGGTCTCACCCAAAGCCGGTGAGGTGCCCGAGATTGGCAACAAGGCGCTGGATGGTGATGGCTTTATCGTCAACTCCGGGTTTCTCGATGGCATGAGCACCAAGGAGGCCAAGGCGGCGGCGATTGCCAAGCTGGAAGAAATTGGCGCGGGGAAATCGGTGGTGAACTGGCGGCTGCGCGACTGGGGGATTTCCCGCCAGCGCTATTGGGGCTGCCCGATCCCGGTGATCCATTGCGAGGTGTGCGGGCCGGTGGCGGAGACGAATTTGCCACTGGTTTTGCCGAAAGATGTGACGTTCGATAAGCCCGGCAACCCGCTGGATCATCACCCTACCTGGAAGCATGTAAATTGCCCGCAATGCGGCAAGGCGGCCACGCGCGAGACCGATACGTTTGATACGTTCATTGATAGCTCGTGGTATTTTGCCCGCTTCACCGCGCCGCACGCAAAGACGCCGACCAACTTGTCGGCGGTCAAGCACTGGCTGCCGGTGGACCAATATGTGGGTGGTATTGAGCACGCGATTTTGCATTTGCTGTATGCCCGCTTCTTTACGCGCGCGATGCAGAAAACCGGCCATGTGAGCGTGGCCGAGCCGTTTGCGGGCCTGTTCACGCAAGGCATGGTGACCCATGAATCCTATAAGGATGCCGATGGGAACTGGCTCTACCCGGAAGAGGTGACCAAACACGCTGACGGGACGGCAACGACCGCCGATGGCCGACCCGTGACGGTGGGGCGGATTGAGAAAATGTCGAAATCCAAACGCAACACCGTGGACCCAGGTGTGATTATTGAGCGCTTTGGGGCCGATGCGGCGCGGTGGTTTGTGCTCTCGGATAATCCACCGGAGCGCGATGTGGAATGGACCGAGACCGGCGCGCAAGGGGCGTTCCGGTTTGTGCAAAGGCTGTACCGGTTGGCCGAGACGATCGCGGCGGAGCCGAAGGTGGCAAAGCCGGAAACTTTTTCCGGCGAGGCCAAGAAGCTGCGGCAACTGACGCACCGGAGCATTTTGACCGTGACCGAGGCGTTGGAAACCTTTGCTTTCAACGTGGCCGTGGCGCGGGGGTATGAGCTGGCTGGCGCTTTGGTTGGCGAAAGCCCAACCGACCCGGCTTTGCTGTGGGCACGGCGCGAGGCGATTGGTATTTTGGCGCGGCTATTGGCGCCGATGATCCCGCATGTGGCGGAAGCCGTGAATGCGGTGCTGAACCCGGGCGCTGGTTTGGTGGCTGAGCAAACCTGGCCGGAGGCTGACCCGGCTTTGACCGTGAAGGACGAGGTAACGATTGCCGTGCAGTTAAATGGCAAGCTGAAAGCCACCATCACGGTGCCGGTGGGAGGCTCTCAGGAAGCCAATGTGGCGATTGCCAAAGCGGCGGCGGCAGGCGCATTAAAGGGCCAGACAATCGTTAAGGAAATTTATGTGGCGGACAGGATTATCAACTTTGTCGTCAAACCGTAAATTTTGGCCTCTGGCCGGTCTGTTGGTGCTGGCTGGGTGCGGCTTCACGCCGCTATATGGCGGCGATGATGGCGCTGGTGTGCAGGCGCAGCTTGACCAGGTAAAGATTGCCAATATTCCCGAACGTACCGGGCAGTTGCTGCATGAGGCGCTGGAAGCCCAGATGCAGCGGGAAGGGGCGCCGACCAACGAATTATACATCCTAAATGTGACCTATGATGTGACGCAGGCCGGCATTGGCCTACAGCAAGATACCTCGATCACCCGCGTGCGGTTTTATGGTTCGGCGAAATGGCGCCTGAGCCCAATCGGTGCGCCGAACCAGACTTTAACGAGCGGCCAGGCCAGCACCGAAGATGCGCTGAACGTGATCGACCAACAATATTTCGCACAGACGCTGGAGACCGGTACAGTGAATAAGCAGGTTGCGCAGGAAATTGCCGCACAGATTGCGCAACAAGTGGCGGTGTATTTTAAAACCCATCCGAATGCCGGATGAAAATAGACGCTGGCCGGGTTGAGGCGTTTTTAAAGAACCCTGGTACGGCCAATATTGTTTTAATTTATGGGCCAGATGCCGGGCTGGTGGCCGAACGGGCATTGACGTTGGTGAAAGCCGTTATTGGCAACACCGATGATGCGTTTAATTATGCTGAATTATCCGAACCATCGCGGTTGCTGGAGGAAGCGACGGCGGCTTCCCTTATGGGTGGCAGGCGGGCGGTGCGGTTGCGCGATGCCGGTGAGAGTGCGGTCAAGCAAGTTGAGGCATTGCTGAAAACATCCAGTGATACGCTGGTGGTTTTGGAAGGCGGCGATTTAACGCCGAAATCTAAATTACGGGCGCTGGCGGAGAAATCGCCCACCATGGCGTGTATCGCCTGCTACGCGGTGGATGCGGCGCGGTTGCCGCGCGTGCTGAGCGAGCGGCTGCGCGCCTTAGGGGTGGGGATTGATACGGATGCCGCCGCCTGGGCCGGGCTGAACATGGCCGGGGAGGAGGGCGTGATCCGGCAAAATGTTGAATTACTTTATTTATACGCAGGCGAGGGGGGGCGGCTGAGCCTGGCCGATGTGCAGGCGGCGCTGGCCGATGGCGGTGAGACCTCGATGCAGGATGCGATTGATGCGACATTGACGGGCGATACGGCAGGTACGGACCGGGCGCTGGCGTTGGCGTTTGATGCAGGCGAATCGCCGGTGGCAGTGGTGCGTATTTTGTTAGGGGAATTGATGCGGCTGCGCGTGATGGCGGCGCAAATCTCGCCCGGCAGTTCGATCTCGGACGCGGTCAGCGCGATGCGCCCGCCGGTGTTTTTCAAGCGCGTGCCGGTGGTCACCAAGGCGTTGGGGCTGTGGAGCGTGGCGGCGTTGACCGAGGCGATAAAGGCGGCGCTGACCGCCGAGGCGGCCTGCAAGACGACCCATGTACCGGATACCGCCTATTGCCGGCAGATGATGCTGGGATTGGCCTCGCGCGCCCGCAATGCCGGGCGGCGTTAAATTGCCCCCATGCTGTTGGAAATAGCACGCTTCCCCCCACATCAGCCGCACGCAAAGATGATTGAGGGGATTCGGGATGTTCGGAAAATCAATATTGCTAGGCGTGGCCATGGCTGGCTCGCTGGGCGGGTATGCGGTGGCGAAGGATGGGCCAATCCGCGGGACCATCGATAGCGTCACGCGCAGCACGTTGAATATCACCGAAACGAACGGCGCCAAAATCTCGGTGGCGTTGCTGCCGGGTGTAACCGTGATTGATGTGGTGCCAGGGTCGCTGCGTGATGTGACAACCGGAACTTATGTTGGCACGGCGGCGATGAAGCAGCCGGATGGTACCTACCGGGCGCTGGAGCTGCAGATTTTTCCGGCAAGCATGGCCGGTGTGGGGCTTGGAACCCAGCCATGGAATTTGAAGCCGCATAGCACGATGACGAATGGCACTGTCGGCGGCATTACCAACAGCACCGGCACCGTAGGGGCGGTGAGCAAGACCGGCGCTCTGAGTTTGCAGGTAAATGATGGTGCGGGTGTGAAAACGGTGCTGCTGCCAACCTCGGCGCCGATTGTAACGTTTGAGGCTGGCAGCGCGGCGGATTTAAAACCGGGCGCGCATGTGATGCTGTTTCCAAAGGTCGCAGCGGATGGCTCGCTCAGCACCGGCCGGATTAATGTGGGCAAGAATGGCTTAGTGCCGCCGATGTAGCGGTTTGTACGATCCGCGCCGTAGATATTCTAGCGGCGGTATGTAAGCTTGACCGGCTTTACAGTGCTTCATGCGTGTGGGCGGGGCCGCTTGGTTCGTGGTGGTGGCTGTGGGTGGTGAGTTTTAAGGGCACGATGTGTAAATTGGCGTGCCGCACGCCGCGCTGGGCGGTGAGCTCGTCGGCGATTTTTTTGATGGCATCGGTCGGGCCGCGCAAAATGGACACTTCCAGGCAGCTATTATGGTCGAAATGCACATGGGTGGTGGCGATGCCGAGGTCGTGGTGGTCGTGCTGGGCATTGACCAGGCGCTGCGAGAGGTCGCGGGTGGAATGGTCGTACACGTAGGTTAGGGTTGCCACGCAGGGGGCGCGGCCGGCGGCGGCATAGTCGTTTTTGGCAGACTCGCGCACCAGTTCGCGGATGGCCTCCGACCGGCTGGGATAGCCGCGCTTGGCAACCAGCGCATCAACCGAGGCGAGCAGATCATCGTCGATGGTGATGGTGATGCGTTCCATAATTTGGTTCCTCTGCGGTGGCTGGGCGTAGTTTGGCTGGTTGCGCGGCGCGGCGCAACGTTCACCCAGCGAACGAAAGTTGCGGCAATTGACTCTGCGTATGATAGATTATATAGAAAATCATACGCAGCAACCAAAAAATGTCGCGGGAGTTTTGCGCCGATGTTTGCCAGCCTAGCCGCCATGATGCGTGATGACCGCGAAAATTTGCGCGGCCGGATCATCCGCATGTTGGTGTTTCTGGTGGCTGCCAATGTGGCCCTTTGGGTGATTGCGGTCTTTACCTTCCGGCATTACCCGGTTTTGCTTGGCACCTGCTTCCTAGCGTACAGTTTTGGGCTGCGCCATGCGGTTGATGCCGACCATATTGCGGCGATTGATAATGTCACCCGCAAATTGATGCAGCAGGGTCGGCGGCCAGTTGGCGTGGGGCTGTTTTTTTCGCTTGGCCATTCCAGCGTGGTGTTTGCGCTCTCGGCCGTGGTGGCGGGCACCGCGGTGGCGATCAAAACCAATTTCACCGCGCTGGAAAATTTCGGCAATATTGCAGGTACGTTGCTCTCGGCGTTGTTTTTATTTGCGATCGCGTTGATGAATCTGCTGGTTTTAATTGGAGTTTTCAAAACCTTTCAGCGTGTGAAGGCAGGCGGGCTGTATGAGGATGAGGATTTTAACCTGCTGCTGGCCAAGCGCGGGTTTTTCGGCCGGATTTTTCGCGGGCTGTTTAATATGGTGGATCATAGTTGGCAGATGTATCTGGTGGGGCTGTTGTTTGGTTTGGGGTTTGATACCGCGACCGAGGTGGGGTTGCTGGGTATTTCGGCGGCCGAAGCCTCGCACGGCTTGCCGATCTGGTCGATTATGGTGTTTCCGGCCTTATTTACCGCCGGTATGGCGCTGATTGATACCGCCGATAATGTTCTGATGCTGGGCGCCTATGGCTGGGCTTTTGCCAAACCCCTCCGCAAACTTTATTATAACATTACCATCACATCGGTTTCGGTGCTGGTGGCGGTGATTGTGGGTAGTTTGGAAACATTGGGGCTGGTGCAGGGGGAAATGAACCTGTCTGGTCCGTTCTGGGACCCGATTGCGCGCCTGAATAATAATTTCGGTATGCTGGGCTATATTATTCTCGGAATCTTCATCTTGAGTTGGCTGGTCTCCGTTGCCTTCTATAAATTGAAGGGATACGACGCGGTCGAAGTGCGCGCCGCCGCGTAAACGCCAACCAAAACCAAGGGTTCTGACAATGAAATCCACCTTCATTGGCATCATGCCGGTGTGGCTGCTGCTGGCCGCCTGGCCGATCAACGGTGCGGTGGCGATGAGCGCGCCGCAACCAATCACCTTGGATGGCGGGCCGTTCGGGGCGTTGCAATTAAGCGGTGGGGTCGATGGATTTTTCTACGCGCTGACCAATGCCCAGCCCGGCGAGAAGAGCAACGGGGCGGCTTTGAGCAGCGCGCTGGTCACGCTGGAAAAAGACTCAGGCCTTTTGCAATTCACCATTCAGGTGGGTGCAAATTCAGCGCAAACTTTGGGGCAGCCGCCAATCACCGCGGTGGCTGGGGCGGATTATTTTCCGCAAAGCCCGCTTTATGGCGGCTATGTTACCGTTGCACCGAATGACGCTGTTGCGATTTCGCTTGGGCAGATTGGCCCCCTTGTCGGGTATGAGAACGACCAGGATTGGAGCAATGCCAATTTGTATTTTTCAGAAGTGGCCGCCGTTGAGCCGGCGCAGGGACGCGGTGGGCAAATTGCCATCACTCAAGGGCCGCTTAGCGCCACAGTGTCACTCACGGATGGTTATTACACCGGCGTGGTGAATTATCTGCAATGGAACTTAACCTATACCCCGACAGCCGCACATAGTTTTAGCTTTTTTGGCGGTGCCAATCTGGGCCGCACCGGCGCTAACGTGCATGGCGTTGGCGATGTGTTGTTGAATAATTCGCGTTTGGTCGGACTGTTTTACACCTATACGGCGGATCGATTTTCGCTCACGCCGGAGGTGCAATATCAATATGCCGCGCGCAATAACGCGTTGGGGATTGGCGGGCCGGTGACAAATTTGTCACTGGCTTTGTTTGGGGATTACCAATTCACTGCGGGTTCGCCGTGGTCAGTGGGTGGGTTTGTGGAATACGCGACCGAGACTTACAACAAGGCAGCGGCTTACACTGCCGCACCAGATTTTTTTGGCTATGGGCCGGGGGCAAGTATCACCGGCATTTCAATAACGCCAACCTGGCAGGGCAAGAATTTATTTGTGCGGAGCGATGTAGGCTTTGTGCATGTTCATCCTGGTGCCGGGGGTGCGGCGTTTGGCACAGGTAAGCAGGCTGATCAGGTCAGCATGTTGATGGAAGCCGGAGTGTTGTTTTAACCGCACCCACTGGCATGTCGCGGATATTTTTGTGGCGTGGTTTGTGAAGATACGCGCCTGCGCGCCCGCCTAATGCTCCTTGCCGACAAATTTTTCCAGCCAATGGATGGTATAATCCCCGGCCACAAATTCCGGGTTTTCCAAAATTCGTTGGTGCAGCGGAATGGTGGTTTTAATCCCCTGGATTACGAATTCGCGCAGCGCGCGCTTCATCCTCGCAATTGCTTCCTCGCGGGTTTTACCGAACGTGATCAGTTTCGCGATCAGCGAATCATAATGCGGGGGCACGCGGTAGCCGGCGTATAAAGCTGAATCCACCCGCACACCCAACCCGCCCGGCGGGTGGAATACGCTCACCAATCCGGGCGATGGCGCAAAGGTTTCAGGGTCTTCGGCGGCAATCCGGCATTCAATCGCGTGGCCGGACAATTCAATATCCGCCTGCTCATAGCCCAGCGGCTCACCGGCGGCGATGCGGATTTGCTCATGCACCAGATCCATCCGGGAGATCATCTCAGACACCGGGTGTTCCACCTGCAAGCGGGTATTCATTTCGATGAACGAGAATTGCTCATCCTGATACAGAAATTCCAAAGTTCCGGCATTGCGGTAGCCGATTTTCTTCAAAGCGGTCGTGACAATCTCACCTAAATCATCACGCTGCTTGGCGGTGATGGCGGGCGAGCCGGCTTCTTCCAGCACTTTCTGGTGGCGGCGTTGCAAGGAGCAATCGCGTTCGCCGAAATGCACGACATTGCCATGCGTGTCAGCCAATATCTGCAACTCGATATGGCGTGGCTTGTCGAGATATTTCTCCATATACACAGCATTATTGCCAAACGCTGCACCCGCTTCGGCGCGCGCTTCGCGGAACGCTGCATCTAATTCCTCACGGCTCCGCGCCACCTTCATGCCGCGCCCACCGCCACCGGCGGCGGCTTTGATCAGCACCGGGTATTTAATCCGCTCTGCCACCGCATAGGCGTCTTCCAAAGTTGCCAATTCACCCGGTGAGCCCGGCACCAGCGGCACGCCTAGTTCCAGCATAGTGGTCTTGGCGGTGATTTTATCGCCCATCATGCGGATATGGCTGGCGCTAGGGCCGATAAAGACCAGATTATGCGCCTCCACCATTTCGGCAAAATCAGCATTTTCCGAAAGGAACCCGTAGCCCGGATGAATGGCTTCAGCGCCGGTGATCAAAGCCGCCGAAATAATTGAAGGCATATTGAGGTAGGAATCCCGTGCCAAAGGCGGCCCGATGCACACGCTCTCATCGGCCAGACGCACATGCATCGCATCGGAGTCGGCGGTAGAGTGCACGGCTACGGAGGCAATGCCCAGCTCGCGGCAGGCACGTAACACACGCAGCGCAATTTCACCGCGATTGGCGATCAGGATTTTTTTGAACATCTGATTACTCGATGATCAGCAGCGGTTCGTCATACTCAACCGGCGCCCCAGCCTTGACCAGAATCTGCGTGACGGTCCCGGCTTTCGGGGCCTTGATCTGGTTGAAGGTCTTCATCGCTTCGATCAGCAACAATGTCGCTCCGGCGGCCACTTGTTGGCCAACAGTCACGTAAGGGGCCGCACCGGGCTCGGCTGAGAGATAGGCCACACCCACCATCGGGCTTTTGACCAGGCCGGGGTGCTTGGCGGGGTCCGCCTTGGCTTCCGCCGCCGGGGCTGCTGCCGGGGCCGGGGCGGCAGCCGCTGCGGCCACCGGCGCGGGCGCTGCCGCCACCATGGTCACCGGCGCCATTGCACGGGTTAAGCGGACCTTGCGGCCGCCTTCTTCCAGCTCAATCTCGGACAGGCCGGATTTATTGAGGATTTCCGCCAGCACCTTCAGGGCTTCGGGGTCGAATGACAGGCTCATTGGTCTTCCTCCAAAATATCCGAGAGGGCAATCAGTGCCAGCCTATAGCCTGCAAATCCCAGCCCGCAAATCACACCCTGGGCCGCGTGTGACACATAGGAATGATGACGGAAGCTCTCACGCTTATGGATATTCGAGATATGCACCTCGATGACCGGGATATCCACCGCCAATAGCGCGTCCATTAAGGCGACGGAGGTATGCGAGTAACCGGCCGGGTTGATGATGATGCCGGCTGAGCGGGTGCGGGCTTCATGCACCCAGGAGATTAGCTCGCCTTCCATATTTGTTTGGCGGAAATCAATGGCCAGCCCCAGCCCTTCGGCGGTTTCGGCACAGAGTGTTTCCAAATCGTCGAGCGTGGCGGAACCGTAGGTTTCCGGCTCGCGCGTGCCCAGCAGGTTCAGGTTCGGTCCGTTCAGGATGGTGATGATCGCTGTCATCTCTTTGCGCTAGCACAAGCTCGCGTTTGCGGCCAAGACGGGGCGGCATTCTTGTTCCTCCCGCTGGCCGCGCGCCTCCCCGTCATACTCGCCCCCCTCCGTCATACGCGTCTCCGCGTCACACTCGCCGCCCTCCGTCATACTCGCGAATGCGAGTATCCTCTCCAGCCACACAACAAGAAGATACTCGCATTCGCGAGTATGACGGGGAGGGGCGAGTATGACGGGGAGGGGTGAGGGAGGGTATGTGTGACGGAGGTGGGTGGGTATAACGAAAGGGCGTAATGACAACAGAATCCTGAGATATGATCATTGGGCGAACCGATCGCGGGCCTGGTTGCGCGGCCCTTGCGAAGCCACTCCGCCGGGCCGATAATATCGCTATGGACGTTCTGACAAAAAATCTGGTTATCACTGTCAATGGTGAGACGCGTGAACTGCCCAGCCCTAACCATGTGGCGGGTCTGGTGGCGCATCTGGGGCTGGATGTGCGCAAAGTGGCGGTGGAGTTGAACCGCGAAATCGTGCCACGCTCAGCCTATGCCGCCACCGCACTGGCTGATGGCGATATATTGGAAATTGTTCATTTTATCGGTGGGGGCTGAGCCATGGATAGTCTTACCCCTATCAGCGACCCCTGGGTTGTCGCCGGCCGCAGCTTTCAGTCGCGCCTGATCGTTGGTACCGGCAAATATGTGGATTTGCCCACCACCGCCGCCGCCATCGAAGCGTCTGGCGCGGAGATGGTCACGGTGGCGGTGCGGCGGGTGAACTTGTCAGACCCCAAAGCCCCGATGCTGCAAGATTACGTATCCCCCAGCCGTTACACTTATTTACCCAATACCGCGGGCTGTTTCACCGCCGATGATGCGGTGCGGACATTGCGGTTGGCGCGGGAAGCTGGCGGCTGGAATTTGGTGAAGCTCGAAGTGCTTGGGCCCCCGCCGACCCTGTACCCGGACATGGCCGCCACGCTGGAAGCTGCCGCCGCCCTTATCAAAGACGGTTTTGAGGTGATGGTTTATTGCTCGGATGACCCGATTGCGGCCAAGCGACTGGAAGATATGGGCTGTGTCGCGATCATGCCGTTGGGTGCGCCGATCGGTTCCGGTTTAGGCGTGCAAAACCCGCTGATGATCCAGATGATCATTGAAAACGCCAAAGTGCCGGTGCTGGTCGATGCCGGGGTCGGCACCGCCTATGACGCCACCTTCGCGATGGAACTGGGTTGTGATGCGGTGCTGGTGAATTCCGCCATTGCGATGGCGCAAAACCCGATACTGATGGCGCGGGCCATGAAAGCCGGGGTGGAAGCCGGGCGCCTGGCTTTCCGTGCCGGGCGCATCCCGCGCCGGGGTGCTGCCAGCCCGTCCTCACCCACCACCGGGTTGATTGCGTGAAGCAATTTTTGGCGAAAGCGCCGGAGCTGTTCGCCAATTTTGTCGCCCCCTACCTGGTTTTTCAGGCGCTTGATGACCCTTACGGCGATGTGTTTGCGCTGATCGCCTCGGCTATGCCGCCTTTGGTGTGGAGCGCCTATGAGCTGATCAAAACCCGCCGCCTGGATGCAATTTCGCTGTTGGTGGTGGCGAGCATTTTATTCACCGTTGCCGCCACCGCCATGGGTGGCTCGGCCCGGCTGATCCAGATCCGCGACGCGCTGGTGACTGGCATGATCGGGGTGATGTTTTTGGTCTCGCTGGCGTTTAAACGCCCGATGATCTTTTACCTCGCCCGCGCCACCATGGCCCGCAATACCGACCAGGGTGCCGCCCGGTTTGAGGCGCTGTGGGCCAAGGACGGCGTGCCTAAATTATTTCGCCTGCTCACCATTGTTTGGGGTACCGGCTTGGTGCTGCAAACCGCCATATTATGCTGGCTGGCGTGGATTTGGCCGATCAGCCGCTACCTGCTCCTCTCGCCCGTCATCGCCTATGGGATCATTGGGGCGCTGATGGCGTGGAGCCTCTGGTACATGGCCAACCGCCCGGGCGGTGCGGTATTGCTCAAAGCGATGCCCGAATAAACAGCCCGATCGTGAGCAGTACGCCGATGCCGGTGATGGCGAGGCGCAGGAATGTCTCGTTAATCCGGCGCAGCAGATAAACGCCCAATTGCCCACCGGCGATGGCCGCGATGCCGACTAGCAGCACGATGTGCCAGTCCACCTTGGTTTCCCAGATAAACAGCAGCACGGCGGCGGCATTGCAGACCCCCGCCAGCACGTTTTTGGTGGCACCCGCGTGGCGCACCACCAGCCCTGCGGCGGTGAGTGTGGCCAGCATCAAAATACCGATGCCGCCGCCAAAATACCCGCCATATACCGCGATGAAAAACTGCATGACCGCGGCGGTGCGCGGTGAAAGCGCGGGCTTGGCATGTTCTGGCCGGGCTTTGCGCCAGAAACTCCCCCAGGCGAAAACAACCGTCGCAAACAGCACTAAAAACGGCACCAGATGGGTGAATAGGGCAACCGGGGTGGCCAGCAGCAACACCGCGCCCACGCCGCCGCCCGCCAGGCTGATCAGGATCAGCGCCCGCACCGATAGCCCCATCACCCCCCTCACCAAGCTGCGCCCGGCCAGCCCGGTGGTGAGCTGCCCCGGAAATAGCGCAATCGCCGAGGTGATATTGGCGGCCCTGGGGTCTAGCCCGGCAAATAGCAGGGCCGGGAAGGTGATAAACGACCCCCCGCCCGCCAGCGCATTCTGTGCCCCCGCGATGAACGCCACCGCGACCAGCACAAGGTCAGTCACACTCACCCGATAAGCTTCCAGAGCATCTCCGCCGGTGGCCGTGCGCCGATTTGGCTGATCGCGAGAGCGGCCGCTTTCGCGCCTAATTTACCGGCTTCCTCTACCGAACGGCCTTGCGCATAGGCGGTCATGAAGCCTGCCGCATACGCATCGCCTGCGCCGGTGGTATCCACAACCGTCGTGGGAACGGCATCGATTTTGGTGACATTCATATCCTGCACAATCACGCTGCCAGCCTCTGAGCGGGTGAGCACCGCCAGCTTCACATCGCGCGCCGCTGCGGCTTGGGCTTCGGCAAACTCATTGCACTGATACAGGCTGCAAATCTCGGCTTCGTTGGCGAACAGAATATCCACCCCGCCGGCGATCAACCGGCGGAAACCGTCACGGTGCCGGTCCACGCAAAACGGGTCGGACAGCGAGAGTGCGGTCAGCCGACCCGCCGCTTTTGCCAATGCCACGGCCTCGGCAAACGCCAGCTGCGCGGCCGGAGGGTCGAACAAATAGCCTTCCAGATAGGTGATGGCGGAGGCGGCAATCACTGTCTCATCCAGATCATCGAGGGTGAATTCCCCACCCGCGCCTAAATAAGTGTTCATGGTGCGCTGGCCATCCGGGGTTACAAAAATCAAACACCGCGCGGTGGGGGCGCCGTTATGCAACGGCTTGGTCGGGTAGTGCACCCCCATATCCACCATGCCATCGCCAAAGGCCAAGCCCAGATCATCGGCAGCGACCTTGCCCAGAAACGCCGCGCGCGCGCCCAGGGATGCGGCCACCGCACAGGAATTCGCCACCGAGCCGCCCGCAGCGGTCTGCCCACCGACCATCAGAGCGGTTAGTTTGGTGGCGGTATCGGCATCAATCAGCTTCATGCCGCCCTTTGGCATGTCGTGGTGCGAGAGGAACGCATCATCGGTGCGGACCAGCAAATCCACAATCGCATTGCCAATCCCGGTAATATCAAAACGTGGCGCGGCCATCTGCATCTCCTTCATCATCGCGGTATCCGCCGCGCCTAGCACTATGTCCGTATTTTCACCAAACTTGGCATTGTGGCGCCGCGCGCGTGCGTGCTAGCCAAGCCGCTAAGTCATTTAATCGTCACGTAAACGGAGGTCGCGTGTTTAACCGGCGTAAACCAGAAGAGCCTAAGAGTGAGGCGATTGCCCTGCCACACCAACCGGATAACGCACCGGCGCAAGAGGATTTTCTCGCCAACATCCCGCCGCCAGAATTTTTGCGCCACGATACCACCTCCCCGGCACCTGATACGCGGGTTCAGCCGGAGAGTTACCAGCCCGCACCCTACCAGCCCGCCGCCTTGAAGGAGACCAACATGGCCCGTTCCCCGTTTGCCCCCCCTATGCCCAACAGCCCGCCGATGCGGCCCGGCCATATCCCCGCCCCGCCAGCAGCTTCATCCTATACCCAGGAACAGCCGGTTGAGCCGGACCGCCGCACCCTCGTTGTCGGCCGTGGCATCAGCGTGCAAGGCACCGTGCAGGATGCCGAACGCTTAGTGGTTGAAGGCACCATGGAAGCCACCATGATCAACGGCCTTGCTGAACTCTACATCCCGCATGGCGGCATTTTTAAAGGTGAAGTTGAAGTTGAGGACGCCGAAGTGGCCGGGACCGTTGATGGGACCCTCACCGCCCGCAACGCCCTGATTGTCCGCGCCTCCGGCCGGGTATTGGGCGTGGCCCGTTGCCGCCGCCTGCAAGTGGAAGATGGTGGCCAAATCACCGGCCGGATTGAAATGATCACCAGCCCCGCCGCCCCGCCCGCCCCGGCGCCTTCGGATGCGTTCACCCTGGGTGGGGTCGCGCACGAGTAGCACGCGTCGCACCTGTAAAGTGTGGCCAGCTTAAAGTGCGGCTAGCTTAAGGTGGGGCCAGCTTAAAAAGGAACCAGGGGCTATATTTCGTTGTGAAGCGCACAACGGGGTATGGCCCCTGGTTTTATGTAGCCGATTCCTCGTTCATTTTGCTCTGGTGGTAGCTGAAGGAAGCGTTGATCATGTCGAGCAGATGTTGCCCGGCGGTGGTTGGCGGGTGGATCGGGTTGGGGGTCAGGCTGGTGATGGGCGTGTGGAAGTTGGGGTCGAAGAAGAAGGGTAACGAGTAGCGTTCGCGGCCTGAGATATTGATGACGCGGTGGGGGGTGGAGGTGAACTCGTTATTGGTCCAGCGCTCCATCATGTCACCGATATTGACCACGAAACTATTGGGAAACGGCGGAGCTTCGATCCAGGTGCCGGATTTGGTGCGCACTTGCAGGCCGCCGGAGGAATCCTGGGCGAGCAGCGTCAGGCAGCCATAGTCGGTATGGGCGCCGGCGCCGATTTGGGCCTCGGTAATGCGGCCGGTTTGCGGCGGGTAGTGCAGCGGGCCGAGGGTTGTCATGGGCGTGGTGAGCCAGGCGTCGAAATAGGTTTCGGGTAGGTTCAGCGCCATCGCGAAGGCGTGCATCATGGTGCGGCCCAGGGTGGTGAGGGCGTCGTAGTAGGTTTGCATGGTTTCGCGCCAGCCGGGCAGGTTGGCTGGCCATTGGTTGGGGCCATGCAGCGGGGTTTGCGCGAGGACCAGCGGATGGTCGGGGCCAAGGTCGCGGCCGATTTTAATCCCTTCTTTTAAATCCCCGGCGGCTTTTTGTTTGGCCGGGTCGAGGTTTTCGCCGCCGATTTGGAACCAGCCGCGGTGGCAGGCGGATTTTTCGATGGCGATTTCGGCTTTCTGGGCGGCGGGCAGCGCGAAGAAGCGTTTGGCTTGGGCGTAGGTGTCCGCGATGAGCTGTGCCGGGATACCGTGATTGATGATGTAGAAGAAACCGATCTGCCGGCAGGCCTCGCCGATCTGGCGTGCGGTGGCGTCGCGTTCGGCTGGTGTGCCGTGCAGAAAGGGCCCGAAATCGATGAGCGGGATGTGCGCCGCTTCGAGCTGGGCGGGGATCAGGGCGGGGTCGAGTTGTGTGGTGCTGGGCATGGCCGGTAGGCTACGGCGCAAGGCAGGGTGGGGCAAGATTTGATGCGGTATTTGCTGGGTGTGGATTTAGGGGCGGGCAGCCTGAAGGCCACGATTATCAACGAGTCTGGAACGGTGGCGGGCGAGGGCAGCTTTCCGGTCAGCACTGCCATGCCGCGACCGGGATTTGCCGAGCAGGACCCGGCGGAATGGTGGACGGCTTTGTGCCAGGCTGTACCGGCGGCGCTGGCGGCAGCCGGGATTGCGGCCAGTGAGATTGCCGGGGTCGGCGTTTCCGCCGGTGCGCATATTCCGGTGCTGCTCGATGAGGCGGGTGCGGTGATCCGCCCGGCGATTATGTGGAGCGACCAGCGCAGCGCGGCGCAAGCGGAAACATTGCAGGCGCAGGCGGGGGAGATGATAACGCGGACATCGTTGAACCGGGTCAACCCGACCTGGACATTGGCAATGCTGGCGTGGTTGCAGGCGCATGAGCCGGATAACATGGCGCGGGTGAAGCGGCTGATGCTGGCGAAGGATTATTTGCGATATTGCCTGACCGGCACATGGGAAACCGATTTTTCAGATGCGGTCGGCGCGTTGCTGGCGGATGATGCGACCAAGGGCTGGTCGGCTGAGATTTGCGGGTTGATCGGCTGGGACGTGAAAACCTTGCCGCCGATTGTGAAGCCGTCCCATGTGGTGGGCGGAATAACGGCTGCGGCGGCAGCGGCCACCGGGCTGGCAGCGGGCACGAAAGTCGTGTGCGGCTCGAACGATACGACAGTCGAGTTTTTCGGCGTCGGCGCGATTACGCCGGGAATCGGTGCTGTGAAACTTGCCACCGCCGGGGTGCTGTTTTTGGCAACTGAGGGCAAAAGCGTGCATCCGCCAGTGTCCTGCTATCCGCATATGATTGAGGGGATGTATTACACCGCCACCGGAACAAATTCCTGCGCCTCCGCGCATCGTTGGCTGCGGGATTTGATGTTTGTTGAGGGCGGCTTTGCGGAGATGGATGCGCTGGCGGCTGGTGTTGCGGCTGGTGCTGGGGGGTTGTTGTTTCACCCGTATTTACAAGGTGAACGCGCGCCGTATTGGGACCCCAAATTACGTGGCGATTTTGTTGGTATCACCATGGCGCACACACGCGCGCATTTCGCCCGCGCTTTGTATGAAGGCATCGCATTTTCGATCCGCGATGTGTTGCAGGCCGCGCAAAGTTTGGGCCTGGCATATGGAACCATCCGGTTGATGGGCGGTGGGGCGCGCAGTGCCACCTGGCGGCAGATTATCGCCGATGTCACCGGGCTGACGGTGGAGGTGATGGAAAATGGTGATGCGTCCTTCGGTGCGGCATTGGTGGCAGGCATTGGCGTGGGCGTATTCGCATCTCCCCAAGCGGCGGTGGCGCAATGCGTGCGGCAGGTGAGTATGTGCGTGCCGGATGCGGCGCGGCATGAGGTATATTCGGCTTTGTTTGGAATTTATAAGGACACGCAAAAGGCTTTGGCGGATCTGAGTCATCGATTGGCGGAGGTTTAGAGTGATCCCCGCCTGCGCGGGGATGACGATGGGGGACGCGGGGATGATGATGGTGGTTGAGGGTTGGCGAGTGGGGCGGTGGGGATGACGAGGGGGCGCGGGTTGGCGTAGGCATCATCCTAACTAGCTGCTTGTGAACGTAACCTTCACCCCTAGCCCGCCATGTATCTCAAATTTTTGCGGTGTCGGGTGGAGTTGGATGGTGGCTGCGTTGTCGGATTGCCATTTGATCTTCCAGCCCGTTACGCGGTCCATGCTGGCGATGAGATGGTGTTTGTGGGGGGCGCGGAAGCCTGCGTTGGCCAGGTAAAAATCGGTTGTTCCAGCGGACGTGCTGAACACTTCGATCTGGCGCAAATTGGTTGGAGAGTGAATGACTGCAACCGGCCGCGCCGGCATCGCGGCACCCCAGGCGGCGACAGACACTGAAAGTGCCGCGCAGATAAAGGCTGCGCGCAAGGTGGTGCGGCGAAGGTGGGGGGAGCGTGTTGGTTCGGGCCAGGTTGTGCTGTCGAACATTCGCGCAGCATACGCGCAAACCGCTAGTCTGTCTCGGCTTTTGGTAACCTGATGACAAACCGCGCGCCGATGATGTTGCCGTCAGTATCGCGGCGGTTCTCAGCCGAGATGCGACCCTGATGCGCCTCGATAATCTGCCGCGAAATCGACAGCCCCAGCCCGGAATGGCTGCCAAATTGCTCGGAGGTTGGGCGTTCGGAATAGAAGCGGTCGAAAATACTATCGAGCTTGCCATCCGGAATGCCGGGACCTTCATCCTCGACCGCCAGTTCCACAATGCCGCCGGTCTCGCGGCCGCGCAGCCAGATGAAGCCGTCTGGTGGGCTGAAGGAAATGGCATTGCCGATCAGGTTGCGCAGCACCTGCACCAGCCGGGTTTCCACACCGCGCACGGTCAGCCCGGCGCCTTGGCTGTCCAGCACCATGCGGGGGCCGTTCTCCTTGCGGGTTGCGTCATGCATTTCAGTGAGCGTTTCCAAAATCGGCGCGAGGTCGATCACTTCCAGGCGCGTGCGCGAAAGTTCGGAATCCAGCCGGGAGCTATCTGAAATATCGGTAATCAGCCGGTCTAGCCTTGCGACATCCTGCGTGACGATGGCGAGCAGCCGGGTCGCGCGGGTGGGGTCTTCGACGCGGGTGAGCGTTTCGATGGCGGAGCGGATTGAGGAGAGCGGGTTTTTAATCTCGTGGGAGACATCGGCGGCAAATTGCTCGATCGCGTCCATGCGCGCCCATAAGGCTTTGGAAGAGCCATCGAGGGCGCGGGCGAGTGTGCCGATCTCGTCGTTGCGTTCAATGATCGCATCCGGCAGCGCCTGGGTGCGGGCACGGCCTTCGCGCATCAGCGCCGCGGCGCTGGCCAGGCGTAAAATCGGGCTGGCGATGGTGCGGGCGAGGTAGAATGAGACGATGACAGTAAGCGCGAGTGCCAGCGCAAACAGCCCCAGAATGGAAAGCCGGATGGCGAGCACCGCTTGGTCAACCGCGCTGGCCTCGCGGGTGAGCAGCACGGTGCCGACATTTTGCTGGCTGCGGCTGATCGGCTCGGCCACCGTGACCAGCAACTGGCCATCGGCGCTGCGGCGCACATAGGGGGCGGCTTCCTGGTTGGGGGAGACCGAGGTAAGCTGCAAGGCTTCCCTGGCATCGGGCTCCCAGCCCAGGGTCGCAGGATTTTCACCAGCACCGGAGCCGATCAGGCCAGACTCATCCTGCGGCTGGGTGAGCGCGCCGGAGAGATGGTCGTAAGCATAGCTCACCACCCGGTTGAACCAGTTTGGCGGCGGGGCGGCGGGCAAAGGCTCGGTGACGATGGCGCCACCAGGGCCGGGATGGATGCGCGAATTGGCGATGATCTGGCCATCCGGCCCATAAATTAACGCCTGCGCGTTGGGGGTGGGCTCGATGAGCTGGTAGAGCAAAGGCTGGGCGAGATCGGCGTTCAGCACCGGCTGGTTGGCCTGGTTGGTCTGCACGGCAGATTGGCTGAGCGCACCGGCAAAAATGCGGGCCTGTTCGCGCAGTGCCGAGACCTCGGCGGAGAGCAGCCCCTGCTGGTATTGGTCGAGATAGAACAGAGCCGCGAAAATCAGCGCCACCGGCAGCAAATTCACCAGCAATATATCGCGCAACAGGCGTGATAGGCGGGTGCGCTTGGTCATAGCCGCGCCTTACGCTTCCTTGTAGCGGTAGCCGATGCCGTAGAGGGTCTCGATCTGGTCGAACTCCTCGTCCTCGTTGCGGAATTTTTTACGCAGGCGCTTCACATGGCTGTCGATGGTGCGGTCATCCACGTACACATTCTCGCCATAGGCAGCGTCGATCAGCTGGTCGCGGGATTTTACCATGCCGGGCCGAGTGGCCAGCGCTTTGACCAATAAAAATTCTGTCACGGTAAGCTGGATGTCGATGCCCTTCCATAGGCACTGATGCTTGGTCTCATCGAGCGTCAGGTTGCCGCGGGTGAGCACGCTGGCCGGTGCTGCCCCGGCTTTGGTGGCTTCGTTGCGGCGTAACAGTGCCCGGATACGTTCCAATAATAGCCGCTGGCTGAAGGGTTTGGTGATGTAGTCATCAGCCCCCAGGCGCAGCCCCATCAGCTCGTCGAGCTCATCATCCTTCGAGGTGAGGAAAATCACCGGCATGGCGGAGCGGGCGCGCAGCTTCTGCAACAGCTCCATGCCATCCATGCGCGGCATTTTAATATCCAGAACCGCCAAATCCACCGGTTTAGCCAGCAGCGCCTGGAGGGCTGATTCACCATCGGTGTAAGTGACCACCGAAAAACCCTCTTGCTCCAGGGTCATCTGGACGGAGATCAGGATGTTGCGGTCGTCATCGACCAAGGCGATTGTCTGTTTCATGCGTTCGGGCTCATAATGACAGGTATGCAAGGCGGGAGTGACCGGATTATGGCAACAGCGCAAGAGCGAGATTTTTATCAAGAGGCGATTTTGCTCCTACGGGCGGCAAAATCCGCGACTTTGGCCACCTGCCAGGATAATATGCCGTTTGCGGCGTTGGCGACACCGGCGTTTTTGCCCGACCTTTCGGCGGTGCTCCTGCTCTCAACACTTTCCGGCCATACGCGGCAACTAAAAGCCAATCCTTTCTGCGCCTTATTGGTGATGGGGCCAGCCCCCGATGCTAACCCGCAAACCGCGCCGCGCCTGTGCTTAAGCGGCCACGCCGAGATTAGCACCGATGCCGCCGTGCGCGCGGCGTTTCTGGCCGTGCATCCTTACGCCGCGATGTATGCCGACTTCACCGATTTCAGTTTTTGGCACGTTCATGTAACCGGCGCGCATTATGTCGGTGGGTTTGCAGCGGCTGCAACGCTGGATGTGGAAAAACTCAGAGCCCGGAGCCTTAATTCTCCGTAAGTGTTTGGTTTTGCTGCGCTGCGTCAACGAATTTACTGCTAGAAATGGAATGGAACGGTTGATGCCCGTGACTGAGATGCTTATGCAGGCTCATTGAACTGCCTTATTTTCGAAATGTTTTGTCCAAGGAACAACATACCGTGAACCATATGTCCGTCTCTGAGAAGCTGCATGACGCCACCCCGCTTGCCGGGACCGGCATTCGTGTGGCTGGCGCGCTGCACGCCAACCTTACCGCACCGGCGTTGGTCGCGCATTCGCTGCGCAAGGGCGAAGGCAGGCTTTCCGCGGATGGCGCGATCATCGTGCGCACCGGCATTCATACCGGGCGCTCGGTTGGGGATAAATACGTGGTCGATGAGCCCGCCACCACCGGCGATGTCTGGTGGGGTAAGGTGAACCAGAAAATGCCGGAAGCGAAGTTCGCGATGCTGAAAGGCCGCGTGCAAGCCTATATGCAGGGCCGCGAGCTGTTCACCCAGGATTTATATGCGGGCGCCGACCCCGCCAACCGCATTCGTGTGCGGCTGGTCACCACCGGCGCGTGGCAGGCTTTGTTCGCCCGCAACATGTTTATCCGCCCGCCGGTGGCCGAGCTTGCCGGGTTTGTCCCTGATTACGTGATTTTGCACGCGCCGGAGTTTGAAACCGACCCGGCTTTGGATGGTGTGAACGGCGCCACGGCGATTGTGCTGTCATTCTCAGAAAAGCTCATCGTCATCGCCGGTACGCAATATGCCGGGGAGATTAAGAAATCCATTTTCACGGTGATGAACTGGATTTTGCCTGCCAAAGGCGTGCTGCCGATGCATTGCAGCGCCAATATTGGCAAAAATGAAGACAGCGCTTTGTTCTTTGGCCTCTCCGGCACTGGTAAAACCACGTTGTCGTCGGACCCTGCCCGCCGCCTGATCGGCGATGATGAGCATGGCTGGTCCGCCAATGGCGTGTTCAACTTTGAAGGCGGCTGCTACGCCAAAGTGATCGACCTCTCACAGACCGCTGAGCCGGAAATCTGGGCGGCCTCGCACCGCTTTGGCACCGTGCTGGAAAATGTCGTGGCCGACCCGCAAGGGCACCTGGACCTGACCGACCAGACCTACACGGAAAATACCCGCTCCTGCTACCCGGTTGAGTTCATCCCGAATGTGGAACTCTCCGGCCGCGGCGCGATCCCCAAGAACCTGTTCATGCTGACCGCCGATGCCTTCGGCGTGCTGCCACCAATCTCAAAACTGACCCCATCACAAGCCATGTACCATTTCATGTCTGGCTATACGGCCCGCGTGGCGGGTACCGAAAAAGGCATGGGATCAGAGCCGCAAGCCACCTTCTCCACCTGCTTTGGCGCTCCCTTCCTGCCGCGCCACCCGGCCGTGTATGGCAAGCTGCTGGAAAAACTGATCGCCGAGCATGGCGTGAATTGCTGGTTGGTGAATACCGGCTGGACCGGCGGCGCCTATGGCGTGGGCAAACGTATGTCGATCAAACACACGCGCGCCCTGCTGCGTGCCGCCCTCTCCGGTGAACTTGATAAAGGCAATTTCCGCCGTGACCCGTTCTTTGGCCTCGGCGTGCCCGAGCAAGTGGCGGATGTACCCACCGAGGTGCTCGACCCGCGCCAAGCCTGGGCCGACCAAGCTGCCTACGACGTGGCCGCCGCCGACCTAGTGCGCCAGTTTGAAGAAAACTTCGCCACCTTCTCCGACCTCGTGGGCGATGACGTAAAAGCCGCTGCGATCCGAGCGGCTGCTTAAAGAGGGAGTAAGGCCAGGGGGGGCAAAGCCCCCTTGGCCTTAACTTACCTAGCAGCCGCCCGATAGCTGCACCGGTTATTTGACCTGCGCCGGTTATTTGGGCGCGGTTGGCGTGGCCGGAGGTGCTGGGGGTGGGGCTGGGTGGATGCCGAGGAGGTTGTTGACGCCGTTGAAGATGGGGGCTGTTGCGGGAACGGCGTGGACGACTTGGTCGCGGTAGGCCCACAGGCCGCCACAGACGGCAACCAACAGGAGCACGGTGGTAAAGAGGCCGGCGCGGCCGGCGCGGATATCTTCTGAGCCGGCGGTACGAGATGATTTTACCAGGGCGGCAAAACGTTCTTCATTGCCGGGGAACGCGTTGTTATTATTCGCTTCGGGGGTTTCGGCGGGTCTTTCATCGTCTTCCTCGCCGGGCGCTGGTTTGCGTGCGAGGCTGGCGATGATGTCAGCGGTGCTGCTGGGGCCCTCATAGACGAACGGATTGCGTTCTGGCTGGGGCTCGGCATCCGCCGGGGAGGGCCAGGCGGCGGTGCTGGTGGTGGTTGGCGCGGCAGGCTCGAAACCCGCGCCGGAGACGCGCGGCGTTTCCTCGAACACGTTCCGCGCGCCGGGGGCTGGCCAGGCACCGGGTTCGGTCGGTGCGACAGAAGCCGGTGCGACAGAAGGCAGTGCGAAAGAGGCGGGCGGGGCGGAGGCGGGTGCAGGGATTTCGACGGCGGCTGGCCATACCGGCGCGGCGGGCGGCAGCTTCATTTCGCCAGAGGTGGCCCATTCATGACCACATTGCGCGCAGCGCATTCTACGGGTGCGTCCGGCCAGTTTGGCATCCGGAACATCGTATTCAGTCTGACAACCTGGGCAGGAAATTCGCATTATGGTTAATGAAATGACATTTTTGTGCGTGTTAGGCAACAGAGCGAGAGCGAGAATAACGCGATAGAACGTTAAGATTGAAAAATTTTCTCATTTTGGCTTGCGGAACGTCGGGCTGGGACGGCACAAAAGATCAGGTCAGGTGGGGATTCATGGTTCGGTTTGACGATGTGGGGCTGAAATATCGTCGTGCTCAGGGCAAAAGCCCGGTTGAGTCGCTGGATATTCTGCGCTCAGTGTCATTTGAAATTCCACAAGGTGGGTTTCGTTGGCTGACCGGGGCTTCGGGGGCGGGCAAGACCACTTTGCTGAAGCTGATGTATCTGGCGGCGCATCCGAGCCAAGGAAAGATCGAGATTTTGGGCGTGGATGCGGCGAAATTGCCGGTGCGGGAGGCAGCGTTGCTGCGGCGGCGCATTGGGGTGGTGTTTCAGGATTTCCGGTTGCTGGGGCATTTGTCGGCCTATGACAATGTGGCGCTGCCGATGCGTCTGGCGCGCCGCAGTGAGGCGCAGGTGAAGTCTGACGTCACAGAGCTGCTGCATTGGGTGGGGTTAAGCGGCAAGCTGGACCGCAAGCCGGCGGAGCTATCCGGCGGGGAGCAGCAGCGTATTTCGATTGCGCGCGCGGTGGTGAACCGGCCAAAGTTGTTCTTGGCCGATGAGCCGACGGGCAATTTGGATGATTTGCAGGCTGACCGGCTGATGATGCTGATCACTGGACTGAACAAGATGGGCACAACGGTGGTGGTGGCCACCCATAATCAGCGGCTGGTGAAGGATTACCCTGCCCCGCGGCTGGAAATTGCGCATGGCACGCTGGCCTTTGACGAAGCTTTGGTGTGGGCTGGCTGAGGATGGCCAAGAAAATTGATCATTTAGGGCTGCGCTCGGCGATGGCGGACCGCTTGCTGCCGGTGCTGGTGGCGGCGATGAGTTTTCTGGCGGCATTGGCAGTTGCGGGCACGTTGGCGGCATCGTCCTTGGCGGGGCAATGGAACCAGAATACTGGTGCGGACTTAACCGTGCAGGTGCCGGACCCTGGTGACCAGGCGGTGGCAAGCGCTGAGACGCGATTGCAGGCGGTGTTTAGTGTGTTGGCGAAGTCACCAGGCGTGAATGCGCCGCACGTGCTGACCGCAGATGAGGTGAATAATCTGTTGCGGCCTTGGCTGGGCCAGGATGCCGGGCAGTTGGGGCTGCCGGTGCCGGCGGTGATTACGGCGCAATGGTCTGGGGCGGGGGCGCCTGATGCTCTGCGGGCTGCGTTGGATGCGGTGGCACCGGGCACGCTGGCGGAAACCGGCACGCATTGGGCTGAACGTGTGGCGGCCTTGACGGCCAGCTTGCAGGCGTCGGCATTATCGGTGTTGCTGATCGTGACTTTGGTGGCGTCGGCGGTGGTGGCGGTGGCAACCCGCGCCGGGCTGGCGCAAGGGCGCGATGCGATTGAGATTATTCATGGGTTGGGGACGTTGGATTCCGATATTGCCGGGCGGTTCGCCGCGCGGGTGACGATGCAGACCGCGTTCGGGGCGGTATTGGGTACGTTATGCGCGCTGCCGGTATTGTTCTGGCTGGCGTCTTTGGCGCTGCCATTTACCGGTGTGACGGCGGATATGACGCGCGCGGCTTCCTTACCGCCAGTGCTCTGGGTGGTGTTGCCGAGCATTCCGGTATTGGCGGCCTGCATTGGCTGGGTGACCACCCAGTTTACCGTGCGCGGTTGGTTACGGCGACTGAGCTGATGGCGCGGCGGCGGCATTACCGGCGGCGGCATGGCTCGGCGTGGGGTTGGGTGGCGCGCTGGGCCGGGCGGGCGTTGCTGGTTCTGGCAGGGCTATGGCTGGTGGGGCTGCTGGCATTTACCGTTTGGGTGTGGCGTGCCGCGCCGCCAGAGAAATTACCCCATACTGATGGGATTGTGGCGCTGACCGGCGGGGATGACCGGGTAAGTGCCGCCCTTGGCCTGCTGGCGGATAAGGCGGCCCCTTTGCTGCTGATTTCAGGCGCCGGGCGGGGCACGTATTTGGGTGATTTCACTGCCGATGATACGGCGGCAGCCACCCATTATGCCAGCGCCATCACGCTGGGACATAAAGCTGCCAGCACGCGCGGCAATGCGGTTGAGGTGGCGGCTTGGGTACAGCGCTTTAATCTTCATTCCCTGCTGATTGTGACGGCGGACTACCATATGCCGCGGGCGATGCGCGTGCTCGCGGAAAGCTTGCCGCATGTGGTGCTGGTGGCGTACCCGGTACGGCCGCCGGCCATGCACCATATGTTCGCCTTCAGTACCTGGCGTTTGCTGGCGGGCGAATATAGCAAATATCTGGTGGTGCGTTCCGGCCTGGATGTCTGGCTGGGGGTGGGGCTGGGCAGCGGGATTAAATGATTATTTTACGGTCGGCTTTGTTTAATATTGTGATGTATGGCAGCGGCGCAGTGCTGAGCCTGTATGGCCATGCGATCTGGCGGATTTGGCCGGAGCGGGTGCTGGGTGCTGGCATCATGTGGGCGAAATTCACGCTGGGCGCGCTGCGGGTTATCTGCGGGACCGAGATTGAGTTGATTGGGCGGGAGAATTTGCCGCAGGAAGGGCCGGTGGTGATCGCCGCCCAGCATCAATCGGCGTTCGATACGATGGTCTGGCTGCTGCTGCTGGCCAAACCGGTTTACGTGCTCAAGCAGGAATTGCTCAAACAGCCTTTGATGGGCGCGCTGATGGTGCCGGCCGGGTTTATTCCGGTGGACCGGGATGGCGGGGCGGCGGCGATCCGGCAGTTGGTGAAAGATAGCCGCAAGGCGGCGGCGGCGGGCAAACAGATTGTGATTTTCCCCGAAGGTACGCGGGTGCCGCCCGGTGAGCGGGTGGCGCTGCTGCCGGGCGTGGTGGCGATGGCCAATGCGCTGAACCTGCCAGTGGTACCGGCGGCGACCGATTCCGGGCGGTACTGGGGCCGCAACGCCTTTCGGAAATATCCGGGGCAGCTGAAGATTAAAATTTATCCCGCCGTTCCGGCGGGGGCAGGGCGGGCTGAAATCATCAGCCGGCTGAATGTGTGTTTTTACCAGCTGGGTGTGGATAAGTCTGTGGATTCGGCTTCGCCGGAGTTTGTAAATCAGTTAAAGTAAATTTTATAACCATATGATATACATAATAAATATAGTTTTTTATACTGTGGAATAGATGTTGTTTTAGGTCTGGGGATGAAATGCTGTGGCGGACCCGGCGGTAGGATTTCTGACAGTTGTTGTTGACTTTGCTGATAGGTGGGATTACCCCGCGCGGCACCCTGTATGGCGGCGTAGCTCAGTGGTAGAGCAGGGGAATCATAATCCCTTGGTCGGCAGTTCAAATCTGTCCGTCGCTACAAATCTGTCCGTCGCTACCAGGTGGCAAGTTCGTTTGACGAACATTTCATTCTATTAAATTATTGCTTAGCATCGTGCATTACCTGGAAATTTATTGCATTTTCAGATAGCTGTATTTTTTTTAAGAATTGCCGGTTAAGCTGGCGTCAATGCTGATATTTGGGGCCTTTGGAAGATGGATAACGTGACCGGGGTGTTTGGGTTGCCCGTGCCGAGCGTAGCGCCGGTCAGCGTTGAGGATGAAGATATCAACATCATTGCGGCCTCCGGCCTGTTCAATGAAGAATGGTATATTCGTGAAAATCCGGATGTGGCGCGTTCGGGCATCAACCCGCTGGTGCATTATGTGCGCCATGGGGCGGCCGAGGGGCGTGCGCCGTTCCAAGGTTTCAATGCGGTGCGTTACCTTGCCAATGTAGAAGTGAATGGCCGGGTTAATCGCAACCCGTTGGCGCATTACATCCTGCACGGCAGCCCGGAAGATATGTTGCTGAAGGGGCTGCTGACGAAATTTTCAATCAAGTCGGTCAAGCAGGCGATGGACCGGCTGGCAGCATTACCGATCTTTAGTCTGGATGATTATCTAACGCTGAACCAGGATATTAAGCCGACCGGCGGTAATATGGATGTGGACCCGCTGAACCATGCGGTGGTGTATGGCTTTCCGGAAGGCCGCACGGTGTTCATGAAAACCACGGTGGCGCGCGTGATGGGCGCGGTGGCCGCCAAGCCGTTTCCGCCGCTGGTGATGCCGGCGCCGTTAGATGTGCCGCCGCCGGTACCGGTCGTGACGGGGGCGGCTAAATCACGCAAGCGCAAGGGCGATGTGGCAGCACCGGCGTTGCCAGCCGCCCCGGTGGCGGCAACGCTGCCAGTGCTGCCGCGCATTGGGGTGTTTTATAATCGTGCCGGTAACGCTTTCATTCGCGAAATTGCCGAGGATATTGTGCAAAGCCTGCATGGTGCCGGGCAGGACGCTGTGCTGCTGGATGAGACCTGGCCGCAGGAAGAGCGTCCTGAATTAAATATTTTTGTAGCCCCGCATGAGTTTTTCCACATCGGGGCGGGCCGCGCCTGGGCGCATGATGAGGTGTTGAAATCAGCCTTCCTCTACACCACCGAACAGCCGCAGACTTTGTGGTTTGAGCGGGCGATGCCGTTTGTTTTGATGTCGCGCGGGGTTATCGATATCGCTTGGCAGGTGGCGGAGATTTTTGCGACAACAGGGATTCCGACGCGATTTTTCAACCCGAATGTGGCGCCCCGTACGGCTTGGCTGGAAGAGGCCGACATGAAGCACCCGCTGGTGCGGGTGTTGCCCAAGGCGGCGCAGGCGCGTGAGGTGCCGAAATTACGGATTGCCGAGCGCCTGATTGATGTTTCGTTCTTTGGGACGGAATCTGAGCACCGGGAGAAATTCTTTACCAAGAATGCCGGATTCTTCGCCGATTACGAGGCGTTTTTATATTATCGCAAGGTGGAAAGCCCGCTTTTGGCCAAGGGGTCACACGCCGCCTTGGCGCGTCTGGCCGGCCATGTGGCGGCCCATTCCAAGCTGATGTTGAATATCCATACGGATAATAACGGGTTTTTTGAATGGCACCGGATTGTGAAGCTGGGGATGGTGAGCGGCGCCGTGGTGGTCTCGGAGCCATGCCCGCCGCACCCGTTATTTAAACCCGGCGTGCATTATATGGAAGAATCCGGACGCCATATTCTGAATCTGGTGGAATGGTTGGTGCGCAGCCCGGATGGCCAGGCGAAGGCGCAGGCGATTCAGGATAATGCTGATAAAATCGTCTCTAATCCGGCGTTGGCCTTGGATAATATTCATGGTTTACTGAGGTTTTTAGATGAGCATCGGGTGCGGGCATGAAAAATCTCAGTAAACCCTGGGCGTTACAGCCGGTTGTGGCGTTTGCAGCGCGGCAAGACGGCCCGGTGCCGGCTGATTTGGTTTCGGTCTGCGTGACAGTGTTTAATTATGAGCGTTATCTGGATGATTGTTTGAATTCGATTGCCGCACAGACGCACCAGAATTTGGATGTGGTGATTGTGGATGATAAGTCTGACAAGGATGATTCACTCACGGCGGCGGTGACCTGGGCGGCGGAAAATGCTGCACGGTTCTACCGGATTAGCGTGCTGAGCCATCCGCGCAACCAAGGCCCGGCAGCGGCGCGCAATAGCGCTTTTACGCACGCGCTGGGTGAGAGCGTGTTTATTATTGATGCCGATAACGAGATTTATCCGCGCTGTATTGCCCGGCTTTATGCGGCCCTGCAGGATAGCGGGTTTGATGCCACGTATAGCCAGCTTGAATATTATGGCGACGAGCGCAAAATCGGCTCGGCTGATATTTGGGATGCGGCCGTGATTGCCAAGGAAAATTATGTCGACGTGATGGCGCTGATCAAAAAGGCGGCATGGCAGCAGGTGGATGGATTTTGCCATATTGAGGAAGGCTGGGAGGATTATGATTTCTGGCTGAAATTTATCGATGCCGGGCTGGAGCCGGGCTACGTGCCGGAAATTCTTAGCCGCTACCGCGTGCATGGCAAAAGCCGCACCCGTACCGATGCGTATGCAGCCCATGAACAATTGCGCGCGATTATGGCGTACCGGCATCCGGTCGAGCCCATGGCGAGCCAAGCAGTCGAGCCAGCGGCGAGCCAGATAGTCGAGCCAGCGGCGAGCCAGCGCGCCGCGCCGGTGGTGAACGACCTTACCATCAAGGTGGCAAGCTAGTTTGCACGCTGCTACCGCATGTCGCGCCGGTGATGCGTTGGTGAGTTTCGGGGGCCGGTCTGATGCCTGATAGCGCCCAGGCCCTCCAGAGCGCACGCTGGGCGGAATTTGATGCCGCTTGGTACCGCGCCCAGCACCCGGACCTGGAAAGCCGCATGGCGGCTTTTGGCATTGCAGATGTTGCCATGTTCTACCAACAGGTTGGGCAAAAGCAGCGGCATTCACCGAACCCGTATTTCGATGAAGCCTGGTATTTGCAAACCTATCAGGACGCGGCCGATTTGGTGGCGGGCGGGGCGTTTGAGAGTGGGTTCGCGCATTACTGTGCGGTGGGTTACGCTGACCGTGCGCCGCACTGGTTGTTCTCAGAAGCCTATTATCTGTTGGGCAATACCGATATTACCCGCACCCGCTTGGATGAAGCTGGGTTTTTGAACCCGTACGCGCATTATCTGGCGCATGGTGATGCCGAATTCCGCGCCGGACATTTGTTTTTTGACCCGGCTTTATATGCCGCCGCCAAGCCGGACGCCAAATTCAAGACCGGCCCCTTTGGGGATTTTGTGACCGATGGCTGCAAAGCGGGATCGGAGATAAAGCTTTCAAGCTATTTTGACCCGCTCTGGTATTTGCAAACCTACCCGCATGTGGCCGATGAAATTGCGGCGGGCTTATGGGTCTGCGCGTTACAGCATTATTTGTATAATAAAACGCCGCGTCTGTTTGACCCGAACCCGTATTTCTCGGAAGAATTTTACGCCAGTGTGCATGTTGATGTGGTCGAGCCACTGGAGCGCGGGCAGTTTCGCAATGCGTTTGATCATTTTATTCAATTTGGCGTGTTTGAATGCCGCAAGCCGAATGCGCAGATTGATCTGGCCAGCTACTTCCGCAGCGTGGAGGTGCAGGCTGATATTCAGAACGGGCTGTGCCGCGATGTGTTTTCGCATTACGTGCGCGGGTTGGAGCGGGGCGTTTCATACCAGAGCGATGTTGAGATTAGTGAGGTCACATCGAAAGCCTTGTTTGCTGCACGGGCACGCGCGCTAAGGCCGCTATTTGCGCGCCAGCCGATTGATTTCACGCTGCGCGGTGAGCCTGCGGTCAGTGTTATTATGGTGATGTTCAACCAGCTTGATCTCACCTTGAATGCGCTGGATTCCTTGCGCCGCAATTTCACCGGCGATATTGATTTGATATTGGTGGATTCTGGCTCTGCTGATGAGTCGCGCTTCATTCACCGCTATGTGCTGGGCCACAAAATTGTGCGCTTTGGCCGCAATGTGGGGTTTGTGGAAGCCTGCAATGCCGGGCTGGCCAATGTGGCGGCACCGGTGACATTGTTCATGAATAATGATGTGCTGCTGGAACGCGGCGCGATTGCGGCAGTGCTGAACCGGCTGAGCTCTGCTGATAATATTGGGGCGGTGGGCGGCAAGGTTGTTCGTACCAATGGCAGGTTGCAGGAAGCTGGTTGTGTTATTTGGCGCGACGGTGCGACCGAGGGTTATTTACGGGACGCTGACCCGAATGTGCCGGAAGCAAATTTTGTGCGCGATGTGGATTTTTGCTCTGGTGTGTTTCTGGCGGTACGCAGTGATTTGCTGAAAACCCTGGGCGGGTTCGACGTACTTTATAAGCCGGCGTATTTTGAGGAAACCGATTTATGTATCCGGCTGCACCAGGCCGGCTACCGGGTGGTGTATGATCCCGCGATTATGATTACGCATCAGGAATATTCATCGGGCGATCCTGCGATTGCATTGGCGATGATGGCGCAGAACCAGCCGAAGTTTCGGAAGAAAAATCAGGAATATTTGCGCACCAAATATCCGCGCCACCCGGATTTGTTGGCCAATGCGCGCTCGCCGAAAACTGGCGGCTACCGGATATTATTGATCGAGGACCGGATTCCGCTGCGGGCCTTGGGGTCGGGGTTTACCCGCTCGAATGACATTATCCGCACCATGGCCGAGCTTGGGCACCAAGTGACAGTGTTCCCGATTTATCAGCCGATCGAGACGATGTTGAATATATATCGGGAATTTCCTGATACGGTCGAGATTATTCACGACCGCGAGCTGAAGGACCTGGCCGCGTTCCTCAAGCAGCGCAGTGGCTATTTTGACGTGCTATGGATCGCCCGGACCCATAATGCCGAGCGGCTATTGGATATATTGATGGCGGCATCAGCGCATTTGCCGATTAACCGGATTGTGCTGGATACTGAAGCGGTGGCGGCGGCCAGGCTGGCGGAGCGCGATGCCATATTGGGGAACACCCCGGCATCGAGCTTGGAGAAGGCGGTGCAGAAGGAGCTTGCCAGCGCCTATTTCTGCCAGAAGATCATTGCGGTAAACCAGATGGATGCTGATATCATCAAGCAATCCGGCTTTGAGGATGTTAGCATTCTGGGCCATGTGCGTCCCCTCACCCCGACGCCAAAGCCGTTTGATGAGCGTCATGGGATGTTGTTCGTGGGGGCGATCCACGACCAGGAGTCGCCAAACCTGGATGGTTTGGAATGGTTCGTCAGCGAGGTTTTGCCGCTATTGCACGGGCAGTTGCCCGATGATGTGAGCTTCACCATCGCCGGCTATGTGAACCGGCGGATTGATTTGAGCGGCTTTGGCAAAGCCCGGCGGGTCAGGCTGCGCGGGCCGGTGGATGACCTAACGCCGCTTTACAATAATCACCGGATTTTTGTGGCCCCGACGCGCTTTGCCGGTGGTATTCCGTTTAAATTACACGAGGCGGCGTCTCATGGTTTGCCGATTGTGGCAGCTACCTTGCTATGCCGGCAGGTGGGCTGGCGCGGTGATGTGGAGCTGCTATCGGGCAATGTGCGGGATCCCGCGCAATTTGCGACGCAGATTATGAAGCTCTACACCGACAAGGTGATGTGGGAGCAGATGCGCGCCAATGCGCTAGCCAGGTTGGCGCAGGAAAACAGCCCGGAATTTTACCGCAACGCGGTGAGCGGTATTTTAACCGAAATTTGCAGCTAGGTATTCCGGCCTAGCGTTGGAACGAGACCAGGACTTGGTAATTAAGGTTCGAGGGGTCGTTCGGGAATTGCAGCTCGATTGATTTGCTGACTGCGCTGGCGGTGCTGGCATTGCCGTCAAACTTCAGGGTGATGCTGTATGGCTGCTTGGAGATAATTTTATCGCCCTGGGTAATGGCGACAAAATAGGGCAGAGATACCGGCCTGCCATGGTCAGCCGGGCCGTTGCTGGCTGAGAAGCCGACTTTGAAGTTGAGGCGTAGCGGCGCATGGTCGCCCTTTACGTCGCAATCGCCAGCCACGCCGGTGATGCTGGCGGTGGTGATCTGGGCGGCCACGTCATTACGGCCGGGTAAGTATTGGGTAAGGCTGTTGCCCTGCTCAAGCACTGCCACGCTGGGGCAGTAGACCGGCTTGGTTTTGGTTGCCGGGTTAGAGGCGCCACCGCAGGCGGCGAGGGCGAGGAGCGGGGCGGCGGCGAGCAAGGGGGCGAAATGTTTCATGGTGCCTCCCTTGCCAGAATTTTTGCCAAAGGTCATCTACCCCCATGGCAGTTTATACCGAAGTGACCGATGAGGCCTTGGCCGCGTTTCTGAACCTGTATGATATCGGGGGAATGGTGGCGTTCCGCGGCATTGCCGAGGGGGTGGAGAACAGCAATTATGCGCTGAAAACCACCACCGGGGATTATATTCTCACGCTTTATGAGAAGCGGGTGAACACCGACGAATTGCCGTGGTTTTTGGGGCTTATGGAGCATTTGGCAGCCCATGGGCTGAATTGCCCGTTGCCGGTGCGCGGGCGCGACGGCGGTAATTTGAAGCCGCTGGCTGGGCGGGTGGCTGCCATTACCACGTTTTTGCCGGGCGTGTGGCCACGGCGCGTGTTGGTTGAGCATTGCGAGCCTCTGGGGGCGGCGTTGGCGAAACTGCACCTGGCAGGCGCTGGGTTCGCACCGACCCGGGCGAATGCGCTGGGGCCGCTTGGCTGGGCGCCGCTTTTGGAAAAATCTCTGCCGCGCGCTGATGAGGTGATGGTGGGGCTGGGGGGCGAACTTCGCGCGGCGTTGCAGGCCATTCTGGCGGCGTGGCCGCAGGGGCTGCCGGTTGGGCATATCCATGCCGATTTGTTCCCGGACAATGTGTTTTTTCTGGATGGCAAGCTTTCCGGCCTGATCGATTTTTATTTCGCCGCCACCGATATTTACGCCTACGATGTGGCGGTGTGTTTGAATGCCTGGTGCTTTGAACGGGATTTCAGTTTTAACGTGACAAAAAGCCAAGCGCTGCTGCGGGGTTATTTGAGCCACCGGGATTTGAATGCGGCAGAACGCGCGGCACTGCCGGTGCTGGCGCAAGGGGCAGCAATGCGGTTTGTGCTCACCCGGCTGTATGATTGGCTGAACACGCCAGCGGGTGCGCTGGTGACGCCGAAAGACCCGATGGATTATGTGCGGCGGCTGCGGTTCCATTTGCAGGCAAAATCTGAGGCTGCTTATGGGCTCTGAGGAATTTGTAGAAATCTGGACTGATGGGGGCTGCAAACCGAACCCGGGGCCGGGCGGTTGGGCGGCGATATTGTGCTTCAAAGGCACGGTGCGCGAGCTTTCCGGCGCCGAGGCTGAGACCACCAATAACCGGATGGAATTAACGGCGGCGGCGGCGGCGTTGGAGGCGTTGAAGCGGCCCTGCAAGGTGATTTTGAACACTGACAGTGAGTATTTGAAAAACGGCATCACGCGCTGGCACACAGGTTGGGTGCGCAAGAACTGGCGTAATGCCGCTGGCGACCCCGTGAAAAATATGGATTTATGGCGGCGGATATTGGACGCGGCCAAAACGCATGAGATTGATTGGCGTTGGGTGAAAGGCCATTCCGGCAACCCGATGAATGACAGGGCGGATGAATTAGCCACAGCGGCGCGGGAAGGATTGGGGTGAAAATATGCTTGCCAGGGCGCGGCTTGACCAAGCCACCCACGCCGCCGTGGGGACAGTGTTTTGTGTTGGTGAGGGGCGAGTATATTCTGAAGTAGAGATCGCTAATTTTGTAACAGAACCGCGGGCCTTTAATTTACCGGGCCTGCTTGCGCTGGCTATAATAAAAACTTGCGGCCAATAGAAAGAACGCAGCGCCTGCGCCGATCAAACCATACAAAAGGTTCTGTTCGCCGGGCGTTAGATATACGACTGATCCGTGCGTGCTCAATGGCAGCACCCGACCACTTATATTATCCGGCGCGTGCGGTTCGTGCGCGTTGAAATAAGTCCAGGCATAAAATGATCGGCCCCAAAACCCTAAGGCCAATATGCCTGAGATAATCTTTAACGGCTTCATTTGCTGCATACCTTGGTTTGAGATGCACGAACGCTCCCGAATGCCTAGGGCGGGTTACATTACCCACGCCGGAAACGCGGCTGACAGATACACGATATTCAGTTTTGCATCAAATTCGGCAAGCAAATAGCCTCAAAATTGAGCGCGGCCGGACGTGGCTCTCTTCGGTTGCAGCCCGGTTGTCCTCACCCTCAAGCCTTACTTTATGATCGTCAGCAGCGCCTGGGCGCGGCAGTCTTCGCGGGTGGCGGTGCAGCCGTTCTCCATCCACCAGCGCCGCACGGCCGCGAGGATTTTGCCGATGCGCGGCCCTTGCGGGATGCCAAGTTCGGTGAGGTCGCGGCCCTGTAACGGGAATACCGGGCGCGGCGTTGCGGCGAGGCGGGTACGCAGGCTTTCCCAGTTTTCGACAAACCAGGTGCGGGCGATCAAGGTTGGCGCGTCATCATTGGCCAAAGCGCGGCGCAAATCAGCATCAGTGGCGGTTGGGTGCAGTGTGTTGGGAATTTGCAGGCGTTGTAAAATTTCCGCTTCTTCGTTGCTGAGTTTCAACTGTGCGGCGGTGGTTTTGATCTCACCAGCCAGTAAGGCTGCTGCCCGCAGCATTATATCCAACGGCGCGCCGCGCGCGATCAGCGCCGCCAGACGGTCAATATCAAACCCCTCTGGCAGTACGCGTTCCAATACGCCGGTGGTTTGCATAAGCTGCAGTGCGGTGACCGGCTGGGCTGCTGCCAGAATCCGCTTTAATTCGCTCCACACACGCTCGGCTGAGAGCAGCAAAACGCCGTCGCGTAATTCTTCAATTGCATCCACAGCCTCGGTATCCGGGGCGCCGACAGCATAACGCGCAAAGAAACGAAAGAAGCGCATGATACGCAAATAATCTTCGGCAATGCGGGTTTTGGCATCGCCGACAAACCTGACCACGCCCGCGCGCAGATCCGTCACGCCGCCAAAATAATCAAACAACCGGCCGTTCCGGTCCATCGACATCGCGTTGATGGTAAAATCGCGCCGGCTGGCATCCTCCTGCCAGTCATCAGTGAAGGCCACCAGCGCGTGCCGGCCATCGGTTTTTACATCGCGCCGCAAGGTGGTGATTTCAAAATGCTGGTCCGCCACCAGTGCCGTGACCGTGCCATGCGCAATGCCGGTGGGGATGGATTTAATCCGCGCTGTGGTCAGCCGTGCCATCACCTCATCCGGGCTTAATGGCGCGGCGAGATCGACATCCGCCAGCTTCTTGCCTGCCAACGTGTCGCGCACCGCACCGCCCACCACCCGTGCCTCTGGCAGCGCTGCCCACAAAACCTCCAGGCTGGGAAACAAAATCATGCAGCCCCCCGCAACTGCCGCGCCAGATTTACCAAAATTGTCGCGGTGGCACCCCAGATGAAATGCTCCGCGTGCGGCCATACCCAAAATGCCCGCACTTCCCCCCGGATTGTGGCGTGCCGCCGCTGCGGCGCCTGCGGGTCGAGCAAAATGTCAAACCCCAAACAAAAAATCTCCGCCACCTCACCGGCTGCCGGGTGAAACACCACGCCCGGCGAAACCAGCCCGACCACCGGGACAATATGAAACCCAGTGCCGGTAATATGGTCATCCATCCGCCCCAAAATCTCGACAGCCTTAGGCGGTAAGCCAACCTCCTCCCAAGCCTCCCGCAATGCGGCTGCTTCAGGCGAGGCATCAAATGTCTCAATCTTGCCGCCCGGAAATGCCACCTGCCCGGCATGGGCGGGTAAATTATTCGACCGCCGCGTCAGCCAAACCCCACGCCCCGGCTCCAACACCACCAGCACTGCCGAGCGCCGATGCTCCGCCACCGCCAACGGTGCGTGAACCAGCGTGCTTAGTTTCGACCGGAGTTCCGCGGCGGTCATGGGCTTAAGCAAGGCCCGCTGGCCTTACTTGCTCGCGCAGCCCGCCGGCAGATCTCCGAGTGAGAAAAAGGCGCCTTCGGACCATACGCCGAGGACTTTGCGGCCGCGCAAGATACCGGGCTCGGCGAGGGCGACGAGCTCGTAGTAGGTTGCGCGGTTGATGCGCGCTTCAATTGGGAATCGGCCTTGTCCATCACGGATGTGAAGATAGGGCGTAGGTTCGCAGGTGAGCAAATCATGCGCGATTCGGATCGGGTGGTCGGGTCCGGCGATGATGCATTGGTCGGTATTGGTGCGAAAGCATAGCGACTGGCTGGGGCCGTGGCCGGTCCATTCGAGTTCGACGGCGAGGAAGGGCACGTCTTCCACTTCAATAAAGCCACGTTCGGCGGGGGATTCCAGGAGGTATTTGCCGTGTTCGTCGCGCTTCAGGATGGTTGAGAACAGGCAGACCATCGGTTTGCGGGTGATTGGCGAGCCGCGATAGAGCCAGCTGCCGTCGCGTTTGATGAGGAAGGGCAGGTTGCCGCAATCAACCGGTGTCGATGTAGCAGGGCTGCGCGCGCCCTGCACGCACGGCAACGCGTCGTTCGCCGGGGTTGGGCTCGTTGGGGTGGAAACGCGCGGCAAATCACTCAAAATTTGGCTTTTCCTTGCAGGCCGTGTTCTCATGATAAGGTGATATAGGTAAGCAATCTGGGCAATCAAATGGATAGGGTCGTTTTGTAATGATGGATGGTGCCGCTGGAGAGCTGCAAATGGTTGCGATGTCGTCACGGCTGGCGTCGGTGCGGGCGGCAGTGGGCGATGTGATCATCGGGCAAGCGGCGGTGGTGGACCAGGCGCTGGTGGCCATATTGTCGGGCGGCCATGCGCTGCTGACCGGCGTGCCGGGCTTGGGCAAGACGCGGCTGGTGGAGACTTTGGGCGTGGTGCTGGGGTTGGGCGCCCGGCGGGTGCAGTTCACGCCAGATTTAATGCCGTCTGATATTCTGGGCAGTGAGGTGCTGGATGAGGGGCCGGAGGGGCGGCGGTTCCGGTTTATTCCGGGGCCGGTATTTACCGAATTGCTGATGGCTGACGAGATTAACCGGGCCAGCCCACGCACCCAGTCAGCACTTTTGCAGGCGATGGCGGAAGGGGCGGTGGCGGTGGCGGGGGAGAACCGGGCGTTGCCGGTACCGTTTCATGTGCTGGCCACGCAAAACCCGATTGAGCAGGAAGGCACGTACCCGTTGCCGGAGGCGCAGTTGGACAGGTTTTTGCTGGATATTCGGATTGACTACCCGGCGGCGGCAGATGAGCGCGCGATGTTGCTGGCCACCACCGGCGTGCGGCAGGCCAAGCCCGCGCCGGTGCTGACCGCTTCGGACGTGATGGCAGCGCAGGCTTTGGTGCGGGCCATGCCGGTGGGAACCAAGGTGGTGGATGGTATTATGGCGCTGGTGCGCGGCGCCCGGCCGGAAAGCCCGGCTTGGGGTGAATTGCGCGGCCAGTTGGCGTGGGGGCCGGGGCCGCGGGCAGCGCAGGCTTTGATGTTGGGCGTCCGGGCGCAGGCGTTGCTGGATGGGCGGCTGGCGCCGAGTTTAGATGATGTGGCGGCGTTGGCCTTACCGGCGTTGCGGCACCGGATGGCGTTGAATTTTGCGGCCCAGAGCGAGGGTATCAAGCTCGAAGATATTATTGGCCGGTTGACGGCAGCGCTTTGAGCGAGGTTGCACAGGCGCGTGCGTTAGCGGCGGGGCTGCCAAGGCTATTGCTGGCAGCAGAGCGCCTGGCGCATGTGGTGGCGGCGGGTGTGCATGGGCGCAGGCGGGCTGGCGCTGGCGAGGCGTTCTGGCAGTTCCGGGATTTTCAGGAAGGCGATGAGGCGCGGCGGATCGATTGGCGGCGCAGTGCTTCAGGGAATCGCTTATTGTTGCGGGAGCGCGAAGCGCAGGTGCCGGCACTTTGTTTGGTGCGGCTGGACGATACGAAGTCGATGCGGTTTGCTTCCAAGGATGGCTTGCCAACCAAATGGGAGCGGGCGGCCTTGCTGTTGCTGGCATTGAGTTGTTTGTTGCTGGAAGCAGGCGAGCGGGTGGCGCTGGCGGGGGTGACCGCGCCGATGGCGGGGCGCGCGGGATTGCCGAAGCTCGCCCAGGCGCTGGCGGCAGGTGGCACGGCAAAGGCTGAACCGAAGGCGCGCTGCGTGGTGTTCGGAGATTTCCTGGAGCCTGCGCCGGTGTTCGGGACCGCACCGGGGGGCGCGGTGATGCAGGTGCTGGACCCGGCAGAGTGTGATTTTCCTTACACGGGGCGGGTGGTGTTTGAAGGCTTTGGGGCGCCGGTGGAGGCTGCCCGCGCCGATGGCTGGGCGGCGGCGTATAAAGCGCGCTTGGCAGCCCAGAAGGCAGCGGTGGTGGCGGCCGCACAACGCAGTGGGCAGACGCCGTTATTTCACCGGACCGATGCGCCACCCGCCGTGGCGCTGGCGGCACTTTATCAGGCGTTGCGGCAAGTATGATGTTTGCGGCACCCTCGGTGTTATTGGGCCTGCTGGCACTGCCGGGCCTGTATTTTTTGTTGCGCCTCACCCCCCCGGCGGCGCGGCGGGTGCTGTTTCCGCCGCTGGCGCTGCTGCGCGGGTTGGCGGCGGCGGAACGTACCCCGGCGCGCATGCCGCTTTGGTTGTTGCTGTTCCGCTTATTGGCGGCAGGTTTGGTGATTGTGGGTCTGGCCGGGCCGCAGTTGCATCCGCCGCCAGCGCTACCCGGCAACGGGCCGGTGTTGCTGGTGATTGATAATGGCTGGGCCTCTGCTTCGGATTGGGCGGCCCGGCGCGATGCGGCATTGCAGGTTGTGGCCAGCGCGCAGGCGCAAAAGCGCGGCGTGGCGCTGCTGGCGACAGCGCGGGACGGCACCAATGCGGCCCCATATATTCAGGGCGTGATGCCGGCCTCGCAGGCCGGGCAATTGGTGGCGGCCATGCAGCCGGTTCCATGGCCGGTGGACCGGGCGGGGGCGGCGCGCGCGGCTTCCGGGTTTCACGGTGATGTTGTGTATCTGGCCGATGGCATCACTGACGGGCCGGGTTTTGATGAATTCATGACGGCCTTGAAGCCTGCACGTATTTTAAGCGACGGGGTGACTGCCAGTTTGCTGGCGGCCCCCGGGCTTTCGGGGAGCGGTGCGTTGACCGTGCAGTTGGCGGCAGGTGCATCTGGCCAACATGTGCTGGCGCAGACAGGTGCGGGCGACGTGCTGGGCAGTGCTGCGTTCAGCCATGGCGTGGCCACGCTGGCCTTGCCGCTGGCATTGCGTAACCGGGTGGCGCGACTGGTGCTGGACGGGCCGGGCACGGCGGGCGCGACCGCGCTGCTGGACCATAATGCGCGCGGCGGTGTGGTGGGGTTGCTGGCCGGTGCTGGCAATGCCGAAACGCCATTTTTGGGCGCGCTCTATTACGCCAGGCGCGCCGTACCTGTGGGGTGTGACATTGTCACCGGTGATCTCTCCGCCCTGCTGGCGGCGAAGGTGAATGTGATCATCGCCGCTGACGCGCCATTTAATAATGATCAGGTGCAGGCATTGCAGGGTTTTGTGCAGGGTGGCGGCGTGCTGGTCCGCTTTGCCGGGCCGCTGACGGCGGATACGCCTGACACGCTAGAACCCGACACGCTGCTGGCCGGGGACCGTAAATTAGGCGGGGCGCTGACCTGGAGCGCGCCGCAGATATTCGCGCCGTTCGGCGGGGGTACACCCTTTGCTGGTCTGACGATCGACCCGGACGTGACAGTCTCCCGCCAGATATTGGCCGACCCTACGCAACTGGACCCAGCCACCATCTGGGCCAGCCTGCATGATGGCACGCCGCTGGTGCTGGGGCGCGCGCAAGGGGCGGGCTATTTGGTTTCGGTGCTGACAACGGCCAATGCGGATTGGTCGGGCTTGGCGATATCGGGGATGTACCCGGCGATGATGGCGCGGCTGGTGGGTTTGGCGCAGGGCGCCCCACCGAAGCCAGATGCGAAATTGCCGTTGCTGAGCGCGTTGGATGCGTTTGGCGGCCTGACCAAGACCGATGCCACCGCCAGCCTGACACCGCAGGACGTACCCGGATTGATGGTTTCGCCCACCCATCCGCCTGGCCTGTATGGCAGTGGTGCGGCATTGCTGGCGCTGAATGTCGGGGGTCATGTGCCGCCGGTTGCGGCTGCCACGCTGCCGGGCGCGGTGGCGTTTGGCGGGGCGGTCGCACCTTTGGCGCTGGGGCCTGCCTTGCTGGCGGCGGCGGTGCTGATGCTGGTGCTGGATTTGCTGATCTCGCTTTTTATGCGCGGCTTGCTGCGGGTGCCGGTGTTGCTGGCGTTGCTGTGGCTCAGCGTTGGGCAGGCGCACGCCCAGGATGCGGCGCTGAATACGTCGCTTGGCTATGTCATTACCGGCGATGCCGCGACGGACCAGACCACGGCGGACGGGTTGGGGTATTTATCCGCCTTGGTTTCTGCCCATAGTGCGGCGCAATTATCAGCGCCGGTAGGGCTAAGCCCGGGGGTTGATGATATCAGCCTGTACCCGCTGCTTTACTGGATGGTGCTGCCTGTCTCAGCGCCGCCAAGCGACCAGGCTTGCCAGGCGCTCAGCAGTTACATGCAGCATGGTGGATTGTTGGTAATTGACACGCCGGGCGGTGAAGCCGGGGCGCCCGGTAGCGGTTCAGGTTTCGCGCCGGGGATTGAGGCGGCGGTGCAGCGCGCCACGGCTTGTTTGAACCTACCCAAGTTGGCGCCATTAACAGCACAAAACGTGCTGGCCCATTGTTTTTATATCATCACCGATTTTCCCGGCCGGTTTATCGGTGCGCCGGTATTAATCGCCACCAAAGATGCGCGCGATGCGGATGGGGTGAGCCCGGTGATCGTTGGGCAGAATGACTGGGCTGCGGCGTGGGCGCGCGATGCCAATGGCAACCCGGAACAGACGCCGATCCCCGATGGGGAGGCGCAGCGCGTGGTTGCGGACCGGTTCGGCACCAATCTGGTGATTTATGCGCTGACCGGTAGCTACAAAGCTGACCAGACCAGCCTGCCAGACTTACTAAACCGGCTGAGCGCGCCATGATTATGTTTATTCCCCCCTTGGGATGGGCGATCTGGGCGGCGGTGGCGGCGCTGGCGGTTTTGGTGTCGGCGGTGGGGATTTGGCGGCGGGCGCGTGGCGCGGTGTGGCGGCTGGCGGGGCTGGCGCTGCTGCTGGGCATTCTGGCCGGGCCGCATATTGTGCAGCAAACCACCCGCAAATTGCCGGACGTGGCGTTGGTGGTGATCGACCGCTCGCCGTCGATGCAGATTGGCAACCGGACCGCGCTGGCAGCGGCGGCATTGGTAAATTTGCAGGCGCAGGCCGCGAAGTTGCCGGGCTTGCAGCTGCGCGTGGTGGCTGTGCCGCCGGCCGATGAGGGTGGTACGGCGCTGTTCGGCGGTATCGGGCAGGCGCTGGCCGATATTCCGGCAGCGCAACTGGCCGGTGTGATCGCGCTCACGGATGGGCAGATCAGCGATGCGCCGAAAACCTTGCCGTTCGCGGCCCCGATGACGGCGTTGCTGACCGCCAAACGCGAGGAGACCGACCGGGAATTGCGGCTGGTGGCCGCACCCGCCTATGGGCTGGTGGGCAAAGACATTACGCTGCAACTGGCGGTGTTTGATCATGGCCTGGCCGATACCGGCACCGACGTGCCGGTGCGCGTAGCGGAAGATGGTCAGCCGGTTTGGACCGGCATGGTGCCGGTTGGGCAGGTGGTGGGCATTGCGGTGCCGGTGCGCCATGCCGGGGCGGCGGTGGTAACCGCGAGTGTCACCCCGCTTACGGGGGAAGTTTCCACGATCAATGACCAGTCGGCCTTCAGCCTGAATGGCATCACCAAGAAGCTGAAAGTGCTGCTGGTATCGGGCAACCCGAACCAGTCGGAGCGTTCCTGGCGGCTGCTGCTGAAATCTGATCCGGCTGTGGAACTGGCGCATTTCACCATTTTGCGCACGCCTGGTGAGACGTTGGATGCGCCACCGACCGATGTGGCGTTGGTGCCGTTTCCGGTGGCGCAGCTATTCGACATTGATATTGCCAAATTCGATTTGATTATACTCGATGAATTCGACGCGAATGGATTGCTACCGCCGCAATACCTGACCAACATGGCGAATTACGTGCAAAATGGCGGGGCGCTGCTGGTGCAGGTGGGGCCGGAATTTGCCGGGCCGGATAGTCTGGCCAACACCGCTTTGGGGGCGGTGCTGCCAGCGGTGCCCAGCCCGCCCGGGACCGTGACGGAACAATTTTCACCCAGTGTTACGGCCTTGGGGGCGCGCCACCCGGTTACCGCACCGTTCGCGGGCATGAAGCTGGCGCCCTGGGCGCGGCTGGCGGCGGCGACCCCGACCGCGGGTGATGTGCTGATGACAGGTGGCGCGCAGAATTGGCCAATTTTGGTGTTGGCCAGTGCGGGCCAAGGCCGGGTGGGTATGTTGCTGTCTGACCAGCTATGGCTGTGGACGCGCGGCGGCACGCATGATGGCCCAGCGCTGCCATTGCTGCGCCGGGTGGTGCATTGGCTGCTGCGCGAACCGGCCTTGGAACCAGAATTTCTGGCGGCGAAAATTGTCAACGGTCAGTTGCAAGTCACAAGGCAGAGCTTGGCCGATGCGTATCCGGGTGATGCCAGCATCACCCAGCCGGATGGCGGGAAACTCACCTTGCAACTCAAAGCCCAATCGCCCGGATTATATGTGGGGTCCGTGCCTGCCAGCGAGCCGGGCGTGTGGCAGATAAGTGAAGCTGGGTTGAACGCATTCGCGGCGGTGAGCTTGCCGAACGCCCTGGAGTATCAGAATTTGGCGGCCAGTGCGGTGCCGTTGCAGGGTCGTGCGCGCGCGGTTTGGTTGGGCCAAGATGGTGTGCCCGATTTGGCCGGGATGCTGCAGCGGCGCGGTGCCGCGCAAGTGACGGGCAGTGAGGATATACCGCTCTTGCCGCCGCTGCCCGCGATGTTAGGGATGTTGGTATTGCTCGCCGCCGGCTGGTGGCGCGAAAGAGGGTAACATGCAGACCACAGAACAACTGATCAACGCCTATTACGCCGCCTTCAATGCCGGTGATGAAGCCAGCTTCATGGCATTGCTCACCGATGATGTGGTGCATGATATTAACCAAGGTGAGCGCGAAATTGGCAAAACGGCATTCGTGGCGTTCTGGGCGCGGATGCACCGCTGCTACAAAGAAACCCTGACTGATATTGTGGTTTTAACAAATGCAACCGGCGACCGTGCGGCCGCGGAATTTGTAGTGCACGGGAAATATTTGGCCGCCGATGATGGCTTACCCCCGGCGCGGGGCCAGACATATACGCTGCCCGCCGGGGCGTTTTTTAGCATCCGGGGTGGCAAGGTGGCACGAATTTCCAATTATTATAATCTGCCGGACTGGATCCGGCAGGTGAGTGAAATGCCAGGCTGACGCTTGAGGATTTGTATCTGTGTGGGCCGGGGCGGCGCGATTGCCGCCCCCGACCCGCACAGGGTTTGGATTAGTTGAGCGCCTTTTTGCCAGTGACAGCATGGTAGGCCACCAGCACGATGACGGCGCCGATGATCGCAACGATCATGCTGGGGATGTTCAGACCGGTCACGCCGCTAAAGCCCAACAGGTGGAAAATGAAACCGCCGACAAATGCGCCAGCGATGCCCAGAATGATGTTCAAAAACAAACCTTCGCCCTGCTTATTGACGATCTTGCTGCCGATGAAACCGGCGATCAGGCCGAGGATTAGCCAGCTTAGAATACCCATTTTAATGCTCCTAATTGATTTTGCCGCGATCCAGGCGTTCATGGTCCGCTCATGGAACCCAAACCGCGGGTAGTCTACGAGCAGCGCTGCGCCGGCGCCATAAGTTTGCCTGATCGCATTATGAAATATTCAATGCAGTTTGGGGGTTGGGCGCAACCTCAAGGGGAGATCAACGTATTTTGAGGCATCGAAACCATAATCAGACGGCATTGGAGATTTTGAGCGCAAACGCGCAGTTAAAGCCTCGTTGATCTGCATAGGGCGGAGCAACCTGGAGGATACAGATATGACAAAAATGATTTTGGTGGCCATAGCAGCGATGGGCCTGGCTTATGCAGCACCGGCCTTTGCCGATGGCCAGGGCGAACACCCGAATGGCACGGTCGCGGCTTCAATGATGACCGATGGCAGCGTGAAGATGATGGTGACGATGCCGGCGAAGGAATTTCAGGCGATGGATAGCGCGATGAAAGCCGGGCATAATGCGTGCACCATTCAGGAAATTTATCCCGGTGCCACCGATACCATGGTTTTGGTGTGCAACGGCCTGCCGGGCGGCGGCTAGAGCTTGTTTAAGCCAAGCACGCGTGGTGCAAAAACGTAATTAAGCTGCACCAGCACGATGAAGCCGAGGCTGTAATAGGTATTGAACACGCACAGAGCCGCACCAAAGGCATAGAGTGATTGGGCGATGATGATGCGGCGTTCAATACCGGCTTCAACGGCGGCCGACATTTCTGGTTTTACCAGGGCTTTTGCCACCGCATAGCGCCACGTGATGAACAAGGCAGCGCCAAGCAGCAGAATATTGCCCCAGTAAATGAGCAGCGCCAGCCGGTATTGGATGAATGAGCCCATCAGATCGGTGGAGAATGGCACGAGCGTGACAAAAACTAAAAATAACAGATGTAGCCAGGTGAGGTCACGGTCAGAGCTGGTGAGATTGTTGAGCTGAGTCTGCTGGCCGACCCAAAATATGCCGAGCGTGATGAAGCTCATGAAAAACACAATAATCTGCGGGATGATGTCGCGCAGCGCATCGGCAAGGCCGGCATTATTATGGATAAGTTCGCTGGCGGGCGCGTGTAGGTCGATGACCAGTAATGTCATCGCGACGGCGAAAATACCGTCGCTGAGGGCTGCCAGACGTTCAAGGTTTTGGCCAGCAATTTGGTTGTACTGGCCCATGTATCAGATCGCGATTCGCACACCGAGTTCGACCACGCGGTCTGACGGGATTCGGAAGAATTCGGTGGCGGAAATGGCGTTGCGCGACATAAACAAAAATATCCAGCGGCGCACAAAGCGCAGCTTTGGAACCGATGCCGGTACCACGGTTTCGCGGCCCAGAAAGTAGCTGGTCTGCATTGGTTTGAACTCAATGCCCTGGTCGGCCAAACTCTCAAGGGCGCGTGGCACGTTGGGGCTTTCCATAAAGCCGTAATTCAGCGTGACTTTATAAATTCCGGCGGCGGCTTGTTCGGCATGTATGCGGGTTGATGGGTCGGTTTGCGGCACGTCGAGATTGCGCACGGTGACAAAAAACACTTGCTCATGCAGGACCTTGTTGTGCTTGAGGTTATGCAGCAAGGCGTTGGGTACAAAGTCGAGGTTGCCGGTCATGAAGACGGCGCTGCCCGGTACGCGCACAATGCGCGATTGCGGCAGCCGGGCGAGGAAGGAAGCCAGCGGCAAACTATCCTGCGTCCAACGGGCAATGACAAGGCTGCGGCCGCGCCGCCAAGTGGTCATAATCAGAATGATGGTTGAGCCGATGGCCAGCGGTACCCAGCCACCTTCGAAAATCTTGAGAGAGTTGGAGGCAAAAAACGCAAAGTCGATGATTCCGATCATGCCGAATAGCATGACCGTTCTGGCACGTGACCACCCAAACTGGCGGCGGAACACAAAAGCCGCCAGGGTGTTATCGCAGAGGAACGTGCCGGTTACGGCGATGCCGTAGGCAGAGGCCAGCGCATTGCTGGAGCGAAATGTCAGCACCAAAAGTACCACGCCAACCGCCAGAATGGCGTTGATTTGCGGCACGAAAATTTGGCCTTGTTCGTGCTCACTGGTGTGGCGCACTTCCATACGCGGTAACAGGCCAAGCTGAATGCACATACGCGCAACCGAGAAGGCGCCGGTGATGACGGCTTGGCTCGCGATGACTGTTGCCAGCGTGGCAAGCACAACCAACGGGAACTGCATGATGTGTGGCGCAAGCTTGTAGAAAGGATTGTCAGCCGTGGTCGGGTCAGCAATGACCAGAGCACCTTGGCCAAAATAATTTAACACCAAACAAGGTAGGACGAAAAAAATCCAACTCGCCCGGATCGGGCTGCGGCCGAAATGGCTCATATCAGCGTATAATGCTTCCGCGCCGGTCACCGCCAGCACCACAGCGCCAAGTGCTGTAAAAGCGATTTTATCATGCCGGATCATGAAGCTGACGCTGTAATACGGGTTCATGGCGCTTAAAACGAATGGATGCTGAACAATCTGGATGAGCCCGAGCAGGCCGAGTACCAGAAACCACACCACCATAATCGGGCCAAAGGCACGGCCAACAGCGCCGGTACCATGACGCTGCACGAAAAACAGCACGGCGATGACGACCAGCGCAATGGGAATCACGAGGTGTGCGGTGTCCGGCGAGATAACCGTAATGCCTTCTACCGCTGAGAGGATGGAAATGGCTGGCGTGATAACGCCATCGCCAAAAAACAGCCCAGCGCCAATAATGCCGATAAGCCCCAGCGTCATGCGGGTACGCTCGCTACGGGCCACGCGGCTGGCGAGGGCCATTAGAGATAATGTGCCGCCTTCGCCGTTATTGTCGGCACGCATAATGAACGTGACGTATTTGAGGGTAACGGTAAAAATCAGCGCCCAGAAAATAAGCGATAAAACACCGTAAATATCGTCGTAGCGTAAGCCGGTTTTTTGGAAATAGCCGATACTGGCCTGGAAAGCGTAAAGCGGGCTGGTGCCGATATCGCCATAAACGACGCCCAGCACACCGATCAGGCTGGCGAGGCGGAGGGGGGATTTTGTAACACCGGTGGGGGCCACACTCATGCCAAGCGCTCAGACTTCAGGGTTGGGGCGGCCATCATGCGGGGCTGGGTTTAGCGGTTTGCCGCATGCTCAGCAAGCGGGCGCGGGCGCATCGCGCTCTAGGGCACCAGCATGTTAGGGCACCAGCATGTAATGCATGGTCGCATCGACCGTGACGCTGTTGGATTTGGCATCCGGGGAGAGTGGCGGTAGCTGCGCACCTGCAAAAATACCCGGCCAAGCTTGATCCAGGAAGGGCGAGCCGGAGCCGCGCAGCATTTTAATGCCAGACACATGCCCTGCACGATCAACCGTGAACTCGATTTCGACACTGCCTTGCTGGTTTTGTTCGACCGCAGCGTCTGGGTAATATTTATGCTCATTGACCCATTTATCGAGCGCTGCCCCCCAATTTGTTCCGGGATCGCCCTTGATTTGCAGTTCCGGCCCGGCGGCGGCGTCTTGGTCGTTCGCGGCGAGGTCGAGGTTCAAAGCGCGTTTGGCGAAGGGCACCGGCGGCGCGGGGTGGCCGTAGGAGAGATTATTGACCACCACATATTTTTGCGCCGGGTGGGCCGGGTGCGGGGCCGGTTTGGGTTGCGTGTGTTGTTGCGGCTGCGGCTGGTTGGCTGGGGCGGGCAGCGCGGTCAGCGGCAACTCCGGCATGCTCAAACGCACCTCTGGCTGGTCAGCCGCCGGTGGTGGTGGGGCAGCCGGTGGCGGGGCCTGGGCTTCTGCCGGTGGCGCGTGGATTTGGGCGGGTGGCGCTTGAGTGGCCTGATCGCCCGGATTTTCAAAGACCACCTGCACGCCTGATTGCGCCTGCGGCGCCTCCATCTCACGGCGGGCAAAGCCGATGAAAAACAGCAATATAACAATCGCATGCAATACAAACGCCGCCCCCCAAGGCCAAGGCCGGTTGGGGTCCGGCGGCCTTGGGAGGGTGCGTTGGCGCGCGAGGGCGGGAAAGGCCCCAGGCTTAGTAAGGGCGGGAATAATAGCCTGGTGGTGGTGGCGGCGCGTAATAGCCTGGCGGCGGGGGTGGCGCGTAATAGCCTGGCCCCGGCTGCTGGAGAACGTCACCACTGCCGACCATGCATTGTGAATAAGCCGTATCATATTGGCCTTGTAGCGAGTCCGCGGCGGCTTGGGCATTCCCCCCGGCCACTGAAGCGCCACCGGCGAGGCCCGCGCCCGCGCCAATGGCCGCACCAGCCCCGACATTGCCGCTGAGTGAGCCCAAAGCGGCGCCGGCGGCGGCACCAAGTAATGTACCGGCAACGGCGGTGGTGGTCGCATTATTGCTGGCAGCGGTGGCGCGCGCACCGGTGTCGCCATTATGGGAGGCCGCATAGTTGCGGCAATTGGCATCATCCTGTTGGAACTGGCCGAATGACTTACCAGGGCCGGGCAGGGCTACCACGGTCGGGCCGGTGGGCGGTGCAACCGTGCAAGCGCCGAGTGCGATGACGGGCAAAAACGCCAGCGCGATGCGTGTTTTGGGCGATCTCATTGACATAACAGGCTCCTGCACGAGGTGGTTGGATAAAACGACATACATAAAACGCCACTTATATAGCGCGCCGCCAAGTGTCGGCAGCGTGAAATTACAAAATGTCACGACCGCTTTGTGAAATCGCCCATGAATATGGCGTTATTTGGGTCGGTTAGCTCCTGCCCTCAAAAAATTCCTTCACCTTGGCAAAAAAGCCTTCATGTTCAGGGCTGTGGGTGGCGTTGGCGTGCGCTTCGCGCTCAAACGCCTCGAGCAATTCGCGCTGGCGAGGGGTCAGTTTTTGCGGCGTTTCCACCGCTACCTGGATGAACATGTCGCCGCGCTGGGTGCTACGCAGCACCGAAAAGCCTTTGCCGCGCAGGCGGAATTGATCGCCGGTCTGGGCACCGGCGGGGATTTTCACCTCAGCGGCGGTACCATCAATGGTTGGGACTTCAATTTTGCCCCCCAAGGCGGCCTGCGTCATGCGCAGCGGCACTCGGCAGAAAATATTGGCACCGTCGCGCTGGAAAATTTCGTGCGGGCGGACGGCTACATGCACATAGAGATCACCCGGCGGTGCGCCGCGTGTGCCGGCTTCGCCTTCGCCTGATAGCCGGATGCGGGTGCCGTCTTCGACCCCTGCCGGAATTTGTACGGCAAGGGTTTTTTCGCGCGGGACGGTGCCCGCACCGGAGCAGACCCGGCAGGGGTTACGCACCACGCGGCCAGCCCCGCCGCAGGTGGGGCAGGTGCGTTCCACCACAAAGAAGCCCTGTTGGGCGCGCACCCGGCCAGCCCCGCCGCAGGTGGTGCAGCTATCGGCCCCGGCATTCTTGTCGGCCGAGCCGGTGCCGGTGCAAGCGTCGCAGGTTACGCGGGTGGGCACCCGCACATTGGCCTTGGTGCCGCTAAAGGCTTCAGCCAGGCTGATTTCGACAGCGGCCCGTAAGTCAGCGCCGGTTTGCACGCCGCCGCCCCGCCTGCCCCCGCCGCCGCCAAACATCTGGTCGAAAATATCGCCAAGCCCGCCTTCAAAGCCGAACCCGGCGGCACCGCCGCCAAACCCGCCACCGCCGCCATTCTCGAACGCGGCATGGCCGAAGCGGTCGTAAGCAGCGCGTTTCTGGTCGTCCTTTAGAACGTCGTAGGCTTCGTTCAGTTCCTTGAATTTCGCCTCAGCCTTGGCGTCCCCCGGGTTGCGGTCCGGGTGGTATTGCATTGCGAGTTTGCGATAGGCTTTCTTCATGTCCTCGGCACTGCTGCCGCGGGGAACGCCTAAAGTTGCATAATAATCTGGTTTCGCCATTGCCCGGGTAGAGCCTTTGCTTGCAACGCGATGCGCCCGGAGCAAAACACCCCGGGCGAAAGCGGCTTAATGAAGGAGGGAAAAAATCTCAGCCGGATTTTTTCTTGTCATTGACTTCCTCGAATTCGGCATCAACGACGTTGTCGCCTTTGGCACCGGCCTTGGCTTCCTGCTCCTGGGCCGCGTCAGCCTGCGCCTTGTACATGGCCTCACCGATTTTCATGGAAATGGCGGTCAGGCGATCATTGGCTTCACGCAGTGCGCTGACATCGTTGCCATCAAGCAAGGATTTGGCATGGGCGATGGCGGCTTCGGCCTCAGAACGGTCCTGGGCGGAAACCGTTTCGGAGGCTTCCTTAAGGGTTTTTTCGGTCTGGTTGATGCCGGCTTCCACCATGTTGCGGGCTTCCACCGCTTCACGGCGGGCTTTGTCAGCCATCGCGTTGTCTTCAGCTTCGCGCACCATGCGCTGGATTTCCTGCTCGGTAAGGCCACCCGAAGCCTGGATCTTGATCTGGGTTTCCTTGCCGGTTGCCTTGTCCTTGGCTTGCACCGCGACAATGCCGTTGGCATCGATATCGAAGGTCACTTCGATCTGCGGCACGCCGCGCGGGGCCGGTGGAATGCCTTGCAGGTCGAAATTACCAAGCAGCTTGTTGTCCGCCGCCATTTCGCGCTCACCCTGGAACACTTTAATGGTCACGGCGGTCTGGCCGTCATCGGCGGTGGAGAATACCTGGCTCTTTTTGGTCGGGATGGTGGTGTTGCGGTCGATCAGGCGGGTGAACACGCCGCCCAAGGTCTCGATGCCGAGTGACAGCGGGGTCACGTCTAGCAGCAATACGTCCTTCACATCGCCCTTCAGCACCGCGCCCTGAATGGCAGCACCGATGGCGACCACTTCATCCGGGTTGACGTTGCGGGCCGGTTCCTTGCCGAAGAATTCTTTCACGAATTCGATCACCTTCGGCATCCGGGTCATGCCGCCGACCAGGATAACCTCGTTGATCTCAGCCGCGGTAACACCGGCATCCTTCATTGCGGCACGGCAGGGGCCGAGGGTTTTTTCGATCAGATCGTCAACCAAAGCTTCCAATTTGGCGCGGGTGAGGCGCAGCACCAGATGCTTCGGACCCGAGGCATCAGCGGTGATGAAAGGCAGGTTGATTTCGGTTTCCTTCGAGGAGGAAAGCTCGATTTTGGCCTTTTCAGCGGCTTCCTTCAGGCGCTGCAAAGCCAGCTTGTCTTTGCGCAAATCGATACCTTGGTCGCGCTTGAATTCGTCAGCCAGATAATCGATCACGCGCTGGTCGAAATCTTCACCACCCAGGAACGTGTCGCCGTTGGTGGATTTCACTTCAAACACGCCATCGCCGAGTTCCAGGATGGAAATATCGAACGTGCCGCCGCCGAGGTCATACACCGCGATGGTGCCGGCGTTCTTTTTGTCCATGCCATAGGCCAGCGCCGCCGCGGTGGGCTCGTTGATGATGCGCAGAACATCGAGCCCGGCGATTTTGCCGGCATCCTTGGTGGCCTGGCGCTGCGCGTCATTAAAATAGGCGGGAACCGTAATCACCGCCTGGGTGACCTTCTCGCCGAGATAGGATTCGGCGGTTTCCTTCATTTTGGTGAGGATGTAGGAACTGATCTGCGAGGGGGAATATTTTTCGTTGCGGGCTTTTACCCAGGCGTCGCCATTATCGCCTTTGACGATTTCAAATGGCACCTGCGCCTTGTCCTTCGCCACGGTCGGGTCTTCATAGCGGCGGCCGATGAGGCGCTTGACGGCGTAGAATGTGTTGGTGGGGTTGGTGACACCCTGGCGCTTGGCGGACTGGCCGACCAGACGTTCGCCGGAATCACTAAAGGCAACCATGGAAGGGGTGGTACGGGCACCTTCTGAATTTTCGATCACGCGGACATCTTTGCCCTCCATGACCGCAACGCAGGAATTGGTGGTACCCAGGTCGATACCGATCACTTTACTCATCTATTTAGCTCCTTTGCAGCGGATCACCCCGGCCCGAAGCACCTGGGAGATCCCTTGGATAACGCCATCTCACATATTCAAGCCGGGGGCCGGGCACAAGAGGAAAATTTTGACTTCGCGATCAAAAACTTGGCGGGGTGTTGGCGCTGACCAGGATGCAGGGCTCATCCCCGGGGTTGCGGAAGCGGTGTGGGATGTCGGAGCGGAAATAATAGGCATCACCAGGAAACAAGGTTTTCTCCTGCGTGCCGACCGTGACCGTGAGGCAGCCCGAGATGATCACCCCGCATTCCTCCCCGGTATGGCGCAGCATGGCGTCCCCGGTATCGGCACCGGGCTGATAGGTCTCGTGCAGCATTTGCAAAGCGCGCTCTGCCATATGGCGGCCGACCATGCGGTAGGAGATATTTTCCCCGAACGAGATTTCAGTCAGTTCGGGGGCGGTGAGAAACACGGTTTCGGTCGCGGCGAAATCCAGCGTGAAAAAATCCGCCAGTGAGAGCGGAATGCCATCCAGGATTTTTTTCAAGGACGAGATGGAGGGGCTGACGCGGTTTTGCTCGATCAGCGAGATGGCACCGTTGGTGACCCCCGCACGGCGCGCCAGCTCGCGCTGGGTCAGGGAGCCGAGTGCCGATCTCCTCGGATGGGGACGCCGCGATGGGGTCTGTCTTGGACATTGAAGGCAGGTTAGCACTGGAACCGGGTGGGGTGAAAGTGAACGGTTTGGCAGTGGGCGGTTAGATTTTTGGTTTGAACTTTTGGGAAGCGAGCTTAGGTGAAGTGGGCAGCTTAATCACGCCGGTAAGATGACAATGCTTCGAAAAATCATGCTGAAAAAATCATGTTTCATGAAACGCCGGGCGATGATGCTGGCAGTGCTGGCCCTGGCGGGGTGCGCGGGGCTGAGAGGCTTTAATAGCAACCTGCCAGCCGCCGAAATAGGATACTTACCCGCCGATGCATTCGGCGATGCGATTCAGGGCGAAGACCCGGCCATCGCCGCCACCAATGCCGCAACTTACGCGTTCGCCCACCCCGGCGCCATGCAGGGCCAACCGGCGGAAATGGCCCTGGCGGTTGCGTCGCTTGAGGCCATGGCTGGGCAGTTTGTAACTGGTGGCCGCTGGAGCGACATGGACAACACAGCCAAATTACAGATGCTGGATGCCAGAGCCAAAGTACGGGTGGTGCTGGGCGTGGCGCCGACCGCGAATTGCCAGGATGTGATCGACGGGCTGGTCGGGGCGGCGCAGGCGATTAAACGGGGCGATGCTGCTGGTGCTAAGCTCGCCGTCGCGGGACCGGCTTTTACCAAAGGGCCAGAGGCGACGTTGAACTTGCTGGCGCATTTCCCGCCAGTACCGGCTGCGAATGTAGCAACCGTTAACGCCAGCCGATATTTATACCCAGCTGGTGGGAATGGTTTCGGGATGGATATGTGATGAGGCCGGGGGGCGGCCCAGGGTGGCATAAACCACCGGCCGTACCTGCGACAGGCGTCATGGGTAGGGCTTGCTTCACGCCCCCGACACCGATCCAAATAATTATTATAAGCGCGGCGTGAACGGGCCGATGCCCCCTGTTGAATATAGTTGACGCCCTGCGTGACCTTGGGCGACACTTGTCCCGAGGCCGCTTGGCTGGATCAAAACGGGGAATTTTGTGCCATTTACGCTATGCAACGCGCCCGCTAAGCTGTTTTTAGGGGTTCGGCCATGATGCCGGATGCCGCAATTACCACCGCCACCGCTGCCAGGGGGGCGATTTCGTTGTCTGGCATCACCAGGATCTTTGCAGGGTCGGTTCCGGCGGTGGATGGGATTGACCTTCATATTGAGGCAGGGGAGTTTTTTACCCTGCTCGGGCCGTCCGGCTGCGGCAAAACCACCTTGTTGCGGATGATTGCGGGGTTCGAGACGCCCGATGCCGGGCGGATTTTGATCTCGGGCAAGGAAATGCAGGACGTGCCGGCGCATCAGCGGGCGGTGAATACGGTGTTTCAGTCCTATGCGCTGTTCCCGCATTTGAATGTGGCGGAGAATATCGGGTTTGGGTTGAAAATGCGCGGGGTGAAGGGGCCGGAGCGTGCCCGCCGGGTGGATGCGATTATGGAGCTGCTGCAAATTGGCGCCTTTGCGAAACGCAACGCCGCGCAATTATCAGGTGGGCAGCGCCAACGTGTGGCACTGGCGCGGGCGTTGGTGAATGAACCCGAAGTGGTGTTGCTCGATGAGCCGCTTTCAGCGTTGGATGCCAAATTGCGCAATGAATTGCAGATAGAATTGCTGCGGATGCAAAAACGTTTGGGCATGACGTTTATTTTTGTCACGCACGACCAGCATGAGGCGCTGGTGATGTCTGACCGGATTGCGGTGATGAGCAAGGGTAAATTACAGCAAGTAGGCCCGGTGCTGGATGTTTATGAAAAACCGCGCAACGTGTTTGTGGCGGAGTTTTTGGGACTTTCCAATATCTGGCCGTTTGAACCGCTGGGCGGTGGTACGGTGCAGACAAAGCTGGGGCCGTTACAGATTAGTGCCGACATTAACACGCACCGGATGGCGATGATCCGCCCTGAGAAAATCTGGCTGTATAACGACAACAATATCCCCGAAGGCAGACCGAATATTTTCAGAGGCGTGGTGAAGGAAGCAATTTATATGGGGGCTTCCACCCAGTACCGCGTGGAGACCGGCAATGGCCAGGTGGTGCTGGCGCTGGATACGAATAATGCGGCAGCGGAGCGTAGTTGGCGTGCGGGCGAAGCGGTGGCGGTGGAATTAAAGCCCGATAATATTATGCTGATCGAGGCGTGAGATGGCACTGACTGCCGCGCAAAGCGACGCTAAAGCGAAAAACTTTCGGCTATGGGTGACTGCCGGGCCGGGGCTGTTCTGGATTGTTTTGTTTTTGCTGGTTCCGAGTTTGGTGCTGCTAGGCATTGGGTTTTTTACATCGAATGATTACGGCTCGCCGGTATTACCCTTAACACTCACGCCGTTTTCGCAAGTTGCGGGCAATTCGCTGCTGGGCTGGGATGATGGGAACATTATTATTTTGCTGCGCTCGTTAGAGCAGGCGGGGATTGCCACGGCGGTTTCGGCGTTGCTGTCTTATCCGTTGGTGTTTTTTATCATGACACGGCCGGAAGCGCTGCGGCCGTTATTGCTGTTACTGATTATTCTACCGTCCTGGACCAACCAGGTGGTGCGCACCTATGCGTGGCTGGAATTATTGGGGCCGAATGCGCCGCTGAGCGCGATTGCGCATATGCTGGGCATTGTGCCGCCGGATTTAGGGATCGCGCCGGGGTCCTTTGCGGTCACTACCGGGCTTGCTTACAATTATCTGCCATACATGATTGTGCCATTATACGCCTCAGCGGAGCGGTTGGACTGGACATTGGTGGAGGCTGGGCGGGATTTATATGCCTCCGGTGCCAGGTTGTTTTGGCACACGGTGTTTCCGCAGACGATTCCGGGTTTGCTCTCGGGCGTGATATTCGTGGCGATCCCGGCGTTCGGGGATTATGTGGTGCCGCAATTATTGGGGGGCGATAAGGCGCTGATGATTGGCTCGCTGATTGCCAACCAGTTTACCGAAACGCCGGATTGGCCGTATGGCGCAGCCCTTACCATCATCATGCTGGTGTTTACCGGCCTGGGGCTTGTTGGGTTTCGAATTCTCACGCGCAAATTAGGCGGGGCCGGGGAGGCGACCATATGAGCAACGTGGTCCCGCGCAGTGTGAAGAATGTCCTGGCTGGTATTTCCTGGCCGGTGTATGTGCTGCTTTATACGCCGCTTGCGATGGTGGCGTTTTATTCATTCGCGCCCGCCCCGAACAGCACCGGCTATTCCACGTTTGCTTATGGCCAGTTATTTCATGATGATGTGGTGTTTGCCGCCCTGCAGCGCTCGCTGATTTTGGCGCTTGTCTCAGCGGCGGTCTCAACCATGTTGGGCACTTTGCTAGGGTATGGGTTATGCCGGTTCCGGGCTGCGAATGCGCGCGGCATTGCGGCGAATTTGCCAAGCCTGATTATCTATACGCCGATTATTATGCCAAGCTTGGTGTTTGGTATTTCTGAGCTGATTTTCTTTAACTTTGTCCATAGCACCATTGGGATTTTAAGCGCTGGGTTAGTGACGATGGTGATTGCGCATATTACATTCCAGGTGCCGTATGTGGCGCTTACGGTGTTTGCGCGGCTGGCCGGGCTGGACCCGAATTTGTTTGAGGCGAGCCACGATTTATATGCTGATGGTATCAAGAGCTTTTTTTATCTCACGGTGCCGGTGGTGCAGCCTGCGATTATTGGTGGGTTTTTACTCGGTATTACGCTCTCGATCGATGATTTCACCATCAGCTTTTTCACCGCCGGTCCTGGTAGCGTTACGTTGCCGATCTATATCTATAGCGCAGTGGCACGCAAAGGGATTTCACCTGAGATCAACGCGCTTGGCACATTGATGATCACCACGGTCATGGTGCTGGCGGTCGCGCATTTTTTTATCACCCGGACCCGAGATCGCCGGGCCAGCCTGTTGCCTAACTGATCACCAAGAGGAAGCAAAACATGAAATATTTTACCACGCCGCTTAAATTTGTCGCTGCCGCCGCTGTTATGGCGACGGTTGGGTTTGCAGCGCCAACTCCTGCCAAAGCCGATGTCCCGACGTTGAACTTGTTTATCTGGTCGAGCTACATCACCGAAGCGATCATTGACGGGTTTGAGTTGCAATGCGGCTGTAAAGTCGTTGAAACCGATTATGAAAGCAACGCTGAAATGGCGGCCAAGCTGAAAGCCGGAGGCGATTCGCAATATGACGTGGTTGTGCCTTCTAGCTATTACGTACCCGAATTGGCTGATGAGGGTTTGCTCCAGCCGATTGACCATTCGCAAGTGCCTAACCTGACTAACCTGTTCCCGAAATTCCAGAATCCCACTTATGACCCCGGTGATAAATATTCCGTCCCCTACCAGTGGGGCACGACTGGTATTGTGTATGACCCCAAAAAGCTGGTGAACCCCCCTGATAGCTGGTCGATTTTGTATGACCCCAAGGTGAACCCGAATTATCCGTTCGTGATCCCCAAAGGCGAGGGGCGTGACCAGATTGCCTCGGCCTGCGCCTATTTGGGCTATGGGTTTAATTGTTCGGAGCAAAGCCAGTGGGTGGCGGCGGCGAAGTTGATTATTGAAACCAAGAAGCGCCCGAATTTTGCCGGTTTTGTTGATGAAACCCCAGCGCGTGACCAGATGAAAAGCGGGCTGATTGCGGTTTCGACCGCTTATAATGGAGATATTGCGTCCTGCTATGCGGATGGGTCCTGCAAAAATTTGAAGTTCTTCCTGCCTAAGGAAGGCACCGAGATTTGGGTGGACACAATGGCAATTCCGGCGCATGCACCGCACCCTGATTTAGCGTTGCAATTTATCAACTTCATTCTGAACGCGCATGTTGGTGCGGATTTGTCGAACTTTAACCAGTATGCCAGCCCGAATCAGGCCAGCCAGCAATATCTGACTGGTATTTTGAACACCGAACTGATTACGCCGACCGATGAAGATAATAAGCGTTTGCAATTTCTGCTGCCATTACAGGGCGCGCAATATAAGTTGTTCAACCAGATTTGGACGAGCGTATTGCAGTAAAATGAATGAAGCGCGGTGCGGGGATTTTCCCGCACCGAAGCATTTGAGGTTATTATGAGTGAGATTGATCTGCACGAGTGGTTCGATGAGCATCGGATTACTGAAGTGGAATGTATGGTGCCCGATATTACCGGCATTCCGCGTGGCAAAATTATGCCAGCGCAAAAATTCTTCCAAGGGGGCGCGCCGCGTTTGCCGGAGGCGATTTTTATCCAGTCAGTGACCGGAGAATATCCGGAAGACCCGGAGGATACGCTGACCGACCCCGCAATTATCGATATTAAACTAATCCCGGATGCTGCCACCGTGCGGCTGGTGCCATGGGCACACGAGCCCACCGCGCAGATTATTCATGACTGCCAATATGCCAATGGCACGCCGGTGCCGATGGCGCCGCGCCAAGTGTTGCAGCGCGTGTTGAAATTGTATGAAGCCAAGGGCTGGAAGCCGGTGCTGGCACCGGAGTTGGAATTTTATCTGGTGGGCCGCAATACCGACCCTGATTACCCGTTGGTGCCGCCGGTGGGGCGTTCCGGCCGGCAGGAGACCGGGCGGCAATCATATTCGATTGATGCGGTGAATGAGTTCGACCCGCTCTTTGAAGAAATGTATGATTTTTGCGATTTGCAAAACCTGGATTTGGATACGCTGATCCATGAAGAAGGGGCGGCGCAGGTGGAAATCAACTTCCTGCATGGCGACCCGCTGAACCTGGCTGACCAGGTGTTTTTGTTCAAGCGTACGGTGCGCGAAGTGGCGCTGCGGCATAATATTTATGCGACCTTTATGAGCAAGCCGATGGGCACCGAGCCAGGCTCGGCCATGCATGTGCACCAAAGCATCGTGGACCCGAAAACTGGCAGAAATTTATTTGCGGGCGAGGATGGCAAAGCCAGCCCATTATTTCTTTCTTATATTGCGGGCCTGCAAAAATATATTCCGGCAGCCATGCCGATTTATGCGCCGAACGTGAATTCCTACCGGCGTCTCACGCGCTTTTCCAACGCGCCGATTAATCTGCAATGGGGTTATGATAACCGTACCTGCGGCTTGCGCGTACCGTTTGGGGACCCCTCTGCGATGCGGGTGGAAAACCGCGTACCAGGGGCGGATGCAAACCCGTATCTGGCTTTTGCGGCCACCTTGGCCTGTGGGTATCTGGGCATGGTGGAAGGGTTGCAGGCCACACCGGCGCAAATTGGCTCGGCCTATTCGGGTGAATATACTTTGCCACGTGAATTGTCGCATGCGCTCGATACCATGGATGCATCGAAAGAAATGCGCGACGTGCTGGGTGATAAATTGGTGGATGTTCTGGTGGCAGTGAAGCGGCTGGAATATGAGACGTATTTGCGGGTGATCAGCTCGTGGGAGCGGGAGCATTTGTTGCTCAACGTCTAACCCATGGCTCTTGGAAATTATTATCAGGCAACCACGCGGGTGGCGTTAGAAACGCACCCGTTGCAAGGCGATATGAACGTGGATGTCGCCATTATTGGTGGTGGCATCACCGGGGTTTCGGCGGCCCTGCATTTGGCCGAGCGCGGCTATTCGGTAGCACTGTTGGAGGCCGAACATATTGGCTGGGGTGCCTCTGGCCGCAATGGCGGGCAGGTACTGCCAGGGTTTGGCGCCTCTCAGGTGAAAATTAAAAACCTGGTGGGGGCTGCGCAAGCCAAGCGTTTGTGGGATTTGTCGATGGAGGCGGTGGATTTGCTGCATGGGCAGGTCCAGCGCTTTGGCATTCCGTGTGACCCGCAGCTTGGTTACTTGCACGCCGCCATTAAGCCGCGCCAGGTGCGGGAATTGCACGAGGCGCAGGATGAGATGGCAGCGCTTGGCGCACCGGCCGGCGCGATTTTGCAAGGGGCGGAATTACAGGCGCGGCTGGCCAGCCCGAAATATCTGGCAGCCTTGGAGGATGGTATCTCTGGTCACATCCACCCGCTGAATTACACGCTGGGGCTGGCGAAGGCCGCACAAGCGGCGGGGGCAAAACTATATTCGCAGACCAAGGTGGAGCATGTGGCGCCCGGTAAAATTGTGCGCATCCGCACCAATCGTGGCATGGTTTCGGCGGCTTTCGTGCTCACAGCGGCAGGGGCGTATTTGAAGGATTTGGTGGCTCCCATTGCGGATTATATCATGCCGGTTGGCACGTATATTATCGCCACGGAGCCACGGGCGGATGTGCAGACGCTGATCCCGCGCAATGAGGCGGTGGCGGATTTGAATTTTGTGCTGGATTATTTCCGCCGCTCTGCCGATGACCGGATGTTGTTTGGCGGGCGGGTTTCGTATTCCACCTTGCCGCCGGCGAGCCTGCCTGCCGCCATGCTCAAGCGAGCCCAAAAAGTATTCCCGCAACTGGCCAATGCGCGGGTGGAATATTGTTGGGGGGGTAATGTGGATATTACCCAAAACCGTGCCCCGCATTTTGGCCGGCTGGCGGATAATATTTTGTTCGCGCAAGGGTTTTCGGGGCACGGCGTGGCGCTAACGGGGCTGGCGGGTAAGCTGGCGGCGGAAGCGATTGCGGGCCAGGCCGAGCGGTTTGATGTGTTTACCCAAATTCCCCATGCGCGCTTCCCCGGTGGGCGGGCCTTCAAGGTGCCAGCTTTGTTACTGGCCACCAGCTATTTCCGTCTGCGCGACTTGCTGTAAACAGCCCGCATGGATGGTGCCATACTCATAACCGGCTCGGCCCGGCGCTTAGGCGCTGCATTGGCGCGGGCGATTGCGGCGGCGGGCTATAAAATTGTGCTGCATGCGCGCGAGAAAACCGCTGAGGCGGAAGCGCTGGCGGTGGAATTGCAAGCTGGGCTGGTGCTTGGGGATTTAGCTGACCCCGGCGTGCCAGAGCGGCTGATCGCTGAGGCCGTGCAACAGGCGGGGCCGCTCTTTGGGCTGATCAACAACGCCTCGCGCTTTGAATACGACGTGGTGAGCAGTGTGACAGCGCAGAGCATCGCCCAGCATATGGCCCCAAACCTGGTGGCACCGGTGTTGCTGACCAAGTATTTTGCGGCCGCCCAGACGCTGGAACGCGGCGTGGTGATTAATATTCTGGACCAGAAACTGACCAACCTGAACCCTGATTTCTTTGCGTACACATTGAGCAAGGCAGCTTTGGCAGCGGCAACTGAGATGTCTGCCATTGCCTTGGCGCCCAAAATCCGGGTCTGTGGTATCGCGCCGGGCCTGACGCTAATTTCGCATTTGCAAACGCCGGAGCGGTTTGAGGAAGCCTGGCGAGCCAACCCCCTGCAGCGTGGCGCGGCGCCCGCGGATATCGCGCGCGCGGCATTGCTGATTTTGCAAACCCCTTCGATGACCGGCACCACCATAACAGTGGATGGCGGCGAGCATTTAATGCGCCGTGTGCGCGATGTTGGATTTTTAGGCCGTACATAGGCTAAGAAGACATAAATCGCGCTGGATATAGGAGGCATTCACATGTCGGTACGCAAATTTCTGGTGGCTTTAAGCAGCTCAACCTCCGGCGAGGTGGCGCTCCATACTGGTTTGATGCTCGCCAAGATGTGGAATGCGCATTTGCAGGTGCTGCATATAAAGGTTGATTCCCGCGATGTGGCACCCTTGGCCGGCGAAGGGCTCTCGGGTGCGATGATCGAAGAGATGATGACCGCGACTGAACGCGAGAGCGGCAGCCGGGTGCGCAATTTGCAGGAATTATTTGCCGCCGAAACGCAAGCCCATGGCGTCGCGGTGGGGGATGCCCTGCGCGGCCGCAACGAACCAAGTGCCAGCTTTGCTTCGATCACCGGCCGGGAGGATGAGATCATCTCCTTCCAGGCGCGGCTTGCCGACCTCACCATTGTGCCCCACCCGCAGCATGGCGAGGATGTCGCCTCGGCGGATGCGCTGCATGCGGTATTGTTTGAAAGTGGTCGGCCCGTGATGATGGCGCCGTTTGCCAAGCCTGAAACCATCGGCAAGCGTATTGCCATCGCCTGGAACGGGACTCATGAATCGGCTTCGGCCTTGGCCTCGATTATGCCGTTTGTCCGCCAGGCCGAAGCGGTGCGCGTGCTGGTAAGCGATGAGTATCAGCGCCGTGGGCCGACGGGGGCCGAAGTGGTGGATTACATCGCCCATCATGGTGTGACGGCGGATTTAGTGAATTTTAAGTCAATCGACCGGGTGGTGGCGGCCGGGTTGTTAGCGGCGGCGGGTGATTTTGGCGCGGATTTGATGTCGATGGGCGCCTATTCCACGTCGCGGCTGCGGCAGTTAATTTTGGGCGGCAACACCACCCATGTGCTGGAAAAAGCCACATTGCCGGTGCTGATGAACCGCTGATATGCCCGATATGTTCAATGTGACCGACCCCCGCACGGTGGCGGCGGTACGGCTTTATGTGAAGCTGGCCCGTGCCAGCCGGGCGGTGGCTGCCTGCACGGAACCCCGGCTGGCCGAGCTTGGTATCACCCATACGCAATTGGGCGTGCTGGAGGCTTTGTTGCATCTGGGCCCGCTCACCCAGCGGGTGCTGATCCAGAAAGTGCTCACCAGCCCCGGCAACATGACTGATTTGATCGACAAGCTAGAGGAGCGCGGCTTTGTGACGCGCTGCCGGGTGGCGGCGGATAAGCGCAGCGTGGAGGTGGGGCTGACCGAGGCAGGGCGAGACTTCATCGGCTGCCTGTTCCCGCGCCATGCCGGGGATATTGCTGCCGCGATGGCTGGGCTAACCGATGCGGAGATCACCACGCTCGATGAATTGTTGCGCCGGGTTGGTACTGCGGCCGCCTCTTGCAATGGCGGCCAGACAGACTAAATCATTCGATATCGAACGAACTTGGAGTAGCTCCGATGATTGATATCCGCCCCTTTGCTTCGCTTGGCACCTTTAGAAACGACTGGCTGAACGCCCGCTATCATTTCAGCTTCAGCCATTACCGCGACCCAAAGCGTATGGGGTTCGGGGCTTTGCTGGTGTGGAATGATGATGAAATTGCGCCCGGCACTGGCTTTGGGGCGCATCCGCACGAAAATATGGAAATTATCACTTTTGTGCGGCAGGGTGCGATTACGCATAAAGATTCTCTGGGCAATGAGGGGGCGACGCGGGCTGGTGATGTGCAGGTGATGCATGCCGGCACCGGCATTACCCATGCGGAAGTGAACCGCGAGAAAGAGCCCACGAGGCTATTTCAGATTTGGATTCAGCCTGATGAAATGAACGTGGCCCCCGGTTGGCAGGCGCGCGAATTTCCACGGGCGGATGGGACCGGCTTGCAGGTGCTGGCCAGTGGCCGCCCGCAGGATAAGGGCACGCAAGCCTTGCCGCTTTACGCCAACGCTGCCGTGCTGGCGGTGAAAATGAAGCAGGGTGAGACAACCACATATAGCCTAAATGCCGGTCGGGCGGCTTACATGGTGGCGCCGGTGGGTGATATTAAAATCAATGGGCTAGAGGTTCATCAGCGTGATGGTGTGGCGCTGCATGAGGAGCCTGAGATTACCATCGAAGCGGTGACGGACGCGGAAATTGTGTTGGTCGATGTGAGCGCGAAGTCTCGTTAGGGTTTAGCCCGCCGATTGATATCCGAGCGGCGGGCTAAATGGGGCCGCTGGGTGCGTTTACGAAGCATCATCCATCACCACACCGGGGTGGAAATGCGCATACACCATCCGGGCGGTGGCTTTGTTGATGCCGGTGACAGCTTCTAGGTCTTTGAGGCCGGCGTTTTTCACGCCGCGGGCCGAGCCAAAATGGTTAAGCAGGGCTTTTTTGCGGGCGGGGCCGATGCCTTCAACCTCATCCAGCTCACTGACCGTGATTTTTTTGGAACGTGCATTGCGGTGGGTGGAGATGGCGAAGCGGTGGGCCTCGTCGCGTAGCCTTTGCAGGAAATAGAGTACCGGGTCGCGCGGCGGGAGCTGGAAGGGCTCACGCCCGGCGCAGTGAAACCATTCGCGCCCGGCGTCGCGATCTGGGCCTTTCGCGATGGCGACGAGCGGGATGTCGGTCAGGCCAAGTTCTTCCATAATGCCAGTGGCGGCCGAGAGTTGGCCTGCCCCGCCATCGATGAGCACGAGCGAGGGCCAGGTTTCGTCCGTGCGGTCGGGGTTTTCAGCCAACGCGCGGGAGAAGCGGCGCAGCATCACTTCGCGCATCATGGCAAAATCATCGCCGGGTGTGATCACGGTTTTAATCGCGAATTTGCGGTAGGCGGATTTGATAAAACCTTCCGGCCCGGCCGCGACCATCACGCCGTAAGCCGAGGTGCCCATAATGTGGGAGTTATCATAGGTTTCAATGCGGGTGGGTGGTTCGGGCAGGTTGAAAACCTCGCCGACGGCGGCGAGCAATTTACCTTGCCCGGCAGTCTCGGCGAGCTTGCGTTCCAGAGCCTCGCGCGCATTGGTTTGGGCGTGCTGCACCACGTCGTGCTTCTCGCCCCGTTGTGGGACGGAGAGGGTAATTTTCCGGTCAGCCTTCAGCGATAATGCTTCGGCCAGCAATGCTTCATCCTCGGGTTGGTGCGAGAGCAGAATCAGCGGCGGGGAGGGCTTGTCATCGTAGAATTGCGCTACGAAAGCGGCCATCACCTGCGCTGGCTCCTCGGTTTTGGCATGGCTGGGGAAGAAGCTGCGATTGCCGTTATTGCGGCCACCGCGAATGAAAAATACCTGCACGCAGGTTTGGCCGGCGGCTTGGTGCAGCGCAATCACGTCGGCATCCGTGAGGCTTGCCGGGTTAATCACATCTGAGCCCTGGATGTAGGACAGGCCGCGGATACGGTCGCGTATGGCGGCAGCGCGTTCAAATTCCAGTGTCGCGGCAGCGCGCTCCATCTCAGCGGCGAGGTCTTTCTGGATGGCGCCAGATTTACCCGAGAGAAACGCTTTGGCCTGTGCCACCAAGGTGGCGTAATCCTCTGCCGAGACTCGGCCCACGCAAGGTGCTGAGCAGCGCTTGATTTGATACAGCAAACAAGGCCGCGATCGGTTGGCAAATACTGTGTCCGCACAGGCGCGCAGCAAAAACACCCGCTGAATGGCCTGCACGGTCTGGTTTACTGACCAGGCCGAGGCGAAAGGCCCCCAATAACTGCCCTTGCGGGTCTGCGCACCGCGATGCTTGGTAATTTGCGGAAATTCATGATCCTCGGTCAGCATCAGCCACGGGTAGGATTTGTCGTCCCGCAGTAGAATATTGAAGCGCGGCTTGAGACGCTTGATCAGGTTGGCTTCCAGCAGCAGCGCCTCAGCCTCAGTATGGGTGGTGATAATTTCCATCGACGCGGTTTCCGAAACCATGCGCCGCAGCCGTTCACTCAGGCGTGAAAGTTGCGTATAGGAAATTACGCGTTTTTTAAGGTTCCGCGCCTTGCCGACATATACGGCATCACCTTTGCTATCGAGCATTCGATATACGCCGGGATTTGGCGGCATGGTTTCGAGCGCGGTCTCGATGACGGTAACGCCGATTGCTGGGGACATGTTATCCACGGGTGGTTGAAGCCTCCTGTGTATAAGTCTGTGGGCAAGCGCGAAGGCTCAAGCTTAACGCCCGGTTTCCCAGAATTAAAACGCTATAGAAATATGTTCGGTTGTTTTTGGTTAACATATTGTTTTTAAAGCAATTGTTAAATTTTGCGTTGTCATAAATATGTTAAGATCGCGTGGCAAACCCATTGGATTGTGACAATATTTTCAGGGTGGACAACTAACAATTCCGGCGTTCAATTTCGACGCCGGCGGATGCTGCATCCGCGAAAACATCGAGTTTTTCCACCCGTACCCGCACTTGCGCCACCCTGGAGTCGGTCAGGCAGGCTTCGGCCAGCCGCTCGGCCAGCGTTTCGACTAACTGTACATGGCCCTGGTTCACGATCTCGCGCGTGCGAATGACAATCGATTCATAATCCACCACCCGGGCAAGGTCGTCCCGGCCGACCGACGGGCGGGATAGTTTCCCTGGCGGCTCTTCCTGGATCGCGAGGTCGAGATTGATCCGGATGCGCTGACGCGCCTCATGCTCATGCGCATACACGCCGATTGATGCGCTCAGCACCAGGTCGCGGATGAACATATGGCGGGTGGCGCGCGCGGCGTCAGCAAAGCGGGGTTGTTCCATGGAGTAACCTTTGTGCGCCGCAGAGGCAGGATGTGCAACGGGCAGACACTTCACGTGGGGGCATGGCAGCCCATATAAAGGGCGTGGCTAAACCTAGCTGCGTGTTCAATAAGGGAGAATTTAAGGTGCGTCTTACAAAAATGACTGTTCTGCCGCTTACGGCAGCTGCGATGCTGGCTTTCGGCGGCGTGGCGATGGCCAAAACTGTTAGCCTGTCTGGTCAGTTCGTGTCCGAGGGCAAGTCTACTGCTACCCCCTCCGGCTTGGTGTCGGCGACGTTGGATACCAGCACTGATATGCTGTCATACTCGATTACTTATGCCGGCCTGACCGGTCCGGTGCTGGCGGCGCATTTCCATGGTCCAGCGGCGGCTGGGGCAAATGCGAAAGTCCTGATCCCGATCCCCGGCCCCTATAGCAGCGGCATGACCGGTAGCGTGAAGGTGACCAAAGCTGAGGAGAAAATTCTGGAAGCTGGTAAAACCTACGTGAACCTGCACACCAAGGCTTCACCGGCAGGTGAAGCACGGGCGCAGATGCTGGTGACGAAGTAACCCTAATAACGGGTGACCAAGTAACCTTCCCATGGGGTAATGTTTGACCTATGGTGGTGGTGCGGCGTGGTTTGGTACCGCTGCCATAGGAGCATGTGATGGGTGTTTTAACACGGCGACAGAGTTTGGCGTTAACATGTGCCGCCGCTCTGTGGCCTGCCGATTTTGCCCGGGCTGATGATGGCCCGGCCTATGCCGACATTTCCGGGCAATTGCCGGATTTGCAGTTTGCCATGACCTTAGCCTCGACGGGTGCCAGCGTAACGGCGGCGCATTTTGCCGGGCATCCGGTAATTTTATATTTCGGCTTCACACGCTGCACCGACACCTGCCCGCTGACGATGGAAAATGCCGCCAAACTGGTGCGTAAAATGGGGGCGGCAGGGCAACAATTGCGGGTCCTGTTCGTGACCATCGACCCGGTTTACGACACGCCGATGGTGCTGAAAAAATACCTGGCAAATTTTGGCGCGCCTCCATTGTTCGATGGTTTGCACGGTAGCAATGCGCAACTGGCCGCCTTGGCGAAACGTTACGGTGTTGAATATAACGCCGTGACCAGCGCGGATGCACCCGACCCGGTGGCAGGGATTACCCATAGTGATGCTGTGTATGGATTTGGGCCATCTGGTAAAGCCCGCTATATTTTGGGCACGTTGGCGCAGGGTAAAGCTGATATTGACCTGGTGGCAGGGCTGCTGAAGCCGTTGGTGAGAGTATGAAATTTGTTTTGGCTGTTTTGCTGTTATGCCCGTTGGTCGCGCGCGCTGCCGCGCCGGAATTGACAGTTGTTAAACCTTGGATGCGCTATCTGCTGCCATCGATTCCAGCGGCAGCCTATATGGAATTGCAAAATCCGGGGGTGGTTGATGTGGTGGTGACCGGTGCGGTCTCGCCCGCTTGCGGGATGTTGATGCTGCATAAAAGCAGTGATGATAGCGGCATGGCGATGATGGTGGATGTGCCATCCATTACCGTGCCCGCCCATGGCCGTGTGGTGTTAGCGCCGGGTGGATATCATTTGATGTGCATGAGCCCGGTGATGAAGCTGGGTGACAAAGTGCCGGTAACGCTGCGCCTGGCCGATGGCGGCACGGTGGCGGTGATGTTGCCGGTCTATGGTGCCCAGAATGCGCCGTAAATTGCCGCACTTGAAATTATGGCTGGCCGCAAGTGCAATGATGATATTTGCGGCGCCGGCCTGGGCGGACACGCCGAATGGCCAGACGATTTTTCTGCACGGCAATGGCAATGGCGCAATGCCTTGTGCGGCTTGTCATGGGCAGGATGGGGCAGGCAATAGCGCGATTGGCGCACCGAAACTGGCGGGGCTACCGGCGGTGGCGGTGAAATCCTATCTGGCTAAGTTCGCCAATGGCGATGGCGGGAATGCCACGATGCAATATATCGCGCAGGCACTGGCCCCGGCTGAGACCGACGCCGTGGCGAATTATATTTCTAGCCTGAAGTAAGCCGCTCCAGCCAAGCCAGCCAGGCGGGTGTGCTGCCCTGGCTGATCACGTCGCTCAGGTCGGCGGCGATGCCGGTGAGGTCGGGCTTGTTGGTGTCGAGCCCGGAGATGATGAATTGCGCTTTGCCTTTGGCGTTGAACACATAAACCGCCGCTGAATGGGTAACCTGATAGGCGGTGTTGGCGGTTGCCTTGGTGACCGAGAATACCACCCGGTAACGCCGCGCCAGGCTGTAAAGCTCATCAGGCGTGCCGCGTAGCCCCTGCACGTTTGGGCCAAACAGCGCAGTATATTGGGCCAAGCTGGCGGGTGTGTCGCGGTCCGGGTCAACGGTGACGAATAATACCGTGACCTTGCTGGCTTGCGGGCCGATCTGGTGCAAGATGCGGTCGATGTTGGCGAGCGTGAAGGGGCAGACATCCGGGCAGTTGGTGTAGCCGAAATACAGGAGCGTGACCTTGCCCTGAAAATCCGCTGCGGTAACGGGTTTGTCGGTGGTGACATCCTGCATCGAAATGGCGAGCGGTGGGACTAGGCCCTGAATGGACACATCCTGTTCGGAGAGGTCCTTGTGGCAGGCGGTAAGCAGAAACAGCGCGGCTGCGGCCAAGAGAGAGAGGCGCTGATGCCCGCGTTGGCGGCCATGACGGGGGAGAACGATCATGCGGTTGATATCGGCTTGGTCGGGCTTGTGCGCAAGCTACGCTTCGTCGGGTTCTTCGGGGTCTAATCCCAGCATGGCTTGCGCGGGGCCGGCCTCCACCATCTCGACCGTGCGCAGCACGCGGCTGACGGCGCGGGTGCGGGTGCGGGCTTTTTCGATATTGTTGGACATGGCCGAAGCGTTGGAGGCGAGCTTGGCGAGAACATCGTCCATCTTGGTCATTTCGGTGCGGGTGGCACCTAGTAACTTGCCAATTTCGCCCGCGCGTTTTTCAAGGTCCAGAGTGATATGGCCGAGATGAATGGTTTGCAGCATGGCAGGCAATAATGTCGGGCCAAGGATGATGATTTTATCACGGGTGCGGATTTCATCGATCAGGTTGGGAATGCGCGCTACTTCAGCGAACAAACCATCAGACGGCAGATACATCACGCCGAAATCAACCGTATCCGGCGGGCAGATATATTTCTCGCGGATTTTTTTGGCTTCCAGGCGGATGCGAATCGCGATGTTGTCGCGCGCGGTACGCTCGCCTTCGAGGTCAGCATTTTCAGCGGCGAGCAGCAGGCGTTCGTAATCCTCAGTAGGGAATTTCGAATCAACCGGCAGCCAGAGCGTGTTGCGGGCCGGCATGCGGATGGCGAAATCCACCCGCTCGCGCGCACCTTCCTGCACCGCGAAATTACGCTCGAACGCGCCGGGGGGCAGCACCTGTTCTAGCATTGCGCCCAATTGCGCCTCGCCCCAGCCGCCGCGGGTTTTGACGTTGGAGAAGATGCGCTTCAAATCACCAATTTGGGCGGCGGCGGATTGCACCTCGCCCATCGCTTGTTGCACTTGCGCGAATTGTTCCAGCACGCGCGAAAAACTATTGGTCATTTGCTGCTCTACCGCCTCGTGCAGCTTCTCATTCACGCTGGTTTGAATGGTGGTCAGGCGGGTTTCCAGCAAGGCCAGGGTTTTTTGGGTGTCGTCGGCGGCTTGGCGGCGAAGCTGCTGGGTAGTGTCAGCCACCGCCTGCACGGCCGTGTTGATCTGCGCGAAGGCTTTGGAGAGCGCATCGGTGGTGCCGGATTGGATGGCAGCGGCAAGGCGGCCTTCCATGGCGGCCAGAATGATGCGGGTGGTTTCAGCCTCGCCCCGGTTGGCAGCAAGATTTTGTTCCAGCAGCAAACGCAGCTTTTCAGGCACTTTATCGGCTGCCTGCCAGGCGGACCAGGCGATGATGGCGGCCAGCAAACCGGCGACCACGGATAAGACCATTAGCAGTTCTTGGACGGTCATCTATTTTGCCCTACATTGACGTATAGGAAAGGGAAGAAACGTAGCTATGACAGATTACAAATATTTTGAAGATTTCGCTGTAGGGCAAAGCACAGAAACACCGTCCGTGGAAATGACCGAAGCGGAGATTATTGAATTTGCCAAGCAGTTTGACCCGCAACCGATGCATATAGACCCCGTTGCGGCCCAGCATATTACCGGCGGGCTGATTGCCAGCGGTTGGCATACCGCCAGTATGACCATGCGGCTATTGGTGACCGCCGCCAATTACCACCCTGCACCGGGCACGGTAGGGCTGGGGTTTGAGCATTTGAAATGGATGAAATCAGTCCGCCCAGGTGATAAAATTCGGCTGCGCTTGGATGTGCTCGGCGTGCGGGACAGCAGCAGCAAACCAGGTTGGGGAATTGTGACAAATCTGTTCACCACCTTCAACCAGCATGATGAGCCCGTGCAGGAAATGAAAACTTCGATTATAGTCCCGAAGCGAAATAAATAGAGGAATATGCTATGAATAGCGCTGTTGGGCTTATTGCGTTTCTGATTGCCGCTGTTGGGGCGGTGGTGTTTCAGCTGCTTGGGCTGCAAGTCGCGGGCCTTGCGATTATTCTGGCGGGTGTGCTGTTTGGGTTAACCTTCCGCATTGCGGCGGAATGGGAGCGTGCCGTCGTGCTGCGCTTTGGCCGTTTCGCCGGGGTGCGCGGGCCAGGGCTGTATTTCCTGATCCCCGCCATCGAGACCGTGTACGCCACTGTGGATACGCGCCGGCAAAGCACGCGGATCTCGGCTGAAGATACCCTCACCTCCGATGCGGTTTCCGTCACGATGGATTCCATTATGTTCTGGCGCGTGCAGGATGTGAAACGTGCCGCCACCGAGCTGACCGATTATCGCGGCATGATCGCGCAGGTGGCACAAACATCCCTGCGCGAGGTGATCAGTGCAACCACCCTTGGCAATATTCTCTCGGAACGCGAGGCGATGGACGCCAAACTGCGCGAATATATCACCAAAAAATCCGATGGTTGGGGCATTGGTGAAATTGCCGTGGAAATTCGCGATGTGAAAATTCCGCCCGAATTAAACGACGCCATGAGCCGCAACGCCCAGGCGGAAAAAGAAAAACAAGCCCGCGTCACACTCGCCAGTGCCGAAGTGGCGATCGCTGAACAAATCGCCTCCGCCGCGCAGATTTACGCGCAAAACCCGGTTGCGTTGCAAATCCGGCAAATGGGGCTGATCTACGATATGAATAAAGACCGCGGTGTCACCATTCTGGTGCCAACCGACATGGCCAACGCGCTGGGCGCCTCCATCGCCCTCAATGTCGCCCCACCCAACCAAGCAACCCCAGCACCAACCACCCCATTTGGCTCGGTGCCCCGGGCTTGATGGTGAGGTAAAGACCAAGGGGGCGTTGTCCCTTTGTCTTAATCACCTATCCAGCGTGGGCTTCGATGAGCGAGAGAAGGCCTTCGATGATTTGGCTGGGGGTTGGGGGGCAGCCGGAGATCATGAGGTCGATGGGCAGGATTGAGTCAGCACCGCCAGTGATGGCGGGTGAGCCCTTGAAGACGCCGCCATCGACCGCGCAGTCTCCGACCGCGATGGTGAAGACCGGGTCGGGGGTGGCGGCGCGGGCTTGGCGGAGGGCCTCGGCCATATTGCGGGCCGCAACACCGGTGATGAGCAGGATGTCGGCGTGGCGAGGGCTCGGTGTGAAAGACAGGCCGTACTGGGTGAGGTCGTGGATCATGTTCTGGGTGGCGCGCAGTTCTAGTTCGCAGCCATTGCAGGACCCGATGGCGACGTGACGGATGGCGAGGCTGCGGCCAAGTTTTACGGCGGAGAGGTTGGTGAAGCGTTCGGCCAGGGCGGCGGCGGTGGCCTGGCTGGCACGGCGCGGCGGGCGCGGTTTGGAGAGGAGATGTTGGGCGAGCGTCATCCACACCATTACAGGTCGACTCCCGAATACGAGGCGTTGATGGATTTATTGATCAGCGGGAAATCGGCGATGATGCTGGTACAGGCGGCATGTTCCACTAACGGCCAGTGCAGGGTGCTGGGGTCGGCGATGAAAATATCGGTGATTTGGCCAGACTCAATGTTGATCCAGTGCCAAGCGGGACCACGGAAACTTTCCGCCACGCCGATGCCCATCCCAGACCCCGATGGTGGCGCGATGGCGATGGCGCCGTCTTGCAGACTGCTCAGCAAGGTTCTGATGATGCGGGCACTTTCACCCAATTCAGCAAGCCGGATGCGCACCCGGGCCGCCACGTCACCTTCGGTTTCCATCGGGACCGATAGTTCCAGCACATCATAGGGCGCATAGCCGGGGTTGCTGCGGGCATCGACCTTGCGGCCGGCCGCGCGGGCCACGAAGCCGCCGGCGGCATAGCGATTGGCAAGATGGGCGGAGATATGGCCGGTGCCGATCAGCCGGTCTTGCAGGCTGGCATAATCCTCGAACACCCGGGTCAGGCTGGGCAGCTCGGCATCGAGCGCGGAGATCGCACCCAGAATCACATCGGGGCCGGGGGTTTTAATGTCAGCGGCGATGCCACCGGGAATGACCATATCCATCATCAGCCGGTGGCCGAAGGCGGCGCTGGCGGCCGCGCAGAGGGATTCGCGGTGCCAGGCGAAACGGGCATCGAGGAAGGCAAAACCAGCGTCACCGGCGATGGCGCCGATATCGGATGTGTGGTTGGCCATGCGTTCAAGCTCGGCCATAACGGCGCGTAGTTGGATGGCGCGTGGCGGTGGGGTGATCTCGAGGGCGGCTTCGGTGGCGTGGGCGAAGGCCAGAGAATGCGCGACGGTGGCATCGCCGGAGATGCGGGCGGCGAAGCGGGCAGCGTTGCGCGGAGATTTGCCGCGCATTAACGCCAGCGTGCCTTTGTGCGAATAGCCAAGCCGGGCTTCGAGCTTCAAAACTTTTTCGCCGATAATAGAAAAGCGGAAATGCCCAGGTTCGATAATGCCGGCATGGATCGGCCCGACCGCCATTTGGTGTACGCCCTCGCCTAGTGCAGGGGGCATATCTGGCCAGGGGGTGGTGCCGTTGGGGGCGATGAAATGTTCAATCGCGGTGGATTTATGGGTGATGCCATCGGGCTTATGGCCGTTCAGGTCGGTGCTGAGTTTTTCAAACCAGGCAGCCCCAGGGTGGTCCGGTGATAATGCCGGGTAGGTGCCGTCGGTAAGGTTGGTGGTGAAAAGACCGTTATTGTAAAGTGCGTAGGCTTTGGTTGCATCCGTCCAAAGGGCGATGAATTCGCCTTGGTGGGTTTGCCAGTTTTGTGCGCTGAGGACGGTTGGTATCATTGCAAGGCGCCCGCAATGTTGGAGAGGACCGAGACGAGCCCGAACGGCATCGCAAAAGCCAGCACCAATGTCACCGCCAGATGCGCGTAGATGGTGAGGATATCGCGCCCGGCTTTGTGTGGTTTGCAGCCCAACGGGGGTGGGGCGAAACCGGCAGGGCCGATTTGGCGGATGATGGCGATGGCGCACAGCAGCAAGCCCGCACCAAATGGCAGGGCGTAAAGGGGGGCCCGCAAAATCGTCTGGCTGATGATCAGATACTCGCTGGTGAATAACCCGGAGGGCGGCAAGCCGGTGAGGGCAAAGATGCAAAGGACCAAGGCCCAGCCAACATATTTGTCAGTCGCGATCATGCCGCGTAAGTGTGAGAAGGCATAGTTGCCCGGTGATGCACCGCCGCGCGCGATGGCGGCTTTGGTGAGGGCCTGGAACAGTGCCGATTTAAGCAGCGTATGCAGGATCATGTGCAATAGCCCGCCGAAAATAATCGCGGGACCACCGATGCCGAAGGCAAAAATGGCGATGCCGGAATGTTCGATCGAGGAGAAGCCGAAGAACCGCCGTGCATCGCGCCGCCGCCACAGTGAGAAGCCGGTGAGAAACAGCGATGCGATGCCGAGAATAAGCAGAAATGGGCCGGGCTGCATGGCGTGACCACCGGTTGAGACATTCACCTCCATTAAATGGCGGAAGCGTAACAAAGCGATCAGTGCCACATTCAGCATGGGGCCGGACAGTGTGGCAGTGAGCGGGATGGGGCCTTCGGCATAGGCATCGGGTAGCCAGCCATGCAGCGGTACAATGGCTGCCTTGGTGCCGAAACCGAACAGCAGGAAGACGAAGGCAAGTGTCATCAGGGAGCCGTCAAGTTGTGCGGCATTGTTGGAGAGGGCCGAGAAGCTCATGGCGGCAAGGCCGGGGCCGAGGATCGGCTGGGCGGCGAGGTAGGTGAGCATGACGCCGAATAATGCCAGCGCGATGCCAACACCGCCCAAGATGAAATATTTCCAGGCGGCTTCAAGTGCAGATGCGGTGCGCGAGAGTGAGACGCCAAGCGTGGCGGCGATGGTAGCCCCTTCAACCGCCACCCACAGCAGGCCGATATTGTCGGCATACAGGCCGAGCAGCGTGGTGCCGAGCATCACCTGGCACATGGCATGATAGAGCCGCCAGCGGCGGATGGATTTACGGCCCTGCTCGCTTTGAATGAAGCTGATATTATTGATGGCGGTGGTGAAGGCGACAAAGCCGCTGATGACCCCGAAGATGAGGCCAAGATTATCGGCGTGGATTAGGCCGTGGCCAGGGCTGAAAATGGTACCAATGGTGAGCAGAAAGGTCACGCCAGTAAGCGCAAGGTTGACATAGGAGGCGCGCACGGCACTGCCGGTAAGGGCCAGCGGAATGGCCGCCAGCAGCGGGAACAGAACGGCCAGGACCGCGAGACTCATCGTTTCACCCGCGCCGCGATGTCGGCTTCATTTGCCGTCATCGCCACCCCATTTGCCGTCATCGCCGCACCCTCTTTCGTCATCCCCGCGAAGGCGGGGATCTTCATACTCATCCTCAGCGGGATTGTTTCGCGGTGAAGCAGAAAAGCTAGAAGATCCCCGCCTTCGCGGGGATGACGAAAGAAGGGGCGGGGATGACGAACGAGGGTGCGGGGATGACAAGTAAGGGTAGCGAGAGTGCAGGAGCTCATCGGCCTTGCTTCTCGATGGATTCGATCCCGGCAATATCGAGATTTTCGAAATGCTCGCGAATGCGGAACAGAAAGACGCCCATCACCAGGAAGGCCATTAGGACCAAAAGTGCCACGGAAAGCTCAGCCACGAATGGCATGCCGGGCATACCGATGGCGGCGAGGACCAGGCCGTTTTCGGTTGAGAGAAAGCCGATGACCTGGCTGAGTGCATTGCGGCGGGTGGTCATCACCAGCAGCCCCAGCAACACCACCGAAAGTGAGATGGCGAGATCTTCGCGGGTAAGCGTGACCGCACTCATGGTGATTGGCAGCACCACATAAACCGCAATGCCGATGAGCCCAACGCCGAGGATCATGGAGAGCCCGACCGGCATGGCGGTTTCCACGGCGCGGGTGATGTTGAAGTTTTTTACAATATAGCGCAGCCCGATGGGCAGAATGATGGCTTTGATGATGAGGGTGATGAAGCCGGTGAGGAATAATGCCAGCTCATGCTGGGCAAAGCCTTGCCAGAAGGCGGCGGCCGTTAGGGTCACGGCTTCGAACTGATAGAGCGTGATCATCGCTGCCAAACGTCGCTGTGAGAGCAATGCGAATGCGCAAATAAGCACGAGGCCACCCAGCAGATGTGCCAGCGGGTAGGTGAGAGCGCTCATGAGCCACCCAATTTTTGTGCGACGAATAAAAACACGCTGGAGAGCACCCCCAGCAGCAACGCCACGCCCAGAAATTCCGGCACCCGGAAGACCCGCATCTTGGCTGTCGAGACTTCAAAAACTGCCAGGGAGGCGCTGGCGAACACAAGTTTCAAGCCCCACAGTATCAAGCCGACCGGCCAGAATAAAATAGCACCTGCATCGGCCATGCCGAAGGGGAGAAAAATACTGCCGATCAGTGAAACCCAGATGATCAGGCGCAAAGCTGCAGCGTAGTGGAACAGCGCAAGGTAGCGCCCGGAATATTCCAGAATCATCGCCTCATGCACCATGCCAAGCTCCAGATGCCCAGCCGGATTATCAACGGGGATGCGTCCGGTTTCAGTGAGCGCCACGCCCAGCATGGCGGCCAGCGCAAAACCAAGCGAAACCGACAGCCCCACATGGCCGCCGCCAAATACTCTTCCAATGCCATCAATGGTGGGGGTTTGCGCGATCAGAACGAAGGTGAGCACCAAAACCAGCAAGGCGGCTTCTGTGAAAATACTGAACAGAGCGTCCCGCCCCGCCCCGGCGCCGCCAAAGCCGATGCCGGTTTCCAGCCCGGCCAACATGGTGGCCCCGCGCGCGGCGGCGAACAGGCCGATGAGGGTGATGAAATCTGACATTGGCGCGGTGATGAGGCCGAAACAAAAACTCGGCACCAGCAGCGCCGCAACCGCCGTGGTGCTCAGCACGATAAATGGCCAGACTTTATAAAACGGCGTCGCGGTATCAGGGATCAACGCTGTTTTGCGCAGCAATTTATGCAAATCGAGATAAGGCTGAATAAAGGGCGGTCCGGGGCGTCCGAGCAGCCGGGCGCGAAATTTCGTCACTACGCCCATCAATAACGGGGCCAGCCCAAACATCAATGCGGTGTGGATCAGCGTAGCGATTAAAGCGAGGAACGCGTGCAGCATCTCTCAAGCCCCTTGCACAAAGCCAAGGGCGGCCAAGAACAACACGAGTGCTGCAAATAAAAATGCCAGGCGCTGGCGAATGGTGGCGCGGCGTACACGCTCCGCCGCGCGGGTGAAATACACATTCAGCCGCCGCAGCGGGTCCAATACATAGCTCTCACCAGGGTCGATGAATTTTGCACCCAGTATGGTGGCCCCCAGCGCCCGCTGGATGGGTTCGGCAAAGCCGGTGCCGGATGCTTGCGTGAGAGGATCGCCGAACGGCAACCAAGCTGGCGGTTTGCCGAAGCCGCCATTAAACGCATGCACCTCGCGCTCACCATGCGACGCCAAGCGCTGCAATAAAGCGTAGGTTCCGGCAGCAGCAATCAGCAACAGCAAGGCTAGCATAAAGGGCGCGTAATGCAGCGGCGGCTGATTAGCCCCGGGTACTAATTGCGCGATCACCGGGTTCAGCAGCAATAAAACTATGCCGGGAAATAACGCCACCGGCACAGATAACCCCGCTAACAAGCCCATGCCCCACAGCACCGGCTTGTCCGCATCTTCCGCCGCCGCCGCGCGCAAAGTGCGGGGGCGGCCCAAAAAGCCGACCCCGATGACCCGCACTGCCGTACCCAGCGCCAGCGCGGCGCCCAAACCCAAAACCGCCAGCAAGGCGGTAAAGCCAATGCGCGCCAAAATACCGCCAGTGCCCGCCGCCGCAATCACCGCATGCAGCAACAAAAACTCCGGGGCGAAACCGGGGCCAAGCGGCAAGGCCGACATCCCAAAGCAGCCCACCAGCATCAGCCCGCCCAGCCTTGGCATCCCGCGCATCAACCCGCCCAGCCAATCCAGTGAGGAACTGCCGGTGGCGTGCTTCACCGCCCCCGCGCCTAAAAATAATAACGGCTTGAACAGCCCGTGCGCCACCGCACACAGCAACGCACCTTGCAACGCCAGGGCCGCCAAATCGGTCTCACCCAGGGCTTTGGCCCGCAGCGCCACACCCAGCCCCACGGCGATCAGCCCGACATGCTCAACCGTTGAGCACGCCAGGATGGTTTTTAATTCCACCTCCAGAACGGCCCGCAGCGCGCCAATGAGCACCGAAGCCGCACCGGCGAAGATTAACGCCGTGCCCCACCAAGGCTGTACCGCGCCACCCAGCACCACAAACCCGTAGCGAATGAGCACATACAGCGCCACTTTCACCATGCCGCCCGACATCAATGCCGAAACCGCGGCAGGAGGTGCGGGGTGCGCCTTCGGCAGCCAGGCATGCAACGGTGCCAATCCTGCCTTCGCCCCTGCGCCTAGTAAAATCAGGCTAAAAGCGATCCCCCCCGGCGGCAAAAACAACGCCGGCAACAGACACGCGCCGGAAAACATCGCAACACCGGCATAAAGTGTCGCCGGCCGCCGGTCCCCGCGCAGCACCAATACCCAGGAGGCAGCACTCATCAGCTCAAAGCCCAGCAGCAGCGTAAACGCCTCCGCCGCCAGCACCGCCAGCACCATGCCACCCGCAAAGGCCCAGAAAAAAACCGAACGCCGCTCAGCCCCCAGCGCGCCCGCCACAATCTGCGGCAGCAAAATCGCCAAAAATAACGCAGACAAAGGGTCACAGGCCAAATGCATCCCTTGGCCTGGTAACCCAACCTGCAAAGCAAAATATGAACTCACCCGACGTTGGTAGCAAACCCCCCGCCGCGCCGGTAGGGCGAAATTTTGGGAGCCCCTTGGCCTTAACTCAAACTACACTTCACTGGCTGGGACGGGAGGATTCGAACCTCCGCATGGCGGAATCAAAATCCGCTGCCTTACCGCTTGGCGACGTCCCAATTTTAGTGGGTGGCTTGGTGTGTGATGCTCATATGTCGGTGGGGGCTGGTTCGTAAAGCCCCCCGGCCCAATGCCACCAGTTTGGGGGGGATAGATGGCTGGCGGCGGTGGCGGCAGCGGCGGGTGTGGGGAAGATGGCAAAGCAGGTGGCGCCGGAGCCGGACATGCGGGCGAGCAGGCAGTTTGGCAGGGTTTTCAGGGTGGTGAGCACGTCGCCGATGACAGGGGCGAGGCTGATGGCCGGTGGTTCAAGGTCGTTGCGGGTGCGGCTGAGGGCGTCGGCCATGGCTTCGGCGTTGGGCCAGCTGTGCGGAAACAGGGCGGCGGGCGTGAAGGCGGCATGGCGGGCTTTGAATACCGCCGGGGTGGCAACATGCACGCCCGGATTGACCAGGATGATGCCAAAGCTGGGGAGGATCGGGGCGGGGGAGAGGATTTCGCCGATGCCGGACATGTTGGCGCTGTGGCGGGCGAGGCAGACCGGCACGTCGGCCCCCAGGGTGGCGGCGATCGGGTGTAGTGGGGTGTTAAGATTCCAGAGTTTGGCGAGCACGCGCAGTGCCGCCGCGGCGTCTGATGAGCCGCCACCGATGCCAGAGGCGATGGGCAGGTTTTTGGTGAGCGTGATGGCGGCGGTGCCGGTTGGGTTCAGCGCACGGGCGGCGCGCAGCACCAGGTTATCCGGTTCGGCGGCGAGGCTTTCACCGAACGGACCATTGATGGTCAGGCTGAGTGTATCGGCGGGCGTGGCGCTGAGCACATCCCCGACATTTGGAAACACCGCCAGACTATCGAGCAGATGATACCCATCCGCACGTTTGCCGGTGACATGCAGGTGCAAATTCACCTTGGCAGGCGCAAAGCTTTGCAACATGGCGTTCAGGTGGGGGGCGAAAATTGCTTGAGCTTGGCTTCCAGATCGGCTTGCAGCTTGGCGTCCGGTTTTAGCGCCAAAGCCCGCTGCCACTGGTAATCCGCCTGTAGTTTCTGACCATCGGCATAGAAGGCATCGCCCAGATGCGCGTTGATCTCGGCATCATCGGGTTCCATTTCCGTGGCCTGGATCAGTAATTTGATCGCGGCTTTGGTGTCGCCGGTTTTTAAGTTCACGTAGCCCAGACTATCGATAATAGCGCCTTCCTTGGGCGCCATGCTGACCGCCTGGGTGAGCATATCGCGCGCCTGGGTGAGATGTTCGCCGTGTAAGGCCCAGGTGAAGCCGATATAATTCAGCACGAAGGGCTGGTTCGGGGCGAGCTTGCGGGCTTCCTGCAAATCCGGCTCAGCCTTCGCCCAATCACTGCCGCTGCCTTGGTCGATGCAGATGCCGCGGTCGTAATACAGGGTCCAGGCGCCAGCGGGTGGTGGGTTAGGCAGTTCATCGATGGCGCGGGTATAATACGGGATCGCCTCGCTAAATTGGTTATTGGCCCGCAAAATATCACCAATGCCAGAGAGCAGTTCGATATTGTGCGGGTCGTTGGCCAGCAGCTTGTTCATCAGATCAACCGCCGCCGCGGGCTGGTTGAGCGAGGCCAGCAAGGCGGCTTCCTGCAAGGCCGCGGTGGTATAAAGCGGATCGGTGGTCGGGATCGGCTGTAGCGCCTCAAGCGCTTGCTGGCGCAATTTGGCCGAGGGGTCGGCGTTCGGTTGGTCGCTGCCGGTTAGCACATTGGCGAGCAGCAGCCGGGCGGCGGCGATATCTGGCCGCAAACCAAGCGCGAAATGCAGGAAGCTGAGCCGTAGTGCTGCTTGTGACGGCTGATTGAGCGAGCCCGCGATGGTGAGATAGGCTTCGGCCAGGCCGTCGATCGGGGAATTAATGACCGGCTGCTTAACTTGCGAGATCAAGGCGGGCAGCGCGCTCGCCAAAGCGGGGTGGGTTTGTGCCATCTGGTTCAGCTCGGCTTTGGCGGCATCGAGATTGCCTTGCCGAGCCTGCCAACTGGCAATCACCTGGGCCAAGCGCAAATTCGGCGCCCCCGCCCCGTTGCCGACTTCGCCGTAGAGGGTGCTGGCGTCTTTCATGTCGTGGCTCTGGTCGGCAATCAGCGCGGCGTTGAGCAGGTAAATCCCGCTGAACGGTGAGCTCACACTGGTCAGCGGCATCAAAGTTGCTAACGCGGCCTGCGCGTCGCCCTGCCCGAACTGCGACCAGGCGATGAGCAAAGGTGCCAGCAAGCCGGAGAGTTGGTCATGCGGCAGGCTCTGAAATTGTTTAACCGCCTGGGCGAAGTCGCCGTTCTGGGCGGCCTGGTTGCCGAGCAGCATGATGGCGAGCGCATTATCCCCGACATCCGGGGCGAGCTTGGCAGCTTGCGGGTTGCCTGCCACCACGGCGGCGATGAAATCCTCGTTCAACAGCGCGCGGTTTTGTGGGTCGGCCGCCAACGCCTGGTCGTAATAGCGGATCGCAGCGGCCGGGTCCTGCTGGGTGTCGGCATAGCGGGCGGCCAGGAATGGGCCGTAGGCAGCACCGGGGCCGGATGTATCCGCGCTGCCGGGCAAGGCCGCGGCGCAGGCGGTCATCATGATGGGGGTGGTCACACAAAAGCGGCGGAGGATTTTATGCATCATGCTCATTCACCTGCTCTAGCAGCCATCTGGCATTGCCCCAAGTGGTTGTTAGCACCGTTAGAATTACTTGTCGGCAAGCAACAGGTCAGTTAGCGTTCGTGTTGAACGCCCATTTGCGCCAGGAAGGCAGACAGACTTTGGAGAATATTTTCTTCGCCACAACCGCCGGGATCAAGGTGGGCGTGCAGGTTTTTTATCTCGATGACCAATCAAAGCCGGAGGCCAACCATTTTGTCTGGGCCTACCGGGTGACGATTAACAATAACAGCCACGACCGCGTGCAGCTTTTGAAGCGCACCTGGCGGATTACCGATGCGAATGGCCGCTTGCAGGTGGTGCATGGCGACGGCGTGGTGGGTGAACAGCCGGTGCTGGGGGCGGGCGAAAGTTTTGAATACACATCCGGCACTCCGTTGCCGACAGCCTCCGGCTTCATGACCGGGCAGTATCATATGATCCGCACCGCCAGTGGTGAGAATTTTGATATCGCGATTCCCACCTTCAGCCTCGATAGCCCGTACCAAAATACCAGGCTGCACTAACGTGCCCATTACCACCCGCATGGTTCATGCAAACGGGATCAATGTCCGGGTGGCTGAGATGGGCTCGGGCGCGCCCCTGTTGCTGCTGCATGGCTGGCCGGAATTCTGGTTCACCTGGGCCAAAATCATGCCGCTGCTTGCCGACCAGTTTCGCCTGATTGCGCCGGATTTGCGCGGCTTCGGCGGCAGCGACAAAATCCCGGCCGGCGTTTCGCGCGAGATTACCACCGACCTACATGCCGCCGATATGAACGCGCTGCTCGAAGTGCTCGATCTGCGTGATGTGGGGGTGGTGGCGCATGATATCGGCGCGCTGATCGCCCAAGCGCTGATCCGCAATCACCCGGGCCGGGTGTCCAAATTCTTCGCGTTTGACTGCCCGTATCCCGGCATTGGCAAGCGCTGGATTGAAGGCGGGCAGATCCGTTATTCCTGGTATATGTGGTTCCACCAAACCAAACTGGCGGCTGAGCTGGTGGGCCATTCGCGCGAGACGATGGCAATTTACCTGCGCTTTGTGTTGCAAGGCGGCAGCCAGAACAAACACGCGTTTGATGATAATTTTGAGGCTTTTGTGGATAACATGCTGGTCCCCGGCAACCTGCAAGGCGGGTTCAACTGGTATATCTCCACCGCCCGGCCGGTGCCTGTCGCTGGTCCGATCACCATCCCGACGCGCATTTTATGGCCGCAGAAGGACGCGGTGTTTCCGGTGGCATGGATGGACCGGCTCGGCGAGTTCTTCACCGACCTTGATGCCAGCGTTAACCCCGGGGTCGGGCATTTTCCGCATCAGGAGCAGCCGGAAGCCTCAGCCGCGGCGATTAGGGGGTTCTTTACCCAAAGGTGAAAGAAGATAGGGTTGCGGCATTGGCGGACCGGCCCATATCGGGGTCGAGGCGCGACTATCACCGACATAGGCGCGAAAGCGCTACACACGGAGACTATGAAGTTGAATATCCACACACCTGCCGCCCAGATCGTCAAAACCGACGCTTTGGTAAAACCCAGCCGGGCCGAAGCCGAAGCCGCCATCCGCGTGATGCTGCGCTGGGCCGGTGAAGACCCCAACCGCGAAGGGCTGCTTGATACCCCCGCCCGCGTGGTCCGCGCCTACGAAGAATTCTTCAAAGGTTACGATGAAGACCCGGTTGCCATTCTGGCCCGCACCTTCGAGGAAATTGAAGGCTATGACGAGATGGTGGTGCTGCGCGACATCCGGCTCGAAAGCCATTGCGAACATCACATGGTCCCCATCATCGGCCGCGCCCATGTAGCCTACTTGCCCAACACCCGGGTGGTCGGCATCAGCAAACTCGCCCGGGTGGTGGACGCCTATGCGCACCGCTTCCAAATTCAGGAAAAACTCACCGCCCAAATTGCCAATACCATCAACGATGTTCTGCAACCCCGGGGTGTGGCCGTTGTGATCGAAGCCAACCACCAGTGCATGTCCACCCGCGGCGTGCACAAACCAGGTGCGAGCATGATCACCAGCCGTATGCTCGGCGCCTTCCGCGACAATCTCGCCACCCGCAAGGAATTCCTCTCGATCATCAATCAACGCTCTTGTACCTCGGTTGAGGCGTAACGCTTCGCGGGCCGTGCGCGCGGCCAGCACGTTACAGGTTTTGACGATCAACGCATTGATGCGCTCGGGTGTTGGCGGGCGTATTTGTGGGATTTTTTAGCGCGGGACCATTGGTCTTGGTAAAGGGTTCCGCGGCCCTTGACTTTATGTTCGCCGACTCACCTTCCGCACACCGCGTTTACCTTCGGTCGCCATAATAATGGGGGCGGCCATCAGGATTGCGGCGGCGTTCCAGGTGATGAAGTCGAGGTTATTCGCCCCTTCCATCACAGCGTTGACGATGGCGGCGAGGGCGAGCGTGTTGGCGAGGACGATATCTTCCCAGGCGAGGTTTTTCGGTTTGTCTTTCAGCCAGAAGCGGAAGGCGGCGGCCAGAACCGGAATGATAAAGACCGGCATCGGGGCGTCGCGGTAGCGGCCGTCGAAGATCAGCATGAATTCAAAGATGGTGGCGCTGATCAGGAAGAGGAAACTGAGGCTATCGTAGTTGAACATGATCCGGCCACGGCGCAGGGCGGCCATGGTGTCGGCAGCGCTGATGCGGGGCGGCAGCATTTTACCGGCCAGAATGGTGTCGGCGCGCTGCAGCACGAGATAGGCGAAGATGGCTTGCAGGCTGAGATTGATGATCGCGTCGATCAGCTGCCAATGGTCGTAAAGCAGGGGCAAGGTACCGTTGCAGGCGATGGCGTAGGCGTTGCCGAGCGCGAAGGCCGGCACGGCGAGGCGCGGGTTGCGGAACCCCACGCTGGCGTAAAGTAAGCTACCGCAGAGAGCGCCGAGCACGGCGTACCATGGCCAGCTAGGGTGTTCCACAACACCGCCATTGAGTGGAAATTTTTGGATACGGTTGGCGTTCCAGATGCCCCAATTAGCCCCAGCCACGCCTTCGTCCTGGTATTTCCACACCTGGTCGAAGGCTTCGATGAGGTTGTAATCCACATGTTCCTGGTCAGCCAGGGTAACAAATTTGCGTAAATAAACGGCTTCGTTCACGCGCGAAGGGGCGGCGTCATCGCGCCAGCGGCCACGGCTTGGCCAGCCGGTTTCACCAATCGAAATGGTTTTGCCGGGGAACATATATTTGAAGCCGTCGATGGTGGTTTTAATCTGCGCGATGGCTTTATCGACGCTGAGGGGTTTGTCCTCCCAGTAGGGCAGGAAATGGATCATCACCACATCCACATGCGGGGCGATTTGCGGGAATTGCCGCCAGAAATCCGAGACATCGGCATACGCGACGGGTTGCTTCACGCGGGCGTGGACATAGTCGATATAGCTAATCAGCTGGTCGGCGGAGAGGTCGCGGCGCAGTAGCACTTCATTGCCAACAATGACGCGGGTGATGGTATTGGGGTGGGCGTTGGCCTCGGCGATCCCGGCGGCGATTTCGCGCTCATTATCCTTCATGTTGCCATCCAGCCAGATGCCAAGCCAGAGTTTCACCCCGGCTTGTTTGGCCAGCGCGCCGATATCGTAATTACCTTCAAGGGATGAATAGGTACGGATGCCGTTGGAAAGCCCGGCCACCAGCTTCAAATCCCCGGCCACTTGCGCGGCATCGGGGTAGTCTTTCGTCTCGGGTGATTGCCAGGCACGGTAGGAGGCGAAGGAGACGGAGTTGACCTTGCCGGCCGGCATGGTCACATCAGCGGCCTGGGGCTTATTGGGCAGGCTCCACATGAGAACGCCGAGGATGCTGAGCAGGACGCAGCCGATGATACCTTTTTTCATGACCCTGCTGTAACCGTCCCGGACTGTTTAAGGAAGCCAGCATGAGTGACGATTTATTGCGTAGCATTCTGACCAACACCAAGCGCATCGCGGTGGTGGGGGCGTCCAACAAGCCGGACCGGCCTTCATATGAGGTGATGCGGTTTCTGATCAGCCAGGGCTATGAGGTGACGCCGGTGAACCCTGGTTTGGCGGGCCAGAGCATTCTGGGGCAGGCGGTGGTGGCGCGCCTGGAGGAGGCCGGACCGTTGGAGATGGTGGATATTTTCCGCAACAGCGCGGATGCCGCCCAGCCGGTGGCAGATGCCATCCGGCTTGGCGCCAAAACGGTATGGATGCAGTTGGGTGTGGTGAATGAAGCGGCGGCTGCATCAGCCCGGGCGGTGGGTTTGAATGTGGTGATGAATCACTGCCCCGCGATTGAGATCCCACGGTTGGGGTTGTTGAAGTAACAGCAGCGCCGCCACGCGGGTTTTCAGCCGTGTTCAGCCGTTACTGGGTGGCGTGCTGTTGTCGGCCAGGTGGCAGTTGGCCATGGTGCGGCCGGCAAACGGGGTCCAGGTTTGGGTTTGGCCGAAGATCGGCAGGCCCAGATAGCCGTGCAGTTCCAGGTGGCGGGATTGGTCCAATTTGATGCGGGCCTGATAGATATTGCCATTACGCGGGTCGAGCACCGTGCCTTTCCAAACCGGCTGGCCGTTCGCGTCGGTCGCTTCGGTGGTTTGGATAATGGTCTCGCCGCATTGCGGCTGACCCTGCCAGTTGGTGGGCATGGGGTCGCCAGGATGGGCGAGTTCAATACCGACAATTTGGCCACAGAGATTAGCACCGCAGGGGGCGATTTGGATCACCGCGTCGCCGCTGGCGGTAATCCAGCGGCCCGTGGGGATTTGGCCGGGGGCTTGCGCATCATCAGCCCGCGCGGGAGCCGCGAGGGCAAGGGCGATGACGCCAAGTGTAACTAGCAGGCGGGAGAGCAATGATTATCCTTAATAAAAGCTTCAGGCTGAGAGATAGGTATGGATTGGGGCTATCAGAAGTTACTTATCGGACATAGGTTTTTTGCGGCCCGTGGGGTTGAATCCGCCACACTGTTGTAAATGGCGCACGGTTTTTGGCGTGTGGGCGGTTAGGACAGGAAATCCCGGATGCCTCTGGCGGTTTCGGCCAGCCCGGCGCGGTTGATGGGGGCGGCGGGCGGAAAGGCGGTGAACAGCCGCGCCGGGGCCTGGCGGTCCAGCAGCACGAACACGCCGCGGTCATCGGCGCGGCGGATCAGGCGGCCAAAGGCTTGGCGCAGCCGCAGGCGCACGATGGCGTCGTCGTAATCCTTCGGTGTGCCGTTGGAGAGATGGGTGCGGCGGGCTTTGTGCAGAATATCCGGGCGCGGCCAGGGGGTGCGTTCAAACACCACCAGGCGGAGCGCATTGCCGGGAATGTCCACGCCGTCGCGCATCGCATCGGTCCCCAGCAGGCAGGAATGTTCCTCGGCACGGAAAATATCCACCAGGGTGGCGTTATCCATGGCGTCCACATGCTGGGCGTAGAGCGGGATGCCGGCGGCTTCCAGCGGGGCGGCGATGCGGGCATGGACGGCGCGCAGGCGGGAGATGGCGGTGAATAGGCCAAGCCCCCCACCGTCGGCGGCTTCAAAACAGGCGCGGAACGCCCCGGACAAGCTGCCAATATCCTGAGTGTTCACGTCATTAACCACAAAAATGCGGGTATTGGCAGCGTAGTCGAAAGGCGAGTCAAAGGCGGCGCGGATGGCGGGGCTGGCGAGGTGGTTAGCACCGGTGCGGGCCTCGGCGCGCGCCCAGGCGGTTTCGTTATCCACCCCGTCACGCAACGTGGCGGAGGTAATCAACATCCCGTGCGCGGGGGAAGCGATGCTTTCGATGAAGGCCTCGGTGGGGTCGAGCAGATGGGCGAGCAGGGCGACGTCGCGGTCGGTGGCCTCGGACCGGTCCAGGCGTAGGAAAAAAATCTTATCAGGCCGCACGCCGGGGCGGGGTGCGGCGGTGGCAAGCGAATCCAGGATGCGCTTCCAGGCGACCACGGGGTCGATGGCGCGGCGCTTGAGCGAGCGGGCCGCACCTTCCAGGCGCAGGCGGGTGGGTTCGTCCAATGTTTCCGCGTCAGTCTCCAGCCGGTCGAGGAATTTTTGGCGCAGGGCGGATAGCGGGATGCGCAAACGCTCCAAGGCGCGGGAGAGTTTGTCGCCGGAGTCCAGAATTTCGTCTTCGATCGGGTAAAGGTCCACCTCGACCGGCATGGAACCGGTCAGCTCGGCATCTTGGGCACGGGCGCGGGCCTGCAGGCGAAGCGATTGCAGGAATAATTCGGCCGGGTTGGCGGCGGTGTTTTGCAAGCCTGCGAGTTCGGCAGAAAGCCTCGCACTCCAGCCGGGGGCGGGTAGTGCGCGGGCGGCTTGCAGGGCGGCGGTGAGTTGGGTGCTGAGTGATTCATCGGCGGCGAGCAAATCTTCCAGCCGTTGGGCCAGCGCCTTGGCACGCGAGCGCGCCCCTTCCGCCCCCAGCAGCCAGCGGCGCAGTTCGGCCATTTGGAGGCCTGAAAGCTCCACCGCAAAGGCACTGTCGGCGGCATCGAAAATATGGTGGCCTTCATCGAACACGTAGCGGGTCGGGACATATTCGTCGTCCAACCCGCCCCAGACGGCTTGCGCCATCACCAGCGCATGGTTGGCGATGACCAGGTCCGCCATCCGGGCTTTGCGCACCACATGTTCGATGGTGCAGCGTGTATAATGCTCGCAAGCGGCATGGATACATTCGCCGCGGCGGTCCGCGATGGAGGCCAGCAGCGCATGGCCGAAGAGTTCGGCGAACCAGCCGGGCAGGTCACCGCCCATCAAATCGCCGTCGGCGGAGGCCATCGCCCAGCGTGAGATCAGGCCAAGCGGGATGATGGCGCGGGCGCCGGAAACCGCGTCCTCGTAATTCAGCAGGCAGAGGTAATTTTCCCGGCCCTTGCGCAGCACCACGCGCTGGCGGTCACCTTCCAGCGGGCCGAGCCGGGCGGCTTCGGTTTCGATCTGGCGCTGCAAGTGGCGGGTAAAGGTGGAAACCCAGACGGCACCCTGGTTGCGCTCAGCCCATAGGCTGGCGGGGGCCAGGTAGCCCAGGGTTTTGCCGGTGCCGGTGCCGGCTTCGGCAATGACGAGATGTGGGCTGCCCTCTGCGGCGCGGGGCAAAAAGGCGGCGGTGGCGGCGGAGGCGTAGTCCGACTGCGCGGGCCGCTGTTCGGCGTTGGTGCCGAGTAATGTGGCGAGGCGCGCGCGGGCTTCGGCTTGTGCCACTGGGAAAGATGACGGCGGCGGGCGGGGGGCTTCCTGCTCCCAGCGCGGCAAGCGTTTCCACAAGCGCAGCGCCATGCCGTCCGGCTTGGCGGCGGGTGCGCCGAGGGCCGCCAGCACATAGCGCGCCCAGCCCCAGCCGGATTGGCCCATGGAGGCGGCAAGCCCGGCGGCGTCGCGGTTGAACGGCGTGTCCTTGCCGAGCGCGAGCTTCGCCAGCAGCGCGTTGGCATAGCTGGTAAGGGCTGCGGCGGCGGCCTCCTGGGTGGTGGGCACGGGGAGTTCAAGAAAACGTGCGAGGCCGGCGGCGGTGGGGGCGAGTGATTGGGCCGGGCAGACGAAGGCGAAAAGTTCCAGAATATCCAGCACTGGGATCGCCGGGTTGCCGAGCCGTTTCAAGGTGGCGGGGCCATGCACCACCAGCGGCACCGCGTCGCCGATTTGTTTGGCGATCTGGCCGGGGGTGAGGTGCGACACCTCACCTTCGGTGGAGAGCAGCACGGCGCGACCGTGTCCGGCGATGATGGCGGGGTGGTCGGGCATGAAACGCATGCGCACCTTCGTATAGACGGCACGGGCATTTCGCCATAGACCCTACGCCATTATGAATGAAGCAATAGCAAACCAACTAAGCTGGCCTTTCCGTGAAGCAGAACGTGTCGCGGCGCGGCTGAAGGAAAAAGGCAAAACATCGGCATTGTTCGAGACCGGCTATGGTCCATCCGGCCTGCCGCATATTGGCACATTTGGGGAAGTGGCGCGGACCAGTTGGGTACGGCGTGCGTTCACCGAACTTACCGGCCTGCCCTCGCGGCTGCTGGCGTTTTCAGATGATATGGATGGCCTGCGCAAAGTGCCGGATAATGTGCCGAATAAGGATATGCTGAAAGCGTTCCTCGGTAAGCCATTAACACAAGTGCCGGACCCGTTCGGCACCCATTCCAGCTTCGGTGCGCATAATAACGCGCGGCTCCGGTCGTTTTTAGATTCCTTTGGGTTCGACTACGAGTTTGCGTCCTCCAGCGATTATTATCTGTCCGGAAAATTTGATAACGCGCTGCTGCATGTGCTGGCGCGGCATGACGAGATTGTGGAGATTATCCGCCCGACTTTAGGGCCGGAGCGGCGCGCGACCTATTCGCCGATTCTGCCCATTCATCCGCGCACCGGCATCGTGATGCAGGTGCCAATTGAGAAGACCGATGCGCAGGCCGGCACGGTGGTGTGGACCGACCCTGAAACCGGCGTGCGGTTTGAAACCGAAGTGACCGGTGGTTCGGCCAAGCTGCAATGGAAAGCTGACTGGGCGATGCGCTGGTATGCTTTGGATGTTGATTATGAAATGTCGGGCAAGGATTTGATTGATAGTGTGAAGCTGTCATCGGCCATCGTTCGCGCGCTGGGGGCTGAGCCGCCGGTTTGTTTAACGTATGAATTGTTCCTGGATGAGAACGGTCAGAAAATTTCGAAGTCCAAGGGCAATGGTCTCTCGGTGGAGCAATGGCTGAAATACGCACCGCCCGAGAGCCTGGCGCAATTTATGTATCATGCGCCACAGCGGGCAAAGAAATTGTTCTTTGATGTGATCCCGCGCGCGGCGGATGATTATATCAATGGCGTGGTGACGGCGCGGACCTCGGCGGACCCGTATGGCGAGCCGGCTTGGCATATTCACGCCGGAGATATCCCAGAAAATGCCGGTTCACCCATCGGGTTTACCATGCTGCTGAATTTAGCCTCGGTGATTAATGCCGACAGCCCGGAGATGCTGTGGGGTTTTATCCGCGCTTATATTCCCGATGCCACCGCCGAGAAATATCCGTTCCTGGCGCAGCTGATCCAGTATGCGATTACCTATAATCAGGATTTTATTGCGCCGAACAAAAAATACCGCGCGCCGACTGAATTAGAGAGGACCGGGCTGAAGGATTTGCAAGCGCGGCTGGCGGCGGGGTTTGATGAGTACCCGGGTGAGACGGCGGCCGAGAAAATTCAGAACATGGTTTATGCGGTGGGCAAGGAGAATAAATTCACCCCGCTGAAAGCTTGGTTTGATTGTTTGTACCAGGTGCTGCTGGGGCAAGCTGAAGGCCCGCGCTTTGGTGGCTTTGTGGCCTTGTACGGGGTGGACCGCACGATTGCGCTGATCAGCACTGCCTTGGCCCGTGAGGCGGCGGCGGTTTAGTGCAGCGTTCTGATGCAGATCATTAAAAGCCGCGTTTTAAAGTTACTGCCGCCGGTGCTGGGGTTGCTGGTGCTGGGCGCGGTGTTGACCGGTTTGCACAAGGCGCTGCGACATTTGAGTTTTGCCGATGTGCTGGCAGCGCTTACCAACACGCCGCACTGGCAGGTCTATCATGCGCTGATGCTGCTTGGCGTCTCGGTTGGCGTGATGATGCTATATGATGTGCCGGGCGTTTATTTTGCCAAGCAGCGCGGGGATTGCCCGCCATTGGCGGCCAAACGCATCGCGCTGGCCTCGTTCTGCGCCTATGCGCTGAGCCATGTGGTTGGTGCCCCCGCTTTGTCAGCCGCGGCGATAAGGCTGCGGCTTTATGCGCAATGGCAAGTGCCGCCTTCGGGGATTGGCCGGATCATGACGGTTTCCGGCACCACCTTTATTACCGGCGTGTGTGTGCTGTTGGGGTATGTGCTGCTTTTGCACCCGCATTCCGTGCCGCTATTTAACCATGATGTACCGATCCCGGCGCTGCGGGCGGCGGGGGCGCTGCTATGGGTGCTGATTGGCGTTTACATCGGCCTCGCGCACGGAACCCAGCCGATTACACTCTTCGGAATTAATATCCCGCGTCCCGGCGTGTGGGTGGCGGTGGCACAGGTGGTGATTTCCTGTACCGATACGGCGGTGGCGTGCGGTATTTTATTCGCGGTTTTGCCGAGCTTGCCGGCGCTTACCTACGCGCATGTACTGGCACTTTATATGGTCGGGTTTGCCGGGGGGTTGCTGAGCGGCCTGCCAGGTGGGGTGGGCGTGTTTGATTCGTTATTGCTGCTGGGTCTCGCGGATTATGTTGATACCGCAACTGCGCTGGGGGCGATTTTGCTGTTTCGGGTGTTGTACTATCTTGCACCTGCCGCGATTGCTGGGCTTAGTTTTACAATTCATGAAATTATGATCACTGCCGGGCGCAAAACCACGGTTCGTTTCTAAACATACAGAACAGTTTAATTTTTATAAACGAAATTATAAATGACTGAATTGTAATGCGTCACGACCATGAACTCATATGAATCATCTGACGATTTTGCTTTGCGTAATTTTAAACTTACCGTATAGATTCACCGGGCGAAATAATTATTACCCATACGGAGATAGTAATGCTGGTTGTTTCAAGTTTGTTGAACATGATCGCCAAAGCGAAAACATTCACGTCAGACAAGCAAGCTGTCACCGCGATTGAATATGCGCTGATCGCCGCGCTGATTGCTGTGGTTATTATTGGAGCCGTGGCAACAATCGGGACTGATATTGGCAGCACCTTCAATACGATTTCGACCGCCATCTAACCAGCGAATTTATTGAGTTGAAGCAGCGAGGGGCCCGGGCGCGGCCCCGCGTTCTTCGCAAATAAGCGAAGTATATTTAGTCAGCTGGCAAATTTTATACGCCACAAGATGAAATATTATTCATTTTTGTGGACGTATCTTATGTATCGGTCTATCGTCGATGCGTGGAAATGTTCAATTCATTGGCGCGTGCTTGGCTGATGTCGTTTGTTAGCGACAGAAGTGCCGTTACCGCTGTTGAATATGGCATGATCGCGGCAATCACCGTGCTTGCGATTGTCGCTGGCGCGACCAGCTTGGGGCACTCCACGTCCGGTATATTCCAACATGTTCAGACCAATATTTGATGCTGGCTGGTTGCGTGACGGTTGAAGGGTTTCGGTAACTTAGGTGGTTAGCGTTGCCATCTTTGCAGTCTGAAATACCGTTGGCCGCCAAGTGCTGGTTTTGCCAGCCTGCGAGGATCCGCAAAACGTTCATAACCACCAGCCATGGACCCCAGCAGGTATCCTGTAATTTTGACGAAAGGCGTCAGCCAATTCGTTTTTACAACTGAGCGACACGCAAAAGCGGGCCCATAGGATAATCCATGACGTTACAAATGGTGCGCTGCGAGATAAGCGCGCTTAAATAATTAGACAACAGATGCCAAATGATAAAATTTAAGCATTTTCCGAAAACTGTTGTTGACGAATTATTTTAACCGGTAATACATTAATCTTTGTTTACCGGGAGTTCATCAAGTTGAAAGTTTCTGGCTTGCGCCGCCGCCGTGCTAGGGACGAAAAATTCTTAGCGGATGTTACAGCCGTGTCAGCGATCGAATACGCGCTGCTCGCCGCGCTTATTTCGATGATTATCATTTATGCCATCAGCCAAATTGGCTCGGTGCTGAATATTGTGTTTTAGCAGCTGATTGACCCCAGGCAGGCTGTTTAGCAGGCCTGGTTGCGGTGCCTTCTGCGGTGGCTCTTGGCCATTATGAGTTGGCACAAAGCGAGCTTGTCAGTCAGCGTTTGCGGCCTGTAGATGCGGGCCGAGCCTGCCGGTTAGAAACAGGAACAGCATCCGAAAATCGCTGAACAAGGACCAAAGCGGGTGGCCAAAGGTTTCCGGCCGGTTATGTTCCACATAAAAATGCGCACCCCACGCAAAACCATAGCCAACCAGCAGCGAGGCCATAAACCACAAAAAATGGTTGGTAAAAATTGCCAGCCCCCAGAACAGCAGGGCCAGCAAACTGCCGCAATAATGTAGCGCGCGCGTTTCTGGCTTGGCGTGGGCCCGGAGATAGCGAAGCCAGAATTCATCATATGTCATGACAAATCCTGGCTGGTGTCAGGCAGCTTCGCTGGACATTGGCGGCGGCGGGGGCGGCGGCGCGATGCCGTCCTTGGCCAGGCGCTCATTGCCGGCGGCAATCGCGTCATTCAGGTCAGATTGCTTGCACAGGCCCAGAATCACCGGGTCGCGCGGCTTGATGTTGCTGGCATTCCAGTGCGAACGGTCGCGAATTTTCTGGATGGTGTCCTTGGTGGTGCCGAGCAGCTTGATGATCTGCGCGTCATTGAGCTGCGGGTAGCTGCGCAGCAAGAAGGCAATGGCGTCTGGACGGTCGTTGCGCTTGGCCACTGGCGTGTAACGCCCGCCTTTGGATTTTTTAGCAGATACATCAGCCTGCGGCAGCAATTTCAGCTTCAGCTCCGGGTTGGCCTCGCAGCGGGCAATATCCTCCTGCGTTACCTGCTTATTGGCGACCGGGTCATAACCATTTATACCCTGTGCAACTTCGCCATCAGCGATTGCCTGAATCTCCAGCGGATGCATGCCGCAGAAATCAGCGATTTGGGCGAAGGTGAGCGCGGTCTTGTCGATTAACCAGACGGCGGTGGCTTTAGGCATCAAGGGTAGCGACATGGTCAAAATACCTTACGAAGCTGCGGCGCAGCAGAATTTATTTGGGCCCGGCCAGACGGCCGTGAGCAGATTTTATTGTGCGACTGCACGTGAAACGGCGGTATGGAGCGTGCTGATACCATCGGTCAAGATCGTTTCATGATAATTTCAGATGAAGATTTGCCCAAAAAGGCACGAAATCTGCTTGTTCCGCCGCCATTAGACATGTTGGGCGTGGCGGAGCTGCAAGACTATATCGAGGTGCTAAAAGCCGAAATTGCGAGGGTTCAGGCGGTTATTTCGGCAAAAGATGCCCATAAAGCCGCCGCTGCGGCATTTTTTAAAACGCCAGGGGCGTAAGCTTTACCCATAAATTTGGTGCATGGCAGGCATTGGTGCCGAGCGGCTAAAAACTTTGTAAAAAGGCAATTCCATGGTTTGCTGCGGCGCAGCGAAAGCCGCCCGGCAACCCAGGAAGTGCGCCATGCAGATCGATTTTGGCTACGAGCTTATTTACGAGTTCCCCCAGCCGACCCCGATGCTGCTGATGCTCAATGTCCACCAATCCCGCGCCGCCGACCTGGCCACGCCAGATGCCATGATCACCAGCCCTGACGTGCCGGTGACAACCTATCTCGATCGTTTTGGCAATCTCTGCACCAGGCTGGTGGCCCCGGCAGGCCAGTTCCGGGTGTCGGCCACTGGCATGATCAGAGATACCGGCCTGCCCGACCTTGTGCCATACTACGCCGAACAACACCCAATTGAAGACCTGCCAGAAGATACGCTGAAATATCTGCTCGGTAGCCGCTACTGCGAAACCGACGAGCTTTCCAACATCGCCTGGGGCATGTTCGGCCATATTCCGGGCGGCTGGCCGCGCGTGCAAGCCATCTGCGACTGGGTGCATAATCACATCACCTTCAACTACGCCCATACCCGCCCGACCAAAACCGCCCTGCAAACCTACCAGGAAGGTAACGGCGTTTGCCGGGACTACGCCCATCTGGCCCTCACGCTCTGCCGCTGCCTCAATATCCCGGCCCGCTACTGCACCGGCTACCTGTGGGAATATTACCCCGCTGGCACCGGACCAACCGCCGAACACCCGCACGACTTCGCCGGCTGGCTCGAAGCCTTCATCGGCGGTACCTGGCACTGCTTCGACCCGCGAAACAACGAACCACGCCGTGGCCGCATCCTCATCGGCCGCGGCCGGGATGCCACCGATGTCGCCATCACCAATACCTTCGGCCCCAATAAACTCACTAACTTCACCGTCTGGACCCGCGAACACCTCGCTTGACAGCCAACATTACGGTACCCTCTTATCCGAGCAGGCTTTTCGGTGTGGTATGTTAAGGAAGATCAGGGGGCGTTGCCCCCCGAACCCCCCACTAAGGGCTAGCCCTTAGAACCCTTAAGACTAAGAAAAGCGGGCGCCCATTGGTGTTAAAACACCTCGGCGCGCCCGCTTTTCTTAGTCTCCAAAAGAGGATTCCAAAGGCTAAGCCTTTGGCGGGGTTCAGGGGCAGAGCCCCTGGCCTTGCTTAACCACCACGCCGAACGCCAGCGCGATAACAGGAGACCCGTGATGTTGCAGTCGAGTGAGGCGTTTGTTGGGAATGCGGCCAAGGGGATGGCGGATGCTGGGTTGCAGCGGGCGTTGGCGCGGGCGAAGCCGCAATTTGCCAAAAAGCGTCAGGCGGCGGTGGACAGGTTGCCGGAGTTTGAGGCGCTGCGGGATGTGGCGGCGGGGATCAAGGATCATGTGATCGGCAATCTGGATTATTATTTGGGGGTTTATGCGGACGCGGTGGCGCGCTCAGGTGGGGTGGTGCATTGGTGTTCGACGGCGGAGGATGCGCGGGCGGCGGTGTTGCAGATTTGCCGGGATGCCGGCGCGAAGCGGGTCACCAAGGGCAAGTCCATGGTGACGGAGGAAATTGGCCTGAATGATTATTTGGAGGCCAACGGGCTGGAGCCGGTTGAGACCGATTTGGGCGAGTATATTTTGCAGTTACGGCGGGAGCCGCCGAGCCATATTATCGGGCCGGCGTTTCATTTGAACCGGGAGCAGTGGGAGGAGAGTTTCCGCGCGCACCATAAGGATTTGAACCCTGAGCGGGTGTTTCATGAGCGGCGGGATATTCTCACGGAGGCGCGCGGGATTTTGCGGGAGAAGTTTTTAACCGCGGATGTGGGGATAACGGGGGCGAATTTTCTGATTGCCGAGACCGGGTCTTCAGTGATTGTGACCAATGAGGGCAATGGCGATTTAACCCAGACGCTGCCGCGTGTGCATGTGGTGGTGACATCGATTGAGAAAGTGGTGCCGAATGTTGAGGATTGTTTAGCGCTGTTGCGGGTATTGGCACGTTCCGCCACCGGCCAGGATATGTCGGTTTACACCACGTTTTCCACCGGCGGGCGGCAGGTGGGGGATTTGGATGGGCCGGAGGAATATCATGTGGTGCTGCTCGATAATGGCCGCTCCGGCATGGTGGGGACTGAGTTTCAGGAGATGCTGCGTTGTATTCGTTGTGCGGCCTGCATGAATCATTGCCCGGTTTATGGTGCGGTGGGTGGCCATGCCTATGGCGCGACCTATCCAGGCCCGATGGGTGCGGTGCTGACGCCGATGTTGCAGGGCATTGAGAGTGCCGGGCATTTGCCGAATGCCAGCACGTTTTGTGGCAAGTGTGAGAGTGTGTGCCCGGTGAAAATTCCGTTGCCGAAGTTGATGCGCCATTGGCGTGAGCGCGAGTTTGAGCGGCATTTGCAACCCGCGGCCATGCGCTATGGTTTGGGCTTCTGGGCCTGGTTTGCCAAACGGCCGGCGATGTATCGGCTAGGCACGCGGGCAGCGGCCTGGGGGCTGGGGTTGCTCGGGCGCAAGCGCGGGTTTTTTAGCACCCTGCCATTGGCACGTGGCTGGACCGGCACGCGGGATTTCCCGGCCCCGGAAGGTGATACGTTTTTTGCGAAGTACGCTGAATTTGTGAGGAACAAATGAGCCGCGATGCGATTATGGGCGCGATTCAGCGTGGCTTGAAGCGCGGGCCACTGCCGACGGATCAGCAGGCGATGCTGGCAGCGCGTATGGCGGCTCATCATCGGCACCTGGTTCCGGCGCGCGGGCAGCTTGACCTCGCCGGGCGCATCGCTCTGTTCGCGCAGTATGTCGAGCGTGAGTTCGGCACCGTGGCGCGGTTGGAAAATCTCCAGGCGGTTCCGGGCGCGATTACCAATTATTTGGCGGGGCAAAATATTGCGCCTTCGATTGTGGTTTCACCGCACCCTGAATTGGAAAAAATTCCGTTTATGGACAAGCCGATGTTGCAGGTGCGCTACGGGGTGGCAAGCGCGCAGGATGCGGTGAGTTTGCAACACGCCTTTGCCGGGGTGGCGGAAACCGGCACGCTGGTTTTGCCTTCCGGGCCGACGCGCTCCACGCGTAATAATTTGCTCCCCGATACTGCGATTGTGCTGGTGCATGCAGCAGATATTTACGCTTGTTATGAGGATGCGTTTGATCGGTTGCGGCAAGCCGGTGGCATGCCGCGTAATGTGATGCTGGTGACAGGGCCGTCACGCTCCGCCGATATTGAGCAGACGTTGGAATTAGGCGCGCATGGGCCACGGCGTTTGCATGTGTTGATCATTGATGGCCCGGGTTAGAGGCTTATCAAAAGCGGATTTGAAATTATGGGCTGCGTTTACGCAGTCCATCGATTTGCTGCCGGGCAAACAGCGCTTGAGTGTAACGCCAGAGCCAGAGCCTGCCCCCGCCATTGACCCGAAGCCGCAGGTGGTGGCGGTGGCGTTACCAAAGTTGAAAGCTGTCTCGAAGGAAATTCAAGTGGACCGGCTGCCGGGCGGGCTTGATAAATCAACTTGGAAGAATTTCGCCTCGGGTAAAATACGCGCGGTGCGGCGGTTAGATTTGCATGGCATGACCGCGACACGCGCGCATATGGCGGTGACGAATTTTCTTGAACGGGCCTATGGGGAGGAGGCGCGTTGCGTGGAGATCATCACCGGCAAGGGCGAGGTGATGGCGCGCGAATTGCCACATTGGTTGAACCACCCGCAATTGCGGCCATTGATTTTGGCGGTGGCGCACCCGCATGCGGCGAATACCGGGTCGGTACGGATTTTGCTGCGGCGGGCGCGGGGCGTGATTGCCGAGCCTTCGGCGTTTGCCGCCCTTGCGAAGCTGCGGGCATGACGCCGTTTGGTGAAAAGCTGCGGGCCTTGCGGGCGGCGCGGGGCGTGTTGCAGCGTGATATGGCGGCGGCATTGGAGGTTTCTGCGGCTTATCTCTCAGCTTTGGAACATGGCCGGCGGGGCGCGCCCTCGGCTGGGTTGATCCACCAGATTTGCGACTTCTTCGGGTTAATCTGGGATGAGGCTGACGAGCTGCGGATTTTGGCGAAATTATCGAGGCCGCGCGTGCGGGTGAATGCGGCGGGGCTGACTGCTGCGCAAACAGCGTTGGCAAACCGGCTTGCGAAATGTCTGCGGGATTTGGACGTGGAAACGGTGCAGGCGCTGGTGAAAATTCTCGACGAGGTGGCGCCGGTTACAAGGCCAGTGCGCCGTGTGCCCGCAAAAACCCGAGTAAGGGTAGCAGCGGCAAGCCGAGGATCGTGAAGAAATCTCCTGAAATATCCGAGAATAAATTTACGCCCGGCCCTTCCAACTGGTAAGCGCCGACGGCACTGCAAATGCGGGTGCCGGTGATGGCGAGGTAGTTTTCAATATCGGCATCGGTCAGGCTGCGCATGGAGAGATTCGGTGTGGCGATATGATGCCAGAGTTTTTTTTGGCCGTGATGCACGGTAACAGCCGTCACCAGCCCGTGGGTCTTGCCGCTGAGGAATTGTAAATGTTCCGCTGCTTGTGCGAGGTTTTTTGGTTTATCGAAACGGCGTTTTTCGCACAGCAAAATCTGGTCAGCGCCGATGACAATCGCCCACGGGCATAATGTCGCAATTTCGGCGGCTTTGGCATCGGCAAGTTCCAAGGCCAGCTCAGCGGTATTCGCCGATGATGCGGCCTTGATGGCGGCTTCATCCACATCGGGAACGATGACGGAGAATTCCAACCCGGCATTGCGCAGCATGGTTTGGCGGGTCTGTGAGCCGCTCGCTAAAATCAGTTTCATGTTACAAGATCCTTGGGACATGCATCATGAAGAAGGTGGCGGAAAAGTCAAAATAGATGGGGGTCGGACACGCAATTAGCGCTGGCGTTGGGTGTCCCGGTAGGTGGCGGGCGAAAGGCCGGTCCAGCGTTTGAAAGCCCGCGAGAAGGCGCTCAGTTCGGAATAGCCGAGCAGGGCGGCAATATCAGTGAGTGGAATATGCGGCTGGGCCGTGTAGCTCAAGGCCAGTTCCTGCCGGATGATTTGCGTGAGGTTGGAAAAATCCACGCCCAGGGCCGCGAGTTGCCGATAGAGCTTTGGTTGGCTTAACCCCAGGCGGGCCGCCACGCGCCCGATGCTGGCATCGTTTTCGGTAAGACCCCGGCGGATTTCACTGACCACCAGGCCGATGAAGTCGTCGGGCCTGGCCTGCACCGCGCGCGATTGCACTTGGGCGGTCAGGGCGGGCAGTTTGCTGGCATCTGCCCCGGGCATCGGCAGGCACAGGCTTTCGCGCCGGAAAATAATCGCGTTGGTCGGCTGCGCGAAATAGACCGGCGCATTGAGCAGGCTTTGGTGCGCGAGCGTCTCGGCAGCCCGTAAATGTTCAAAATGAATTTCCTCCGGCGCCCAGTTGGGGCCGGCGGCGCGGCGGAAAATATTGTTGAAAATACCGATCGAAAGTTCAGCATCATGGCGACGGTTGGCGATGCGACCATCGCGGATTTGGTATTCCAGCCGCAGAAGGTCGCCATCCGCCCGCAAAATAAGGTCTGAATGCTCTTGCACGGCGGCAAAATTTTTACACAGGTTGGAGAGCGCGGCACCCAGGCAAGGCGAGTTGAGCACCAGAGCCCCCAACGGGCCCATATCCTCCAACCGGTAGTTGCGGCCAAAGCGCAGGCCAAAATCATCCACCCCGGTTTGGGCGGCGGCTTGTTCGAATAAGTCACAATAGCGGCGTAAATCAAGCAATGCGTCCGGGTTGCCGATCTCATGTTCGGCCAGACGGGCAGCACCCAAAATACGGTCAGCATCACCACCATGCTGGCCGATCATGCCCAGCACGCCCGAGGCCGCCACCGCTGAAACCCGAGGTTGGATGCTCATTTGAGAGAGTGTTGGGGAAATTAAATTTATCGTCAAGCAAAGTTTTGCGCGCACAGATGCGTTTGCATGAATAAGCGGCAGAAACTGCCTGATTGGTGGTCAAGGGTAAATAACCTGGTAAAAAAGGCCAAAAAATTGACGCCAAATGTCAAGCCGAGCGGGTGGGGCTGGGGGAAGCTAATGGTCAATCATGCGCCGTTCTGGCGTGATATGGAAAGGAATCTGAGGATGGATGATTTACTGCATGGCTCTGCGGCAACGACCGGCATGAGCACCCGCTTGCGTCACCCGATGGAACCGCTAACCGCTGATGAAATTCGCGCGGTAATGGCGTTGATTAAAGCAAGCCCGGATTTTGGGCCGAAATTCCTGTTTGAAACGATCGAGTTGAAAGAGCCGCCTTATACGGCCTTGGCTGACTATGCGGCCGGCAAGGCCACCCCGCGGGAAGCGCGCGCCAATGTGTTTTTGGGCGATGCGCCGGGCGTGTGGAAGCTGAGCATTTCGCTGGCTGATGGCGCAATTACGTCAAAGCAGTTTTTTGAAACCAAGCGCCCCATGATCCAGCTTGAGCAATTCATGCAGATCGAGGCGATTGTGCAGCAGCACCCGGATTTCATCGCCGCCTGCAACAAGCGCGGCATTACCGATATCAGCATGGTTTGTGTGGACCCGTGGTCGGCAGGTAATTTCGGCATTCCCGGTGAGGAAGGCGGCTATTTATCGCACACATTCTCCTGGCTACGGTTGCGCAAGGATGAGAATTTCTATGCCCACCCGATTGAAGGGCTGAATGCGATTGTGGATATCAAGGCCGGAAAAGTGATCCGGGTCGATGATTACGGCACGGTGCCGATCCCGATGAAGGAAATAAATTACGAGGCGCAGTTCCGCACGGAGTTCCGCAAGCCCCTGAAACCGCTGGATATTGTGCAGCCGGAGGGGGCGAGTTTTGAGCTGAATGGCAATGCGATTTCCTGGGACAAATGGTCGCTGGTAATTGGGTTCAATGCCCGTGAAGGCTTAACGCTGCATGATATTCGCTACGATAACCGCCCGATTGTAAACCGCGCCTCGTTAGCGGAAATGGTGGTGCCGTATGGCGTGCCGGAAAATGGCCATTTCCGTAAAAACGTCTTTGATATCGGTGAATATGGTCTGGGCAAGCTGACCAATTCACTCACTCTTGGCTGCGACTGCTTGGGCACCATCGCGTATTTGGATGTGGATTTGAACACCATGACCGGTGATATTTTCCATATCGACCGCGCGATTTGTATTCATGAGGAAGATGCCGGGATTTTGTGGAAACATTGGGATTTCCGCACCGAGCGGACGGAATTGCGCCGGGGCCGCAAGCTGGTAATTTCCTCGATTGCGACGGTGGGGAATTATGAATATGCGTCCTATTGGTATTTCGACCAATCCGGGATGATTGAGTTTGAAATGAAGGCGACCGGGATTATCAACACCTCCGCCTGCGAGCCCGGCAAACCAACCAAATACGGCGTGGAAGTTTCCCCCGGTCTGCAAGGCCATATTCACCAGCACGCATTCTGTGCGCGGTTGGAAATGGCGGTGGATGGGCCAGGCAACAGCTTTGTGGAATGCAATACGGTGGTCGAAGAAGACGATAAGAACCCGTACGGCAATGCGTTTTACCAAGTGGATACGGTGCTGAAGACCGAGATGGAAGCTGCCCGCAAGGCCAACCCGGAAACCCAGCGCTATTGGAAAGTGATCAACCCCAATAAGCTGAATCATGTGGGCAAGCCGGTTGCGTATAAAATTTATCCGCAAAACGTCCTGACCACCTATCTGAAGCCGAACTCGCCTTCCGGCATTCGTTCCAGCTTTATGGAAAACCATGTCTGGGTGACGAAATTTGACCCGGAAGAGCGCTATGCGGCCGGTGAATTCATGAACCATTCTGATGGTTCAGGCGGTGTGAAGCAATTTGCCGCACAGAACCGTAACATTGAGAACGAAAACCTTGTGTTGTGGCATGTGTTTGGCCTGCACCATCAGCCGCGGCCGGAAGATTTTCCGGTGCAGCCTTGCATCACGTCTGGTTTCACACTGATGCCGGTTGGATTTTTCGACGAAAATCCGGCCAATGACGTGGCGCCAAGCCTGAACAAAGCGAGCAAGCTGGCGAATGGATCTTCGTCGTGCTGCGCGCACGAATAGGCTGTTGGCGCAACGGCATAGTACTTGCATTATTTTTCCACGGTGAGATCATAGTAAACCGACGGGGCGCTATGATCTCGACGAGACCACAACAGGATTGAGAGGGACATTTTATGGTTGCTGTAACAGATACAAAGATGGATACCGGCCAGTTAAACCACGGTGCGCTTAGCCTGCCGGAAACAATCGGCCAGTCGATTGCGAATATCGCACCGACCCTCACGCCTGCGCTGAATATCTCGGTGGTCGCCGGGCTGGCCGGTGTTGGTTCGTGGCTCTCATACCTTATTGCTACCATTGGTTGCGTGTTTGTGGGTGCGTCAATTTCATCGCTCGCCAAGCGCCACCCGGAAGCTGGTTCGTACTTTGTCTATATCGGTCGCTCCTTCGGGCCGGTGGCAGGTGCTATGGCCGGTTGGACAATGATTTTGGCCTATCTTGCCACCGCCATGGCCGTGGTGTTCGGCTTCCCGCTCTTTTTGAATAACCTGCTCGGTGTGTTCAGCATCACGATATCGCTGCCGGAACAGATTTTCTTTTCGTTGATTTTCATCTGCGCGGTTGCCTATGCGGCGTACAGCGACATTCAGCTTTCCTCACGTCTTGCGTTGATTTTGGAATCTATCTCAATCGGCATCATCATCATCATTACCGCGATGGTGGTTGGCAAGCATGGTACCATCGTTGATCCCGTGCAGTTGAATATTGCTAAATTGCCAATGGGCGGCGTGGCTTCGGCGATGGCGTTCGCGGTGTTCAGCTTCGTGGGTTTCGAAAGCTCGGCGACGCTGGCGAAAGAATCAGGTGACCCGCAGCGGAATATCCCGATCGCGGTGGTCGGTTCTGCCGCGGTGGCTGGTCTGTTCTTTACCATCATCACCTACTTCATGGTGCTGGGCATGAACGACCATGCTGACGTGATCGGCAACAGCTCCTCACCCTTCGCTGACATGACCAACGCTGCGAAAATGCCATGGGCTGCCGGTGTGGTGTATTTCTCCGCCATCATCAGCGCCTTCGCTTGCTGCCTTGCTTGCATGAATGCCGGTTCGCGCATGATGTACTCCATGGGCCGCTACCAGTTCCTGCACGGTTCGATGGGCATGGTGCATAAAACCCACAAGACCCCGTATATGGCTGTGTTCCTGTGTGCTGCCATCACTGCGGTGTTCTTCCTGGGCCTGACGCCACAAACCTTCCTCAACGCCTTTAACGAAACCGGTACCATCGCGACCTACGGCTTCGTGGTGGTGTACTTGGGCGTGGCACTCTCTGCTTCAGTTGACCTGAAAAAAGCCGGTCTGCTGAAGCCGGTGAATGTAATCGTCAGCATCGTCGGCGCCGCGTTGATGCTGTTCGTGATCTACAGCTCAGTGTACCCATGGCCGGCTGCCCCAGACCAGTATCTGCCGGAAATCTTCGTTGGCTACCTCGCCATCGGCCTGGTCTGGTTCCTGGTGCTGAAATCCAAATCCCCCACCGTGTTGGCCAGCATCGCCAACGATATGGAAGGGTAAGGCATGAAACCTTCCAGGGTTGGCCTGGAAGGGAAGTAAGGCGAGGGGGCGTTGCCCCCTCGACCCCCACCAAAGGCACAGCCTTTGGAAACAGTTTAAGGACTAAGAAAAGGGGACCGCTCGCTGGTGTTGAAACACTAAGGAGCGGTCCCCTTTTATTTGTCCTAAGGGTTCTAAGGGCCGTGCCCTTAGCGAGGGTCCAGGGAGCAGAGCTCCCTGGCCTTACCAAACCTTTCAAGCCACCTTGGCGGCGTTCATCCGCACCCTTCCGATTGCGAGCGATGCGGCCGCGGCGATGAGGGCGATGGCACCGGCGACGACGAAGGCGGGGAGGTATTGGCCTTCGACCTGGCGGATGAGGCCAGCGCCGAGGGCGGCGGTGGCGGCGCCGAGCTGGTGGCCAGCGGCGATCCAACCAAAGATGATGGGGGCGTCTTGGTCACCGAAGATTTGGTTGGCGAGTTTGAGGGTTGGGGGAACGGTGGCGATCCAGTCCAGCCCATAGAGGATTGAGAAGACGCTGAGGCTTTCGAACGAGAAGTTGGAGTAGGGCAGGTAGATGAGGGATGCGCCGCGGATGGCGTAATAGATGAAGAGCAGTTTGCGGGAATCGTAACGGTCGGTGAGCCAGCCCGAAGCGGTGGTGCCGATGAGGTCAAACGCGCCCATTGCGGCGAGAAGGGTTGAGCCGTGGACTTCTGAGATATTGTGGTCGGTGCACAGCGCAATGAGATGGGTGCCGACCAAGCCGTTGGTGGTGAGGCCACAGACGAAGAAGGTGCCGAATAGGAGCCAGAAGTTTCTGTTGCGGGCGGCGCGGAACAAGGTGACGAAGCTGTTGCGGATGGGGTTGCTGCGCGGCACGGTGGCGGTGGCCGGTGTGTTGTAGGTGGTGCCGTACGGGACAAGGCCGGCATCCGCTGGGCGTTCGGGGAGCAGCCAGAGGATGAACGGGATGAGGGTCGCGGTGATGATGGTGATGGTAAGCACCACAGCGTGCCAGCCGAAATGGTCGTTTAAAAGTGCGAAGCCGGGCAGGAAGATGAGCGTGCCGGTGGAGGTGCTGGCGCTGAGCAACCCCATGACGAGACCGCGATTCGTGACGAACCAGCGATTGATGATGGTGGCCCCGAGGGTCATGGCCACGCACCCGCTGGCGAGGCCGGAGAGAATCCCCCAGCTGAGGATGAGTTCCCATGGTTGTGTCATGAAATTACTCACGAAGGTGGCGAGTGACATGCAAGCGAGCGCGGTAATGAGCACGCGGCGGATGCCGAAGCTGAGCATGAGGGCGGCGGCGAATGGTCCCATCAGCCCGTACAGGAAAATGCCGATGGCGATGGCGAGCGAAATGATGCCGCGGTTCCAGCCGAACGCTTCGGTCCAGGGAATGAGCAGCACGCCGGGGGCCGCGCGTAGGCCCGCGGCGATGAGCAAACAAACGAAGGTGATGGCAACGACCACGAATGCGTAGCGCTGGCCAAAGGCCCTGCTCTTGAGGATCATTTATACGTTCCTTAGACGAGGCCGGAGGCGGCCAGTAATGTTTTGGTGTAGGCGGCTTGTGGGTTGGTGAAAATCTCGGTGGCAGGCGCAAGTTCGATGATCTTGCCGGTTTTTAGGACCATTACTTTATGTGCAAGAGCGCGGATGACCGAGAGGTCATGGCTGATGAACAGATATGCGATTTTGTGGCGGGTTTGCAGCGCGCGCAGCAGGGCCAGAATTTCGGCTTGTACGGTAACGTCGAGCGCGGATGTGGGTTCGTCCAGCACCAGAATTTGTGGGTTGAGGATGAGGGCACGCGCGATGGCGATGCGCTGGCGTTGACCACCGGAAAATTCATGCGGGTAGCGGTCCATGGCGTCGGCGGGTAGGCCGACATCGGTGAGGGTAGTGCGCACGCGGGCGCGGCGTTCGGCAGCGCCAAGGTGTTTTTCATGGATGGCGAGACCTTCGGCGATGATGTCCGCGATGGTCAGGCGGGGGGCGAGGCTGCCGTAAGGGTCTTGGAAGACAATTTGAATTTTGGCGCGCAGGGCGCGGAGTTGGCGTGTGGGCAGGGTGGCAAGGTTGGTGCCATTGAACAGCACGTTGCCTTGGAAGTTAATAAGCCGCAGGAGCAGCAACCCGATGGTGGATTTACCGGAGCCAGATTCGCCCACCAGCCCGAGTGTCTCGCCTTCATGCAATGTGAAGGATACATCATCAACAGCTGCCACCTCACCCATTTTGCGGCGCAGCGCGCCGCGTAGGATGGGGAATTTTACCAGCAGGTTTTGCGCTTCGAGGATGACCGGCGCGTCAGCCACTGGCGGTGGTGCGGCGATGTTGCGGGCGGCCAGCAGGCATTTGGTTTGTGGCTGGCGGGGGCTGGCAAAAATTTCATTCGTGGTGGCGGTTTCGATAACATTGCCGCGGTCCATCACCAGCACACGGTCAGCATAGCGGCGCACGAGAGAAAGGTTATGGGTGATCAGCAGCACACCGAGGCCACGGGCTTTTTGGGCATCCGCGATGAGGTCGAGAATTTGTTTCTCTAATGTTACATCAAGCGCGGTGGTGGGCTCGTCGGCGATGAGAAGTTTTGGGTCGTTGGCAAGTGCGATGGCGATCATGATGCGTTGGCGTTGCCCGCCGGAGAGCAGATGCGGGTAGGAATTGGCAATGCGTTCGGCATCTGGCAGGCCAACTTCAGCGAGCAGGGATTTCACCTTATCGCGCAGGCTCAGTTTGGCGTATTTACCGTGCAAGCTCAGGGCTTCGGCCACCTGTTTGCCAACGCGTTGCAAAGGATTGAGGCTTGATAATGGTTCTTGGAAAATGATCCCAGCTGTGCCGCCGCGTATTTGTTGAATCTGTGCCCGGCTGGCGGTGGCGATGTTGGTGCCATCGAGTGTGATGTTACCGCTAATGCGCTGCACACCGGCGGGGAGCAAATCCAGCACGCTGAGCGCGGAGAGGGTTTTACCCGAGCCGGATTCACCGACGATGGCGAGTGTTTCACCGGTGGCAACGCTGAAGGATATATGGTTCACCAGCGTTTTGGCAGCGGCCTGCAAATGCAGGTTTTCAACACGCAGCAAGCTCATTGGGTTTTGCGCGGGTCAAACGCGTCACGCACCGCCTCCCCGATGAAAATTAGCAGGATGAGTATGCCGCCCAAGGTGGCAAAGGCAGTGCAAGCAAGCCATGGCGCTTGCAGGTTGTTTTTTGCCTCTGAGACGAGCTCCCCCAACGACGGCGCGCCTGGTGGCATGCCGAAGCCGAGGAAATCCAGGCTGGCGAGCACCGTGACTGAGTCTGAGAGGATGAAGGGCAGAAAGGTGAGGGTGGCGATCATGGCGTTCGGCAACATATGGCGGGCCATAATCCGCCAGTCCGGCACGCCGAGCGCTTTGGCGGCGCGGACATAATCAAGGTTACGGGCGCGCAAAAACTCGGCACGCACCACGCCGGTGAGGGTCATCCAGGAAAACAGAAGCAAGAACAGGAGCAACACCCAGAAGCTGGGGGCGATGATACTGGCAAGGATGATGAGCAAAAATAATTGCGGCATGCCCGACCAGATTTCGATGAAGCGCTGGAACAGCAAATCCGTCAGCCCGCCATAGAAGCCCTGCACGGCGCCCGCGATGATGCCGATGAGGGAGGCCGCAATGGTGAGGCCAAAGCCGAACAGGATGGAAATGCGCAGGCCGTAAATCACCCGCGCCAGGACGTCGCGTGAAACTTCGTCGGTACCCAGCCAGTTGCGGGCGCTTGGTGGGGCGGGTGCCATTGGGCCGGCGTTCCAGACGATCGTGTCGTAGCTATACGGGATTGGTGGCCAGAGCATCCAGCCATGCGCATTGATGGCGGCTTTGATGGTGGGGTTGGTGAAGTCAGCCTCAGTGGGCAGGTAGTCACCGAAGGTGGTTTCGGGGATGAATTGCACCGCCGGGATGTAAAGCTGGCCGCGATATGCCATGAGCAGCGGTTTGTCGTTGGCGATGAAATTGGCCGCCATGCTGACCACGAACACGCAGGCGAAGATGCTAAGCGAGAGCCGGCCGCGCCGGTGCGCCCGAAATACCGCCAGCCTTCTTTGCCATAATGGCGATAGACGCATATCAACCCCAGCCTGTTCGACCGAATTATAACCAACCAAAAGGATTTGCCTAATGCAGCATTACGATGTGGCCGTTATTGGGGCCGGGGCTGCCGGGCTGTTCTGTGCCGCGACCGCCGGCAAGCGGGGCCGCAAGGTGCTGGTGCTGGAGCATAACGACCAAGCGGGAGCGAAAATTCTTATCTCGGGCGGCGGGCGATGCAATTTTACCAACCTGACTGTGAAGCCAGCCAATTTTATCTCGAATAATCCGCATTTTTGTAAGTCGGCACTGGCGGGCTATTCGAACCATGATTTTATCGCGCTGGTGCAAGCGCATAAAATTGCATTTCATGAAAAGCGGCTGGGGCAGTTATTCTGTGACGGCTCGGCCAAGGAGATTCTGGCCATGCTGCTGGGGCTGTGCCAGGCGGGTGGGGTGGATGTGCGGCTCTCCACCGCGGTGACCGGTGTTTCCAAGCCGGATAAATACCGGGTGGAGACCGACAAAGGGGTGTTCACCGCTGATGCGCTGGTGCTCGCCGCCGGCGGGCTTTCCATCCCCAAAATGGGGGCGACCGGCTTTGCCTATGATGTGGCCAAGCAGTTTGGCTTGAAGCTGACGGATATTCGGGCCGGATTAGTACCGCTGACCTTTACGGGCGAGCCCTGGGCCTGGATGCAGGGGTTAAGCGGGGTTTCGTTTGAGGCGGTGGCGCGGTGCGGCAAGGCGGCGTTTGCCGAAGCGGCGCTATTTACGCATCGTGGGCTTTCCGGCCCGGCGGTGTTGCAAATCTCATCCTATTGGCAGCCGGGGCAGGCGCTAAGCCTGGATATGCTGCCCGGCCAGGATGCCTATGAGTTCCTGCTGGCCCGCAAGGCGGAGCGGCCAAGGGCTGAGTTAAAGACGATTCTGGGCGAGGTGCTGCCCGCACGGCTGGCGCACAGCCTGCTGCAACCGCCTTTGGGCAACCATGTGATCGGCGATATGCCGAATAAGGCGCTGAAAAACACCGCCGAGATGATCAATCGCTTTCCGCTGCGGCCGGCGGGGACCGAGGGCTATGCCAAGGCGGAGGTCACTTTGGGTGGGGTGGATACCGCATACCTATCCTCAAAAACCATGGAAGCACGCGACGTGCCGGGGTTGTTTGTGGTGGGGGAGGCGCTGGATGTAACCGGCTGGCTGGGTGGCTATAATTTCCAATGGGCGTGGTCCAGCGGGTTTGCGGCGGGCCAAGCGGTTTAACCGGCCCCTCCGTTTGAGCGGATTGATGGCGCGGCTGGTCCACAGAGTAGCGTTGTATATCAATATGTTAGAGACGCGATTTGATGAGACGGATGGCGGCAGAGATGCTGAACCCGGGCCGAGTAACGGGCACCCGACGCATGACCTAAAAGTTACATTTGGGTTGGGCGGGCTTCGTCCAAAATTACTCGAAAAAACAACTTAAAAACGAATAAAATATGTACCGGTACGCCATTTTCCTGCTGACGCGAATGAAAACGACTATATTTGGGCCACAAAACCGACGAAATACAGAATTTGAGTAATATTTATAAATAAGATAAACAGATAAATAAAAGACTACGCTTCGTGGGCTGCACACCTCAAAGTTCCAACTCGTTGCGCAACGAACCACTATTGATCATTAAACGAAATAAATAACAAATAAAAATGGTTGACGCGGTTTGTTAGTGATTATTTCCCAAAACCAGCCTGTTCGCCGGAAATTTATTCTAAGCGAATTAACGAATACGCGGCACCGCATGCGGGGCCGTGTGCGCTAATCGCGATGGTCCAGAGCTTGCAAAAATCCGGCACCAAAAAACTATATATCTGAAAAAATTGGCAAAAACTTAAGGAAAACAATGCTGCGCTGCGACACGGGCCAACTTGATGCCTCCGTATAGGGAAGGGAATTACACAAAACTGCGCTCGGGCGTGTCAGTGGCGATCAAGCCTGGCTTTCGCATCTGCAACAAAAACATCACATAATCATCGGCTACATTAAAAATTTAATTTAACACCTCGTTATCGAGTTCACTGGCCGAAAAACTGGTGTTTTCCGTTGCACCGTTACACCAGCGCTCATGTTACAGTCGTTGACCGGACCGGCGATT
>NCAT01000048.1 GCA_002255575.1 Acidocella sp. 20-57-95
CTGCGCTCCGGCGCAATGCGTGCGGACCGTCGCCGCCTACGGCCTGGATCGCCATGGAAGGCCGCGATGGGCGCGGGCTTCCGGCAAACAGGAGCATCCTATGACCCGCGAACATGACGATACCGGCTTTGAGCCACCGCAAGCCGCTTCCCCCACCGCGCATATTCTCAACGAACTCCAGCTCTATGGCTACCATCCCGGCCAGGACGAACCTGACCCGCGACCATTGCCCGAAGCACCGCTTATCGCAGGCGCCGTCGCCGATATCTTCGATGCTTTCGCTGCCACCTTGACCGACACGCGGCTGGAGCCCGACCTTGAGGAACTGCTCTGGGCGACGGTTAATCTATTCCACCGCGCCGTAGCCCGGATCGAGCGAACGCTGGACGATAACGAGCAGGCGCAAAAACGCAGTCAGAAAGAGCAAGATGGATCCGAGATACGCTCAGTCGAGCTCGAACGGCTGACAGCGGAAGGTCAGACGCTACTGGAACGGCGCGACTGCTTGGAATTCTTCCGTGAACAGGCCGCCGAGCAATTCGAGCGCCAAACACGCTCAGCCTGGCGCCCGCGCTCCGGCTCGATGGTCAATCACCGCGCGCTGACCGCAGCACTCATCGACAGCCGCGACTTCATCGCCGCCAAGCGCCGGGCCGACACCGAGCCGCTGCTGCCCTCCGGCCCGAAAATCGCCTTCACCGGCGGAATGGAGTTCAACGACCATATGCTGATCTGGGACAAGCTCGACAAAGTCCATGCCAAGCACCCGGACATGGTGCTGCTGCACGGCGGCAGTCCTAAGGGAGCCGAGCGCATCGCCGCCGCATGGGCTGATGCGCGCAAGGTAACGCAGATTGCCTACCGGCCCGACTGGGCACGGCATGCCAAGGCGGCGCCGTTCAAGCGCAATGACGCTCTGCTGGATGCCCTGCCAATCGGCGTCATGGCGTTCCCCGGCACCGGCATTCAGGAAAACCTGTCTGACAAAGCCAAAAAACTCGGTATTCCGGTGTGGACGTTTGGCAGTGGGGGCGCGTAGCGCCCGCACCTCCAGGAACAGGAACCAGGCGATCTCCAGCCGCCCCACTCGGGCGGCTTTTCTTGTGGGCACAAGCCCCCGGCCCAATCCCCGCCCGGCATTCACCGGGATGGGGATTCGCCGCGCGTGTCCCCACTTGGTTGGCAGCTGTGGGAGCATTTGAGGTGCAGCCCATCGGGCTTATCGTCATGGATTGGCACAGGTCGGCGCGCGAACCGGGGCACGCCATCTGGCCGAGAATGTTCCGCCCACGTTGGAGCGAATCACCACCCACCCGTATTTTGCGCTTGCTCCGTGACGTGAAGGCAAAGGCATTGTGACCGGTGACCTGCGGCAGGATACGCGGTCTCGTCTGCTGCGCGGGATCATGTACGTGCCGTTGGCTATCTTTGCCGACTGCCCGAAGGCTCGAGCGTTGCCATTCATCTCCTGAACACACGCCTCGTTGCTGCGCCACGCGGCCTCTCAGTGGCTGATCTGACCGAAGGACGATCGCCTTCCTGCAACGGCACCGTCCGGCTTTTTTCCCCGACAGCTGCGCTGTCTTGATCGCCATCGAGGCTGCGGTGGTCGCGGGCTCGAAACAGCAAAGGAGATTTGACATGGCTACCATCGGAACCTTCAAGAAAGTCGGCAATGAAATCCACGGTGAGATCGTTACCATGAGCGTACAGACGAAGAATGTGCGCATCGTGCCGGAAGCCAACCGGACCAACGATAACGCCCCAAGCCATCGTATCTACGTTTCAAGAGCGGAAATAGGTGCAGGGTGGTCGAAGCGCTCCGCCGAGGGGCGGGATTATATCTCGGTCAAGCTGGATGACCCGAGCTTCAGCGCGCCGATCTACGCCAATCTTGCGGAGTATCTTTTTGTATGTCAGGCTTAGCTGCAGCCTCCTTCGCAGCTTTTTAAAAAAAGCTGCACCAAAAACTTCTGATTAATAAGGCTAATTCAGGAAAGGGCTGACTGTGTCCGTTAATATGGCGAGAGCCGACCTTCGGCAATGCGCGTGTCCCGGTCTTTCATTTGGCGAACATTTTTTCTCCAAAGCGGCTGCTCGTGGCACGCGGCGAGTAGAGGGTTTAGAGCGGATCCTAAAATGATCAGGCGTTTCATTTTCTAAAGCGTGGACTCAGCTTAACCGCAGCTGTGACAATGCCGAAGTTATTTTGTTATTTTGAACGTCTAGGTCGGTGTTCGTTAAGGCAACAACCCTTGACGATCTGCGCTGGGAACATCCCAACACGGCCGAAGCGTGAAGGGTGGAGGCAAAAGTACGTGAGTTCATCGAGGCTCTTTTGACAAAGTTGCCGACCCGCATCTCTGGACGGTTAGGTCTAGGGCACCTTGGCGCTATTATTTCAGTGGGCACGAAAAAGTCTCGCGGGCCAGATTTCTACAAATCCAAACTCACGCGGTTCCGCTCGCTTTCACATCTGACGGTAGAAGTTAAGAATACATCCGCATGAATCCCTGAAACGACTCACTTACTTAGTATCATCCTTCTTAGCAATAAATTCGAACGTTATTGCCAGGAATTGCCGTCCGAGCTTTTTATAAATGAGCAGACGCCCAGTCGCGGAAAGCCTTAGATCGACGGGCCGCCGGCGAAAGGCCCGAGCCGCAATATCAGCTTTCAAAGTCGCGCAGAATTGGGCATTCCGCGCGATGATCACCTTCACAAGCGTCGGCTAGTTCTGCCAAAGCATCGCGCATGGCGGTCAGTTCAACAATTTTCTTCGTCAAATCAGCCACATGCTCCAGAGCAATTTTCTTAACGCCCCGGCTTGGCTTGTGTCCCTGCCATAGCCCGACGAGCAATTTAATCCGTGCGATCGGCAGCCCAAAATCCCTGGCGCGACGAATGAACCGCAAAGTCCGCACCTCGGTATCGTTATAGACCCTATATCCTGCCGCTGTGCGGGACGCCGCTGGAATCAGGTCGATGCTCTCGTAATAACGAATCATTTTGGCTGATACGCCGGACGTTTGCGAAGCCCGACCGATATTCACGGGCGGCCCGCCACGCCGCTTGGGCGCCACCGGCGCAGCAGGAGCGCGTTCGTGACGACCGAAATGCTGCTGAGTGCCATCGCTCCGCCTGCCAGGACGGGGTTTAGAAATCCGAATGCAGCAAGGGGAATACCCGCCAGGTTATAGATAAACGCCCAGCCCAAACCCTGGCGAATTTTTGTGTAGGTCTTCTGCGAGATGTCGATGGCGTCCGCGACCAATGAAGGATCACCGCGCATCAACGTTACACCTGCGGTCGCCATCGCCACATCCGTGCCTGTTCCCATGGCGATTCCCACATCTGCCGCCGCCAGAGCTGGTGAGTCGTTAATTCCATCACCGACCATCGCCACAACCCTGCCCTCGCGGCGCAGCTTGGCGACGGCATCTGCCTTGTCGCGGGGGAGAAGATTAGCGAAGAAATCATCAACGCCGAGTATCCGCGCGACAGACTCTGCCGCGCCGTAATTATCTCCGGTCAGCATGACTGTTTGGATGCCCTTTTCTCTTAGCAATTCGATCGCCTTGCCGGCCCGCGGTTTAAGAACATCTCCAAAGGCCAGCAAGCCGAGGACATGGGGCACCGGCGTGGTTTCGGCGAGCCACGAGACGGTATGTCCGGAAGCCTCCAACGTTGCGGCTTCGCTGGCCAATTTGTCGTCTGACAAATGATGCTCCGTCAGCAGGCGTTTTGTGCCGAACAGAAACTCACGACCTGCGAGTTCCGCCGATACCCCTCGGCCGCCGAGAGCCCGAAAACGTGACGTGATCGTGGGTAGAAGACCTTGCGCTTCAGCAAGTTTGCGAACGGCCAGCGCCAGCGGATGTTCGCTTCCCGTTTGCACCGATAACGCGAGTTGCAAAAGCTGAGCCTCGCCGATACCCATTGCAGGGACAACGCCCGTTATGATTGGCCGGCCTTCGGTAAGTGTGCCGGTCTTGTCAAAAGCTACAACATTAATGGCATGCGCCCTTTCGAGAGCTTCCGCATCGCTGATCAAGATACCGTACTGCGCGGCGATGCCAGTGCCGACCATGATTGCCGTGGGTGTCGCCAGGCCAAGCGAGCACGGGCAGGCAATAACAAGAACTGATACCGCATCTAAAATTGCGAGGGTCGCATTCCCTGTAGCGAACCACCAACCCAGGAACGTTAGTAAAGCGATTCCGAGCACAATTGGCACAAAAATAGCGCTCACCCGGTCCACCAAGCGCTGAATCGGCGCTTTTGAAGCTTGTGCGCCTTCAACCATCCGCACGATCTTGGCCAGTGTAGTTTCAGAACCAATCGCGGTTGTCTCAACGACTAGCAATCCATCAGAATTGATCGATCCACCCGTCACCTTGTCGCCCAACCCTTTCTCCACCGGCAGGCTTTCGCCAGTGAGCATCGATTCGTCGACCTGGCCGCCTCCGTCTTGTACGCGGCCATCAACTGCAATGCGCTCGCCAGGCCTGATCACCACAATATCGCCAACTCGGACCTGCTTGAGAGGTATTTCAGTTTCGACCTGTCCTAGACGGACGCGAGCAGTATCTGGCCGCAATTGAATCAGCGCTCTTATTGAAGAGGCCGTCTGCCGCTTGGCTTTTGATTCTAGCCATTTACCAAGAAGAATAAAAGTAATTAGAAAAGTAGAACTTTCAAAATAAAGGATCGGTTCACGACCGGTGGGAGTTACAAGCAACTCGTAAACGCTAAGGCCCCAGGCGGCGGACGTACCGATTGCCACAAGTAAGTCCATATTACCGGATAATGCCCGGACGGCCTTCCAGGCCGCCCCATAAAAGCGTGCGCCCAGCCAGAATTGAACAATACTCGCCAGCCCAAACTGTCCCCAACCTGGAAGCATCCAATTTCTACCGACAAGATGTGCCAGCATCCCGAAAGCCAGTGGCGCCGAGAGCGCCGCAGCCGCCAGGACGTAGAGCAATTCTCGCCGGTCCTTTTTCTCCGTCCGCGCGTCGTCGGCGCTAGCACTTTCATTGCCAGCCACTTGCCGGACCGTATATCCGGCATCGCGCACCGCTGACATGATGTTTTCAAGCTCATCTGCAACTGTGACCGAACCTAGATGCGCGGTGATATGCGCCCTGTCGGTTGCGAGATTGACCTCGGCACTCACCACGCCAGACACCCGCTTCAGCGCTCGCTCAACACGGTTGACGCAACTCGCGCAAGTCATACCCTCGATAACGAGATCGAAGGCATGCGCCGGTAAATCAGCCGGTTCCAACTCAACCGTTGCCGTAACCGCATCCATTTGACGCATCCTGATAAGTTAATCAATAATTAGGTAGGGATTACCATCATGGGAAGGTCAAGGATTTTGTGTAAAGGCTGTATCAGAGCTACGCGAGAGGCTACGCAGCATGTGCTTGTGTAGAGATCGGATGTTCATTTTACCGATGGATGAGCCGCTTGCCATGTCCTCATTTGCGTAATTTCTTTGGTTTGAGATGTAATAATATCATGCGCCATTTTGCGGAGCGTGGGATCTTTCCCGTACTCAAGTTCCGTCTTTGCCATATCAACGGCTCTCAAGTGATGCGGCTCCATCATTGAGACAAAATCCTGATCGGCGCTGCCGTCATGGCCTTATTCATTTTATCCATCGCGGCCGAGAAATCTCTGTCTGCTGGACTTGCCGCACTCGACATCGACGAAGGAGACATTTGCATCTGCTGAGCTAAGACCGGGACCGCAAAACTTGCCGTAAATCCGGCACTGATAAGGGATAATACGACTTTTTTCAATTGTTAAATTCCTTGATTGTTGGGCTTTGTTATTTATGTTTGATCTAATCGGGATCAATCACAACTTCCTTTTTTCAATGATTTCTTTCCGTTATTTTACAATTTCTCCAAGGAACGCACCCCAAAAGTCCTCCCTGGCCAGATAGCCATTTACATTCCCAGTGCTGGCCTTACACCAATCCGAATTTCCATCGCAGCTAATCAATGTGCCAGAAACGCCAAAATCTAAAAACGCCACCGTTCTCGCATTACTATCTGGGTTGGCTCTTAAATCTGCTCGCTGAGTGGTGACGATAAAACTTCTGCGCCCACGAATGGTCGCTTCATGGACCCAGCCAACACCGCCGTCGGGCGCTCGGACTTGGCGCCAGACGTCGAATTCTCCGATTATCTCAACCGGCAGGCCTTCGCGCTGGTAAATCCACACAACAGGATATTGAAAACCGGGACCAGCCCGGAAATTAACTTGATCGGTACGCAGCGCTGCAAACCGCGGAATCGGTAGTTTACTTGCGCTGCCCAATGTGGCTCCGGGTCCGGCACCCACCGGCGCCGCCGTCCACCCGCACAAGAGTAATAAGCAAACCAGCGGTCCGAGCTTCATACCCCGTTTCTCCAGCTGTGCTGGCTAAATCGCGATTGGCAACGACTCTTCATTCGATCCTCATGCCGCGCAGCGAGTTGTGAATGGCGGTTGCGGCGATCGCCGCTTCGCCCATCGCGACGCTAATCTGGTTGAGCCCGCGGACAATATCGCCGGCGGCGAATAAACCTTTGATTGATGTCTGCTGGTGGGTCGAGGTAACAATGCAGCCATCATCGGTCAGGGTTGCACCCATCATCCTGGCAAGCGCCGATCGTTTCCTGGTGCCAAGCGCGGAATAGATCACGTCGAACCGGCGAGTCTCTCCATCCTGCGTTGTCACTGCGCAAGTCTGTTCACGCTCGGTAGCGATAGCCGCAATCGGCGCCGCGATTAGAATAATTCCTGCATCAGCGGCGTTGCGGCGTGTCGCGTCTGTCGGGATCAGCGAGGCATCGACCGAAAGCAGGGTGACGTCATCGCTGTAGGTGCGTAGAAAAATTGCCTCATTGAGGCCTTTCATTCCATGCCCAATCACGCCGACCTTGCGACCGATGACTTCGTAGCCATCGCACACCGGGCAATAGCGGATTAGACCCCGTGCGACGGCACTGGGAATGTTAGCTAAATCCGGTTCGATATCGACAACGCCGGTCGCGAGCAGGATGGTCCGCGCCTGACGGGTCGCGCCGTCGATCGCGAACGCAAAGCCGCCTTCGGGAGCGGCGCTGATCGCATCTACCTGTGCCTGGCGGATCGGTGCGCCGTAACGCGCCGCTTGAGCGGTCATTAGGTCCAGCAACGCGTTACCATTGATGCCGTCTGGAAAGCCGGCATGGTTATGTGAAATTGGCACCCAGGACGCTCGGCTGGCGCCGCCATCGATCAACTCGAACCTTCTTCGAAACCTTGCGAGATAGATCGCGGCGGTTAGTCCCGCTGGGCCGCCACCGACGATGAGACTGTCGAGAACGGGCGCTGCCATGGCGGCGTCCACATTCACACTGCGATGCCGCTATATCTGACCTCAGTCATCATGCCCCCTGCCATGTGGTACAGGTTGTGGCAGTGCAACGCCCATCGGCCAGGATTGGTCGCGTCAAACGCGATCTTCACATTGCCCATCGGCGGCACCAGCACAGTGTCGCGCAAAGCGCCATTTATCGGTTTACCGTTTAGGGCCACCACTTGAAACGAGTGGCCGTGTAGATGCATCGGGTGCGACATCATCGACTGATTTGTCATATCGATCATTACGCGCTGACCAGGGTTCACTATCAGAACTTTGGGGTTTGGCCATTGCTTGCCGTTTAGTGTCCAAGCATAAGTGCTCATATCACCATCAAGCATAAGGGGCAGCGTCATATCGATTGGACGGGCCACCAGGGGATTTGCGGCGGTCAGCCGGCTCTCAAGCGACAAGTCCGTTGGAGGAGCTTTTATGGCCGCTAGGGCGACAATTTTTGGAATGGAGGCGCCCGGTGTCGCTATGATAATTCCAGTCCGGTCGGTTTTGCCTTCGACCTGTGCCAAGATTGGAAACGATCCCGCATTCGGTACGCGAAACAAAATGTCCAGCCGCTGTGCCATGGCTATCGGAAACCTTGAACCGGAGACCGGCACGACGCCGCGGCCATCCGCCGCCACAACTTGACCGGAAATCCCCTCAAGATCGATCCAGAAATTTGTGGATGCGCTACCATTGATGACGCGGAGCCGGACCGCCTGACCGGCAGGAACCCGGACTATCTCTGGGTCGGCGAGCGAACGCTCATTGGCAAGAAAGGCGTCGTAGTCGATGTCGTTAAGATCAGCAGAACCAGACATAGCTCCCGACATGCCGGTCATGGAACCGGTACTCTTGTCCATGCCGTTCATGGCTGGGCCCATCATGGTCCCCGACGCGCCCATACTCATTCCTGACATATTGCTCATACCCCCGGAGCCCATGCCATCCATCCCGCCCATCGCACTATTTTTAGTTAATCCGGCCAGTAGCTCATTAGGTGTCTTGAAGCTAAAATCATGCAACATCAGCACGATATCCTGAGTATCTGCAGATAGACTGGCAATATCGCGGACAATCAGAGGTGCGGTCATCAATTGCTGTTCCTGCAGGCCCGCATGGGAGTGCATCCAGAACGTGCCTGAGATCGGCTTATAGTCGTATGATTTAGCGCTGCCAGCGGCAATAGCTGGCGTTTCCGGCCACGGAAACCCGTCCTGCTTCCAATCGGGCTCCTGACCATGCCAGTGAATGATCGTAGGCGTACCAACTTGGTTCTTGAGCTTAACCGCAAAGCGCTCGCCAGGATCGAGCGTAACGCCAGGATCACCATTCGGGCCAAGCAACGCAAACACTCTGGCAGCTTTGCCGTTTACCTCCAAGCTACGCGTTGTTGCGGTAAGGACCTTAGATGTTTGAGCCCGAGCTGCCGGTAATGACCCCAGAAAACCGAATGCGGTCGCACCTAAAAATAGTTCGCGGCGGGTTGTTTTCATATCAATGATGTCCAGCGTGATGATCGTAATGATGGGTGGTAGTATGGTTATGGCCGTGCGTTTTGCTAGATCCGTCCGCCATTGGCGCAGCCGACATCATCCGCAACATATCCGGACCGCCGGTGGT
>NCAT01000091.1 GCA_002255575.1 Acidocella sp. 20-57-95
GCCGCCTCACCCGCCATTGCCCGTCTCCACGCCGGTATCGTCGAGCCGCAACCGGTACACGCTGGAAAAATCCAGATCATGCGCCACGATCAGCGACACAGTATCACCTTGGTTCTTGGTCAGCGTCGGCGGAATGTTGATCGAATTCGCCAAAGCCGTGTTGGCAACCGACTGCCCGTTGCTCTGCGCGGCATACACAAAGCCAAGTGCTGCCTGCTGCGAGGTCGAATTGCTATTGCCATTTCCCGCCGCCGCCAGGGTTCCTGCCTGCAGCCCGCCTTGCACAAGGGTCAGCATTAGCGCCCCGCCGAACCGGTCCCAAAAATGGTTGTTGACCGCGCCCGGTAAGCCCGCTCGCCCGAGCTCGTCGGAACCCGGCGAATCCAGGGTAACAATGACATGATCCGGCGTCTCTGCACGGGTCCAATCAACGAACACCCGGTTCTGGCCTTGCAGGAGACCGTTCTCCATTTGGCCGACAATCTTTGTGCCGCGATCGAGCAGAACGACATTCCCGGTCGATCCTCGAACATCGATCGGCACCACACACGTCACCAGCCCGGGCAACTGGCTGTTGATGGCCGTTTGAAGGGTGCAGGGGATCATCGTGCCTTCGGTGATCACCATGTCGGGATTTTGCAGCACTGAGGCCCGTTCGCCATCGAGCACCGTGGGCTTCAGCCGGGCCGCCAAGGGGGAATTATCCGGCATCACCGCCGCTGCCGTAGCGCCAGGCTGACTGGCGCTCGAGGAGGCCGGCTGGTTGGGAACCAGCGCCGATGATCCGGAGAAGGCCAGGATCGGCGCCGCAGCAGGCGAGGCTTGCGCGGGTGCGTCCAACAATCCCGTTTGTGTATTGGCGGGGGCGGGCAAATTTTGCGCGGCGGGCTTCATGGCCGCGTCCGGCGGCCCGTTAAAAACTTCGCCGCCATTCGTATATGCCGCTGGAATGATTTTTTGCTGGTCCGTCCGCTTATGGCTGAACAGCGCATTGAACCAGATGAAGCCCAACCCCAAAACCGCCACCAGCGCCAGAATGCCGAGCTTGGTGCCGGTGGTCAGCTCCCGGCGCGGCGTGCCTGCAACGGGCGAACGCCCATCCTCCACCGGCGAGGCTGCCGCCTGATCGCTCCGGCTCCCCATCTCCGGCCC